>JAFXTE010000068.1 GCA_017525245.1 Bacteroidales bacterium | reverse complement strand
ATGTTTGGATTTTCGGGTCACCCTGTTAATCGTTGACAACTGCCTTGGTGCATTGTCTGTTTATCGTCAATCACTGCGTTGTCGGAACACCGAGTAACGTTAAACACCGCCCTGACGTGCAACCAATGCACCATTCCGTTTGGCCGAAAATGGGTTTGCGGGAAACGCAAGTGCGGACAACAACCAGCAAGACAGGTGTTGGCTTGCAATGGCAGGAATGCCAAACGGAACCTCCTGCCCGCGAGGGCACATAGTACGTTTGAAGCCAACCGCGTCCCCGCAGTTGGTCGTGTGCCGTTACTTCCCACTCTTGCGAGCCGTAGATTCCGTTTGGCCCGCAAGTCCCTTCTTCTCCCGTCAGCACAATGTTCTCCGTCAGTGCCGTTCTTTTCCGTCACCGCAGTCTGGCCAAACGGAATGGTGCGCGCCGCCGGACGGGGTTAAGGGGAAAAGACGGGCGGCGGGGAGGATGGTGCCGTGGCCGGATCCATTGCGGACGCCGCCCGCCTTTTCCCTTTGTTCCTCATGAAACGCTGCACCATTCCGCGAGACGCGCCAGCGTCAAGCGGAACCTCCTACCCGCGAGGGCGCGTAGCTACGCCAAACGGAATCTCCTGCCCACAAGAGCATACAAAAAAGCCGCTCCCGCAAACTGTCAAGGAGGAGTCTTTCATCCAATCTACCTTCTCGCAGGAACGGCTTGGTACTATTATATGCGACGGGATTATTTCACGTGAATTCAGCGGATAATAAGATACGAAAACAGGAGTGCGAATAAAATTTAATGTGGCACAGCTAATTATAAGCTATGCTCCGAGTTCTTCCTTGCAAAACAGTTGTAGCACGTCGTCTTCCAAATCCGAAACATCTTCTATATCTACACGTTCACAGTATTCCTCATCTGTTTCACGCAAAGTAAGATGATTATTAACACTATTCCATTCATTCACATAATTAGGCGGAAAATCACCTCTTGTGGGACCGCTTCCGAAGCATTCTGGATGTTTTTGAAGAAAATCATGAATCCGGCTGTCTAATTGAGGATTCTCTGAAAGAAATGAGGAAGCCAATTCGTCATAGTGTCGTTGTGGTATAACTACACTTTTGCTGCGTCCATAAACAATTTCCCGATCGTCAAATTTGAATCCCACACTTATAGGACTTGTACATTGAACACCATTCATCGTATATTCCTCAACAAATGCGAAAACCATATCGTCTTTTTTATTATAACTGACAACTTCTGAACATCGGATACCATTAACAAGGCAGTATGCACCTGCTCCGCCTTCGAAGTCTATCTCCAACTTGTTCCCATCATCAGAAACATAGATTGTATTGTGGAATTGCAGCGGGACGAAAAAACTGCGCCCTCCGAATTGAATGAGATTATAGTGTTCAACACCTATTTTTTTAATTTTAGATTCTTTTTCTTTCATATTACAATAATTTAGTTAAAGTGGACTTTCGCTTTTACATTTTCCTTATTTTCCCCTCCCCCTGCCGAAGCCCATTAAACAGAGTCGGGGAAGAATGACGCGGCAAAGTTACGAAAATATCATACGCTCGGCACGATGTGTCATTTTTTAGCACTCGGAATCGGAGAAAGGTTGTTTTCGTCAATTCCTGCCCTCGCGAGCCGGAGATTCCATCACCTCCAGTGGTCCGCTTCTATAACGCAGGTCGCCTCCGGGTACTTTTTCTCCAAATAGGCGATGGCCGCCTCCAAGGTCGGAGCCTTGACATACTTGGTGATACAGGAACAGTGTGAAAGATAAACTTCACATTCATAGGTGTTCCATTCTTCTTCTTTGAGATTGTTCTTTTCCATTTCTTCAATTTTATTGGTTTGACGCGGCAAAAATAGGAAGAAATGAAATCGGGGTGCGTTTTTTGCGAGTAGCAAAAAAAAAGCCGTTCCCGCAAACTGTCAAGGAGGAGTCTTTCATCCAATCTACCTTCTCGCAGGAACGGCTTGTGCGGTAATATCTATTCCTCCTCCCTCTTGAAATACACCCCGTTTTCGGTCAGCCAGTTTCCAATCAGCTCGATGCCGTTTTCACTGCCGAAGCGTTTCTTCATCTCGTCAAACAAGGCGGTGTTGTTTTCACAGTTCAACAAGCGGCGCACAGCGAGCGTGTCGATGTACAACAGGTCTATCCTTTTGTAAACGTTGTTGCTGTAGTCTTCCCAAATGCAGGTCATCAAGCCATCGCTGATGTCGATGCACAAGGTTTGGGGCTCCAATGAACACACCTCATAGATCTCCTCCATACGGCTGGGTTCTATGGAAGCGTTCCAGACTTCGGCACCGTACTGCTTGGCCAGTTCCTGTTGCCTCTCCATTCGGGCTTTCTCGTCCTCTTGGCTTTTCTGCTCTGCCATTATCTTTTCCTGTTCGATTTCTTCCGGTGTCATTTCGCACCATTCTCCGTTTTTGAATTTTAAAATTGGCATAAATTTTGATTTTGTGAATAACTGAATTTTATGCGGCAAAAATAGGGAGAAAGAAAATCGGGGTGCGTTTTTTGCGAGTAGCAAATAACGCACCCCGATTCCACTATAGGAGGCATGGAAACCACAGGTCACTTCGCCAGCTCCCGCAACTTCGCCAACACCTTCACCATCGCGAAGGTGTCGAGTTCGCAGTAGCGGAGCAGGGCCTCGCGGGCAGCAGCGGCCTCGTCGGCCGGCATATCCTTGATGCGCGGGTAGATGTCCATCGCCTCGCCACCGTTGTGTACCGAACCCTCCAGGTTGTGATAGTCCAAGTCGGGGTCACTGGGGAAGAGGGCCGGCAACACCGCCTTGATGGAGAACCCGCCACCCATCGCCGGATAGTAGCAGTATCCTTTCTGAAAGGGTGACAGCAGGTCGATGATATGGCTGCTGATGCTCAACAGGTGCGCACTTAAATCCGGAAAGATATCCGCCAACTCGCTGAGACGGCCGCATTCGAATTTCTTGTTGTAAGCGGTCACACAGGCGTCCGCGGGGATGTCCCTGCAGAGTTGTTCGGCCAACGCCCGACGCGGGTCGTCAACCCCGTTGCCCAAGAATTCCCTGTGCTCCAACGTGCCGTCGGCGTGTTCGATGTGCAGCGAGTACTGGAACGGAATCTGTTGGTAGGGACGTGTGCCGTCGTATGGCGGGACAACGAGCTGCATCGTCTCAAAGTCCAGATGGTATATCGGATAACTCAACGTGTTCAGGAATTCGTGCAATGCGGCTTTGTCAATATGCTTGGTGCCATGCATCGTGCAATCCACCTGCATCTTCTGCATAGGCGTAAGATTGATGCCGGATTTGACAATATCGGGAAACGAGACGATACCATTGTGTACATGTTCTAACTGTTTCTCAAACGAACCTCTGTAAAGATCAAAAACGGTGGGCTCGTTGTCGGGGATACCGCATTGGCGCATACAATAGCTCATAAACCCACAACCGTAGGGCTCGTGGCAGTGCGGTCCGATGGGCACGGCCGGTTCCGCAGGGTTGTCCAGCACTGCTTTGGCTGCCTTGCAGTTGGCGGCCACCTGCGGGTATTCCACCGCCTCCGCCTCCGAGATGTCGTTGATGCTGAACAGCTGGTGGATGTCCAACGCCCCGTTGCGCACGTATTGGTTGTTGATGCAGACGAGGTAGGTTCCCGTGACTTTGACGCCGCACTGGGTGAGCACCCATTTTTGGAAGGCCACATCCTGCGCATAGACCTCTTTGTCGGCCGAGGTGCTGCTTTTCACCTCGTAGATGGCGTATCCGTCGTCGGTTTTGCGGAGGACATCCACCGCGCAGTAGCACCCTTGGTACGAGAAGGCCGCCTCACAGATGTTGTCGATGCCGTCGTGGAGACACTGCTGCGTGCGAGCCAGCATCGCTTTGATGTCGAGGTGGCCGTCATCAGTCTGTGTGGTGACATCGGTGTAGGGACCGAACAGCCCTTTGGCGAGTTCGCCCACAGCGGTGCCGGTTTCAAAACGGCTCTGCGTGGAGGCGTCAATTTGTTGTTCTTCCGACTTATACGCACCCAACCAAAGGCATTTCGGGCACTTGCGGAAACTGGTGTATTTGGATTTTGAGAGACCAGACATGACGAATTATGAATTATGAATGGCGCAAAGTCACGAAATTTGACGGTAAATACTCAAATTCCCCTTCTGTCAATGCTGTACCAACCGAGGTCAAAATCATCTATGTCGAGATCGATGCCGTAGCGCGGGTTGCCGTAACGGTCTTTGCCCATTATTTCAATGCTGTAGCACTTGCCGTAGTTTTTCTTGAGTTCATCGGTGTTATAGAACTGGCCGAACCATTTGCGTATGAGAGAACCTGCATTGAAGAACGTGTTTGACTGGGAACTCTTCTTAAACCAAGATTCAAGGTCGAATGGTTTCTTGCCGCTGGAGTACTCGTGGATTTTCCGCAACTCATCAGCGTAGTCTTCCATCTCCTTTTGCGACAGATACGGGGAGACCTTGCTGTCCTTGTTCGCACGCTCAATCTGCCGCAAAAAGAAGATATATAAAGTTTTGGCTTCACTACGTCCAAAAGATATTTTTTTTGTCTTATGACCAGGGAGTTCTATATTCAAATTGTCGTGCTCCACCAATATGGGGTAAGGTTTTCTCAGTTTTTCCTTGTCAATCTGCCTCTTCAGCTCCCGTTCCAGCAAATCCGCAGCAAGGAAATTGTCTCCCTTGGTGAACTGGTCGATCCAGTCGGCGAGTTTGGCAAGCCGTTCCTGCTGGTCCTCGCCTCCTGTCCCATCCGTCGAAGAATCATCTGTCGCCGTCTGCGATGAGGTTTTGTCAGCGTTTCTCTCATTCATGATGACGGTCAAATTCACCATAAAATCTTTCAGGAAGCCAATGTAAGGGTATTTCTCCTTGTTGTCTTTCAGCTGTTTGAGCAGCGTTTGGGCATCGTGACGCAGTTCGGTCATCCGAATGGCATAGTCGTGATCGTGGCAGAACTGTTTCATCACAGTAAAGTCATAGTTATGGAGGTAGTCGCTCACCTTGTCGTGGATGGCCTTGAACTTCGGGCTGAGGTGGGCGAGGTGCTGGAACGAGCAGTCGGGCTGGTCGATCAGCAACGCCAGCAGGTCGATGTATTCCTCGTCGGTGAGGTCCGCCGTGGCCGGGAACAGCCGTCCGTTCGCGTCGCCTTTCCAGTCGAAGAGGTGGATATCAAAGTGATACAGGTAAATGTAATCATCAAGGTCGATGTTGGTGAAGATATTGTCATCCGGCCATGGTTGCGGTACATTTTCGATGTCATAGCCGATTTCACAAACGCGGTCGCTGAACTCATCGGCACGGTCCTCGTCGTCTTTCAGTTCAGGATCGTTGCGGATTTCCTCCTTCAGGGCTTGCACGCGGGCAACGATGTCGTCGGCGAGCTGGATGAAGAATTCGTCCTCATAGCCGGTTTCTGTTTCTACGGCGTAGCAGTGGTAGCATTTGTTCCGTTTCTTGCTTTGCAGGAACTCCGCCGCCTTTTGCTGGCGCCACTCGTGGTATTCGTCGCTTCTTTTCCTATATTCAGCCATGATTTCCTCGTCGCTGAACTCTTTGTCTTTGATTATTATTGACATACTTTTAGGGTTTATGATGAAAGTTTTACGCGGCAAAAATAGGAAGAAAAACAAAGTGAGGGCAAAATTTGCGAGTAGCAGAAAAAAAGACCGTCAACCTACAGAGGTCAGCGGCCTTAACGTTCAGTAACAATAAGTGTTATTGTGTGTTAGAATGTCACCTCCACCAAGCACCCCAGCACGGAATAGTATATCAGTTTTGTCTTGACGGTCATTCCAGCAGCCACCAATGCATCTTCGTATGCCTTGAGCTGCGCTGCATACTTACCGACGAATTCTTTACTCGAGCTATCCAAAACCTTGCTCATAATTCCGGGGTAATTCTTGAAGTCAATAAGGATGCACTCTTTATCTGCTGTGTACCACAACAAGTCTATCTCGCCAGCGATGACCTGTCCGTTATTGTCGTGACGGAACGGCACCTCGTGTTCCACTTTGACAGGTTTTCCATACTGGTTTTTCAAATATTGGTAAAGTTCAGCTATGGAATCGACGATGCCTTCCGCATCCGGCAACATCTTGTCCATACCAAAGGCATCCACTATCTTTTGAGCTTTACCGATCATCCCTTGTCTGTCAGCCTCAGGGCGATAGATGGCAAAGATATTGTGAATGCAGGTGCCCATAACATCGTATTCGTCACCGGAGCCAACTTTGATGGGACGAGGCTCTTGGTTCTGAACAGGATAAAGCGCCTGTGGTTTCACCTGATCAGCCAAGACATCATCCACCAACTTGCTCGGAGAAAGATATTTCTCATCAAAAACCGGGGATGACAGATTATCCTTGCGACAGTAATAATCCGTCGGTTCTGGTTTGCTCACATACGTTCCATCATCAACCACCTGCACAAACTTCGACAGTTCTATGCCAGTTCCGTTACCCCAAACGGCTCTGTAGTTGGCAGAGCCGCTAATATCCGGTTGAATGCCGCATTCAAGCAGCCATTGCATCTTTTTCCCTTCTAACGAAGTGGTGATGAGATAGTCGCGCGCCCGCGTGACCCCAACATATAAAAGGCGTCGCGATTCATAGCGCAGTCTGTCTTCATACTGCAAATAAGTGCCTAATGTGCCAATATCATTCATCATATCTTCGGGCAAATTGCTTTGAGGTGACGAAAAGAAAGAGGGAAGACAGGTGAGATAATAATCAGAATAGAGTTTGGCAGCCGTGGGAGCGGTTGTTCTCACATAATTGACCCCGAAGACAAAGCGTTTTTTCAGTTTCTTCACGTTCAGCGAATCATCATCCAAAGAGCAGAGAATAACGACGTTCCATTGAAGACCTTTTGAGCGGTGGTAGGTCAGCACACGGACGCCTTCACGGAAGAATCCCTCCTTGACAACAACACCTTCTTTGTCAAGATGCTCAAGGTAATGCTCTATGGAAGAGGCTTGTCCCAAGGCTATGGCATTGTCATCAAATGATTTGGCATCTTCGATCACAGCCTGCAGGGTGCGTTGACGTTTCTCGGCTTTGCCCCATTTCTGGCAGCGATTTATCAGATCCAGCTCAACGACCAGCGTCTTTACGATGTCGCTCACCGGGAGTGTCTTAAGTCTCTCTTTTAAAGCTGCCAATTTGTTGAAATTGGGTGCTCCCAGAACTTTCTGATTGTCCTCTATCACATCGGCAGTTTTCGCTCCGAATAGAAGATGGGCGATTTCGGCCTTGAGAAGCGGAGAGTCGTCGATTATGTAGTTGAGAAGCAGCCGCACAAGCCGCAATTCTTTGCAGTTGACATCCACAGTGCTCTCCATTACTACAGGAATGTCCTTGGCTTGCAAAGCTTTTGTGATATCGGAGACATCATCATTGCTCCTAGCCAAGACAGCTATATCGGAATATTGGGCGGGACGGGGTTTATTATTGTCTTTATCGAATACAACTTTGATTTCGCTTTTACCATCCACAATATCCCGTATCTGCCGTGCGATGGAGTCAAAGAGTTTCCCTTTGCTGGCTCTGCCAGTTTCTGGTGTCTTTTTCTGTTCCCAATGCCAGAGTGCAGGAACATTGTTGGGCAATAATTCTTTCCTATGGGCTGTAAGCACAACCATGTCAGGGTCCAAATTGTCAAACACCTTGGTAAAAACAGCTGAAGTAGTGTCCACCAAAGGCTTCACCGACCGGCGCGACTCTTTCAACGTGTCGAAGTCCATGCCTGGGACTTTGTTTTTTGTATCATTGACAATTTTGTCCGTCAAGGCCTGCACCAGCACCGTGTCGCAGCCGCGGAAACCGTAGATGGCCTGTTTGGGGTCGCCCACCCAGTAGCTGTGTTCCACCAAATCCGACAGAATGTCGAAAATCTGGATTTGCTTCGGGTTGGAGTCCTGGAACTCATCCACAAAAACATATTTCACCGACTGCGAGATATCTACCTGAACTTCCTTGTCCTGCAACAGTTGGATAAACTTGCTCTCCATGTCATTGAATTCAATCAATCCGTGTTCCTCCTTGAACTGTTCGAACAGTTTTGACCACTCACGGGCGATTCTGAATATGCGTTCAATGCAACCATAATACGTGGCGCGCATATCGTTTTCGCTTTTGGTCGGGGTTTTTACAAAGGCAAAACGTCCGTCGGCTCCTAACAGCAGTTTTGCCAATTCTTTCGATTTGCTTTCAGAAACGGAAAGGTCGTTGATGCCAAAGGCATCGGCTGTTTCTACAACTCCCTGGACCAATGGTTTCCAGAAATTATAATTATATTTGGTTGACCCAGTTTGTTTGATGCCAAAGGTTTCGACAAAATCTCTGAATGCGGCCACATCGTCATCTGTGACAACTTTGGTTAGGGTACGGTTGAGATAGCCCTTTTTGACATCTTCAGTGATGGTTTCGACAGAAGCGCTCAATCCCAGTTTGTACCAATATTTCTTGATATATTGCAAACCGATGGAATGTACCGTGCCGATGGCAGCGGAATCGAGCTCTGCCGCCGCGGAAAACAATTTATGATGCAGGAATTTCTCACGGGCGTTTTTCTTCAAGTCGGCAGCCGCATCGGTGGTGAATGTGGATGCGATGATCTGCGACGGGGTGCAGAGTTTATGTTCGACCTTGTTTACCATTTCTTCGGTAAGGCGGTAGGTCTTGCCCGAACCGGCTCCGGCGTTGATATAAGTAATGTTTTTCATTATTCAAGTCCTCCTTTCAATACGATGTTTTTATTGCCATAACCAGTGGTTTTCAGAGTGTTATCATTGTAGTCGCCTCTAAGTGGATAGAGTTGCTTGCTTGCAGAGTCTTTCACATATTGCAAGTTGGCGAGTTCAAGCTTCTCTCCTTCTTCTATAATGCCAGATTTTATTTGCTTTATTCTATAAGAATAGGAATTAGTGGCCAACTTCATCAAATCGTTGCTGCTACCTGGTACGACCATTTCTATGTTTTTGTGATTCAAGTTGTTGTAAACGGTGTATAGGGTGTGTCGAGGCAATGCATAGTAGCCCATAAAACAGACCTTGTGTTTGTCATTATTGTCTTCCAGATATTTTTCCACTACGGCCTTGTAAACCGCCAATTGCAACGCATCATTTTGTGCGAGTTTCTTTTGGTAAGTTGTGCTCTCGTTCCATTTGAAATCGATAATCACATAATCGCCGTTGTTGTCGGCAAGCACATAGTCGATGCGGGCGTTCATTTTCCCTATCGTAGGCACTTCGGCTTCGTAATATTGTTCCGCCCCTACAATGGTCAGGTTGTTTTGGTCTATGATATCAAGTAAGGTGTCGACACTTTTTTTCAAAAGAGTTTTGAAACGCTTGAATTCCAATTCGTTCTCTTCCAAAAGCAGTATGGTGCCTTGTGTTTCGGCCAGAAGGTTGATTTGTTTCTCGAAATCCGTGCTGTGCAGATTTTTCATATCCGCTAAAACATTGTTTCCGTCTTTCGTCAGTTTTTCCACATAAGCGTGTGCCACGTTGCCTTTCACGGTGTCCATGTCGGCCATTGCAGCCGTGCCATATTGATGTAATTCAAGAATATAATCCATCACATAGTCGAATGGTCTTTGGATAAGTTCGTCGAGGCTGCTGTAGCTTTCCATCTCCCGTTTGAGACCACCTTTTTCTTTTTCCGTATCGAGCAACTTAAACACAGAAGAATCTACTTTATATTCTCCTTGCTTGGTGGAATCGGCCATCACTTTGTTTTGTCCCCAGTCTTTCAGGTCGGGAGCTTGGGGTTTCATATTGAATTTTCCTGTGAGTCGCAATTCCGTGGCAACGGGGTCTTCAACAGGCACATTGCCTCCGATGATGTCGCATTCGAGCATAAGGATTTGCTTCTTCACTTTCGACAATACACCTAACACAACCTCGCGGATAGCTTTCAGCTCTGTTTCACGACTCAACACATCAATAGCGTTTTGTTTGAGAATGGATATCTCATTAGGACTAAGAAATTCAAGGTCGTACCTGAAGTTGTATTGAGGGGTAGTGCATGCCCAATAAAGGGTGTCTGGAGCGGTATGTATGTCGGCAATGGAGCGTGTTACGTTTATGCATCCTACTCGAGCCGGCAGGGTTAACAACGTCACGGGATGTGTTATCTGCGAAGTCCACAGCGAAAGGTCGGCTGTGCCTATAACATTCGGCTCATCCTCCAAAATCATTTTCATAATATCACAGTTGTCGGCCACCGCGTTGAATTGCAGGGCTTTGCTCTCGTCGAACAGATTCTTTTTTGCCCATTTTTTCATAGCATCGAGAAAATCCACAACAATTTTCTTCTTCACGGTGTGCTTGTCGCCAATTTCTTCAACCTTTGTCCATTGGTTGATGAACAACAAAGCAGTGGCTCTTTGGGGCGACTTGGACATATCGTGACCTTCATAGTCGTACACCGCCTCATCGATAAGCTCATTCCACGCTGTACCAATGCCGTTGTCTTTCAGCAATTGTTCAAAAAGAACACGGCGCAACGACAAATAATAGTCTGTACCATCTTTCTTACTAGTGCGTTTCACATACAACGACGTGAGAGGTGTTGACGGCAGTTGAAGATAGGCCAACAACGTGTTGAGGTTGAGCGGCTTGTTGAACAGTTGGAGTCCTAACGTAAAAATCTGCATCACAGCGCCTATGGCATTGCTTTCGTCGCCAACTTGAGGCTTGCCTTCCAGAGCCAAGTCCAGATTGAGGATGGAGGAGTCATCGCAAACCACCACATCGTTGTCGCCCAGCTTCTGCTGCACCAGCCATTCGGCCATCTCGAGGTCGTTTTTGAACGATAGAACTTTGGCTTTTTGGTGCAGGTTGTTAGCAATATCCATCGGAGCGTAGCTTATCATGCAATCGTTTTTTTCCATATTGTCAAACAGTTGCCTGTACAGCGGTTCCAAGTGTTCCTTCTTACAAGCCACCTCGATGCTGTCGGTTTTGTCCAGCAGGGCACTGTTTCGAGAAAGTTCCAGCAGGGCACGCCAGCGGTCGGCTTCGCCTTTTTCGGTGAAAAACGCTTCCACGGAAGCCAATCCGTCGAGACGGCTGCTGCCCGTAATTGTCTTGTTCCAACCTGCTTTTACAAGGGCATCACGCCAGCCTAACACAACGAAAGCCGTCTTGATTTTGTCTTTGTCAAACGACTTGGCGAAAAACAGATTGTTGTTGACGTCAATGGCTTTTTTAATGGCGCGTGCATAGAGGATGGCGCGTTGGAAATCGTCGGAATACCTTCCTGTGAGTCCCGCCCGCAACTCCAATTCGTCCAACAAACCGAGCGGTCCGACATACTTCGTGCCGAGCACACATTGTTGTTTTGCGGGATTTCCTGCGTAACAGTTCCCGTCGTAATAAGGGCTGAAAATAAGTTTAAGCATATCTGAATATGATTTTCGGTAGATTAATCATTTCTGTGATTTGGCGCGGCAAATATACATAAAATTTTCCGATTCTCACACCGACGTTCACGAATTTTGTGTACCTTTGCCGCCTCTTATTGACGACAATGGACAGAAGCAGAAGCGCATTCCAGAGCCAGTTCCGACAGAACTTCGGGTTCGAGCCGACAGACAGTCAGGCCGAGGCCATGGAGCAACTCACCGATTTCATCTACGACAAAGGGGAGAATTTCCTCTTCCTGCTGTCGGGGTATGCCGGCACGGGCAAAACCAGCCTCGTGAGCGCCTTGGTGAACACGCTGTCTGACATCGGCGTACACATCGTGATGCTCGCCCCCACCGGCCGCGCCGCCAAAGTGCTCTCGCAATATTCGGGCCGCAAGGCATACACCATCCACAAATGGATCTATCGCGTACATAGCAAAGACGGCATCCACAAGTTTGTGCGCCGCGAAAACAAGGACAGCCACACGCTCTTCATCGTCGATGAAGCCTCGATGATTTCGGCACAGGGTTCCATTAACGACTTGGTGGGCAACAGCTTGTTGGACGACCTGATGGAGTTCGCCTTCCTCGGCGACAGCAACCGGATGCTCTTCGTGGGCGACGACGCGCAGCTGCCGCCCGTCCATGCCGACGAAAGCCCCGCCCTCGACGCCGACTACCTCAAATCCGCTTACAACGTCAACGTCTTCGGGGCGCGGCTCACCGATGTGGTGCGGCAGTCGTTGGATTCGGGCATCCTCTACAACGCCACGCGGGTGCGCGACAAAATCAACGGCGGCGACTTCTCCCTGCCGATTTTCAGCGGCCGCCCGTTCGATGATTTCCGACGCATCCAGGGCGGCGAGATGGAGGAGCTGCTCAACACCCTCTACAACAACCACGACAGCGATGAAATTGTATTGGTGACCCGCTCCAACAAACGGGCGTTCCAGTTCAACAACGCCGTGCGCAGCCGGGTGCTGTTCCGCGAGAACGTCATTGCCACAGGTGATTACATCATGGCGGTGAAGAACAACTACTACTGGTTGGACGAGCTGTCGGAGGCGGGTTTCTTAGCCAACGGCGACATCATGGAAATCATGTCCATCCAGAAGCAGGAGGAGCTCTACGGTTTCCATTTCGCGGACGTGACCGTGCGCTTGTGCGACTACCCCGACCACCCGAACGTCGATATCAAAATCATCCTCGAAAGCTTGGACTGTGACGGGCCTTCCCTTTCTAACGAAGCCAATCAGAAGCTCTACTATGCTGTGGCTGAAGATTATATGGAGATCCTGAATCCCCGCGCCCGTTTCATGAAAATCAAGAACGACCCCTATCTGAACGCCGTGCAGGTGAAGTTCGCCTACGCGCTCACTTGCCACAAGACCCAGGGCGGCCAATGGAAACACGTGCTCATCGACCAAGGTTACCTCCCTGACAACACCATCGACAAAGAGTACCTCCGCTGGATGTACACCGCCGTCACCCGAAGCACCGAAAGTGTGTATCTGTTAGGGTTCAAGGAGGAGATGTTCGGGACGTAAGACGTAGGACGTGAGACGTAAGACTTTAGACTTTAGACTATAGGATTTATGAATTTAGATTTTAGACATATAACTTGAAACTTGAAACCTGAAACTTGAAACCTGAAACTTGAAACCTGAAACCTGAAACTTGAAACTTACCTCAGCTAACTGCGAACCGCACACCGTTGACTAATACCAAAATAAGAATAATTCACCAAAAATCTAAACAAATGAAAAAGACGCTACTCCTTTTGCCACTATTATTGGCAATGTTTGTTTTCCCTGGAAAAGCGCAAATCACTGTTTTCAGTGAGGGTTTTGAAGGAAACGGTCTGCCCTCGGGCTGGACGATTATAGATGCCGACAACGATGGGCAGAATTGGATGCACAGCTCCGTTTATGGCGACCTGATGGGCGGCCATACCGGAGAAGGGGCTTTTGTGTCGTATTCCTACGACGCATGGATTGGTGAGGATCTGTTTCCCGACAACTGGCTGGTCACCCCGGCCATTTCCTTGACAGGCAGCAGCACGCTGACGTTCTGGCGTATGGTTGCATACGGATTTCCCGCCGACCACTATGGGGTCTATGTGTCCACGACCTCTGCAACAGACCCCACTGCCTTTACCTTGCTGTTTGAGGAAACCCCGACATCACAGACTAACTCCTGGACAACACACACGGTGAGTCTGGAGAATTACACAGGAAACACGATCTATCTCGCGTTCCGCCACTTCAACTGCACGGGTCAAATGCTCATCGCCCTTGATGACATCACCATCACGAGTTCCACTACTGAGCCGACCATCACCACTCACCCCATGAACTTGCACTTCAGCAACGCGCCGTTGGGAGCCCCAACCGCTTCCCAACTGCTGCATGTGAACACTTACAACATCACAGGCAACATCACAGCAAGTACTGTGGAACCCTTCGAGGTTTCCATGGACGACACAACTTACGGGCAAACCGTAACGATGTTGAACACCGACACCGCACTTTATGTCCGATACAATCCTATATTTGCCGGCGAAGACACCGCCATCCTCACCCTCTCCGACGGTACCACCAACGCGAATGTGTACCTCTTTGGCAATAGCGTTGACTGTGGCAACTTCACCCTACCCTATGTGCAAAATTTCAACGACATCCCGGAAAACACCATCCCCGAATGCTGGTCGCAGATCAACCCGTTTGACGGCTATCCAAAGACCACCGACGACTACACCTCTTTGGGCGATAACGTACTGATGTTCAAGTGCGACTTCAACAACTACCAACCTATCTACGCAGTGCTGCCGCAGATGCCCGATGACCTTTCCAACCTGCAGATACGCTTTAACACATTCCGTGAAGGCAGCAATTCCGGCACACTTTATGTGGGCTATGTTACCGACCCCACCGACAGCAGCACATTCGTGTCAATGTGGTCCATCAACGCCGCCCAAATCGGTGACAACAACCCGCACCCTTACATCGTAAGTTTTGAAAATGTGGTCGATGACCCTTACGCCACCCGCCATATCGCTTTCAAGTATGACAACAATAAAAACTGGTACTGGTTTGTGGACGACATCAACGTGGAGGAAATCCCCTCTTGCGGGTTCCCCACCGCTTTGGCTGTCGGACAAGTGACAAGCACCTCCGCCATCGTTTCATGGGGAGGCAATGCCGACAGTTACAATCTGTATTACAAAACCTCTGCTGACACTGGATGGGTTGTCATCCAAAATGTTACGCTCGGCGAGGACGGCTTCACATTAGAGGATTTGATTCCTGCCACCACTTACTATTGGTACGTGGAGTCCGTTTGTGACGACGGTTCCACAATCCAAAGCATGACCACGTCCTCTTTCACCACAGAGTGCGCTGTTTTCGTCGCGCCATTCAGCCAGAATTTCGATGCGTCCGCCAATCTTCCGATTTGCTGGGGAACCTACACCGGTCTGGCCGACCTTGTTTTCACCGGCACAGAACTCTCCCCTGCCACTTCCAGCAACTGGGTGTTCAACAGTTCATACGTTTTTGGACTACGACACGCTAAGCTGAACATTTACGGAGCCTCCTGCAACAAATGGTTAGTTACTCCAGCCATTGACCTTTCTGCGCTGTCCAATCCCGCGCTGACTTTTGACATGGCACTGACTGGCTATAACAACGCCAATCCTATCTCGAATCCGACCGGACAACCTGACGACAAATTCATGGTCCTTATCTCCACTGACAACGGCGACTCCTGGAATGCCGACAACGCCACGGTGTGGAGCAACGACGGCAACGGCGACTATGTTTTCAACCAGATTCCCGCCGCCGGCCAGGAGGTCACCATCCCGCTGTCCGACTATGCCGGACAAACCGTGATGATTGCCTTCTATGGTGAATCCACCGTTTCCAACGGCGACAACGACTTGCACATCGACAATGTGACAGTAAGCAACCTCGCCACTTGTCAGAAACCCGCCAACCTGACGCTCGTAAGTGTCACCGGAAATGAGGTGACGCTGAATTGGGACGAAAGCGGCAGCGCCACCGCCTGGAACATCGAATATGGTCCGAGCGGTTTCCAACACGGTGCGGAAAACGCCACATTGGTGAATGCGACCTCTCATCCATACACCATCAACAACTTGAGTGCGATGAGCTATGATTTCTACGTACAATCCAACTGCGGCGACGAACAGAGCAATTGGGCAGGTCCGATTTCCGCCACCCCGGGCACATACAACATGGGGATAACCGGTTCCGACACGCTGACCTCCTGCTCGCTGATTATCTATGACAACGGCGGAGCCAACGGCAACTACAGCTCAAACTGCAACGCCATCCTGGTAATCTACCCTGAAACCGAAGGCAGCTCGGTTGCCGTTTCCGGAACGTATGCCACGGAAAACAACTGGGACTACCTCCGCATTTATGACGGTGCAGGAACCAATGGCACGCTGTTAGGCGAATTCTGCGGCAACGGGACAGTCCCCAGCACCATGTCTTCAGCAGGCCCGCTGACCATTAAGTTCACCTCTGACGGCGGTATGCAATCGGCCGGTTTCGAACTGACGGTTAGCTGCGCTTCCTGCCCGCCTCCCGGAAACCTTGCCGCCTCCAATGTCAGCTCCGAATCTGCTGACTTGACCTGGACGGGCTCTGCTTCCGAATATCTGGTTGAGTACAAGGCCGAAAGCGACACTGCTTGGATTACAGAAAATACCTCCGACACCACGTTCAGCCTTTCCAGCCTCGCCGCCAGCACCTCTTACACTGTCAATGTGTATAGTGATTGCGATGGAGACTACTCCCCTGCGGCCAGCATCACCTTCGCCACCACAATGGAGTCCACCAGCCTCCCGTACAGCACAGATTTCAGCGAAGGAAATGACCGGAACTGGTTATTCTACAACGGCAGTTGCAGTAACTTTTGGAAGATCGGTTCCGTCAGCGACAGTACGGCAGCTTTGTTCGTGACCCACGACGGCACCACCCCGGGATACCACGTGAACTCCTTCTCCGTGGTTTCCGCCGAGAAGCTCTTCACCATCGGAGATGCCGACGAACTGTTCATCAGCTTCGACGTGAATGTGGGTGGCGAAAGTACTTTCGACTATCTGAAAGTGTTTTTCGCTCCTTCCGACTCGATTTATCCGGCAATTAACACCAACAGGTACTACGCCGCCAACAACTATTCGAATTTCGCGTTGAACTTCTCCGACTATCTGCAATACAGCGGATCTTCTTCTTTCCCGTATAAATTCAACCTTACCGGTGACAACACTGTGCATGTGTCCGTCACCATGCCCAATCCGAACACGAATCCGACGGCCAATTCCACGGCCAAATTAGTCTTCCTGTGGAAGAACGATCAGAGCGACGGCACACAACCGGCTGCCATCATCTACAATGTTTCCGTTGAGACGCTTTCTTGTCCGATGCCCACAAACCTTGCCGCCACGAATCTCACCACCAACAGCGCTGAGATCAGCTGGATGCCAGGCGGTGAGGAGAGCGACTGGATTTTAGAGTACAAAGAAGCGGCAGACTCTGTTTGGACGACCACTAACGTCAGCGGCACCGCCTCCTACCTCCTCAACGGTCTGGCGGCTGGTGTCTCCTACCAGGTGCGTGTGCAGGCAATCTGTGGCTCCGACAACCAATCATTGTGGGCATCAACCCTTTTCAACGTTCCTTGCGATGCGTTCACGACCTTCCCCTACACCGAAGATTTTGAGCACGATGGTGCCATGCCTGACTGCTGGTCTCAAGAGCAAGTAATCGATATTATCAACTGGACAATAGAGAATGGCACGCAAAGCAGTACCGGCATCGAAGGTGCGCACAGCGGAAACTACAATGCCTTCTTCTATTCGCAGAACTACAATGGAAGTATCACCCGTCTGATATCGCCCGTTTTTGACCTCTCCAACATAACAAATCCCTACCTCTCCTATTGGTACGCACAAAAGCCCTGGGGTAATGACCAAGATCACCTCAGCGTATATTATCGCACCTCCCCCACCTCCGAGTGGCAGATGCTGACGGTTTATTCTTCCGCAGTAAGCCAGTGGACCATGGATTCCATCGCGTTGCCCAACCCGACGGCCACTTACCAAATTGCCTTCACCGGTGATGCCGCCGACGGATACGGCATTGTTCTGGATGACATCACTATTGCCGCAGCTAACGCCGGTACCGAGCCTTGCGATGCCCCTGAATACATTTCGTTTGCGACAGAGGGTATCACGCAGACCTCGGCAGTCGCCGCCTGGACACTCGACAATTCCGTGCCGTCATGGACTTTGCAGTACAAGGCCGCCGAGGACGCCGACTGGACAGAAGTCACATCCGACCACCCATGGTACACCATAAACGGTCTGACTCCTAACACCTCTTATCAAGCTCGTGTGAGGTCTAACTGTAGCGACGGCGGCGTGAGCGAATGGACGACAATTGTCACCTTCACCACCCTGCCCGAAGACACGCCCGTGCCTTGCGAGATGCCTACTGGGCTCACCGCCACCAATGTGGAAAACCACGCCATCTCCATTGCTTGGGACGCCAATGCGGACGTGAACAGCTGGAATATCCGTTACCGTGTTGCCAACGGCGACTGGAGCACTCAGACATCCAGCACCAACAGCTATACTATCACCGATCTTGAGGGTTTGACCACTTATGTAATCCAAGTGCAGGCCAACTGCGGCGACAACGGTCTCAGCGAGTGGTCCAACTCCATTACAGCGCAGACCACCAACGTGGGCATCGTGAACCATTTGGAAAACAGCATCGTTTTGTTCCCGAACCCGGCCAACGACGTTGTCAATGTTCAATGTACAATGAACAATGTACAATTGGAGGGTATCGAGGTAATTGATGTGTACGGAAAGGTTGTCCGCACCATTGTAGGGGCGAATAATGATTCGCCCCTACAGACCCGCATCAACATCTCCGGTCTCGCCGACGGCATGTATTTCGTGCGCGTGACCACGGATGAGGGTGTGGCAACAAAACCGTTTATTGTAAAACGTTAAACAAACAATATTTATACACCAAAATCAAATTGCAATGAAAAAGACATTTCTGTTTTTGACATTATTCCTGTCAATGCTGACTTTCGGTGTCAGGGCGCAAGTGCCGATATTCACCGAAAGCTTTGAAGGGACATCCCTGCCTACGGGATGGACAATCATTGACGCGGACCAGGACGGCAACAACTGGGAGCACATTTCCGTGCAAGGAGACCTTTCGTCCGGACATACGGGCACAGGCGCATACGCCTCGTATTCGTACGAAAACTCCACCTACGATGCTCTCACTCCAAACAATTGGCTGGTAACACCGGCCATTGAACTGTCGGGGACAAGTTCGCTGACCTATTGGTTCACTGTGGCTGAGTCCTATCCAGGTGACCACTATGGAGTCTATGTTTCCACCACTTCAGCCACCGACACATCGGCGTTCACCCTTCTTTTCGAGGAAACTCCGACGGCGGCCCACGGCACCTGGACCATGCGCACGGTGGATCTGACCAGTTATGCTGGCAACACGGTCTATATCGCGTTCCGCCATTTCAACTGCACGGACCAATTCCTTGTTGTATTGGATGACATCACAGTCTATTCCACCTCTTCTGAATCCGTCTTAATGGTCACTCCCGAGGAACTTTCCTTCGGCAGTGTGGAACTCAACATAACTTCTTCTGCGCAAACCGTACATGTTGTAGCCAACAACATTCCAGGAACTGTATCTGCCAGTGTTGCGGCGCCGTTTGAGATTTCCGCGGACAACACCACTTTCGGAAGTACCGCCACCCTGCCTGTCGGCGGCGGCGATCTGTACGTGCGTTACGCCCCCACTGCCACAGGCACTCATCAGGACACGATCACTATCACCGCCGGAACGTTCAGCCAGACAGTTGCGGTGAGTGGTTACTGCTTTGACTGCGGTATTGCAATCCTTCCGTTGGTTGAAAGTTTCGAGAACGTGAACGACCTCTCCTGCTGGTTGGCCGGCAACGCAAGTTCGTCAAACCCGAACAGCATTGCCATCTCTACCCAATTCGCCTCCGATGGCACACATTCCCTGCGCTTCTCCTCATATAGCGAGGCAACAGACTATAATCAATATGTGATTACGCCGGAGCTGCCCGTCACTGATTCCAAAATCGTAAGTTTCGACTACAAAAACTCCAACACCTTGGTTGAAAATTTCAAGGTTGGCTACTCCACCACCACACCATCCATCAGCGCTTTCACATGGAAGCCCGCTATGTCCAACAACAGCACCGATTGGAACCAATACCTCGCCACTGACATACCCGGCGATGCGAAATACATTGCCATCAACTATTTTTCTGATTGGGCTTATTACCTCTTCATTGACAATTTCATGGTTCAGGAAGGCACCGACTGCGTCATCCCCAACGAGTTGAGCGTTACCGCAGTCACAGGCACCACGGCTAACCTCAGCTGGTCGAACATCGGCGGAACTTACAATATTTATTATAAGGTGGCCGATGACACCGCATGGAACGTGGTGGAAAATCTCGTACTCCAGAACGAAGGTTACACCTTGACCGGCCTCACTCCTTCCACCACCTACAACTGGTATGTGGAGATTGTCTGCGATGACGGTTCTGTTTCCGCTTCCTCCACCGCGACATTCACCACGGCGTGCGGAGCCATCATGGTCACAGACGAGAGCCCTTACGTTCAGGACTTCACCATCGAACCCGAATGCTGGCTTCTTCCGACAAATGGCGGTACGAGCTGGAGCGTGAGTTCCAACCATCTCGGACACAGCTTCGGCTCCTACGAAGTTGAAGCCTTCTCTCCTTTGTTGGACATCTCCAACGTGAGCACCCCCTACTTGAAGTTCGAGCAACTCAGAGCCGACTATTTCGGAAGCGGGATTGCGGACGAATTGCACGTCTATATGCGTTCAGCCACTCCAGGCGCCGAAACCGACTGGGCCGAACTGCGGACCTATACGGACGTTGCCTCAAGCTGGACTTTCGACTCCCTGCCCCTCCCGAGCGGTATGTTCATCATCCAATTGAAATTCAAAGCTATTGGTAATGGAACTTCTGCTGACGGATGTTACATCGACAACGTGAGCGTATATAATGAGGAGAACGCCCCCTCTTGCACGCCGCCCGCCGGTTTGACAGCCAACAACATCACCACCTCTTCCGCTGAACTTTCCTGGACTATGACCAACGACGGCATCGTGAACCTCTATTACAAGACCGCTGCCAACGAAGATTACACAATGGTGGAGAATGCCACACTCACGGATGGCGTTTATCTGCTCGAAGACCTGAGCGCTTCCACAACTTACGAATGGTATCTCGGCATTGTCTGCAGTGACGGTTCCATCGTTACGACCCCAAGCACCACGTTCAACACTTTGTGCGGTGCCGCCAACGCCCCTTATTTCCATGGTTTCGAAAATTTAGCCACCAACGCCATCCCGAACTGCTGGAATGTCATCAACCCTTATCAAAACTACCCTGGTGCAATCAGCAATTACGCATACGATGGTGCGCAGATGCTGAAGTTCAACAACAACTATAGCATTGCCTCCCCGCAGTATGCTGTGATGCCTGAGTTTGCCGATGACATCAACACCCTTCAGGTCAATTTCTGGTGCAGAAGAGAAGGAGCCAACTCCGGCACTTTCAGCGTGGGTTACGTGACCAATCCTGAAGACGCAAGCACCTTCACCTCTTTATGGAGCATCACAGGCGCACAGATTGGCAACAACGACTACCACAACTATACGGTGAAATTCGACTCTGTGGATACGATGCCCAACGTTCATTACTACATCACATTCAGATACGAATGTACCACGGAATGGTTCTGGTATCTCGATAACGTCAAAGTGATGCCGATTCCCGACTGCGTTAATCCCGAGAGCCTGACCGCCACAAACATCGGCACCACGAGCGCGGATCTCGGATGGACAGGCACAGCCAACAGCTATACACTGTACTACAAACCCGCCACGGACAGCGTTTACACGGCACTGTCTGGCATCACCCTGAACGAGAACGGAATCTACACGCTTGGCAACCTTACGTCCGGTTCATACTATGAATGGTACGTGGCTGCTGAATGCACGGACGGCACCCTTTCCCCAAGCTTCACCACCAGCAGCTTCATCACGCAGTGCATGGACATCGCCTCCGTTCCTATGACCTGGGATTTTGAGAATAACCTCTTCGGCGGAACCTCTTCTTATCCTCTCCCATCTTGCTGGGCAAAAGCGAGTACCAACAACTACCCGTATGTCAACACAAACTATGCCCACAGCGGAGAACACAAGCTCTACTTCTACAACAGCAATTCCAATTCATTTGCCATCCTCCCCGACATCGACACTGCCGCGCTGCCTATTTCCAGCTTGCAGGTTTCCCTCTACGCGAGAATGTCAAGCAACAGCTACCAGTGTGCGATTGAGTTGGGTGTGATGACCGACCCGACGGATGTGAGCACATTCACCGCCGTGGCTTCCTACGACCTGACCGATGAGTACACCCTTTACGAATTCCCGCTCAACACCTACAACGGCAACGGCAAATACGTGGCATTCCATGTGAGGGCCACTGGTTCGGCCTACAACAACACCTACGTGGACGACGTGACGCTCGATCACGTCCCGGCTTGTTCCCGCCCGATGTCACTGACCGCCGATCCGGACATCACTTCCGCGACCCTCTCCTGGGTCTCCACGGCTTCCAACTTCAACCTCTACTACAAAGAGTCATCTGAAGCGACCTGGCAAAGCGACCCCAATATCTCATTGGACAGCAACAACGAATTTGAGTTGACCAATCTGAGCCCTGCCACGGCATACGACTGGTATGTGGAAACCGCCTGCGAGGGTACCGAACCGCTGTCGAGTGCTATCGCTCATTTCTACACCACAGACACCCCCACCCCGCTGCCCTATCAAACGACCTTTGCCAGTGCAAGCGACTGGAATCTGATTAACGGCACCTGCACCAACTACTGGACGGCCGGCACGCCGAGCGGCGAGACCGCAAGCGCGCTATTCGTCACCAACAACGGCACTGATGCCTCCTACACCAAGAACGCCTCCACCGTTGTGATGGCCGAGAAACTCTTTGCCGTCCCTGCCAACATGGATTCCCTGCTTGTGGAGTTCGATGTGACACTGGCGGGCGAGGGTGCCATCACGCCTTACGACTACCTTAAAGTTTTCCTTGCACCCACTAACGAGAGCTTCGAGGCCAGCACTTCAGGTTCCAACGCCCAGTCCTCCCATAGCAACGCCCAATACGCCCTCGACTTTTCCACTTACAAGTCATTGACTGGCGGAAGCGCAAACTACCCCTACGTGATTCACCTGACACAGGACAACGCCATCCATGTGAGTGAAAAGATGGCCGTGCCCGGCACAAACGGCAAGGCCAAACTGGTGTTCTTGTGGAGAAACGACAACAGCGGTGGCAACGACCCTGCCGCCATTATCCGCAACTTCTCCATCAGCGGAAGCGGCGACACCACCGTCGTGGAAATCACTGACCCGACCGTTTCCACTGCAGCAGCCTCCGATATCGAGCAGACCACAGCCACGCTGAACGCCACCATCACGAATCCTGACGGTGTGACTATCACGGCGAAGGGATTCGAGTGGAAGGCCACCACGGGCGGCTCCTACACACAGGTTGCAGGCACTGGCAGTGGGGACTATTTCACGGCTAACCTCACCGGCCTGACCCCGAACACGGACTACACCTACAAGGCGTTCATCACCTTCAACGGAGAAACCGTTTATGGCAGCGAGATGACTTTCACCACGTTGCCGGAAGACACTCCCGAACCATGTGATGCCCCAACCGATTTGCAACAAATCATTGCATTAAAAGATGAAGGCGACATTAACGTATGCTGGACAGACAACGCCAATGTATCTCAATGGAATCTGCAATACCGTCTGCTGAACAACGGCGAATGGACCACGGTGGTGGTCACAGGTTCCCCCTGCTATTCAATTAACGGATTGATAAACAACGAAGATTATGAAGTCAGGGTACAGGCTGTTTGTGCCGAGGACAACCTCAGCGAATGGTCTGAAATCCTCATCGCCACGGCTACCAACAGCGGTATCGACAACTACCTGCTCAATAGCATCACCCTTTATCCGAACCCAGCCAACGACGTTGTCAATGTACAATGTACAATGAACAATGTACAATTTGAGGGTATCGAGATAATTGACGTTTATGGTAAAATCATCACCACCGTAGGGACGCGATTCATCGCGTCCGCCCAATCCCCCGCGTCCGCCCCGATCCAAATCAACGTCTCCGGTCTCGCCAACGGCATGTATTTCGTACGCGTGACCACGGATGATGGCGTTGTGACGAAGACGTTCGTGAAACGATAACCCCCCTAGCCCCCCTAAAGGGGGGAACTAAACAGACACTGAAGCAACAGTTGTCTGGGATGTAACTTAGACGCCCCAGTCCCCCCTTTAGGGGGGATGCCCGAAGGGCAGGGGGGTATTGATACGATATAGACAAAGGCTGTTGCCTGTTATGGTGACGGCCTTTTTTTTTAACTTATCAACAACTTATCAACATCCCGCTTTAATCAAAAATATATCATAATTTTGCAGCCATATTTATCATTGTACAAATTCGTCAATTATATTGTTTCACAAAATTCAAAAAGCATGAAAAAAGTTTTACTATTTATGCTGACGATTCTGATGCTCGGCTTCGTTGCCGCGCCGTTGTCAGCGCAGAACATCTTGACGGTGGCTGAGGGCACTGAAGCCAACGATTACGTGCCTTTCTACGGCTATTACATGGATTCAGAAGAGCACACACAGATTATCTTTCCTGACAGCCTGTTAGCTGACATGCAAGGATACGCCATCACCCAGATGGAGTTTTATCTGAGCAGCAACCCTTCATTCACATCCACCATTACCATCAGTTTGGGTATCTCAACGAACCCCTCATTTTCAGGAGAGAATTTTGACAATGAGACGACTCTTACGGAAGTATATAACGGTGCCATTGTCATCGCCAACAATGTGATGACGGTGGAGTTCGATTCCCCGTTCAATTACTCGGGTGGCAATCTACTTTTTGACCTCACCAACACTTCTGGTAACTACGCATCAGCTTCTTTCTATGGAATCACATCAACTGGTGCCAGCTTGAACGACTATTCTTACAACTGGGGTAGCGTTCAAAAGAATTTCATTCCCAAGACCACATTCAGCTACGGGACACCTTCTTTATGCTCGAAGCCTACTGGCTTAACCGTCACAGCCATTACCACTAACAGTGCCACGATTTCCTGGCTTGGCAGCGACAATGCTTCCTCCTACAACGTTGAATACATGCTCTCCACTGAGAGCGACTGGGCTAATGCTCAAAGCATTACGGCATACGACACCACCGTTGATCTGTCCGGTTTGAATCCTTCTTCTTCTTACAAAGTGCGTGTGCAGACCGTTTGTAGTGACAACACGGAGACCAACTGGTCTTCAGTAAAGAACTTCCTGACCTCCTGTGACGCCATCACCATCACAGATCTTTGGTTTGAAGACTTCGAGGGCTACACCAGCTCCGACTTCCAGTGCTGGGCCGTTCCTGTATCCTATACGGCAAACAATGGCACTTTCCCCTTGGTGTACAGGAATTATGGCGAAGCCTGTCATTCAGGAGGCAATTCGGCCGAGTTCAAAGGGACGGAGGCCATGTTGGTGTTGCCTGAGTTCTCCAATGACCTTAGCACCCTGCGTCTCACATTCTGGGCCACCGCGACCTCCGTTACTACCGGACACATACAGATCGGTGTGGTCACCGATGCTTCGGACACCTCCACTTTTGAGCTGGTGTTTGCTGATGCTGGCGTCCCCGGTCCGCGTGGTGGCAGTTCCGCAGGCAACGGCAACCTCATGGGACCGTTCGACTTCAACAACGTCCAAGCCACTTCCGGCCGCATTGCTCTCCGCTACCTTGACCCCACGGGTTCCGGTCTGTATCCTCAATCCTGGAACCTCGACGACTTCACCGTGACGTTCATCCCCGACTGTGCGGAGCCCACTGGCCTGGCCAACGTGAACGTGGCAGCCACCGCCGCCGACCTCACCTGGAACGAGGTGGACGGCAGCACCTATGACCTTGTTTACTGGGAGAACGGCGGCGAAGACACCACCATCGTTTACGGTGCATCCCTCACAGACAATGTCTATACCCTGACCGGCCTCAATCCCTCTTCCAGCTACACCTGGTATGTGCGCACAGATTGCGGTGACGGCACGTATGCCCTTTCCTTCGCACAACTTACTTTCTCCACCCCGGGTCTCCCTGTGGAGTTGCCTTACGCACGCACCTTCGAGGAAGGCGAGGACAATCCTGTCACGGAATTCACTTTCCAAGGTACTGGCGACAACCAATGGGCTGTTGGCACTGCCACCTTCAATCCCGATGCTGACGATCCGACTGCGGAAGGACATTCCTTATATATTTCCAACGACAACGGTGTAACCAACAATTACAACACCTCAAACACTTCATACGCATACGCAATCCTCAATGTCGCTTTCGACGAGTCGTTGGAATATCACCTCGCTTTTGACTACAAGACAATGGGCGAAGGTGGTTCCTACGCCATTTATGACTATCTGTCCGTATATTTGATGGATGCAAGCGCGGAAGTTCCCACCAATGTTGTTCCTTCCGGCACGGCCCTGCTCTCCCAAAAATATAATGTGGGCGACTGGACACACGCCGACTTCTTGCTTGAGAATGTAGCCGGCACCTCCAAAAAGATTGTCTTCTTCTGGAAAAATGATGGATCATCCGGCACGAACCCGCCGGCCGCTATCGACAACATCAGCATCCAAGGTTTCGCCTGCGCACAACCTTCTAACCTGACCGTTACAAATATCACGTCATCCTCCGCAACGCTGAACTGGCAGGAGAACGGCAGCGCCACCGCTTGGAACGTGTATTACCGTCCTGTGGGCGGCAGCGAATGGTCAATGGAGACCGCCACGGATGAGTCTTTGGATATCACCGGTCTTGGCGGCAATACCAAGTATGAGTTTTATGTCACCGCCGACTGTTCCGGTGAAGAATCCAACCCTTCTGCCACAGCGGAATTCCGCACCCTTTGCGGTGATGAAGGTATCTCTGTGCTGCCGTTCAGCGAAGACTTCGAGGGCGAACCTGTAGATGGTTATGTTGTATGCTGGACCCGTTCTACCAGCGATTCCTCTGGCCAACACTATGTCTATCAAAACGTCGGCGAGGTTTGGGCATGGGGCAGCAAAGCCCTTGACTTCGGCTACACGCCGGGCTGCTACACGCAGGCCACTCTGCCGATGTTCGACAGCAGCATCCCGTTAAACAGCCTCAAGGTGGAGTTCGATGCCCGTAAAACCGCCACTGATGGTGCTTTTTTGATTGGCATTATGACCGACCCCGAGGATGATGACACATTCGAAGTGATTGATACGATTCTACCTTCTTGTATCGGCTCCTATTACAGCTGCGGTTGGGAGCATTTCACCGTTTACTTGAACAATTACCTCGGTAACGGCCAATACATCGCTTTCCGCGCCGACAACTGTGGCAATAGCGGTTGCTTGATTGACAATCTGGTGATTGACTATCTGCCTGAGTGCCTGCCCATCTCCAATCTGTACGTGAGCGACCTGACCATGGAAGGCGCTACCATTTCCTGGAGCGGCAATGCAGACTCCTACAACGTGTATGTGGGCGGCAACATCTATAACACTACCGATACCTTTATTGTCATCAATGACTTGAACGCCAGCTCCAGCTATTCGGTTTCCGTGCGCGCCCTCTGTGCCACCGATTCATCCGTGATGTCTGAGGCCATCAGCTTCAACACCTCCTGCGGTGCTGTCACGGTGACAGAAGACACCCCGTGGTTCGAAGACTTCGAGGGTTATACCAGCTCTTCCTTCATCTGCTGGGAAACTCCGGTCACTTATACAGCCAATAACGGCACCTTCCCGATGGTGTACAGAAACTACGGCGATGCTTGCCATTCTGGTGTCAATTCCGCGGAATTCAAGGGTACTGAGTGCATGTTGGTACTGCCTGAGTTCTCCAACGACATCAACACGTTGCGTCTTTCATTCTGGGCTACCGCGACCTCCGTTTCCACGGGTCACATCCAAATCGGTGTGATCACCAATGTCATGGACACCTCCACTTTCGAGTTGGTGATTGCTGATGCCGGTATGCCCGGTCCTCGCGGCGGCAGCTCCGCCGGTAACGGCAACTATATGGGACCGTTCGACCTCAACGGCGCAACAGCCACCTCCGGCCGAATCGCTCTCCGCTATGTCGATCCCACTGGCACGGGAATGTATCCTCAGTCCTGGAATGTGGACGATTTCACCGTAGGACTCGTCCCCGGATGTCCTTCACCCGTGAAGACCAGTGTGACAGCCACCAATATTGACGGCCACAACGCCACCATCTCCTGGACGGACAACGATCCGACCCACACCGCATGGATTGTCTATTACAAGGCTTCCACCGACAGCGAATGGAGCACGGAACCCGCCTCATCCACTACTCTTATTTTGAGCAACCTTACCCCCGAAACCACCTACGATGTGTATGTTATCACCGACTGCGGCACCACTGTTGACAACCCTGACGCCACCTTGACCATCCAATTCACCACTTTGGTGGCTTGTCCTGCTCCTCAGAACCTGACGGTCTCCAATATCGGCATGACCAGTGCCACTGTAACCTGGTTCAGCAACGCCGACAGCTACACCATCGAATACGGTGAGGCCGGTTTCACCCCTGGTGAAGGCACTTCAGCCACTGTTACAGACAACACCTACGATCTGACGGGTATGACCTCCGGCACCGCCTACACTGTTTACATCACGGCCGACTGCGGTGCTGACGGCACCTCCCAGCCTGCATCTGTGAACTTCAACACCAACATGTGCGAAGTGACTGATCAGTGCGAATACATCTTCAACCTCGCCGACAGCTATGGTGATGGTTGGAACGGTAACAACATCACTGTTCAGCAGAACGGCATTACCGTGGCCACCGTCGGTTTTTCATCCGGAGATTCCGCCACTGTGCCTGTGACGCTTTGCGACAATCAGCCCACTACATTAATCTGGAACACAGGTAGTTATGCAAGCGAATGCAGTTTTGAAGTGCTCAACTCCTATGGGGATGTTATCTACACCTCCTCAGGCACTCCGTCCGGCACGCTGACCACTTTCACTACCAGCTGTACACCGATTACCTGTCCGAGACCTTCCAGCATCACGGTCTCCAATATCGGAACCACAACTGCAGAGGTGAGCTGGATCTCAACGGGCACGGAGACGGCTTGGAATGTAGAATACAAGGTGAACACTGACGCCACATGGACGGTGATTCCCGTCACCACGAATCCTTACACGCTCACTGGTTTGACCGCCGGATCCTCTTACGACATCCGCGTCCAGGCCGACTGCGGTGGCGGCGATGTCTCTGACTATCGAGAATCCTCCTTCTCCACCGCCAATTGTGAACTCGCCGACCAATGCACCTACACGTTCACTCTTAACGACAGTTATGGTGACGGCTGGAATGGTGCTTCCTTAAATGTACAACAGAATGGCGTTACCGTGGCCACACTCTCCTTGTCGGGCTCCAGTGCAACAGAAACGGTTGCTCTCTGCGACAACGTTTCCACCTCTTTAGTGTGGAATTCAGGGAACTATGACTCTGAGACCAGTTTCTCCGTCTCCGATCCCAACGGCACAGAGATTTTCGCCACCACCGGTACACCTTCTGCTGGCGTTCTCCACACCTTCACCACCGATTGTAGCGGTTCCGGCCCTGTCTTCACCGAACCGACCGTGGCAACCAACGCCGCCTCTGACATTATGCAGACGACAGCCACGATGAATGGTACGATCTCAAATCCCAGCAATGTAAATGTCACGCCCATGGGCTTCGAGTGGAAAGAATCCTCCGCCCTCTCATACACTGTTGTTAACGTGACCGGCGAGACGTTGACCCACAACCTCAACGGCCTGACTCCTAGCACACAATACACTTACAGAGCATTCATGACCTATAACGGCTTGACTTATTACGGTGACGTGGTGACTTTCACCACGCTTCCTGAAGACACTCCCGAACCGTGTGATGTACCTTCCAGTCTCACCGCAAGCAACATCACCAAAGAGAGTTTTGATGTCTCATGGAACGAAAATGTCAACGTGAACAGCTGGAACATCCGTTACCGTCCGCAGAACGGTCAATGGATCAGTGCAACCTCCAGTACGAACCAATACTCTGTCTCAGGTCTTGCTGCTGAAACCAGCTACGAAGTTCAGGTGCAGGCCGACTGCGGTGACAACAATCTCAGTGAATGGAGCGACCTGCTGACCGTCACGACGCTGGTTGACGGCCTCAACAGCTACCTGCTCAACAGCATCGCCATCTTCCCGAACCCTGCCAACGATTACGTCATGGTTCAAAGTTCAAGGTTCAATGTTCAATCGGTTGAGGTGATCGATGTTTACGGTAAGGTAATCAATACTGTGAACGTGGTTGACAATCCGACCCGCATCAACGTCTCCGGTCTCGCCAACGGCATGTATTTCGTGCGCGTGACCACGGATGAGGGAACGGCGACGAAAACGTTCGTGAAACGATAACCCCCCTAGCCCCCCTAAAGGGGGGAACCAAACAGACACTGAAGCAACAGTTGTCTGGGATGTAACTTAGACGCCCCATTCCCCCCTTTAGGGGGGATGCCCGAAGGGCAGGGGGGTATTGATACGATATAGACAAAGGCTGTTGCCGGTTATGGTGACGGCCTTTTTTTTTAACTTATCAACAACTTATCAACATCCCGCTTTAATCAAAAATATATCATAACTTTGCAGCCATATTTTTCATTGTACAATTTCGTCAATTATATTGTTTCACAAAATCCAAAAAGAATGAAAAAAGTTTTCCAATTTATGCTGGCAATTTTGATGTGCGGCCTGATGAACGCGCCGTTGTCAGCACAGACAACCGGCTGTGATTCAGCCAACATGTGTACCTACACGTTCATCCTCTACGGCGAATGGGACGACAGCTGGGTCGGCAGTAGTATCTCTATTCTGCAAAACGACTCCATAGTGGCCAACGTGACACTCGCCGAAGGACTGTACACCGATGTAGTGACGGTGATGCTTTGCAACAACGTGAGCACTTCTTTGGTATGGAATTCAGGAGGTGGTTATGACTATGAATGCAGTTTCGTGATGCTTGATCATGAAGGTGACACTATCTACGCCTCTTCCGGCACCCCGTCCGGCACATTGACAACATTCACCACCAACTGCATGCCGCCTTGTCCGAGACCCACCGATATCACGGTCACCAACATCACCACCAATTCTGCCGAGGTGGGTTGGACTGTTGCCGGTACGGAGACTGCGTGGAACTTGGAGTACAAAGTCAGCACCGATGCCACTTGGACGGTCGTTCCTGTCACCACGAACCCCTACACCTTGACCAACCTGACCAACCTGACCAACTACGATGTGCGCGTGCAAGCCAACTGTGGTGGAGGTGAGGTGTCTGACTACAGAGAGACCTCTTTCGCCACCGCCGGCTGCGATGCGGCTGACCAATGTACCTTCACCTTCACCCTCACCGACAGTTACGGTGACGGTTGGAGTGGCGGTTCCCTGTCAGTTATCCAAAACGGCGTCACCGTGGCCACATTAGAGCTGGTCAATGACAGTCTTGCCGTTGAAACGGTACCGCTTTGCGGAAGCTATTCCACCTCCATTGTCTGGAATGCCGGACAATACGCAAACGAGGCCGGATTTTCCGTCGTCGGCCCTAACGTGTCGTTCACCCACAACGGCATGAATACCTACACCACCTACACGTTCAACACCAATTGCGTCATCGAGCCCACTGCTGTCACCAATCCTGCTTCCAACATCGAGCAAACCACTGCCACGCTGAACGGCATCATTTTGAATCCCGAAAACGTGCCCATCACGGCGCAGGGCTTTGAATGGAAAGCCGCTTCCGCAGCCACCTACACGGTGTTAACGGCCACCGGTACCACGATGACCTCCACGCTCAACAACCTGACCCCGAACACGAACTACACCTACCACGCCTTCGTGACCACCGCCAACGGCACCCACTACGGCAACGATGTAATCTTCACGACCCTTGATGTGGAACCATGTGATGTTCCGGCAAACCTGCACACCACAAATATTGAAAACGAGGCTATCTCTATTGCATGGGATGCCAACCCCAATGTAGTTGATTGGAATGTCCGTCACCGTACAGCTGATAACCCGTGGACAGTCGTTACCGTCAACACGAACAGCTACACCATCACAGGGCTTACAGGCTTGACCTTTTACGATATTCATGTGCAGGCCAACTGCGGCGACGGCAACTACAGCGAATGGAGCGGCACTTACGCACAGACCACCAACGTGGGAATCGAAAACCACCTGCTCAACAGCATCAACCTCTACCCGAACCCGGCCAACGACGTTGTCAATGTAGAATGTACAATGAACAATGTACAATTGGAGGGTATCGAGATAATTGACGTTTATGGGAAGGTCGTCCGCACCGTTGTAGGGGCGAATAATTATTCGTCCATCCGCATCAACGTCTCCGGTCTCGCCAACGGCATGTATTTCGTGCGCGTGACCACGGACGAGGGCGTGGCAACGAAGACCTTCATCAAAAAATAGTCCCGTAGGGGCGTATCGCATACGCCCATATCACATACCCCCCCTTTGTAGAGACGTTTCAGGAAACGTCTCTACAGAACCGACAAACCAAGACCGTCCGAATTCCGGGCGGCCTTTTTTGTCAACAAGTTATTAACAATACAATTTAAATAGAAAATAATCGTAGTTTTGCAGTTTAATTTATCGTTCCTAACAAAAAACAATAAGACATCAATTATATTATTATTCACAAAATTTATTCGTATGAAAAAAATCTTATTCTTTCTGCTGACAGCGTTATTCGGGCTTAGCAGTCTGACGTTGTCGGCGCAATCGGTCACGGTGGCCAATGGTAGCGCCACCAATGCTTACATTCCGGTCTATGGACTTTGGTTAGACGCGGATCAGCACAACCAGATTATCTATCCGGAAAGTATGTTGACGGAGTTGGTGGGTGAAGACATCAACACCATCATGTTTTACCTCTCCAGCGAGCCGAGCAGTGCCTGGACTTCCACGGTCACGCTGAGCTTGGGCATCACGGCAAACGCATCGTTCTCTTCAGCCACGCAGGACCAGACCCCTGTTTCCCAAGTCTATTCAGGCAACTTTTCAATCACCAACGGCACGTTGACATTCGTACTCGATTCCGCCTTCACTTATAACGGCGGTAATCTTTTACTGGACATCGCAACGGTCGGCGCAAGCTATTCCTCCGCTTCTTTCCTCGGGGTTTCGCAGGCAAGTGCGAGTATGTACCAATATAACTCCGATTCCGGAGTTCAAAACTTCCTGCCCAAAACAATGTTCGTTTTCGGCAACTGCCTGGCGCCCACCGCTTTGTCTGTCGATAGCATCACCCAGACCACGGCCACTTTCACTTGGCAGCCGGGTGATCAGGAAACCGCTTGGGAAGTCTTTGTCGGCAACGGCACGGAAGATTTGAGCACTGTCGAATGGATTCCTGTCTCAACCAACTCTTACGAGCTTGAAGACTTGACCGCGAACACGTTTTATACGGCCTATGTGCGGGCCAACTGCGGCGACGAAAACAGCTATGCGGTTTCCACCTCTTTCCGCACCGCCTGTGGCATCACCCTTACCCCCTATTCGGAAGGCTTTGAATCGTTTGTCGCTTACACACAGCCTACCTGTTGGCAATTCATCAATCCTTACGTTAGTTATTCTTACAATTATCCTGTTATTAATTCCAACAACAGCCACAGTGGCAACAACGCCTTCTATTTCTATACGGATTATTACAACAATCCCTCTCAAATGCAGTACGCTGTATTACCTTTGCTTGACGAGCATCTCACCAACCTGCAACTCTCCCTCTATTCCAGAAGAGATGCGGAATTATCGGGCACTTTCTATATCGGATATATCACCGATCCCACAGACGAGAGCACCTTTGTGCCATTGGTGACCCACACGGGCGCATCCATAGGCGATGACAACTTCCACAGAGACATTGTGGATTTCAGCGACATCCCTGTTGATTTGGACTCTACTGCCTACATCGCTATAGCCTATCAGAACAGCACCTATTATGGTTGGTACGTGGACGACATTGAGGTGACATTGCTCCCGGAATGTTCAATTCCTGTCGGACTCACCGCTAACGACATCACAACCAACACAGCAACGCTCGCTTGGACACCCGGCACGTCCACCACTTTCAATGTTTATTACAAGGAATATCATGATACGGCCTACACGGAAGAACTGGCCGTGTCTGACACTTTCCTGTTGCTTGAAAATCTGATCCACTCCACTCAATACCAATGGTATGTGGTTGCTGTGTGTGATGACGGCTCTCTCCAAACCAGTGAAGTAGCGACTTTCTCCACGGCTTGTGCAGCCATTGACACGTTACCTTACTCGGTGGATTTTGAGGTTTCCGCACCCGGTTCAACACTCCCGTTCTGCTGGACAAGAGGCAACGAACATGCAGAATACCCATATATCAACAATTACAATGCTTACCAAGGTGAACGTGTATTGTATTTCTATTACACGAACACTGTGGCGCTTCCTCAACTCGATGACGAAGCGATTGACATCCACAACATCCAGCTCTCTTTCTACGCACAGGCATACGAGGCCGGCACCACGCTTCAAGTGGGCGTGATGACAAACCCCTACTCGGCATCCACGTTTGTGCCTGTGGGCAGCCCGATTACCTTGACGGATGCTTATAGGCACTACGAGGTCTCTTTCGCCAGCTATAACGGAAGCGGCAAATATATCGCCTTCAGAAATCCTGACGAATGGGAAACGCTGTATATTGACGAGGTGACCTTGGAAAACCTGCCTGATTGCTCACGTCCCGAATCTGTATGGGCTCAAACGATTGACTCAAGTTCCGTCACCGTTGCTTGGAGTGCCCTTGAAAGTCAGAGCGGCTGGGAAGTGGTTCTTGGTCCGCAGGGATTTAATCCCGACACGGTCACGGCAGAAATGACCACTACCCCAAGCTACACCTTTGACGGTCTCAGCACCAACACCTCATACGATGTGTATGTGAGAACAGAATGCGATGAAGGTTTCAGTGCCTGGTCCAACGTGATGACGTTCCTCACGTTGAGCACTGTCCCCGCCACTGTGCCTTACATTTGTGGTTTCGAGGATTCTGAAGAGAATGCCAATTGGACGTTTGTCCAAGAATGGCAGACCAACCAATGGTTTATTGATTCCGCTATTGTCACGATGGACGGCAGCGCTTATTCCATGTACATTTCCTCGGATTCCGGTGCCACCAACGCTTACAATACCGGCGCCACTTCCGTATCCTGGGCTTATCGCGACATCCAATTCTCTGACGCTAACGAATTTGAACTCGCATTTGATTGGAAAGGCGAGGGCGAATCTTCATACGACTATCTGAGAGTCTATATCGGCAATCCGGCACCTGTGACTGAAGGTAACAACTCACAACCTTCCGGCGCAACTCAGCTGGCACAACTCAACCAGTCTTCCAACTGGCAACACGCCTCCTTCTCCTTAGGATCAACCTATTCAAACTCTACCAAACGTTTGTTCTTTATGTGGAGAAATGACAGCAGTCTCGGCACGAACCCTGCTGCCACTATCGACAACATCACGATAACGGACATTGCCTGCGCCCAACCCGTCAACATGACTGTTGTTAATGTGGACACGGCGTCTGCCACCATCAGCTTTACACCTGGCGGCAGTGGCGATGAAGCGTGGGAACTGATGTACGGCACCACCGACACTACTATGACCACTGTCAATATTACCACCACCACCGTCACATTGGAGGATCTTACCTCAGGAACGAACTATTACGTCTATGTGAGAACTCTTTGCTCAGACGGCGACACCAGCGCATGGTCACCGGTTCTGGCCATCCAGACCGAGTGTGCGGCCATCAACAGTGTGCCCCGCTTATGGGATTTCGAGGACAACAATTTCGGTGGCACAGAATCATATCCGATGCCCACGTGTTGGGACAGAGGCCTGGCATCCATCACTTATCCGTATGTTGACACTTACTCTTACAACGCATATCAGGGTTCACAATCTCTGTACTTCTACAACTATTATGAGAATCTGGCTATCCTGCCGGCCATTGATACTGTTCAGATGCCTATAAACACGCTTCAAGTCTCTTTCTTCGCCAAAGCTTCTGATCTTGATTACTATGACGCACAGATAATTGTGGGCCTGATTTCCGACATCTACAATTCCAGCTCTTTCATGCCCGTTGACACCATTGAGCTTACCGATGAATATCCGGCTGCCCCCTACGTAGTGATGTTCAACAACTACACCGGAAGTGCGAACAGAATCGCTTTCAAAAACCACTCTTCAAACAGCTATGCTTACAATGACATTTACATTGACAACCTCACGTTAGAGGAGCTGCCCAGCTGTCTGCCTGTTTCCCACATCACCATGGAGAGCAACGATATGACCTCCATAACACTCAACTGGATCGCTGGTTTTGAGGAGGCTTCCTGGAATGTGGAGTACAAGGAGGCTTCCGATTCAGTCTGGAACACCACTGTGGCAAACGAAACTCCCTTCACGTTGGACAACCTGAATCCCGCCACGATGTATGACATCCGTGTGCAAGCCGACTGTGGTGGCAGCGACGTTTCCCCGTGGAGATTCTTCCAGGCCTCTACCCAACTTTGCGACACCGCCAACCAGTGCGAATACATCTTCTCGCTCAACGATACCTACGGTGACGGCTGGAATGGTGGCTACATCATCGTCAAGCAAAACGGCATCGTGGTGGCCAATGTGGGTCTGGCCTCAGGTTATTCAGATTCCGCGACAGTCTCTTTGTGCGACAATGTCTCCACCGAACTGGAATGGCATAGCAGTATGTATAACAGTGAATGTTCCTTCACTTTAACCGATCCGTTCGGAATTCTTTTGTTCACCCAAGCATCTCCCTCTGAGGGCAGCCTTTATACTTTCAACTCCAACTGTTTCGCACCCACTTGTCCGGCTCCTTCCGGCATCATGGTCAGCAACATCGACATGTCGAATGCTACGGTGACTTGGACACCTGGCGGTGACGAGATGAACTGGAATGTGGAGTACAAGGAAGTTTCTGAAACAACATGGAATATTGTTCCTGTGACAACCCCGTCCTACACCATCAACAACCTCACCGCCGCCACGCTCTATGACGTGCGTGTGCAGGCTGAATGCGATCCCGAAAACTCCAACCCTTCCGCTTACGATGCCACCACTTTCGCCACCTCCACATGCGCCGCAGCCGACCAATGCGCATACACGTTCGTGCTGGGTGACAGCTATGGTGACGGTTGGAATGGCGCTTCTTTAGACATCCAACAAAACGGCATCTCGGTAACCACTGTTGAAGCGCTCAATCATGGCGGTGGCAGCACACAGTCTTACGACTCGATTACTGTGAACCTCTGCGACGGTATCTCCACCTCTTTAGTGTGGACATCTGGTTCATTCGACGATGAGGCCGGTTTCACCTTGATCGGACCTGACGGCACGCAGCTCTACACCATTTCCGACATGGAGGCCTACACCACATTCACCTTCACCACCGATTGTAGCGGTTCCGGCCCTGTGATTACCGATCCTACCGTAGCCACCGTTGCCGCTTCCGATATTGAGCAGACGACCGCCACGCTGAACGCCACCATCACGAATCCCGACAACGTGTCCATCACGGCCAAGGGCTTTGAGTGGAAGGCCACCACGGGCGGCACCTACACGCAGATTGCCGGCACCGGCACGGGCAACACCTTCACGGCCAACCTCTCTGGTCTGACCCCGAACACGGGTTACACCTACAAGGCGTTCATCACCTTCGACGGCACCACCGTCTATGGCAACGAGATGACCTTCACGACCCTCGAACAGGGTTTTGAGCCTTGCGATGTTCCCACCGGCCTCACCGCAAGCAACATCACCAAAGAGAGTTTCGATGTCACTTGGAACAACAACGCCAACGTGAGCAACTGGAACATCCGCTACCGTCAGCAGAACGGT
>JAFXTE010000067.1 GCA_017525245.1 Bacteroidales bacterium | reverse complement strand
TTGTCTCCAGCGCGTCCTGCTTCCCTTGTATGTCCGCGCCCCACCTGTCGATGGCAACAATGTGCGCCACGTAGTTGTGGCAGTACAAGAGCACTTTGTCACCGTCATTAATGACCCCGGAGGAAGTCACACCGTACTGGTGGTAGGTCAGCCCATAGCTCACTCCGTCCACACTGATGGCGTTGCCGTTGCCGGCCGGTACCGCGTAGGTGAAATGCAGCAACAGAAAGCTGCCGTTGACAAATCCGTCTGAAGGGTTGATCAGCGTCACCGCCTTCGTGGCAGTGGACTCCGCCGTGTTCGTGATGCCGTAGAATATCGGAGCGGGTTGTTCCAGGTCGGACAGGATCTGACTGTGTGAGTTCAACCGGTCGAACAGATTTTGTATCATTTCAAAAGTGCCGGTTGTGCCAATAAGGCGGTATCCTTTGTCTTCTGAAGATATTTCATAGTACTGGAATGCCGCATAAAATTCTCCGTCCAGGAGATCATACCACCGTGAGCCACCATCAGGGTATTCATAATCGTATGTATATGTCTCTAAATAAAGCGCCCCGGTGTTGTTCACGTTCATGGTGAGGTGGATCCATGTTTGTGTGATAGGGTCGAAACAGCGCACTGCATCGCTGAATTTCACAACGAGAATCTTACCTTCCGCAGGGGTATAACCGGGTGCGGTCACCACCTTGTCGGCCACATCGGATGCTGTGTGGCACTCGCCGAAGAAGACGCTACTGTCCGCTGACAGCGGTCCCCGCAACTGTTCGTTCCTGATAGTGGTCCCATTTCCTGCCATCTGTTCTGCCTTTAGTTATTTGGGGACACCCATGAATTCCAGCTTGTCCTGCGCATCAGGTGTGTAGGATATCATTGTGAAACCTGCAGCCGTCACCTTGTAGTCAGTGTTGTGCGTCAGCAGCTGCCCGTTGAAGAAGAGCATCTGCGTGCCCGCGACGTAAGCTTCCGCCACGGTGTAATCGGTGTTCTCGCCATCTTGCGCCCCAACCACCGTCAGAATCTTCAGCTGGGTGTTGATGCTGCTTTCGATCACACGGGTCGAGACGGTGCGCACCGCCACGTTGTCGCTCAGGCGGTCTATCTTCACGATGCGAGGTCCGTCGTTAGTGACGAGCAGTACGAAGTCCTCTCCGCTGAGGGATGAGACCGTCTGCAGATTACCCAGATCTTTGTCGAGCTTGCCGTCAAGCACGGCCTGCGCTGCAGCACGTGCTGCAGCCACCACCGCGGCGTCGTGCTCGTCCGAGTATGTCTTGGTGGCCAGTGTGTCCATCAAGGCGGTATAGTCAGTGCAACCCGCCAATGCGATGAGCAATGCGGCGGTGTTTTTGTTTCCGGAGAGCTCCACGCCGTTGATAGAGGGCTTGTCTATGAGGTCGTTGTAAGACACTGCACTGCTGCTCTCTCCATCGTTGTGCGCGGCTACGAGGGCATTGATGGTGTCGATGACCTGCCGAGCAGTGCAACCTATTTGTAACAATTCTATACGTGCCATTCCTTGTGTGGTTAAGGGTTAATGGTTGTGGGTTGGCAAAACGTTTCCTTGCGCTTCCTCCTTCATGATTTTGTCGAGAATTTCGCCACGAAGATAGGTGGCGATTTGCTCTGCCTCTTGGTTGACGGCCCCGGAGTGCACCGTCCCCATTACAGCGGAGTTCTTTACAGTGAGCGTTACTTCGCAATGCACACTCTCCATGGCCGCCAATTTCTGTATAAGATCCTGCTGGGTGATGACTTGCTGTTGCAGCACCTGAATCTGTACGTCAGCCTCCTTGAGCTGCTTGCCCTTGCCGCCGGCGACAGACCCTGTGACGATGATGGCAACCAACGCGATGGCTCCCAGTATCCATTTGAGATACTTCTTGATGAACTTCCAAATTTTAAGTATGAACGTAATCATTATTCTGGGGTTATGGGTTATTTGAATAGGGTGTCCGTTCTCATGACTTGCGCTGCGGTATCGATGGCGCTCCCGGCGTTGAAAATCTGCACGTCGCGGTTCACCTTCTCCCGAAGCCGGAACTTGAACTCGCATTCCAGGATATCAGAACTTTCGTCGCTTGTGACGAGGCTCCCCGGCAGCATGTCTATGCGCCAGGCGTATTTGCCTTCCATCAACAGGTTGTCCTGCTTGGCGAAGGCACAATGCAGCATCTTCAGCCCTCTTGGGTTGCGAGGAGCGCATTTTGCCGTATAAACTTCCTGTCGGTCGGTGGTGCCGTATCTGTCCACTCCCGCCACGATGCGCCGCTCCCCTTCAGCCTGATCCTCACGAGAGAGAAATTCTACAGGAAAAGATTCGTAGAGATTGAGTGCATTGAGCATCAGAAAGGTGTGGTGTCCATAATCGTAATCGCGATAAATGAATGATCGTCTTATCCCGTAGTTGTCGAGTTGCACAAAACAGGACACCACGCTCTCCGGATGGACGATTCCGAGTGCTGCAAGTGATACTGGAATTCTGCAGACGCCCATCGGTATCGGCAAGTCGTCGATGTTTTGGGTTTCCTGCGTTCCATCCGACCGCCGTACTCTTATGGTCACATCGTCCGCTAATTCCTGCAGGCTATAGTTGCATACGTAGAGATATTGTTCGGATTCGCGAGGACATACCACCGCATCTCCATTGTCCTGTCCGAAGATATCTACGTCTTCCTTGAGATGCAGGTGGCCGTTGTCGCAGGCTGTCCAGTCCGGGATGTTGTTGTCGGCAGCGTATTGCGACACCTGTCCGTTGACCAGCGTTACCGGGTCACTTCGTTCGAGGCTCTTCAGAACGGGTGCGCTGTCGTTGTTATCGTCATACATCTCCCCGAAATATAGTCGCGCCTGCAGTGTTGCAGCTTTGCAAGGATTGGCGGCGAAGATTTCACCCCAGGCGGGAATATCCGGCTTGGAAAAGTAGGTCTGGAGCATAGAGCAATCAATCCGCACGTCTCCATCACTGTCTTCGAAGATCATGTCCGGGGTGCGGAAGTGCTTCCCGCTGGCGACACCTGCGAAGAAACAGTGCACCCGGTAGTTTTGCTTTGGGGTCATGGCGGTGCCAGTCACGCCTTCCGTCCACACAATCGCTTCGTCATCATCTTCGTGGTAGAAATCGATAGTCATCGGACCCTCCTCTTTGGAGGTTAATTTGATGTAGCAGCTGCCGGCGTCTATCCAAGCGGAGACGTCGAACCATTGTCGAAGCTTTGGATTATAGACCAGTTTGGTTTCAAGAGCATCCAATATAGCCGTTGCGTCAGAGGCCACAGACTGCAGCTTATATAGCCCGTCGCCCGGGGTGGCTTTCACCTCCCACGTCAGCGGAGCAGTGCCAGGAATGTCGCCAAAATGCATGCTGCCAAAATAGAGCGTGCCGATAGGAAGGGAGTCCACGCGGTATGTCCCGGACTTGCAACGGCCTTTCTGGTACCACGGTGTTGTGCGCAGCACGAACTCGGGGTGGTTGCCCGCGAAGTCTATCTTGTATGGTCGCTTCCTTATCTGCATTTGTCGGTATCGTTAGATTACAGTCTCGCCATTTCCCTCACTTCGCGTTCCTGTTCTTCGAACTCCAGCTGTATCTTGCTGCTGATGTATGCTCTCCTGTTCATTGGGTCGCGCAGGAAGTCGTTCATCTGTTTCATTTCCTTCAGCAGCTCGCTGTTGTCGGCAGGGTAGTAGTTGTTGGTGACTTGGTTTGACGGTGCAAAAGTACGTCCGTTTCCGGAGACGGCTTGGGACATGATTTTTGGATCGGGGGCGGCGAAGGTGATGCCGGCAAGGGCACTGCGGTTACCTCGCTGGTATTCGTCGAGGGCGGCGATGACGGCGGCGGTCTCACGGTCTTTGAGCAGCTTGTTGCTGGCCACCCATTCGTCGCCCTGCTCGCCCATAACCGCATACTGTCGGCCACGGATGTAGCCGCCCTTGTAGTAGGGGTTGGGCTGGGATGCGATGGCGGCGATCTGCAATGCGGTGGTTGCGGCGGACATGGCCATGGGAATCAGTCCCCAGGGAAAACCGCCTCCGTTTTTGAAAGATTCAACAGCAGCCAGCACACCGGCGATGGTGGCCTGGATGATGTTGGCTGTTTTTTCGCGGGCAAATTGTTCATGCTTCAGCTTGCGTTCTTTCTTCTCCTTCTCCTCGTTGAGCTTCTGCATCTTGGCATCGTAGGCCTTCTGGGAGATGACACCCTGGTTGAGCTGCCGTTGGAGGGCGGCCGACTTGGCGTCGTAGGTCTTTTGAGTCTTTTGCAACTCGGCCTCCATCATGTTGTCCTGGATCTGGGCGATGGATCCGTAGATGTCGAAGGCGGCGTTGGCGAACTCCTGAAGTCCCTGGCTCATGAGTCCAAGGGCGGACTGCCAGTTTTCGCCCATCTTGCTCCAGTCGAACTCGGCGAGCTGCTGCCAGACGGATTTGGGGCCGGAATTGGCGGCCGCCTTGTCAACGTTGGTCAGCTGCTGACCCTTCAGCTGGTTGAGCAGTTGGATTTTCTCACGCAGCTGCTTCACTTCCGGATCATCTTCCCCGTAAGCGGCGATGCGGGCTGCAATGGTCTTCTCGATGTGCTCAATTTCCAGCCGGTATTTTTCCTCGATGGCGTTCTTTTGCCGCTGGGTTTCGGTGAGGGTGGCGTCGGTGATGGATTTCTGCTCCGCTTTGATGAAGTCGTCGGTCTGCGCCTGGTATTTTTCCAAGGTCTTCTGGATATCCTTTGCTTCAAGGTCGGCCATGCCGTTCATCTCATCGCCCAGCTTGTTGATGAGCGCGTCGAGGGAGGAGGTGTCGATGTTGTCGTCAACGAAGAGTTTGCGTAGATCCAACAAGTCCTGCATCTGTTTTTGTGCCTCGCTGAACCGCTGAGCCCATTTCTGCTCGGTGCCGAGCACGGCGTTCAGGATCTCGTTGCCGCTGTCGGGCAGGGACTCTTTCTGCCAGTCGCGGAATTTTTGGGAAAAATCTTCAAGGATTTTGCCGTTTTTTTCGAGATACTGTTGTCCGGCGGCGGCGATGGCGGCGGCGCGTTCCTCCGCCAGCTGCTTCACCCGGTCGGTGAGCTTGAGTTCGGAGGCCTCGTCGATCATCTTCTGGTAGGAGTCGATGACGGCCTGCTTGGTCTTCTCCCAGCCGTCCATGGTTTCGCGTTGCTGACGGGTGCGAAACTCCTGTAGTTTTTTCTCGAAGGCGGCGATTTTGTTTTGAAGTTTCTGGTCGGGGTCGCTGCCGGAGCCGGGCGGGGTCGGTTTCTCTTCTTTAGCAGGTTGTTCCACCGCCGCGTCCTTCGCTTCTTTGACCTTGGCGAGCTTTTCTAACAATTGGTCAATCTGCTCATCAATCCCAACCAAAAATGGAGAATTGTTGCCATTGCCATAGGATCCTTTCGGATCAAAGGTCTTTCGTTTGGCATATAGTTCGTCCAGTTGTTTCTGGATTTTCAATTCCTCGTTGGCATCCTCTATGATAGGATCATACTTTTTGTCCAACTGCTCCAAGGATTCTGTCATATCCTTTTGAGATTTGGACAGTAAATGAGCTATGTCCTCCGTTGACCCTTTCCAGTAAACACCTTCGTCAAGACCCTTTGTCTTTAATCCGGCTGAGTTTATTTTCTTCGCCAGTTGTTCGTAGGTGGCTCCCGCATCGACCATTTTTTGGACATCGCCAATAAAATCGTTGATGAATGATTCGGATTTCCCTTTTCTTTGTAGTTTTTTACGTAATTCGTCTATTGCGTCTGTTTGGGTGTTCAGCGCGTCTGTCACAATTTTGTTCCTTTTTTCTTCCTTCAGCTGCTCGGCGATCTTCGCCTTGATCTGCACAATCACATCCTTGTAGGCCTGCTCCACATCGCGCAGCGCACCCTCTTCGTCGAGATGCTTCTGGATGATTTCGGGGTATTTCTCCTTGAGCTTTTCCAAGGCTTCCCGGTAGTCATCCGTTCCTTTCTCAGCATTCTTGAGCTTTTCGAAGAGATATTGCGCCTCGGACTGTTCTTTGGCCACTTCGGTGTTGAACTCCTCGGCGGCTTTCTTGGCATCGCGATGCCGGGAGATGAGCATTCCCATCCCGGTGGCCACTGCACCGATGGCGACGATGACGGCTCCCCATGGGGTTGCGGCGAACGCGGCTTTGAACTCTTTTTGAGCCAAGGTTGCGGCGGCGGTACTGCCTGCAAGCTTGGCTTTTGCAGCGGCAAGCAACATCACCACCGACTTGTAGGCATTGCCCACGGCGGTGCCCTTGATGGAGAGAGCCACGTGTTCCTTCTGTGCGGCGATCACTAATTTCTGGGCCGCGTGTAATGCGCCGTATGCAACTCCCAAACCTATTACGAGTCCTTTGTGCTGTGTAAGGAACTTGACGACTGCGGCTGCAGTGCGCAATCCTGAAGCTGAAGTCTGCGTCAGCTGCGTGATCACCGGCAGCAGCTCCTCGCCCAGCGCCGCCTTGGCATCCTGCACAGCCTTCTTGGCTTTATCGAGCTGGGCGGCGGCGTTACCGTTCACGGCGGCCGCCTCGTTGATGACGGAGTTGCCTTCCGCAAAGGCGGCGTTGGCTGTGGCTTGCGCTTCCCTGACATCATCGATTTTGCTCGCCAGCACACTGATCACGCCGCTGGCCCGAGCACCGTCAAGACCGAGATCCTTGAATATGGGTGCCAGTTCCGACAATCCTCCTTTTTTGTTCAGAGTGTCTAAGAATGAAATCAAAGCCTCGTTAGCGTCGTTTTTCAACGCATCGGCAAATTCTTCCACAGACATTCCGGCCAAATGAGCGTATTTCTCCGGAGTGGTGAACATATTCATCAGGAGTTTCTGCAAAGCCGTGGCGCTCATCTCCACCTGCTGTTTGTTCTGATCAAGAACGGAGGCGAATCCAAGTATGTTGGCTTGGGAGATTTTTGCCTGGTTGGCAGCTCCAGCCAGTCGTGAGGTGAAGTCCATCAGGTAGCGCTCGCTGGCTGAAGAGGATTGTGCCAGCGTGTTGATTGCACTGCCGGTGGCCAACATTGCGCCACGAAGACCCATAGTTTCGGTGGTGCCGAACATTTCGGCCAATTTGCCGATTTCCTTCACGGCATCCTCCCCCAGGTCCTCGCCGAGAGCCACGTTGATGATGTCGGCGGCTTCCACGAAATCTTTGATGGCCTCCTTGGATGTGATGCCCAGCCGCCCGGCATCGGCGGCCAAGGCGTTGAGTTTCTCCGTGGGCGTACGGGTGTCCATCTTCTGGAACTCCTCGTTGAGTTGCTTTACCTCTTCGCGTGTGAGCCCAGTGTATTTGCTCACGTTGGTCATTGCGTCATCGAGCGTGGCGTAGGCATCGACGTACTCTTGGGTGGAGGAAATGAAGCGACGGATGGCGGAGGACGCGGTGGCATATACAGCGCTGATAGCACCAGCTGCCACAACGGTATCGTTCAGTTTCTCGTTGTGTTCTTTGATCGCTTCTGCCGTCAACTTTGTCTCTTTCCGTAACTCCAGTTGAATATCCTTCAACTTCTTTAGCTTTTCGGATTTACGGTACCATTCTTCGGTTCCGATAGGGAGTTTAGCCAACTCATTGGCCGTTTTGTTAATGGCAGTACGAACTGATTTGAGATTGTTTTCGATTCCCTGCTGATTAAGCCAAACGGAAATCCTTTTATGTATTTCTTTTGCCATAAATCATGAAATTTACGGCAAAAGTAAATAGACGGATTGACATGTAATGGGACAGGAGTCAGTGTCTATGGTGGCGATTGAAACTAAAGCCAGCACCCGCTCCTTTGGGAGCAATTTTCACTATTGCGTACACGAACAATATGAATAAGATGATGTCTAACATTTCGGGTTCCTCCTTTCGGGTGCAAAGATAATCTTTTTTATAATATGACGGATGAAAAATCGGAAGGTTAAAATTGGAAAAATGAAAAACGGCCTCCGGGAAGGGAGGCCCTGATGGAAAAAAATGCCGTCCTTGGGGAAGACGGCGGGCGGTTTTCTTCAAATTTTATTTATCCGAATAATGACCACGGAGAGATATGACCGTGATTATCTGTTCCTCTTCGTAAACACAATATACGAGGCGGTTCTTTTTGTCGATGCGCCGCGACCAGTGGCCGAGCATATCGCCTTTAAGCGGTTCGGGTTTGCCAATTCCCGACTTGTAATCAAGTTTCACCGATTTCAGCAGCTCGGTGATTCTGTCCATGGTTTTTCTGTCACCAGATTTTTTCCACTGCTCAATGTCGCGTAAGGCGGACGGGGAATATTCTATTTCCATAAATCTTCAACAGCCATTTTAACACACTGTCCGTTCCGATGGGCAATTCTGCTCTCTTCCGCTTTTTTGAGAATCTCAGGATTGTACCTCGGTTCATTTTCATCCGTGATGGTCACAACAGCACCCAACTCCCTTATCGCAGAAAGAAGGAGGTCTATGGCCTTGCGGTTTTCGCTGTATTCTATTGTCACTGTACACATATCTTTATGCTTTGCTTTTTCCGCCGCAAAAATACACTTTTTATCTTCACGGAAATAGTTTCGCGGAAAATAGTTTCGCGGAAAATAGTTTTACCGCACCCCATCATGGCTTGCGGTGTTGGCCGTGTTGGTATCCAACTTCTTGAACTCCACCAACACTTTGTCGCCGTAGTAGTCGGCCACGAGGTCGCCGAGAGCGTCGATGTTGCGCTCCAAGGGGTTGTGGAACCAGTCGCTGGGGGTGCGCTTGATGTAGATCTTTGCGCTGGCCGCCCGTCCGCTCTTGGTGGCCACCCCATGCCGTGGCTGCCCGTTGCCCACACCGTATTCGCGGAAGATGCCGTGCACAGGCATCTTGAAACTCACGGCTTCCAGATCCCCGTAGCGTTTCCGGAGTACGTAACCCACCTTGGACCGCAGCCGTCCTTCGGTCTTGTCGGCATAACGCCCCGTCTTGTAGGTGTGCGTGGCACTTTTCTTGCCCTTGGTGAAGGCGGATGCGGCGGCCTTGCTCTGCGCACGCACGCGGTCGGCCCAGGCTTTTGCCTGGCGCAGGAATTCTTCATCGGTCATCAGGTGTTCGTTTGCCATAGCGGGTGGTTTTGCGTCATTCCCAGGGCTCACTGTGTTCACCCTGGCGTTTGTCCCAAGGCTCACTGCGTTCACCCTGGGTTGGCATACTTCGGGCTTACAGCCCTTATTGAATTATATTTTGGATTTCCGCTTCTTTGATTCGATGACGGCGGTGTTCAGCCGGTAGAGCACGGTGTGCATCGAGAGGTTGAGGAATTTGTCTTCATCCTGGATGTTTTCGCCGAGGATGCTGCGGTGGACGTTGATCCAGGAGAAGCCGGAGGGTTCGTCCTTGGGTTCGGTCTCTTCCTCTTCGTCGTCTTTTTCCGGCTTGGCATCGGGATCGAAGTAGGGGAAGAGGGCAGGGTAGGCGGCATCGACGGCGGCAGAGCGCACGGCACGGTAGTTCCACGCGATGGCGGCGGCCAAAGCGCCGTCCATGTCGCCGAACTTGGGGAAGCGGTGCTTGGTACCAGGCACGGTGAAGGGCAGGCGGCGGTCGGTCTCGCCATCCCATCCCGGACGCTCAGGACGGAACAGTGCGGCGATGGCAGCCTGGTGATATCCTTGGATCATGCACTGGTCGGCGTAGATGAACTCGCCCCAGGTGATGTTGCCGAAACTGTCTTCAGGCCCGTAGAAGGTATGCCCATCGATTTCCACGGTCGGGAATTTCCACTTTTTCCACAACAGCTCGTTGCCCTCGAATTGGATGACCGGCTCTGCGGCTTCCAGGATCTTGAACCGCTGGAACGGAGACAGTTCCGCCACCACGTCAATGGGGATGCCGCACAACCGCTGCAGCGCCTCTTCCTCGGTGAGGTGCCCCATCCGGGCAGCAGCCACGGCGGTGAGCTGCGCCCCGCTGCACTCGGTAATCGTGGATGGGAACGTCAGGTCGGTCTTTTGACCGTCAATTTCGTAGGATAGCGTGTTCATAGCCATTCGTCTTCGTCAGGATCCGGATTGAACGGGCACGACATCCGGATGGTGTAGCGCACCCCGGCGTAGAGGTGCTGCTCATCCACCATGGGGATAGCCGACATCAACTCCACATCGGCGCAGAGGCCGCCGTCGTCGGTGTCGGTGAGGATGCGGCGCAGGAACTCGTCGCCGATACGCTCGCAGAGGTCGAGGGCGGCGTAGATGTTCTGCCAGTTTTTGCTCTCCTTGTAAGCGGCGGCGATGATGAAGGAGGTTTCGCGCTCCTTGCTGCCCTGCGTGAAGGTGATTTCCCAGCTTTCGGCAATCACCGCCGGGAAGCGCACCTTGTTGCGCAGATCCATGTAGAACTCTTCCAGCTCGCCCCGGAAGAAGTGTTTCTCGGTGTCGGAGTGCGCCACCATCCGGTGACTGCGAGCAAGGCTCTCGATGTACTGGTAATATTGGGATGATGTCATATTATTACAACGATTTCAGCATGGTGAGCATTTCGGGTTGCGGATGGATATCGCTTTTGTCGGTGCGGTAGGAGCAGTGAGCGAAGATGCCGGGCGTGCCGGTGAGGGCGCGTTTCGACAGTTCCCACATATCCGGATTGTAGGAGGTGGGAATGTTGTGCCTGGCACACAGCTCACGTACCAGTTCGCGCACAGCGTCGATCTGTGCGGTGGTGTACTTCTCGTAATAACGATGGCCTTTCCACTTCTGGTTGGTGCAGTATTCATAGAAGTACTTCACAGGCTTGGCGGCGGTGTTGGGCACATTGCGGGTGCCGTTCCATTTGGCGGGGTAGAATTTGCCGTCGGTGTGCGGCTCCAGGTAGCCCCAGCTGTCAATCTCGATGCCGATGCTCTGACGGTCGAGCTGCTTGTAAGGCAGCTTCATCTGCGTGAATACCTTCTGCGCCAGTCCGAGGTGGTAGCCCCAGAACCCTTCGTCGAAAAGCTGGTGCACGCAGCCCTCGCGGTCCACGATGAAGTGAGTGGCCACCCGCTCCGGGGTTTTCATCCACCAGGCGATATCGCCATCCACGCCTGGACCGGACGCGGTGTGATGAAGCACGATCTGCCTTTTCTCGGTGCGCTCACGCACATACTGCGTGGCAGGAAAATTGTGTCGTATCAGGTTCATTCTGCGTCTCCTTTCAAATCTTTGCGCATCGCGGGTTTCACTTTCTTGATTCCGTTGGCGCGAATAAGTTCGTTGAGCTCCCGGTTCTCGGCTTTCAACGCTTCAATTTGGTCCATCAGTTCTTTCTGTCCGGCTTTGAGATCAGCGTTTTCACGGCGCACCTCCTGAACCTCGTTCATGAGGCTGACAATCTTCTGATTGTCGTCCTGGATGGTGCTGGAGAGCAGCTGGATAGTTTCCTGAAGGGATTGGATGGCGGTGTTCCGGCGCTGGCGACGGCCGAAGATCCAGCCGACAGCCAAGGTGAACGGGTTGATAAGGTATCCGATGAGTGTTTCGATGTCCATGATGGTTTAAGGTTTAGGGTTTATTGTTTATGGCTAAGCGAGGAAGATTTTGCGGTTGGTGTTGTCGCGGTGGATGATGCCGTCTTCAGGACTGTCACCGGCGAAACCGACGTAGTCGGGATAGTCTGCAGGCGCGTTCCGGATGATGTGGAGGGCGGTGGCCAGGTACTGTTCGGCACGCTGGGCGCAGCGGGCGCGGGTCTCCGCGATTTGTGCGCGATAGACCGGGGTTTCCTGTACGCCGTCCATAGTAGTAGTCTCGAACAGCAATCCCTTCTCGGTGGGCAGTTTGTGCAGTTCGCCGATGCCTTCGGCCAAGGCGGAGTACACCACATAGCGACGGATTGCCGGCAGGATGGTTCCGTATTTGATATCGGATTCGTCGGCAGTGAGCAATTCGTTGAAGAAGTCGTGACCGATGCGGTGCTGCAGCTCGATGAGCTCCACGTCGCGGATGTAGTCGCGCATCTTCAGGAACACCAACCGGCTGTTGTCGATATTGTAGCACTCCTGGAACTGCGCGGTGTTGCGGATCAGCGACTGTACGTTGCTGAGTTTGTACTGCGATTCGCCGAACTCCGGAAAATCCTGGGAATTTTCTTCAAGGAATTCGAGAATGCTGTCCAAGTAGTTGAAGCCTTCCTCCTTGAGAGTCCGTTTGAGATTCTCTTCCTGATAGCGGAAGAGGCGGTTTTCCTTATCGACTTCCGCCGACACGCCCGTGTCGCTGATGTTGGCCGCGATGATGTCGTAGTCTTTCCAGATGGCCAACCGGATGAGAGCGAAACGCGCCTTATCGATGAGGGTGCCATCAGGATCTTCGCCGGCCAGCGTGGGGTTGTCGTCCACGTAGGTGGCCATGCGGTTGAATAAAGATTTGCCCAGCAGCGGACGCAGATACGTCTCCTCGCAGAGTGCCAGTGGTGAGGCTACGGTTTCGAACCGCAGGTTGATATTCACGGGAAGATATTTCTTGAATTCCTCCGCGTGTTCGTTGAATTGGGGTGTAAACAGTTTCGGTTCCATCTTTTTAATGGTTATGGGTTATTGGTTATAGGTTATTGAGTTGGGGTAGGAGCCGACGCCTCCAAGCGTCGAAACGTCGAGACGTGCCACGCTCTGTCTCTACGTTAGAGATTCTTGGGTGTTGCGGCCGCTGTCGAGGGTGGTCAGGGTGATGTTGCGGTATTTGAGTTCGATATCGTGTAGACCGTTGAACTCGAACATCACCTCCACGGGATCGAGGACGGACTGTTTCTCGATGTGACTGAGGATCATCGACACGAGGAGTCCCTCGCGGATGTCGGATCCGCTGCCGGCGTTGCCGCTGTATGGACCGCCCGGCATACCGGCACCCAGCACCGACGGGTTCACCATCAGCGAGAAGAGGATTTCGCTGTTGGCCGCTGCCGACATACTCAACCGGTCGTCGGCTTTGATCTCGCTGTCGAGGCGGGTGATTTTCCAGTCTCCGTTGACACGTCCGCTCTCATCGATGTAGTACTGCGTCCAGAGCGACTTGTTTGCGTTTTTGGTGTCGGTCAGTTCTTTCTCGAACTTGTCCATGAAGTCTTGGATAAGCTGCTTGCGTTGCTCCACATTCTTGTATTCGGCACGAGGGAACTGTTTCTCCCAATAGGTATGGGGAATTTGCACGTGCCACATCAGATGCATGGCGTTCTCGTAAGCGCGGTTCAGGAACTGCGGAATCTTGTGGGCGATGTCGATCCAGCCGCTCTCCTGGGCGGATTGCCAGTCCGGAGCGGCGTAATAGTCGTTGTTGCTGAAGTAATTGCTGATGCGCGGGAACGCGATAGCCTTCAACCCTTTGAGCTTGCCGGTGTCGCGTCGCCATTGGAGGTCGTAGAACGGGTCGGCCTCGTCGAGCATCTCATACACCTGCGTCTCTTCCTTCGTAGGTTCGGAGCGCTTGAAATCGCCGAAGACCAGTAGCTTCGTCTTATCGATGCTGATGCGGCAGTGCCGGGCGTTGAGGATCTGCACGCGCACGATGCGGTCGCCGGCATTGTTGAAGACCAACAGCGGGAAGGCGTTTCCGAACTTGATCAGGTCGCGGAAGGCGGCGGTATGGAAATTGCGGAACGGCTTTCCGCGCAGGTAGTTGAGCACCTCTTTGTCGCGCACCGGCGTGAAGATCTCGTTGTCCTGTTCGTCGAAACCGTCCACTTTCACCGGTACCACGCCCTGTCCGTAGCAACACCGCGCTTTGTAGTTCAGTCCTGTCTGCAGCACGCTGGTACTGCGGATGGTTTTCTCGGCGTCATCTGGGAAACAGTTGGTTTCGCCCCAGGTGGCGTATTCGCGCTTGAGGAACGTGAAGCGGTCGTCAATGCGTTCCTGCACGGGCTTCACCGTGTTGGTGCTGCCGAAGACACCCTTGCCTTGGAACATTTTCGGTTCGCCTTTTTTGTCGAATAGGATTTCCATAGTTATATCTTTACTCGTACATTGTTGAACGTGCGGATATTGTCGATACAGACGGGGTAGATGTGCCCGACGGAGTTGCCGAACTCATCCACCTGTTGCACGCCGCGCATCCGGTTGTCGGTCATGTCCATGCGGAGACCGCAGCTGCGGGCGCGGGGAAGCGTCACCAGCTCACCGTTCTGTTTGTAGAACTGGATGGCGAAGTAGCGGTGGCGGTTGTCGGCGGTTTCCCGGGTTTCCATCTCGGCCAGCACGTCGGCGCGTATGATTGTCTGTTCCATATCCTGATTTTTCGGCAAAAATACAATGGGCGGACGGAACACGTTGGGACAGTGATTTCTTAACATGAAATTTTTCGCATTTCCCTAAAATTCAACGTTTTGACCCAAAATTAACTTTTTTCGCAAGGCGTCGAGCGACAATCGAGCCGCCGCTCGCCCTACTTTGAATGGAAATTTCCACTCCGGGTCGGGTAGGAAATATGACAGGGGGTGGCCCTATGGCAGGGGACTATTGAAATGCTATCGGAACAATCCGATCGTTAGCTCCAATCTTCACCACGTCCGAGAACGCTAACGGATCGTCGTGGCGGTTAAGGATTGCGTAACGCTGTGTCACCTCCAATGTCAACACGTTGCCATGAGTCACGTACCCCATCATTCCCCTGATGCTCAAATTGAACAGAAGGAATGGTACGGCACGGTCACTTAATTCCCAGCAATTAACTATATGCCTGGATGGACGGTAGTTCCACGGAAGGTACTTTTCACAACTATGATGCCATGCAGCCACAACCATACCGCCCGTTCCGGCGGTGGGTTCGTGAACAGTCCCGCCGGTGTTTGCTATTCCTGAAACAAGCTGGCAAACCTCATTAGGGGTGAAATCCTGTTTGATCTCTTTACGTTGGGCGTACTCTTCCTCGTACATTTGTCTGAACCAATCGTAGGAAAGGTCGCCATGAAAAAGGGATAATAACTCCTTATAGATTCGGTTTCTCTCATCCTGATCACCAAATAGGATATCCATCAACCTCTCTGGTAAAAGGCGGAAATCTTTTACGTCAAATATGGGTAACAGATTCATTGTCTCTTACTTAATATCTTTTCGCTCATCTTATCCAGACAACGACGTTTTTGTTCCTTGTTGGGATGGACATAGAGGTTGAGGGTGGTTTCGATATCGGCATGGCCAAGGAGAACACTTACTGTTTTATAGTCGGCGCTACTCTCTATGCAACGGGTGGCAAAACTGTGTCGCAGTCCATGAAACTTCATGCTCGGCAAACCCAGTTGGTGCATCAGTTGGTTATAATAGTTGCGATAAGTGCGTGGTTCTGTGGGCGTTGCTTCGCCTGTCAGCACGTAGTAGCCGTCGTTCATTAGTTTCTTTAAGGGTTTTAGCATCTTCATCAATGTGCGGCTTATTGGTATCTCTCGGATGGAGTTCTTGGTTTTGGGAGGACCGATGACGAGCTCAGTATGCCGTTGATCACCATCCACGACATAGATGCGCTCAATGGTTCGCTGCACGAAGATGGATTCAGTTGAAAGGTCTATATCCCCCCATTGTAAAGCACATACTTCGCCAATACGCAGACCGGTGCAGAGGCAGATGAAGATGCCGAGATTACGGAAGGAGAAGTGTTCTTCAATGTATTGCATCAGTTTCCGTTGCTGCGATACGGTCAGAACCTCCAACTCTGCATTATTGCGTTCTGTAGGAAAGCGTATCGACCAGTCTTGCGCAGGCTGCAAATAACCTCTCTTGGAACCAAAACGCTGAATCATTTTTAATACCACAAGCATATCCCGGACACTCTTCTGTGAAAGTCCGGCTTGCAACTTCTGCATCACGAATTGCTGTACATCCACTTCTTCGATATGTGTTCTGCCACCGAATGCGGGCTGGATATGCTTTTCAAGGATTAGCGAGTATGCAGAGACGGTTGACAACTTGACGTATTGAGCTTTGTCTTCCTTCCAAAGACGTGCTATCTCTTTGATGGTCATTTCTTGTTCCATACGCGATTTTTTTATTCATATTGATGCTTTTTCATTCATAGCTATAACACTCTTTCAGAATTTTTGTATTTTTGCCGTGTCGTTTTCGGACGACAAGAGGATCATGACAACTCGCCATGCGCGGGGGACGGACCAGCCTGGAATCCTTGCTTCAGCAGGGATTTCTTGATTTTAAAACCGTACCAACCCTTTGTCGCCAGAAGGTTGTCTAATTCAATTTCGTATGTATGCGATCAACCCAGAAGTTCTTCGTTGTAGTGTTCCTGCAGGAAGGCTTCATTGATGCGGAGTTTTTCCGCCTCTAACCATTCGGAAAGCTGGCGGGCTTCATAGTCGAGTTGTAACCGTGTGGCGTAGGCATTCCCATGCACTTGTGCGGCCTCAATATCCGCCTGCTCCTTAAGCCTGGCGATGCGGTTCTCCTGGATGCGGATTTTTTCCGATATTTCATTGTGAAGCAAAGTGTCTCGTTCATACTTCAACCGTTCGTTTCGCAGCATCTCGATGTTCGTGCGGATTTCATCTTTCTTGGCTGCGGTTTCCATCCGGATAGCAAGCAGCTGGTTCAATTTTTCACGGCTCACATCGTCCTTTCTGCGGTTGATGTCGTTGCTTTTCTTTGTGTATTCCATGTTCAGCTTGGAATGGGCATAATCTAATTCCTGTTTTGTCATTTTTTTTGAAATTTTAAGGTTAGTATTCAATGAATTCCATTTTTTTTGTATTTTTGCCGCATCGTTTTCGGACGATGTTATAGGAGTATTTGAAAGGAGGCAAGACCTCCTGGGAGAATACTCCTATAATGTTTTTGTAATGGCGTATAATCTATAGTATTTTGCTCCACTTTTGCTGACACCTTCCCCAACGTGAAAGTATAGATTTCTGCGCTGTGCTTTAAAATAATAAAAATGCTCGTAATTGTCATCTCTTTCGTGTTTTAATGGTGAATCATTAACAAAAGAAGAGTTTTTAAATAGAGAACGCAATTTTGATGCATCATCAGAATTCATAGCCTTTCTGTCAACAATGTTAAATGCAAGGTGTGTCCGACTATCGCTATTTGTACCGACTTCAATTTTTCGTTTTTTGCCATCAGCTGTCACAATGGTTTTATTGACGGGTTCTTTAAATTGGCTCTTTACGTTTGAAAGAACAGTGTCCCTTTTCTTTCCGAAATCCGATTTGAAGATTCCAGCCAGAATGATAAATCCAGAACGCGCTGCGGCCTTGTAATCCTGGAATGCCCCTCTACCGCCCATGGCCAGCCCTCCTTTCCAACACCTCGTTCTTGTAATGCACCACTTCGATGTCTCCGAAATCATAGTCTGCAATGGGAGTGCCATACAACAATATGATCTTTGGTTTTATTTCCCTGATAGCATTATCCATTCCCATCTTCCAGATCAATATCGAATACTTATGTTTCGCCGCACCTAATGTGCTTACCGCCACCGTGCTACCTGGCTCGATGCCCTCAAAACAGAACTTCCACGTCGCAGGATCTGCCCACTGCAACACGGGCACCACCTTTACACCTTGCTTTTGCCAGTAGGCCGTGATGAGACGGCTGCGATAGACGTTCCAAATCTTGGCCGCCATCGGCATGTCCAAGTAGAGACTGAAATCCGGGGCGCAGACAAAACGGTACCGCTTCAGCATCTCCACATAGAGCTGCGGAGATTTCCACACCCGCTCGAACTGGTAGTCATCGATGAAGAAGTGTACGCCCACATCCCGTCTCAGGCAGGTCTTAGCCCGGTTGAACGGAATGAGGCTTTCGGCGGTCGGCACGGCATCCGCACCCACCACTGGCAGGTTATAGCCGTCGGTCAGTTCCACCGGAAGCAGCCCAAGGTTCAGTGCGTCGTTTGTCATCTTTGTCGCTTTGTGTAGTAATTTTTGCGGCAAAAATAAAACGAGCTCGCGGAACCCGTTGGGACAATGCAAAGGTAAGTTGATTATCAGGGAGTTGTGATATATTGATACTCGGAAGCGTCGGCTCCTACAGCGTCTTCCCGCCCATTCGCACCGGGATGAAGTCGCCGCCGTCGCGCTTGACCATGACACCGTACTTGGTCCACAGGATCTTATCGACGGCATCGCTGAAGTGGGTGGCCTCCTCCGGGAGCACCCCGCTGCCGCGTCGCTCGCTGCTCTTGTCCTTCTTCAGCTGGCCGTCATACTCCTTCACCATGGCATTGTTCATGCTGATGAGGGTGTAACGGCAGCGCGTGCCGTTGATACGGAACAAGGGCAGCTCCGGATTGTCCTCTTTCAGGATGCTGTTGATAAGCACGTATTTGTCGCTCTGCGGCGGCTCCATTCCCGGGTGCTCGTGCTCGATCACCGTCCAGCCCGCAGCGGTCAGGTACTCCACCGCCAACTGGTTGTAGGTCTTCGACTTTACGATGTTGGGGTTGCGGCTGTCGCCGTACTTGTCTTTGTAGTAGTGCAGCTCGCGGTTGGTGTGCTTGCGGTAGTGGTCGCTGAACTTAGCGCACAGCTCCTTGATGAGCACGTTGCTGTTGCCATCGGGCTTCACAAAGAACTCGTTGATGATGTTGTGGACTTCCTGCTGGGTGGTCAGTCCGGACACGAAGTCGAAGTTTCGGGTCTGGCTCACGCTGAAGAGGCAGATAGCGGAACCCCAGTCCGGCACTATCTCCAAGGGGACAGACGGGTTGCAGTCGCGGTCGTATATCGAGGAACCAAGGATATCTTCCGGCTTGTAGTCGAAGTTGGTCTCCTTGGCCAAGTCCATGATCATCTTGCTTTGGTCGGAAGCATAGTAGATCTGCTTTTCCTCGTTGATGCTGTAGAAGCAGTCCTCCACTTTGTCGAACAGGTAGTTCATCACCTCGATGAGGAAGGTGAGGTAGGGTTGCTTCTGGTACTCCCGCCGGATGTAGGATAGACCGAGGTTCTCCAGATTGTCGAAAGCGTTGCTGCAGGTGAACAGCAGTCCTTCCCGGCTGAGGAACGGCTGTATCTTGTGCTTGAGGCGGATGATCTCGTTCCAGGCATCGGCAAACTGGCGCGGATCCGTCAGCTTCAGCAGCTCAATCTGCATCTTTACGATGCGGTTCCACACGCTGAACAGGTTGATGCCCTTTTCCTCCTCGTAGTATTTGGCGTAGTCCAGGATCCAGCGGCCGGCCTTGGTGGGCGGCATGGAGGTGGAGTACTTGAAACCATGGTGGAAACTCACCGGGTTGGCGCTGCGGGGACCGAAATACTCGTTGTTGCCACGGTTGGCGGGCGACACCTCGTAGTCGTACTGTTCCTTGTTGATGGTAAGGGCTTCGTCCATGATTTCGAAGTCGATGTTCTTACCACGCCCGCTGCCTTTCTCGCTCTGACTGATGAGGGCGAAACACGCCCCGTTGCTGAAACTGATGATGTTGTCGTAGCGGTTGATCTGCTCGTAAGGGCTCTTGAACCAGGAGGGCGGTCGCTTGCACACCACGAAGTTGCCGTCCTTCACGTAGCCCATCTTGCCGAGCAACTTCAGCGACGACGGCAGGGTGTTGGTGAGCAGCTGGCCGTAGGTCTTCCCGGTGATGGCGGTGATGGAGCGGGGCATTGCCCGCACGATCTTGTCCATGGTGAAGCCGATGTCGAAGCTCTTGCCGGTACCGCGCCCCTCGACGGAGACGTGGTACTTGGGGCAGAGCATCAGCCCGAGGATTTGGGATTTGGTGGCGGAAACGGAGAGGTTCATGATTAACTTTCCATAATCTCCTCCGCCTGTGCCTCGGTGATTTCCTGGTCGAGGGCGGCGGCGATGAGTTTGTTTTCCTTGATCTTCGCCCATTTGTCGGCGGGCACGGTGATGGTGTTGCCGTTGATATTGAGCTGGATGTTGATGGTGTGCTTCTCCATGATGGTGGGATCCATCGGGTCCTGCGGCATGTTGGAAAGGTAGCGTTCGAAGGTGGCCAGGTTCTTGGCGCGGGTGGCCGCGTCGCATTCATCGTTGTAGATCTCCGAGATGAGCTTGTTGAGGAACGCGGTGGTGAGGAAATCCCGGTCCATGCGGTTCATCGGGTTCCAGATGCGGATGGCGTAGTTGATGTCGCGATACAGCGTCATCTCGCTCAGTTCCGGATAGAGCTCTTTCAGTTTGTTCACGGCCTTCCGTTTGTCGGGCAGGTCGCAGATAATGCGGTAGGCGGCCTTGGTGCGCTCCAGGACCGCCTGCTGCCGTTCGTTCAGCTGCTCGCTCCTGCCGTCGGCCACGGCCAAGGAGACTTCCTCATAGACCGTGAGGTCGTCATCACGCTGCCGTTCGCGGAATGGCACTGGCACACGGGTCGCACTCATGCCGGTTTCCTCCTTTCCAGCTCGTCACACACGGCTGTCAGCTCCGCCTTCAGCGCGGCCAGTTTCCGTTCATACTCGTCGCGCTTCTGCCCGGGCGGCATCGGGGTGGGGGAGTCTCCCTTGCGGATGGTCTGGTACTGCAGCATGTTCTGCGCCTTGGTGATGGAGGAACGGAGGGCGGAGCGGCGATTGGTGAGGTCAAGATCGGACAGGGAGCCAACTGCGTCCCGCAGTTGCTTTCCCTGCATCTGCGGGGACGCAGATGCCTCCGCCATCGTCGGCTGCTCCTTCCATGGTGCGGCCAGCATCTCCCGGATATCGCTGGCCACCCGTTCCCGGGCGGGGCCATCTTCCAGCTTGATCCATGCCTCCTTCAGTCGGTAGAGACGGTCGGCACGATCGATGGCGGGCCTGCGCCCGTCGAGGATCCTCTTCCGTTTGCGCACCACGTCATCGGCGTTGGAGGTGCCCAGGTCGTACAGTTCCCGGTGCCGTTTGTCGATGAGGGCGTAGAGGGAGGATATCTCCTTCTTGGCGGCGAGGATGTAAGGAGGCAGCTGTGTCTTCGCAGTTGCGGGGGAAACGGTTGCACGAGGGTGTTCCGAATGCCGTGGTTGTAGAGACGCAAAATTTTGCGTCTCTACGATCCGTTTCGTCGAGGATGCCGTATTCGCCAATTTCCCCATCTCGTAAACCAGTTTCCCCATCCGGAACCGGGCGGTTCCGGATTGGAAATAGCGCACCAGTGCCCTGTTCTTGCTGTAACGGGCGAAGAGGGTAACGCCGGCGGAGTAGTCGTGGCCGGGATTGTCGAGCCATTGTTGTATATCGTTCATGTCAGGAGTTGATTGCCGTTCGAAAAAGAGCTTCCCAGGAGAGGAAGCTCTTTCCAAACAAATGAAATACTATTACCAATATGGTTGAGAGAGAAAAAAAATGTGGCTATTCGCCGGCGTTGTCATCGGACTCGCCGGCGGGCACCTGCAGCTCGTCCCAGTTGTCGCCCTTGTAGATGGTGGGGGCGGCAACTTCGGTGGAGAAGACCACGTCGGCACCGGTGGGATCGTTGCCGTTCTGGCCGGAGGTCGCTTCAGCGCTCTCGTACTCTACACCTTCGTTTTCGTCTCCCAGCATGTGGACATCTCCGGAGCGGGATTTGGCGAGAATCACCAATTCCTGATTGGCGGTGGCTGCCAAAAAGCCCAGCATCTTGGGCCGCAAACCGGGAATGTTGTTTTCCAGGGACGCTTTGAACGACTTGGAGCCGCTTTCGCCCTGTAATTCGTATTTCAGCAAGGCGGAACCTTTCTTGGCGCTGATGGCGAACATCCGTTTGCCGGGTTTCATGGTGAGTTTCGACCCAGAAACGGTCTCCACGTGGTCAACGAGGACCGAACGCGTGGAGGCAGGCTTTTTAGCCGGCCAGGTAGCAACGTCTTCCTTAAGGCCGAGGAGGTAGGTGGTGACCACACCGCCTACAACTTGTTCACAGGTTGCCGGACGTGCCAGGTCTTCAAGGCACGCGGGACACTGGTTGGTATTTTCTTCAGGTTCAGGCATGATTTTTCAGTTTTTAAGTGATTGAATAATGAATGATTGAAAACAGGGCGGCGCGGTGCAACGGATATGCCATCACCCCGCGCCCGTTCCCTGTGCTTAGCCGTTGTTCTGGTCGTTGCCTTGGGTTTCGCCAGAGTCGTCGCCTTGGGTTTCGCCAGAGTCGTCGCCTTGGGTTTCGCCAGAGTCGTCGCCTTGACCGTTACCTTGGCCGTCGCCGGAGGCCGTTGTCGTGACAGTCTCAGCTGCCACCCACACCTCTTTGTTGCAGGCGAAGCCGATACCCTCCCACCAGTCGAGCATGACGTCCACATCGTAGTGGATAGCTTGCATGTCGGCGGAGGAAGTGTTCATGTCACGGATGGTGAGCCACAACAGGTTGTTCGGAGTGGCGGCCCACAAATCGTCGGTACCGGCCATGGACGGAAGTGCCACGAGGCGGTGACGACGTCCGGTGAAATCGATCACGTTGTCGAAGTCGCCCTCGTTGCGCAGCTGGTAGAAACTCTGTGCGCGACGGTCGGCCAGGAACGCACGGTACCACTCCGGAGAAACGAAGATGTTGACTTCTTCGTTCCAGTAGAGCTGGCCAATGGCGCGGTCGAAAGCTTCAATCTGGTCGAAAATGGAAGAGGCATCCAACGGACCGATGCCGTTGATGACGTTCATCGGATAAGGATTGCCGGCGGCGGTGCCGTCGATCAATTTCTTCTTGATGCCGTCCATACAGGCTCCAGGGGTGTTGCCGTTGTCGTTGCGCACACCCTTATAGACCATGTGGTTCTCGCGGTCGGCACCGATCTGCTTGGCGAGATACTCTTCCATGATGAAGCGGACGATGGGCCAATCCTTCTTGTTGCGGGTGGTGTTGCCGCTCATGAAGGCGAGCCACATATCCTCGATGTCGTCAGGGGTGATACGCACGTTGACCTTGATCTTCTGGAGATCAATCTGGTTGGGGATGAACTCCAGCTCGGAGATGGGGTTGAAGGTGGTGCTGAACGGTTGCAGCACGCTGCCGAAACGGTAGTTGGCCATCCGGTACTTGGTTTCGGTGGTGCGGATGTGGCGGGCGTGGTTCTCCAGGGTCTTGGGCATCTGGACCAACGCACGGAACAGGCGGTTGCGGTTCTGCCCCTCCTTGATGTAGTACTGTCCGTATTCGGACACGATTTGGGAAGTGGTTAAAATGCTTGCCATGATGTTTTTGGTTTGATGGTTAGAGGAATTTTTCCAGTTCAGCATAGACCTGGTTGTCGGTCACGTCAACGGGTTCGGGGTTCACATCCTTTCCGTTCACGCCCGGCACGTTGGCGGGGGCGTTCTCGTACTTGGCCTTGTAGCTGTCGCGCTCGGCGGTGAGGGTGGCAATGAGGGCGTCTTTGTCGGCGACGGATTTTTCGGCAGTGGCCAGGGCATCCTTCGCGCCTTGAAGATCGCTCTCGGTCTTGGAGGCTTTCGTCTTGAGGTCATCGTAGGCCTTCAAGACATCCTCCACGGCCTGAAGCTGCGAGGGAGTGAGCTTCAGACCTTCCTTTTCGTCATACTCGGCATCCTCCTTCATGCAAAGGAGTGCGCCCAGCATGGCGAAACTCATCAGGAATTTCTTCATGTCGGTGGGGTTTTGGTTATAGTTAGGGATATTGTTCACAACCGGGAAGAGGACGCGGGCGCGGTTCAGGAACCGCGCCATTCCGCTTGCCGTTTTTTTGTTCTCGTTCTCGAATTCCTGGATCTCGGTGGCGAAGCCAAAAGCCAGGGCATCCTCGGCGGTGATCCACTTGCCGTCGCCGTCGTTGGCTTCGAACAGGGCGCGGAGGTCGGCCTCGTCTTTCTTCAGCACCCCTTTGTAGATGTTGAAGATCGTGCCGTTGATGGTGCGCTGGTCGTCCAGCTCCGCTTCCAGATCGTTCTCGTTGGCATCCCACACGTCGCTCATGCACTTGTGGATGAGATACAAAGCGTTGGGGGAGATGATGCGGCGGTCGCCGGCACAGGCTATGACGGTGGCCGCGCTGGCACAGAAACCCTGCACGATGGTGGTCACCTTGGCCGGATGGCTCTTCAGCGCGTCGTGGATCTGCAACGCTTCATCCACGTAACCACCTAAAGAGGTGATGAGCACCTCGATCTCGTCAACCTTCAGGTTGTCGATCTCCTTGAGCTGCTTCCGGATGCCGGCGCCGGTGTTCTTCCGTTTCCAGGTGTCCCAGTCGAAGCCGCCGATGGTGCCGTCGATCTCGATACGGGCCTTGTTGGCCGAGAGCTGGGTGATATTCAGAAATTGTCTTGTCATCGTCTGTAAAGTTTTTCGGCCGCAAAAATACTACGGGGCGCGAAAAACTGTTGGGACAATGCAAGACGCTGACTAATTGATAATTGAAAATCGATAATGGAAATTCGCGAAGGGAAAAACGGGCGCATAATGGGGGCATGATGCCCCCAATATGGGTTGTCATTCGACGATTTTCAGAAAACCGAACTCGCTCTCGCAGCTGAAGGTGAGCATGATGCCCTGGTATTCCGCAGGGGTCTCGGGTGCGGTCTGCGCAATGGCCAAATGCAGCGGCTCGCCGTAGCCGCACAGCCGGGTGTCGCCAGCATGGTCGGTCCATTTCACCAAGTAGCGGCCATGGACGAGACGGCCAATGCTTACGGCGTCCTGCATCGTCCATCCGGGGAGCAGGGTCTGGATGCGGTTGTCGAAGCGGCGGTCCCAGTCGCTGGCGGCGGTGGTACGCTTGCCGTGGATTTCGCCCCACCGGCCGCCGGGCTTCAGGGTGACGGAGACGGTGTCCTCAGCGGTGATGGCCAATGACCGCACCTCCTCCACGGAGACGTACCACAGTCTGCTGATTCCTGGTTTCTTATCAATATAACATGCTCTTTTTATATCTTTCATATTCAGTTTGTTGTATTGGTTATTAAAAGGAAAGATTCAATTGGCGAGGATCCCGGTACCGGGACTTGTGCAAGCGCAGATGCCGCTGAGGCGGATCGGCATCCAACCTGCCGAAGTCAGTGACGGCGGCACGGTCGAAGGCACGGTAGTCCTCTTCCACGGACTTGTATTTGCGCTGGTACGTCTTGCGAAGGGTGTCGGGGTTCACGTCGTCATCGGTGAGACCGTACCAGACGGTGAAGCTGTTGATGGCTTGTGACAGGGGAATGTCGTAACGTGCGCGGAGCATGGCCGCGCTGCGCAGGCATTCGTCGATGAGAATGTTGCGCACCAGGCGGGAAAAGCGGAGCTCCTGAGTGATGCTCACTTCCCAGCCGTAATGGTAGAAGTCGTATTCGGTTATGCAGACTTTCACCGGCACGAAGCGGGCGTATTTGTCGGGGACCACAGCGGGGTTGCCCACCCTCGGCGACTGGCACAGCACGGCACTCACCAGGCCATAGTAGCAACTGTCGCCGAAGCGGTAGCGTCCGTGGCCGGTCTTGAAGTTGCGGTCCATCCACCGCTTCACCAACGGATCCACTCTCATGTCAACGCTGTAGCACTCCACCTTTGTAATGGTTATTGGTTATGGGTTATTGAAACATAGTTTTCGGATGGCAAAGATAGCAATTTTTCGGTGAGTTGAGTGTGACTGTTTGAAGTGATGGTTTAAGTTTTTTTTCGAAGGTGTCTATGCCGGAGGAAATCGTGGATTTTTTTTCAAAACACTCCAAGTGGGCAGATACCCTTTAAAACATTTAAAACATTTTGCAACACGCCATAAAGTATTGATTTTCAATATATTTGGTTTTAGATTTGTGTTTTAAACTGTTCGAGAATGTTTTAAACGTTCGAAAATGTTTTAAAATGTTTTGGGTTATTTTAGGGTTATTGTATTGTATTTCAGCATGTTTTAAATGTTTTAAATGTTTTGGCTGTTTTTCGTTTGGAAGTTTTTGATTTTTTTTCTCAACCATTCAGGTACAAAAAAAAAGACCGCCGGCAAGGGCGGTCTTGGTGTATGCAGGTCGTAGACTGTTATATCTCGTTCTCCGCCTCCCATTTCGTGGCGATGTCTATCCCGACGCGGTCGTAGTCGAAAGCGAAAAGGCGCGGCACGTATGTTTGCACCTTGATGTCGCCGTTGACAGGATTGACCTGGGCGGTGCTTTCTTGCAGCTTGTCCACCCTTTTCTTCATCCGTTTCGGCCATCGGCCAATGTATTCCGGAGAATTGACCAGGTAGTATTCCAGAGTCCCTTTGTCCAGGATGGTTTTCACCCCTTCCTTTTTTGCAAGTTGTCGGTAGAGCGACACGCATCGGTCAATCTCGATGGCCAGCACCTTCAGGGGGTCGTCTTGCTCCCGGTTGATCTCCAGCTTCTCGAATTTGAAGTGGGAATCTGTTCTCACAACGTAGTCGTACCCGTCCTCGATGTCGCCGTTCTTTGCCAACACGGATACCATTCGCCAGAACACCGCCACGTCGTTTTCGGTTCTGGCTTCCGTCTGTTGCTTCTTCATCATCCCGCACAGCTCACGAAGGGCATAGTCATAGCCGATGTCTATGCGGAAAAGAGTGGAGAGAGTCTTGACGGCGTTGATCAGAATTGCCCATCCGCGCCAGATACGGTCTTCGTATTCGCCTTTTTTTTCCATGCGCCCCATGTCCTCATATACTTGCCCTCTGTTGGCATCATAGAGCTTTAGGAACTCTTCGCGGTGCATGATGATTTCGTTGGTGATGCCTGTGACACCTTTTTTCTCCATCGTCTTCAGCCTGTTGAACAAAATTCCCTCTTCCTCGGTGAACCCTGTTTTGCTGAATCTGGTGAATATGACTCGCGTGAACAAGGCGTTGTCGGCTGTGGGCATGTCCTGCCCGGTAAGTATCACGCCACAGTTCACCGCCGTGGTTTCCTTTTTCTTGTCCTTGTCCATATTCATGCGGCTGCGCCCGATACTGTTCCACAATCCCTTGAGGAACTCTAATTTGTCATATTCGAGATCGTTTTTGTACTCGTCGATATGGCAAAGCGCGTTGGAGGTTCGAGAAACGTGGTCGGCCAGCGATGGAAGCGTGGCGGTCTTGATGGACACGTCCACTTCGTGATGACCGAACAGCTGCATCATGGAATTGGCCATCTCCGTTTTGCCGGAACCCCGAACACCGAAGATGTTGTATATGGGAAAGAACCCCTCCCGGTTGTAGATGTGATCCCGGAAAAGCGATGCCACGTAGAACGCCAGTCCGGCAACGGCGTTGATCCCATATACGGCTGAGAACAGCATCCACCATTCATTCAGAGTGGTGCCGCTTTTCGGATCATGGATGAACCTGCGCTCGAACTTGAACAAATCGGGATCGTTTTTGTAAAAGTTTGACAATGCGGGCATGTAGAAGTTTTCGTCTTTGTGCTTCGCGATGCCGTATTCATCCACCGGCTTGAACTCGCCGTCGCTCACAATGCCGTTGCTCCAGGCGAAGAAACCCTCCTTCTGCCATCCGAGCTGGGTGATTTCCTTGCAACTTTCGGTCTTCTCGTAGAGATACTGTTTTATCTTGGCCAGCCCCACTTCGCCGCCGTCGAACAGGAAGTTGCCCATGCTTTCGCACCGCAGCTTGAACGCCGACAGTGATATGAGGTCTTTCTGTGGAAACTCCAGCACCTTGGTGACGCCGTAGGTGTTGGTGATTTCGTAAAGCCGCTTGGCGTTCACAGTGCTCTCGATATGGAACAATGGCTTCAAATCGAAGTTGCTGCCCTGGAACATGCCCTCGCCCTTGAGGGAATGAAACCAGTAGCAGTGATCGCGAACGTAGAAACCGTACTTGGTGAACATCTCGTTTTGTTCCGCGCTGCGTTCGTTGTAGGCTTTTTCGCGCTCCTTCTCCCGGTCGCCGTCCTTCAGTTCCTTGATGGTCTTGTTCCAGACCGCTTTCTTGCCGATGATTTTCGAAAGTTCGTCCACGATGGTGGCTGTCTCGCTGTCACCGCGTTTGTAGAAAAGACTGGCGATTTCCTTCATGGTTCGGGCGCGGTACATCTCGTCGTTTTCACAGTTCTCCGCCTTCATCTCCGCCAACAGTGTCCAGTAGCTCTTTTTGTAGGAGTTGTAGAACTCCTTGAACTGGGCGGTGCTTTTGAAGAAAGTGTCAGGGTCCTGCTTGAGACCGTTTTCGTCGTCTGGGATGGTTAGGATGATGGCGTTCAGTCCTTTGTCGGTGATGAGCTGGGCAGACCGTTCGGCCGCGTTGCGTCCTGCGGTGTCGCTGTCGTAGAGCAGTGCGATGTTTTGGGTGAACCGGCTTATCTGCTCGATGTGCCCGTCGGTGAGGGCGGTTCCGCAGGCGGCCACCACGTTGTGGACACCTATCTGGTGCATGTGGATGACGTCGGCGTTGCCTTCCACCAGCACGCACACGTCGTACTTGCGGATGGCGGGCAGCGCAACGTCGAGGCCCATCAGAGTCATGGATTTCTTGTAGAGTGGCGTTTCCGGACTGTTCACATACTTTCCGGTCTTCTTTTCGGCTGCGGCTCCCGTGAGGTCGCGCCCGGAGAAGGCGATGACCTTCCCTCTTACGTCGCGGATCGGGAACATGAGCCGTCCCCGGAAAACGTCATACACGCTTCCTTTCTCGTTGCGCTTCAACAGTCCGAGCTCGATGGCGGTCTCCTGGTCCACACCATTTGCCTTGAGGTGGTCTTTCAAACCTCCCCAGCTCTCCGGCGCGTAGCCAATGTGCCAGGTCTTCAGGGTCTCTTCCTTGAAGCGGCCAAGGGCATAATCGAGAGGTGTAGGAGCCGACGCCTCCGAGCGTCGGTTCTTTGGAGACGCAACATTTTGCGTCTCTACACCTTCGGCGGCCGGTTCCTTATCAACCTGCGGGGACGCAGGTTGTTCCATAAACGCCCACAATTGTTCTTGAAACCATTCCGTGGCCATCTTCATTGCCTCCTCGTATGATTTCCTGCGCTGCTCCTTTTCCGGATCCTGCGGCTTATGGTCATCCTGGATCTCCACGCCGTACTGTTTGGCCAGCTCCTTGGCGGCCTCGATGAAGTCGCAGTTGCGGAGCTTCATCACCAGGTCGAACACGTCGCCATGGGCACCGCACACGTAGCAGTTGTAACTGCCGGTCTGCGGGTTGATCTTCAGCGACGGGTCGTGGTCGTCGTGGAACGGGCACACGGCGGCATAAAAGCGGCCTTGTTTCTTAAGGTTCAGTCCGAGGCCGTTTGCCACACTGACGATGTCGGCGCGGTACTTGATGGTGTCTATGATTTCCTTGGTGATCATGCTTTCAAAGCAGAATTAAGAATTCTGAATTAAGAATTTTGTGGAAATGCCTCTTCTAAAGAACATGATATGTTACTTATAGAGTTCTCGATTCTTTTTAAGATTTCCCCAATGCCTGCTATTTGTTCATCAAAAGCGTCACCATCTTCTACATAGCAATCTATGAATCTATTAATGGATGCTGCTTTGTATATGTCGATGACTTTATCTATGTCTAAACCACTATCTTCTGCAACATCTATTATTTTATCGACCTCATATAATAAATCTTCTCTATCTATAAAGTGTTGCAACCTTTCAGGTTGATTGAATAAAGTACCCATGTCTTGTAAATTTTATTGACTGTTAATAAGTTGAATCAAAATTGTTGATAACTTTGTTTTGAAAAAGTTGGAATTATATCAAAATATTTTGTATCTTTGCCATGTCTTTCAGGGATGAACGACACGGGAATCCGAAAACGGTAAAGAGTAGGAAAAACGAAAACCCAAAGAAATATGAAACTACGAATTTCTTTGAAAGTTTGGAAAATGATGATAACCTTTGAGGTTGGGATTTTCTAAACGGGAGCAAAGGGGGACTGACCCTCCCCCTTTTCCCTCTTTGGGTTTTCGAGGCTGCAAAAATACCAAAATTATGAATAGTATGGACAAAGATCAGATCACGAAGACGGAGAACCGGGGCGGACGGCGCGAAGGTGCCGGGCGTAAGGCCACCACCGCGAAAAAATACGCGGTGTGCGCCACCCAGGAGGTTGTCGATATCCTGGAGTCGGTTTCCGGCAGCAAAAGCGACTATATCTGCAGAGCGGTTCTCCATTACGCTAAGTGTCAAGGTCAGTAGGGCATCCCGTAGTTTTTCGATTGGGGTGAGAACGGTATGTTCGCCTGTGTGGGCGGCAGCTGCGACGGGGCGGGTGCCGCCTGCGCCGGTTGAGCCGGTTGGCTTTGCTGGTACTGGGGCTGTGCCGGCTGCGCGGGAACGTATTGCGCCTGCAGGGGCTGCGCCACGTACGGGGTGATGCCGTGGCAGTTCACGTCGTTCACCCAGAAGGCAGCGCGGTCGCCCTTGGCAGGGATCTCACGCTGCTCGATGCTGAATTGCACCTGCACCATGGTACCGGGCTCGATGGCCGCCGCCTTGGCGCACACGTCGCCGAAGCAGGTGAGGCGGAAACGCTTCTGCCAATCGCCGGTGGTGAGCACCACGATCTCGTTCTTCTGCCAGGCATTTCCGGTCCTGGCACTCACGCCGCTCGCAGTCGGCGTGACTTCCTCTAATTTTACGATTTCAATCATGTCCGTTGCCTCCTTCCTCATCTTCAACGACCTCCCAGTCTTCCGACAGCATGTCGGTCTGCGAGGCCAGCCAGCCCGTGAGCACCTTGTTGTCGGCGGTCTTCATGCAGACGGTCGGCAGGCCTTCCGTTTTGCCTCCGTTCGCGTCGCAGATGCTCTTCAGCATCGGGTCCTTGCACCATGACGACTCGATCATGTTGCCTTTTTTGAGCCACAGGAACATGCCCTTGCCGTTCCATCCTTTGCGTGTCACTTTCTTTCCTTGTTTCAGGGCGGCTATCGCACCGCCGAAGTCCATGTTTTTTTCCATAATTCTGATTTTTATTGGTGAATGATTTATTCTTGTGGTATCTTCATATACGCCATCCAAATGCAGTGTCGGCTGGTCTTGTGTCCGAACAGCGGTGCCTGACCTATGGCCTTGATGACGGTCTTGACCTTCAGTTGTGTGTCTGACCATTTGAAAATCAGCACACCGTAGTCGTCAAGAACCCGCATGCATTCGTCGAACCCTTTTTTCAAATCGACATGCCAGTCGTTGAGTTTTCCGAACATCTTGTAGAGGTTACTGGCTTTGCCTGCCCACACCAGGTGCGGAGGGTCCCACACCACGAGTTTGTAGCTTTTGTCCGGCATGGCCATGGAGGTGAAGTCGCCGATGATGTTCGGACTCACGATGCACGTCTGCCCGTCGCTCAGCATGCACGTCTCGTCTCTGATGTCCTGGAAATCGACCAGTGGGTTGTCTTTGTCGAACCAGAACATCCTGCTTCCGCATGCCGCGTCCAATATGGGTTTTCCGTCATTGATCATGGCGACGGATTCTCTCTTCCTCTTCCCTCTCGTCCAGCAGCTCCACCCGTGCGTGGCAGAACCATTCCAGGTTCTCCATGGGTGCGTCCTTCCCGGCTCCGATGCACTCTTCAAGCGTGGCGCGGATCACGCCGCCCACCAATATCATGTTTGCTTCGTTCTTGTACACGTTCATAAAGCCGTACACGGGGGCCATATATAAATTATATTTAGGAAGCCACATGTCATCGAACGGATCGATACATACGCCTTCATTATTCGCAATCCAGTGATTCTTTATTCCGTGTCGTACGATTTCGTACAGAATATTTCCGTTGTAGTCGAAGTCCAGGATCTTCACCGGGGTGCCGTCGCGCAGGCACACGGCCGCCCCGTTTTTCGCTTTCTCGATGTCGAACTGTTTCATCTCGCCCCTCCTTCCGCAATAGTCTTTTCCAAGATTTTTTTCAGCTCGAGCAACCCTGATTCACTCAGGGCTGGTACGGATCCATCTGCGAGTATGTGAACAAGCACACCGGAAGCAAAAACCTCGCGAATATCTTTATCTTTACCCATAGCTTCCGCTATCTCTACAGCTATGGATTTGCCTTTTCCATTGGCATAAAACAGACTATTTTTTGAGTCTCTGCATAAGATGATGCCGGTGTTTTTCTTCCGGAGCATTCCGCAAACCATTCTGATAACTTTAATTTTTTCTTTCATATTGTTTGGTTTTATTTGGTGATTGTATCTCGAATCTAATTCTCAAAGAACTGTCGTCCGTACTCAATGGGCTCGATGTGCACGCTCACCTTCCACCCGAGGTAATTCTTAAAGCTGTTGACCTTGAGTTCGTCGATGTGCTCGATTTCACCAAGGATTTCGGATCCGAGTTCCTTCGACAGCACTTCGCCCAGCTCGTCGCCGACACATTCTTTCGAGGTCATGATGCCGACGTCGTCCCGGATGACGAACCCGTTGTCGGTGTAGAGCACCTTCATCCAGATGTCGGAAGTGTCTTCGCCTCCCTCGCGAGCGTCGACAACGGCAACGGACTCCATCGCCGACGCAGGCGTGGGCTTCTCGGCTTCGGCCTTCCTCTCCGGAACGGGATCCACCTGAGGCGTTTCCTGCTTTTTGCTCCCGCCTTCCTCCTCGATGACCGCCACCCGGTCGATGGCGAAGTCGAGAACCGCGTCGGGATCGGTGTTCTCCTCGGATTTCAGCTGCAGGTATAAGTCTGCCTTGACGACGTCGTGGCTGAGCTCGAATTCGTCGAGGATGTCGAGAATGAGTTTCTTTCGCGAGAACCCGAGTCTTTTGGGACCCGTCTTGATCACGCGGTACCCGTTCCGGGCTTCCATCTCGCCCTCCGTCTTGTAGCGGTCGGCCGTGCCGAAGCTGATGTAGGGGTTGCCTGACAGATTGTGACGCAGCTCCGCGTTTTCGGCGCCTTCCTGCATCAGCAGATCCGTTGTCAGCGTGTTTCCGGATATGAAGTATTCGCCGTCTCTCATGTACATCCTCATCATCGGACGGTTTTCTTCCGTTTTGTTGGGTTGGTGTTTCTCCATAGCTGTTTGTTTTTAGTTGTACTTCCGTTCATATTCTTCCACGCTCATCACCCGCCACCCCGGCACAGGGGCGGCGAAGCGGGCGAGGGTTTTCCTGTCTTTGCTCGCACGGACGATGCGCCCGCCGGCGGCCACCACAAGCCACTCCGAGCCCTGTCCCTTGGCTGCGGCCAGCAACGCGAGGTTAATGCCTGTCATGTTTCCTCCTTCCTTCGCTCCAGGCCATCAGGTATATGGTCACCAGCGCCCACGACAGGGCCCCCATGATGATAGAAAAGAGAATACGGAACCCGTAGCTTTCCTCCACTTTCTCGCGGAGCAGCCACACGGCGGTCCATATTGCGGCCACGGCGTATCCGGCCAGGTAGAATATTAAAATCTCTTTCATTTTGTTTGAATTTATTCTCTGTTTGTGAACGGAAATGGATTCGAACCATCGGGATGAGTGTGGAACTTATATGGCAATACAGAAGCGCTGAAACACCCCGGCCGCCACTCGGCTTTCCGTCCGTTTGCCCGCCGTCTGAACAGATTGCAACCTCGGCGGGCC
>JAFXTE010000066.1 GCA_017525245.1 Bacteroidales bacterium | reverse complement strand
AAATCGCCAAGGACGTTGACACGTTTTACGTGTACGCCACCGAGTACATCATGGGGAGCATGACGGAGGACACTCCTGATTACGCGACCATGGACAATGTAGAGATGCTGGAAGGTGCTGCTGGCGAATATGCCCTGCACGCCTCTGCATACGCCGATTCCACCAATGTGTTCATGCCGTACTATCGCCAGGTGGGCCTGCGCTACGCCGGCGTTGTCTGGAAGAGGGACGGGATTTTCGATGCAGCCATTGCCGGTATGCCCTACGACGACATCGTTGCTGCGCTCGACTACTATTTCGGGCACTACAACAACGGTCGCCCGTTCATCATCGCTGGCCATAGCCAGGGTTCAGCCATCGTCAAGATGGTGCTGAAGAAATACTTCGTGGAGCATTCCGACTACTACAAGCGCATGGTGGCTGCCTATCCCATTGGCTATGCTTTCACCAAAGACGAGTTCAAGGCCTACCCGCACATGAAGTTCGCCACCGGCGAGTGCGACACAGGGGTTATCATCACCTGGAACACCGAAGGGCCCAAGAATAGGGAAGTGAATGCCAATACTTGCGTGCTACAGCCGGGCTCCATGAGCATCAACCCGCTCAACTGGAAGTTAGACAACACTTACGCTCCTGCGAGCGAGAACTTAGGGTCGCTCTGGCCGAACGAGAAAACCGGCGAATTAGAGATTAAAGACCTTGGCGCGGATGCCCAAGTGTTCCCCGACCGAGGCGTAGTGGTGACCCACGCGAAGGGTGAGAAAATGGACGAGGAGGCCGCCAAAGTCGCTTCCGAATTCTTCGGCCCGGATGGCCGCCACGGTGAAGATTACGCCTTCTTCTACAACAACATCAAGGCCAATGTCGCCAAACGTATTGCAACTTATAAGTCAAATCAAACCGATAAAATTAATTTTTAAAATCATGAAAGTAGATCAAATCATCAAAAACGCAAAAATTTTCACTTCTGACAAGAACAACCCGCAAGCGACCGCCCTCGTGGTGAAGGGCGGCAAGTTTGTCTATGTGGGCGACGAAGCCGGCCTCGCCAATTACGAAGGCGAAGTCGCCGACCTCGGAGGAAAGTTCATCATGCCTGGCATCATCGACAGCCATGTGCATATTACCATCCCTGTAGGTTTTGAGTACGCACCCATGGGAGAGCGTATCGAGCCGGACGGCAAGCAGGCTGCCCTGGATCTGATGGCGGACTATATCAAAACGCATCCCGGCGAGAAGCGTTACAGGTTCTACATGGAGAAAAGGTTCCTGAAAGGAGAGGATATAGTAAAAGAGGAGCTGGATGCCATCTGCCCGGATGCCGAACTGCAGATCCAGGAAGGCGAAGGACACAGCATCTGGGTAAACTCAAAGATTCTTCAGCGGCACGGCATTACGGACGACACGCCGGATCCCATCCCGGGTCTTGCGTATTATGTGCGTAAGGACGGCCACGTGACCGGAAATATGTACGAGGGCGCAACGGAAGTTCGTATCATTCTCGACAGCGGAATGGAACTGACCGATGAGCAGGTTGATGCGGCGCTTCAACGTTGGATTGATTTCTCCGTCGAATATGGCGTTTCTGCGGTATTTGATGCCGGTCTTCCGGGCGACATGAAGTTCCATGAGAAGGTCTATAAGCGTCTGGTCGAACTGGACAAGCAGGGGAAACTGCCCATCTATGTTGACGGCTGCCTCGTTGTCAACGCGGAGCGGGACGCAGAGGAAGGCCTGAAGCAACTGAAGCGCATACAGCAAGAGTATAACACGGAGCACCTGAAGGTCCATACCATGAAGATTTTTATGGACGGTACCCAGAAGATTCACACCGCCGCTATGGTCACTCCATACGTGGATGTCCATACGACGGGCTCTACCGCTTTCTCCGCAGAGGGTATTTGTAAACTTTTGAAGAATCTCAATGAGGCGAACTTGGACTTACACCTTCACACCGTCGGTGAGCGTGCGTCACGCACGGTACTGGATGGTGTTGAGATGGCCAAAAAGGAGATGGGAGATGACCTGCACGTGAGAGTAACCTGCGCCCATCTTGAAATTGAGTGCGACGATGATCTGGAACGCTTCGCCAAGCTGGGCGTGTTTGCCAACTTCACCCCGCACTGGCATTCTGGAGACCCCGCCATTGCGGCTACATGGCTTGGCGAGGAACGTGCCCGCAAACAGTTCCGCTGCAAAACGGTCTGGGACAGCGGCGCCACCGTGGCCTGGTCCAGCGACAACATTGTCTTTATGGATTTCACCACCTGGAACCCCTACTTAGGCATGGAAGTGGGCATGACCCGCTGGATTACTGAAAAGACCAGGGACTACGAATACACCAGAGCCGCCAAGGTATTTCCGCCTGAGAACGAGAGAATGAACATTGAGGAAATGCTCATCGGCTATACCATCAACGGTGCCAAACAGCTGGGCATCGAGGCCAAAAAGGGCTCCATCGAAGTCGGCAAGGATGCCGATTTCCTGGTGTTCGACAATGACCTTCTGACAGCAGAGCAGCAGGGCTTCAGCTATAACAAGCCCACCGATGTGTATTTTGCCGGTAAGAAGGTGAATTAAAAAACATATCGCAAATAAAGAATAGGAGGATCATACAATGAATGAAGACAGACGAATCACAGACGGCAATTATGACAAGTCGTTGGCGGTCAAGTGCAACAACGGCACTTTCGTCGGTAAGAAGACTGACGAGCTGATTATCTGGAAAGGAATCCCCTACGCCACGCAGCCGGTGGGGAAACTTCGTTGGAAGAAAGCTCTTCCTGCCGCAGACGATGACGGCGTGTACGACGCGACAAATCCCGGCCACGTTCCTATCGGACCGCTGAACGACTCGATGGGTACGGCGGAGTTCGGCGAGGACTGCCTCGTGCTGAACGTATATTGCAATACCAACTGCACTGACAGCAAGAAGCCGGTCATGGTGTGGATTCACGGCGGCGGGTTCTGCGCCGAGTCGCAGGCGTCGCCCCTCTACGACCTCACCAGCATCGCCAAACAGTACCCCGACATCCTGTTCGTGTCCATCGACTACCGGCTCGGCTTCATGGGCTTCATGAACTTCGAGCGGGTCCCCGGCGGAGAGAACTTCAAGGAGGCCGGCAACCTCGGCTTGCTCGACCAGCTTGAGGCCCTCAGATGGGTACAGAAAAACATCGCCAAGTTCGGCGGCAATCCGGACAACGTGACGATTTTCGGCGAGTCGGCAGGCTCGGCAAGCGTCACGTTCCTCCCGCTCATCGACGGAAGCGAGGGACTCTTCAAGAGATGCATCGCACAGAGTGCCAACATCGCCTACTGCGACACGATGGAGCATGGTATCCACGTCACGCAGAACTACCTGACCGCAACGGGCTGCCAAACCATGGACGAGCTGATGGAACTCACCACAGAGCAGCTTGTAGATGCCTATCAGAAAGCATACGCCATTGACAAGAACTGCCTTCTCGGAGGTGCCAATTTCCCACTCCTCGACGGCGTCACGCTGCCCGAGGATCGAGCGGTCATGTACGGGATGTGGGGAGACGAGAAGAGATCCAAGATTGATTTGATGATTGGGTCTAACTTGGACGAAATCAGATACTTCGTTCCGCTTGAGGGCGGCGAAGAAGCCTTCGCAAATACGCTGAGGTGGATCGCAAAGAGGGATCGCGCACTGCTCAACGACCAGGAGAAGGCCATGTACGACGAGTTCATGGCCACGCTCGCAAACGAAAGCGAGTTGAGCCGATTGGAGCAATACTGCAACGACATCAACTTCCGCGCCGGCAACACCAATATGGCCATCAGGCACGCGGCCGCTGGCGGCAATACCTATATGTACTTCATCAAGAAGCCGGTGACAACCCCCTATCTTGGTGCAGTACACGCGGCTGAGATTCCGTACCTGTTCGACAATTGCATCCCGGACCCGATGGGGAGCGGAGAGATTGTCTGTAACGAGGACTGCGAGTTCCGCCACGTCGCAAAGGAGATGTGGGTCAACTTCGCCCGGACGGGCAACCCCTCAACCGAGAAATACGAGTGGAAGAAGTTCTCGGGTGATGACCGCCAGACGATGGTCTTCGACGATGCCATCGGCATGCAGAAGGATCTGTTCGGAAGGCGTGAAGACCTGATGATGTCCTGGGCAGAGCGCCTTGGGAACGGGTCGTCCAAGAGAGTGTGCTAATCTTTATGAAATGATATAAAAGATGGAATCCCGAATCCATTTATCAGAGCATTTTACCTACAGTAAATTGCTGCGGTTTACGTTGCCATCCATTGTGATGAACATATTCCTTTCCCTGTACATCATTGTGGACGGATATTTCGTCGCCAATTTCGTTGGCACGACGGAATTTGCAGCCATCAACCTGATTATGCCAATGCTGAACATCCTCGGAACCATCGGCTATATGTTCGGTGTGGGAGGCAGTGCGCTGATTGCAAAGACGCTTGGGGAGAATGACCAGAATCAAGCGAACCGTCTGTTCTCCCTGATTGTGCTGGTATCGTCAGGCTTGGGTGTTTTGATGATGGTTTCGGGATTCATCTTTATGCGGCCCATCACCACCCTATTGGGTGCGGAAGGGCAACTCCTTGAAGACACTGTGCTGTACGGGCGAATCTTCATTCTGGCTTTGCCCGCATGGATTCTGTTGTATGAGTTCCAGCTTTTCTTCATCACCGCCGAAAAACCCAAGCTGGGGCTTGCGGTCACCGTACTCGCAGGTCTCAGTAACATCGCCTTCGATGCACTTTTCATCATAGGCTTCAAATGGGGTCTCGCAGGTGCGGCAGCAGCCTCGGCCTTGAGCCAGCTTGTGGGCGGCTTGTTTCCGCTCATTTATTTCATGCGGAAGAACGACAGTCTCCTGAGACTGGTGAAACCTGTTTGGAACGGCAAGGCGATTTTGAAAAGCATGACCAACGGGTCCTCGGAATTCATGGCCGAAGCCGCCTGGTCCCTTGTTGCGATGGTCTACAACATACAACTGCTTAAGTATGCGGGCGAAGATGGCGTTGTCATTTATGGTCTGCTGATGTATGTCAGCCTGATTTTCGCCGCCATATTTGTAGGGTATTCCAACGGGATAGGATCGGTGTTCAGCTATCATTACGGTGCACAGAATCACGGAGAGCTTAAGAACCTGCGAAAAAGGAGTCTGACGCTCATCGGACTTGCATCCGTTGCGATGTTTGTCCTTTCCGAAGTGCTGGCCCGTCCGTTTTCCGCCTTGTTTTTGCATGACGCCCCGAACCTGTTGCCGGATGCCGTACACGCGTTTCGGATTGTCTCCCTCACCTACCTGTTCACGGGGTTGGCTGTTTTCGGCTCTGCCTTCTTTACCGCTATGAATAACGGGCAGGTATCGGCACTGATATCCTTCTTGCGGACATTCGTGTTTGAACTTGGGGCTGTGCTCCTGTTGCCGTTGCTGTTTGGCGTTGACGGCATCTGGTATGCTATTGTTTTCGCCGAACTGATGGCAGCTCTCGTCGGAAGCATCTTTATGGTTGTGCTGCGAAAAAAATATCAATACTAATAACTAAAGACAAAAGAACAATGAATGGCGACTCACACCCCGTCTGCAATGTGAACTACTACGACATTGTCAAGGTCTTAACCAAGTATTTTTGCA
>JAFXTE010000065.1 GCA_017525245.1 Bacteroidales bacterium | reverse complement strand
GCAAATAGGAGCGTGCAAACGACCCTGCAACTTTTTTGTCGTCACCACTTTTGGATGACACTGCCATCCATACCCATGATATTCCCTTCCTCTTTATCGAAGAGATACCGTTCAATAGTAGCAAACTTGGGTGCGAAATTCACTAAGATGCCGCAAGGTTTCTTCAGCAGTCGCATGTAGTTGAACAATTGCGCCCGATGAACTGGTATCAACTCTGACACCGCTTTGCACTCGACTATAATTTCGTTCTTGCACAAAAAATCTATACGGAAGCTCGTTGACATCGGTCGCCCGTGATATTTGGGATAAAAGGACAATTCCCGCAGAAAAGGGATCCCTTCCTCTGTCAATTCCATTTCGAATCCTTCTTGGTAACAGGATTCATTCAATCCTGGGCCCAATTCGCCGTGAACTTCATGTATCGCGCCCACTACATCATACATGTGGGATCTCATCTTGTTAATACTGATCATACTTTTTCGTTTTGATGATTAAATATTTATTATGCAAATATACCACATCGAAAAGCGCTTGTCAAGGGGTTTGCGAAAAAAATTTCATTCATGTAAATCAATAAGATATATGTTTTTATTAACTAATCAAATACGATTAGTTAATTTTCAAAGAATAGTTTTCGCAGGATTTTCACATCCATGGCGCAAAACAGAGCGGAAACTTCTATTTGTGTTGTCATGGTTGTCCCAGTTGTCTTCCTTTCTTAAAGACAACTTGGACAACTTGGACAACTTAGACAACATAATAAAGTCTGTCCTTAACGTCGTTTCACCAAACGGATGGTATCCAGATTTTCAGGTGGAATAGTGTCTATTATTTCTAACGAATGAAGACTACCGACCGTAATGAGAATGGTATCCGAAGCCGAATCTTTCAAAGGAATCTCGACCATTGGTCTCCCCTTTTTCCCATAGCGGATGGGACCCTCAATATAGTATGCATCGTTACTACCCCAGACCAACTTGTGATAAAAACTGCGTGACATATCATCGCACGAACAATTTATCACCATGAAGCCAAAAAAGTCCATAACCTCAACATTTTGGGTCGCAAATACAAAAAAGTTGTCATGGTTGTCCCAGTTGTCTTCTTTGCTGACAACAACTGAGACAACTGGGACAACTTTTTTCAGAAAAATTATACTTTTGCCGTATCATTCTAAGAACGAATCCTTATGCGAAAAATCATACTCATGACCGTTTGCTTCTGGACCTTATCGCTGACCGCCGGAAACAATGGACCGCATCGTCCCATCAACGGCCTGGCGCACCGTATCCTCGGCGACAAAGACACCTGCTTTATCTTTGTGTGTCAACCTGATACGGTTGACTTTTTCCAGATAGAGCCCGTCAAGGATCCGGTCAAATCCCTCAAAATCAAGATCTCCGGCAACAACGACAACTCCTTGGCGATGGGCCTGAACTACTACCTCAAGCACATCGCAGGCGTACACGTTTCGTGGCTGCTGTGCGAACCTGTGGAGCTGCCTGTCGAGTTCCCGACTCCCTCCAAAACCATCCGCAAGGAGGCTCTCGTGCGCGACCGTTTCTTCCTGAACTACTGCACTTACGGCTACACGATGCCGTGGTGGAAATGGCCGCAGTGGGAGCGGTTCATCGACTGGATGGCGCTGAACGGCATCACGATGCCGCTCGCCATCACCGGGCAGGAGGCCGTCTGGTACGAGGTGTGGAAGGAGTTCGGGATGACGGACGAGGAAATCCGCAGCTATTTCTCGGGACCGGCGCACCTGCCGTGGCACCGCATGGCCAACCTCGATGGCTTCGGCGGACCGTTGCCGATGTCGTGGTTGGAGGGACAGAAAGCGCTGCAGCAGCAAATCGTCGCCCGCGAGCGCGAGTTCAACATGACGCCGGTGCTGCCCGCCTTCGCCGGACACGTGCCCAAACGGTTCGCCGAGATGCACCCCGATGCCGACATCCAGCAGTTGAGCGCGTGGTGCGGTTTCGAGCCTACCCACTTCCTCAACTCCTCCGACCCGCTCTTCGCCAAAATCCAGAAGTCGTTCATGGAAAAGGAGATCGCCCTTTTCGGCACCGACCACATCTACGGCGTGGATCCCTTCAACGAGATGGACCCGCCCAGCTGGGAACCCGACTACCTCGCCAAGGTTTCCCAAAACATTTACACTTCGCTGCAGCAGAGCGATCCCGCCGCCCGCTGGCTCCAGATGACCTGGGTGTTCTACTACAAACGCAAGTCGTGGACCCCCGAACGGCTCCGCGCCTACCTCACCACCGTGCCGCAAGACAAGCTCGTGCTGCTCGACTACTTCTGCGAGAAGACGGAGGTGTGGCGCACCACCGAGGGCTTCTACGGGCAGCCCTTCATCTGGTGCTACCTCGGCAATTTCGGCGGCAACACCATGCTCGTGGGCAATATCAACGAGCTGGAGAAAAAACTGGATACCGCTTTAAAGGAGGCCGGACCGAACATGACCGGTATCGGCTCCACGTTGGAGTCCTTTGACGTGAGTCCGCAAATCTACGAGTACCTCTTCGACCGCGCGTGGGAGAGCCAACCCGATGTGCAGCAATGGATTAAGGATTGGGGCTATGCTCGGACTGCTACTCACCATTATGATGACGAATGGCTCTTGCTGAACGACAGTGTCTATAAGGACTGGTCGTTTTACGGACTGGGCACGCAGTTGGTGGCGCGTCCGTCTCTGGAGGGGCACGGCACCTACTACACCAAACCTTACTATTCCTACAGCAACGACACGTTGAAAAAAATCTGCAAGGCTTTTGTCACCAGTTTTTCCAGCAAAGACAATGTCCATTACTTCGGGCCGCCGTGGACATGGAAGGACACCTACCAATACGACCTCGTCAACATCTTCTCGCAGTGGATGGGCAACCACTTCATGGACATCCGCAACGATTTCACGATGGCGTATAAAAACCGTAACATCCAGGAGTTGGAACGGCAGGTAGAAATCGCCAACCAGCTGTTTGCGGATGTCGATACACTGCTCAACACCCATCCCGCCTTCATGTTGGGAGCGTGGATTGAGGCGGCCCGCGAGTGGGGCACCACCGAGGAAGAAAAAGACTACTACGAACGGCAAGCGCGCACTCTGCTCACCGTCTGGGGCGGTCCCGTGCTCAACGACTATGCCAACCGGATGTGGGGCGGGCTCGTCGGCGACTACTACGCCAAACGCTGGAACCTCTTCTTCGAGGCGGTCATAAAGGCAGTGAAAGAGGGCAAAGAATTTGACGAGAAGGCTTTCGGCGAGGAACTCTCCAAGTTCGAGCATGCCTGGACCGAAAGTCACACGAAATATCCCGTCGAACCGCTGAAGCTGAAAAGTGAATTGTCGAGCTTTTTGGGTGCACCGTGTTCGACCTTCGAGGCCGCTCGAACGATTTACGAGCGGTGGATGGAGGAGTAACGGAAAATTTGACACAAAACCCGCCATCTTGTCACCAAAAATCGGACAAATTGTCAGTAAAAATAAAAATATTTGAAAATTATTTGTTGGCACGCGGTTTGCATTATAGGTAGCGTCGCCGATGCGAAAGCAAAGGCGGACGGAAATGAAAAATTAAAAGTCTAACAATAAAAGAAAGGAGTTTATTATGCTACCAGTAATGTTTAAAAACAGTTGGTTTCCGACCATGTTTGAAGATTTCTTGAACAGCGACATCATGCCGCGCACCAACACCACAGCTCCGGCCGTGAATGTTAGAGAAGATGAAAAGGCCTACACGATGGAAGTGGCCGCCCCCGGCATCAAGAAGGAATACTGCCGCGTGAGCATCAACGACGAAGGCAACCTCTGCGTCGCCATCGAGAACAAGATGGAACACAAAGAAGAGGAGAAAAAGCACCACTATCTGCGCCGCGAGTTCTCCTACACGAACTACGAGCAGAACTACACTCTGCCCGAGGATGTCGATAAGGACCACATCGAAGCAAAAGTGGAGCACGGCATCCTCACCATCACCCTGCCGAGATTACAGAAAGAGGAACCTAAAGTCGCCCGCACCATCGCCATCGGGTAATCTTTAACCAAAGCCAATGATTTTACGCCGCATTCGCAAGAGTGCGGCGTTTTTTTTATGTAAGCCCAGCCAAAAGTCAACAGCCAGCGTACCTTCCTGCCACCACGTCCCAGTCCACAATCTGCCACAGTGCATTGAGGTGGTCGGGACGGCGGTTCTGGTAATCCAAATAGTAGGCATGCTCCCACACATCGAAGGTCAGCAGCGGGCGAAGTCCTTTCTGCACCGGGTTGGCCGCGTTGGTCTCTTGCGTGATAACCAGCTTGCCGTCAGCATCGGCAGAAAGCCAAACCCAACCTGAGCCGAACAGTGTGGCGCCAGTCTGCACGAACGCCTTCTGGAACTCTCCGAAAGAGCCGAACTGCGCGTCAATGGCATCCGCAAGTTCACCCGTGGGTTTGTTGTCGGCCAGCGGACTGCGGAATTGCTGGAAATAGAGGTTGTGGTTCAGAATCTGCCCAGCGTTGTTGAGCATCCCGCCAGTTGCTGTCTTCACGATCTCCACCAAATCTTTATCTGCAAACGGCGTGCCTTCGATGGCCGCATTCAGATTGTTGACGTATCCTTGCAGATGTTTGCCGTGATGAAAACCGATGGTCTTTTCAGAAATGACCGGCTCCAAGGCATTTGCCGCATACGGCAGCGTAATCAATTCAAATTTTCCCATAATGCAAAGTTTTTGATGTTTATAATTTCTGATGAACATTCATTCTTTCTCGTTTCTCAACATAAAATCACGGGCTATTTTGAAGCACTCGTCAAACTTCATCGCATCTAACTGAAACATACTCAAGTGTTTAAAATAGAACGCATGAGCTTCATTCTCTTTCAGATGCAATTCAAACGGGACAGTGCCAAGCTCCTTCAACCTGTTTGCCATCACACGAGAGCCATACGCGTAAGGCATTCCCAGAATGGAAAATGCATAACCTGAATCCACCGGGAGAATCCTGTCTTTCTCGCCATGTATGAGGCACACCGGTGTGATCTCATCAGCATCAATCATTTCCGGATCAAAGACACACCCCCAAAGGAGAATGGCGCCGGCGACACCGAACGATTGTGCCTTTTCTTCAGCGTTGCCTTGCGAATGGAGTGGCGGCAATTCAGGATACGCCCGAGTTTCTGAAGGCCGTTCGTCCTCATCCATGTAGAGGGCGTGGATGATGGCCACAGCACCCGCTGACTGCCCGAGCAGGAAAATGCGGTTCGTGTCGATGCGATATTTCTCGCTATTGGCTTTGAAGAATCGTACCGCCGTACTCACATCCTGCGCCGCCATATAACCTGTACGTACCAACTCCTTGAATGAAAACTTCTTGGCAGGCAAAAGGCGATAGTCGATGGAGGCGGCTGCACACCCGATTTCCGCAAAGCGGCTGCACCACTCGACCATATCTTCATAATCACGAGACCCGAACACGAAACCGCCACCGAAAACAGTGATCACCAACGGTCGCAAAGCATCCGACGAATCAGCAGGTTCATAGAAATCAAAACAGAGGTTCACCGCCTTGTCTTGCCCAGGATAATGCGCATAAGCGTATGGAACACTATATTGTGCATTCACCTGCGGATTCTGGGCCACCAACACGCCCGCCACCAGAACAAGAGCAACCAAAAATAATATATTCCTTATTCCGTTCATTTTGTCTGTTTAATAACACCTGATTTATTATCACAGTGCAAATATATATATTTTTCAGAATGCTGATAAAAAAATACTATTTTTGCAACGTATTTTTTTCAAATAAATTGCTTTTTTTATCCAATATGTTGAAAAACATGCTATCCAATCCACGAAGCCAAACACCATGTGTCATGGTCATTTTATGCTGTGTCATGGCTGTTTCGCTCTCCTTTCTTGTCTTATGCGGTGGATGCCAGCGGAAGGAACATGTGCAACCCAAACCACACTGGTTCAAGCACTACACACAATATAGCGAAAAAGACTACAGACAATTTATCGAGAGTCAAGTCAACAGCGAACACGACTCCAGTTTGTACGCCTCGTTGACCAGCGATTTTTACCGCGCACGCGACTTCCACCCGTTTTGGACACAAAAAGGATTGCAAGAAGCCCTCACTGACACGTTGCTCGCCAGTCTCGACAATGCTTACCGCCTACACGGCATCCCTGCCGAATACTTCGGGTTAGACAGCATCCACCACAGCATCTCCCAGCTTGTAGAACATCAAGTGCCCAACGACAATTCGCTATATTCGCACCTCTATTGCCTTGAACGTCAGCTGACTGAGCAATACTTGCGTTACGTCAGCGCGTTGCAATACGGTGCGGTGGTTCCTAAGAGTGTCCACGGCTACAAATGGTACTATGCAACCCTCTCGCCCGACTCCGCCTTCATCCAAAACGCACTCGAAAACATACATCGTTTTTCAGAGATCATTTCGGAGTCGGCACCAAAAACATCGGACTACCAATCCCTCCAGAAAGAGCTAAAACGACTGCACACACTTTCCGACTCTGTGAAGACCGAAGTGCCTGAAATCCATGTAAAGAAAGACTGCACCAGCAAACATATCACAAGTCTTTGCGGACGGCTGAACCAACTTGGCATCACCGTAAACAGCAGCAACATCTTGAATGACACGGTCTTGCAAGCCCTCAACATATTCCGGCGCATGAACGGCATTCCGGAAAGCGACTCGCTTGACACGGAGACTATCGAAAAGCTGAACCGACCGCTGCAATATTACAAGGACGCCGTCGCTGCCAATCTGGAACGGTTGCGTTGGCAGAAACAGCATAAAAAAAGTGACGACACACTCCATATCGCGGTTAATATCCCCGACTACACCTTATGTGTGGTGCAGAAGGACAAAGTGGTGATGCGGAACAGGATCTGCTGCGGCAAGACCCAAAATCCCGAAAAGGTGCCTGCGCGGCACAAAAACGGCATCATCACCCCCTTCAAGGCCGAAACCCCGCTGATGTACAGTCAGATACGCACATTAGTCCTCAATCCTGAATGGAACATCCCGTATGACATCATCAAGAACGAATACTACCACAAGCTGGTGCGCAGCAACACGGCGGTGGTCAACCGCGAGCATCTCTACATCCGCGACAGCCGCACCGGGAAGTATGTCGTGCCCGACTCCATCAACTGGAGCAAAGTGAGTCAAGGCAACATCCCCTACCGCCTGCACCAGACCTCCGGGCGATATAACGCACTGGGACTCTACAAGTTCGTATTCGCCAACTCCGAGTCGGTCTATCTGCACGACACCAACAACAAGGGGGCATTCAAGCGTCGCAAGCGGGCGTTGAGTCACGGCTGCGTGCGGGTGCAGCATCCCGACAGCGTGGCCGAATGGATTTACACCGTCAACGGGTTTGACACCATCTATACCGAGCAGCTGCACATCATCTCGGGTGCGGAGCCCACCACCGAAAAGGGCGAGGAATTCGTCGAAAAGCTGCACGAGAAAGACTCCATTTATTACGAAAAGCTCAGTGACTGGGACAAGCAGTTCTACCGCAAACTGCGTCCCACCAGCGTCGCCCTGCGGAAGCCCATCCCGCTCTTCATCGAATACTACACCTGCTTCGTGGGCGACGACGGCACCGTGCAGTACCGCGACGATGTCTATTACAAAGACGGGAACATCTTGTATTTGATGAAGAATCCACGTTTGCGATGAGCGTAAAGCAATAAAAAAGCGATGAATAAGGATGTAGGCAGCACACCATAAAATTCGTATCTTTGCGCTCAAAAACAATCGCTTTTATGACAAACAAAATCCTTTATATCCACGGGTTCAACTCGGCGGGCGGCGGCCACAAGGCCTTGGAAGTACAGAAAATGTTCCCCGACTGGCAGGTGCTTTCACCAACTTTCGACTACAAGAATCCTGCTGACGTTCAGAAAAAGCTCGATTCTTTAGTGCGCACCCAGCACGTCAACGTCGTGATGGGCACCTCCCTCGGCGGCTTTTTCACCCTCTACTGCTCCATGAAACACCGGATTCCCGCCGTCATCATCAACCCGACCCTGCACCCGGCGGAAACCCTCGCCAAGCACATCGGCAAGCAGAAAAACTACGTCACCAAAGAGGAATACCAATTCACTGCCAGCGACTTAGCAAAGTTCGAGGATTTCCAACGCAAGGTGTTCGACAAGCTCAAGTGTGACGGCACTCTGCTGCACTTCGCCCTCTCCACCGATGACGAGATGCTCGGAGATCACCACTACCTCGAAGACCGGTTCCCGGACTGTCACGACTTCAACTACTTCGACCAACAGGGCCACCGGTTCGCCGGAGTGAAAATCCTCCGGCCTATTATTGAACGCGCCATGCAGGGTTAGACGTGAGACCATAAAAAGATTATCTTTGCCATTTGAAAAAAACAACCATTATGATCAGACCCGACGAACAATATTTCCCGTTCCTCGCTGGCGAGGAGACCATGCGCAAATTAGCGGAAGGTATCCGCGAGCGCATGTACAATTACGTATCAACAAGCAAGTTACAGTCTTTGGTGCTGGGCATGTCCGGCGGCATTGACAGCACGCTGTGCGCCGCGCTGCTGCGTCCCGTGTGTGACCGACTCAACATCCCACTCATCGGCCGCAGCATCACCATCGAGACCAACAAGGCCGACGAGATTGCCCGCTCCATCGCGGCAGGAAAAGCTTTCTGTCACGATTTCGAGCATCTCGACCTCACCGAGACCTTCTATGCCAACAAGAAACTGCTCGTCCGCTTCGACGACTCGCAACTTTCGAAGCTGCGTCAAGGCAACATGAAGGCCCGCATGAGGATGATGGTCCTCTTCGACCTCGCCCAGCTCAACCGCGGCATGGTCATCTCCACCGACAACTACACCGAATACCTCACCGGTTTCTGGACGCTGCACGGCGATGTGGGCGACTACGCTCCCGTGCAACATCTCTGGAAAACAGAGATTTACAACCTATCCAATTATCTTCTTGGCGAGGAAACTCCAGAACAACAGGCCGCTATGCAGTCGTGCATTGACGCCACCCCCGTGGATGGTCTTGGCATCAGTTCCTGCGACTGCGAGCAGCTTGGCGTGGAGAACTATTTCGAGGCCGACCGCATCTTCGCCGCATACTTCCAAGGCGACGAATCGCTGCGCGAACACACGCTAATCAAACGATACTACAGTTCCGAGTACAAACGGCATAACCCGGCCTGTCTGAGTCGGGAAGAGTTATTGGCACGTTAGTAGAGACGCACCATGGCACGTCTCTACATCGGCAATGTCAAAATAAACCGGCATGAACCAACCATCACGACATTCCCATCTCCTCGTTGATGCGGGCGGCACCAAGACGGCCTTCGCGCTGCTGTATGACGGCGGTGTATTCCGTTGCCAATGCGACGGCATCAACGCCAACTACACGTCTGAGGCGGACATTCTGCGCATATTGGGAGAAGCGGCACCACAATTTCCAAAAGAGATAAGCATCAGAGAGATAGACTATTACGGAGCCGGTTGCGCCACCCCGCAGAACGCCTTCCGCATGGAGGGATACCTGCGGATGTATTTCCCGACCGCTGACATACGAGTCTGGTCGGACCTGATGGCCGCTTGCCATGCCTTGGCGGGCGGGCACGAGGCCATTGTCTGCATCCTCGGCACCGGCGCGGCCTCCTGTCACTACGACGGCCACGAGATGGTGGGGCGCGCTCCCTCCCTCGGCTGGCTGCTCGGCGACGAGGGCAGCGGCACGCACCTCGGCAAGTGCCTCGTCACCACCTATCTTTCGGAAACACTCCCCCACTCCATCCGCACGGCTTTTGAGGAACGCTACCACCTCAACCGCGACCTCATCCTGAACAAGCTCTACCAAGAACCGAAGCCCAACCTGTTCTTGTCGCAGTTTGCACCGTTCTTGAATGAATTTCGCGAAGAACCCACTATCCGACAGCTGATTATCAATGCCTTCGAGACATTTTTTACCAAGCAGAAGAGTTACTATCCCGACTGCGACAATCTTCCGTGGCAATTCACGGGTTCCGTAGCAGCACACTTCGAGACGATGCTACGAGAGGCGGCGGAAACGGCAGGATGCAGAATCGGGGAAATTGCGGGGGATCCGATGGAACGGATAGTTCAATTAGAAATTAGTAAGTAATTAGAAATTATAACAGGAACTGTCGTTCATGTCCGATCCGATACTTCTTTCCGACCATTTCTCATACGGGAGACTGCTGCGGTTCACGCTTCCCGCCATGGCGATGATGGTGTTCACTTCCATTTACAGCGTGGTGGACGGGCTTTTCGTGTCGAATTTCGCAGGGACGACCCCCTTTGCCGCCCTCAACCTCATCTTCCCGTTCCTGATGTTCCTCAGCGTGGTGGGATTCATCTTTTCTTCCGGCGGCAGCGCATTGATAGCCAAAACCTTAGGAGAAGGAGATCCCGATAAAGCCAACCGCATCTTCTCGATGTTAGTCTATGCTGGCTTATTCGCCGGCGTGTTTTTCGCCATCATCGGGTGGCCGCTGTTAGACAACATCTCCCGTCTTTTGGGAGCGGACGAAGCCATGGTCGGCGACTGTGTGATGTACGGGCACATTCTCCTTATTGCCCTGCCCTTCTTCATCTTGCAAATTATGTTCCAGGCACTGATGATCACGGCAGAGCGGCCGCGGCTCAGTCTTGCGGTAACGCTCATCGCCGGCGGCCTGAACATGCTGCTCGACCTGCTGTTGGTCGGCATCCTCGGTTTAGGGCTCAAGGGTGCGGCATGGGCCACGGCTGCCTCGCAGATGGCCGGCAGTCTCATCCCGTTTGTCTATTTTTCCGTCCCGAACAGCTCGCGGCTGCGCCTTGTACGACCCACATTCGACTTTGCGGCCTTGCGCCAGACCTGCTTCAACGGGCTGAGCGAATTCTTCACCAACATTTCCGCCACCGTGGTTTCCATGCTCTATAACTATCAGCTGATGAAATATATCGGCGAGAACGGCGTGGCGGCCTACGGCATCATCATGTATCTGGCATTTGTTTTCGCGGCCATCATGATTGGGTACAGTATGGGCTCCGCACCGATTGTGAGCTACCATTTCGGGGCGGGCAACCGTGCCGAACTGAAAAATGTTTTCACAAAAAGCATGATTCTGATTGGCGGCATCGGTCTGGTGCAGTTCCTCACCGCAGAGTTGCTTGCCCGGCCGTTAGCACGTGTTTTTGTGAGCTACGACCCAGAGTTGCTCGACCTCACCTGCCGTGCCCTGCGCATCTACAGCGTCTCTTTCCTGCTGATGGGGTTCAACGGCTACGCCTCTGCCTTTTTTACCGCGCTGAACAACGGTGTGGTGTCGGCGGTCATCTCCGTCAACCGGACCCTCGTCTGCGAGACCCTCGCCGTGCTGCTCATCCCGCTGCTGTTCGGCGTGGACGGTATCTGGTACGCCATCATTTTCGCAGAATCCGCTGCCCTGATCCTCACCACCTACATGCTCCTCAGATACCGGAAGCGGTACGGGTACGCAAGATGACTTTCTTACCGTCCCGTCAAGTCATGATACTTCCTGCAAGCGGTGGCGTAGGTGATTTGTCGGTCGGTGATGGCGTTGCGGGCCTGCAACAGGAGCGCGTTGGCTTCCAAAACATCCGTAATCGTGTTCATGCCGGCCTTGTAGTTCAGCTCGGCGAGGCGGTAATTCTCCTCCGCCATGTCGAGAGCGGCGGAATCCGAGCGCAGCAGCGACTCTGCCTCCACCATCTGGTTGTAAGCCTGCATTTCCTGCAGTTGCATCTTCTCGCCTAACTCTTTTTGCTGAAGTTCCGCCTCACGGATTTTCCATTCGTGCTCCTTCATTTTGTGGGAGGTCTCCCACCATTGGGTCAGCGGCACCGAAAGACGGGCGAACAGTAACACGTTGAACTTGGCCCTGTCCATAATATTCCCGTAGGTGGCCAAAGCTCCGACACCGAGTTGCGGCAACGCCTCCCCGACGGTCATCTTCTTATACAAACTTTCCGCCTTTACTTGCAGCTCAAGAAGTCGTTTTTCCGGACGCAAAAAAGATCCTTCTTCTGCCGGAGCATACTTTCCGACATCAAAGAGGTTGTTCTCCAGCACAAGTCCGCCTTCTGGATAAGGAATCCCTATTTGGTGACACAACAAATGCGAAGCGAGGAGGATGCCGTTTTCCAGCTGCATTTCTTTGGCTTTTAATTCGTTGCGTTTTATAGCCACGAGCAACTTGTCGCTGCGGGTGATAAGTCCGGCTGCCAATGCCTTATCGACAACGTGATCAAGGGAGTCGATCAATGTCAGGGCCGCCGTCACCGTCGCTTCTTTCTCTTGTAGTCCCAGCACCAAGAAGTAGGATGCCTCCACCTCCTCCATGACATCGCGTTCCGTCACCTCCGACTTCAGTTCCGCTGCCTCAACACCTAACTTGGCCAGACGGTTGCCGTTCACAATACGACCACCGGCAAACAACGGAACCACGGCCATGGCATTGACTCCATGGCCTTTCTTCAGCGCATCAACCTTGGTCGGCACATCTCCGCCGATTTCCGGATCGTTCAAAAGTTGGATCACCGCGGCGACAAACTCTCCAAAATCCCCTTTGTTGTTGAGATCATCCACGCTATATTCAACGAGAGGACGCATCGCATAATAAGCACTGTAACCCAATGAAACCTGCGGGAAAAACTTGGTGAAAACCTGCGCCTTCACCTCTCGGGCACGCTCAATTTCATACTGGCTATACAAATATTGCGCATTATTGCTCCGCGCCAAGACAAAGCAGGAGTCCAATGTCAGCTTCCTGCCCTGCGCAAAACACTGAACCATCAAAAACAATAAAATAGCACTTATCGCAAATCTTTTTATCATATTCACCTAATCATCTAATCATCTAATTCTCTTATCCTCTCATCCTCTTATCCTCTCACCCCCTCATTCTTGCTCGCATTCCTCGCATCCCTGTCATCCAATCGTTTGAGGAAGCGTTTGTTAATTATGTTCCGGTTTTGCTTATCCCGTTCGCCTGCATCGAAAGCGAGGCAATAGGCCACCGGAAGCACTGTCACCACCAACGGGAAGGTGAGGAGGGTACCGAAGCATATCACCACGCCCATCGGCTCCCAAAGAAGTGTTTTGGCAATAATCATCGGGACAACACCAAGCGCGGTCGTAGCGGAAGTGAGGAAGATAGGACGCATACGCCGCAACCCCGTCTCGTAGGCGGCTTCCTGAACCGAGAGATGTCCTTTCTGTAGCAGCTCCCCAGCATGGTCGTACATGATGATCGCGTTCCGCACGATGATACCGATCAAGGAGATGATGCCCAGCATGGCTGTCACCGACAAATCCTGCCCGAAGAGCCACAATCCAAAGGTGGCGCCGAAAATGCACAACACCGACACGGAAATGGACAGAATGGAAATGCCGATTTTTCCGTAGTGAATGATCAGCACAATGAACATAACGACAACGGCAGCAATAATGGCATTGACAAGCGACGGCATGGTATCTTTCGTGACTGCCATGGAGCCGCCCTCCTCGATGGTGACATTCTCCGGAAGGTCAAGAGTTTCAATGTACTTGCCAATCTTCTTGAACTCCGCGAGCTGACCTGCTCCAGGTACCACATCCGCCATCACTGTGATACAGCGTCGGCCATTACGGTGAGTGAGATTGTCGTGGCTGAATGACGGCCGCAGCGAGGCCACTTGCCGTAACGGCACCCATATACCGGGATGCGCTGTGGGCACCAACATGTCGCCAAGTTCTTCAAAATCAATATTATGAATACCTTCCGTATAGATTTTCGTCGGAAGATTGTAATCTTTTTCCCATAAAGAGACCAAGTTGTTGCCGGACAGGGCACCCGCCAAATAGACCGACAGCTGCGCCTGTGTCACTCCAAGACGGTTGGCCTCGTCAATGTTCATATCCACCTCCACAATTTCCTCTGTTTCGTCATAGTCGGAATGCACGAAGCAGAGGTTCGGATCCTGTTTCATGAGAGCAATGAGCGAATCGCGCAACGGAGCAATCTGTTGGTAGTTGTCACCGGAGATGTAGTATTCAACCGGTGCGTTAACCACTTGGTAATCCATCTGTTTGAAACGGATTTGTGCCTTCGGGAAATAGTTCTCGTAACGGTGAGGGTACTCGTTCATTATCTCCTTGGTGGCCTTATCCGAATTGGTAAGCACGATGAACTGCGCGTAGGCATCTGTTGGCACGGCCATAGGCGCGTAGGTGATATGGAAACGCGGCGACGCCATCCCGATGAAAGCGGTCACAGAGCGAACCCTCGGGTCGGCCTGCAAAATCTTCGTGAGCGAATCAGCGACTTCCGCCGTCTCCTCCAACGAACTGCCCGTGGCAAGATGGATCTCCACAGCAAAGCTGTCGCGCTCAGCCTTGGGCAACATCTGGATGTTGATGCGCGTGAAGAGGAAAATGCCCAACACCACAAACAGCAACGCCACCGCAATGGTCGCCCGCTTATGGCGGAAACAGAGGTCGAGAAGACGTTTGTAGCCCCGCTGCAGCGTATCGAAGAATGCGGCTTGGATCTTCTCCAAACGAGACTGATGGCCAGGATTAGACCGTTTGATGACTTTTGCTGACAAGAATGGGATCACCAATATGGCATACAGAAAACTGCACGACAAGGCGATGAAGATGGTCCACGGAAACAGCTGCACGAAATCGCCCATATTGGTGCCCTGCAGCAATTTCAACATCGGGAAGAACATGAATGACACGGAGCAGGTGGCGATGAGCATGGAGGTCATGAGGTTCCGGGTGGAAACCGCCGCCGAAGACCACCGCGAGTATCCTTCATTCAGCCGGTCCGTGTAGCCGTCAATCACCACAACGGAATCGTCCACAATCATACCGAGCACCACAATTAAAGCCGCCAAGGTCACCGTATTCAATTCAATACCAAACAAATACATAATCGCCCATGTGGCGGCGATACAGACGGGCACCGAGGTTGAGGAAACCAATGCTGTGCGCAGCGGAAAAAGGAAGAGCATCACCAAAATCACAATGATGACAGCTTCCACAAGATCTTTCAGGAACGAAAGCACCGACCTGTTAACCACCACGGGCTGGTCGGTGATACGATGTACCCGGATATCGGGCGGAGCTGTCTTCAAAAAATCGTCGATGACCTTGTTGACTTCGTTGCCGAAAGAGACGATATTGTTGCCCGGCCGCATCTCCATGGAGAACATGAGGCAATGGTTGCCGGAGACCGACTGGTCGGAATACTGGATGTATTTTGAATCCTCCTGATAGCGGCGTTCCAGTCGTGCGACATCGCGCAGCCGGATCGTCTGTCCGGTCACAGGTTCGGAAAAGACAATCAGTTCCGAGAGCTCATAGATGTCACCATACGGCACATTCACGTGGATAATGGCGTTCCCGTCTTCATTGTCAACAGTACCTGTGATGGTGCGCAGGCTGTGTGCGGCCAGCTCGGCGGTGATCATGGAGGGTGAGACGGCATACTGCGTCATACGCATGGGGTCCATGTAGATGGCGATCTCCTCTTTTGCTCACCCACAATCTTGATGTTGCCCATCGTGGAGATGGTGCGGAGCCGCTCGGCCAACCTGTCAGCGAACTCACGCAGTTCCCGCGACGAGCGCTGGTCGCTCTCAATGGCCAGAAGCAGCGAGGAGGCGTTCCCGAAATCATCAAGCACAGCCGTGGCCAGCACTCCCTGCGGCAGGTCGGTCTGCTGGAACAGCATCAGTCCCTGCCGGATGCGCGACCAGGTCATCTTCGCGTCCTTGGCATCATTCACCAAGGTGACGAAAACCACCAACATGCCGTCTTTAGAATAGGAATAGGTCTTTTTCTTGTTCACATCGCCGAAGGTGAACAAGTACTGTTCCACGGGTTTCGCCACCCGTTCCTCGATTTCCTCGGCCGTCGCACCGGGATAGACCACCGCAACCACTCCCTGGCGGATGGTCACGTCCGGAAACTCGTTCTTTTTGAGTTGCGGCAGCGCGATAAAGCCGAAAATCAAAATGACAGACATGAAGAAGAACACCAAATTGTTGTTCCTCATGGCTGCTTCCACCAAATTTCTCTTCTTCGCCATGGCCGCCGGTTATTTTCCTACGTGATAAGACACCTTCGCCCCGTTGTAGAGTTTCTGGTAGCCTTCGGTGATGATCGTGTCGCCGTGCCCTAGACCGTCCGTCACGAGCACACCGTTCTCGATGAACTCGCTCACCTCGATTTTCTGACGATAGGACTTCCCGTTGCGGAGCACCCAGACCACCATGCCGTCAGACATGGTCTGCACGCACGAGGAGGGGACGACAATGCCCGGATTTGCGGAGTTTTGCAGTGCGAGACGGATTTTCACCACCATGCCGGGCAGCACATCTTTCATGTCTGAGGACATTCTTGCCTTGATGTTATAAGAATGGCCTAACGGGTTAGACAGAAATGATTTGTCAAATATGGTAAGCCGACACTCCGCATTGTCAAGAGCGGGGATGGTGGCGGAGGCCGAGGTCCCGATTCCAATCTGCCCGATTTCTTTCTCTGGCACTGAAAACTCAACCATCAAGCTATTCATATCCACAATCTGGCAGACGACATCTAACGGGTTCAGTTGCTCACCGATGACATGGTTGCCCATACTGATAACACCGTCTTGGGTAGCGTACAACGTACAGTCATTCAGATGTTTCCGCGCTGAAATCTCGGACTGCCGGGCCTTTTCAAGGTCCGTTTCCATCTGCACCCAGCGCACATCGCTGATTCCCTCTCCCTCGTGGACCTGTTTCAGTCGCCGATAGCCATCCTCCGCCTGCCGGAGCGTGGCTAAGGCCGCATCGTGGAGGCTCTTGGCCGACGTTTCATCAACTTTGGCGATGAGGGTTCCTTTGCGCACCCGCTGCCCGTTATGCACATAGACGGCCGTCAGCGTGCCGCCTAACGGAAACGAGAGTGAAACCTGCCGTTCACTGCGCACCGTGCCCACATAATTGCGGAAATCCTCCTCGTCGGAATCCCCAACGACCTGCACGTTCACAGGAATTGTCGGGTCGAACTGTTGCTTATTGGAAGCTTTCCTGTTGCATCCGGGCATCGCCAAAGCCAACAAAATCAATAAAATAAGAGGGTAAAAACGCTTGCTCATCACACTGAAAATTCATAGTTGCAAAAATAAGTTTTTTTATGTTTATTGTATTTATAATTGGAAGGGGTGGAAGCAACAAAAAAAATATTACCTTTGCCATTCCAAATCTGGAAATACTATCAGAAAAAAATAAACCTATGATACACACCCTCATAGCAAACGAATCGCAACTTCCCGAGGTGGCCAAGCAACTGCTGGAGGCGCACCCGCAGGAGCGCGTGTTCGGCTTTTTCGGCGAAATGGGCACAGGAAAGACCACCCTCATCAAGGAGATTTGCCGGCAACTCGGCGTGGAAAGCGACATGACCTCTCCCACCTTCGCCATCGTCAATGAATACTGGACACACGACGGCGAGCCGCTCTACCACTTCGACTTCTACCGCATCGACGAGCCCGACGACGCCACCCGCATCGGCTTCCAGGACTACCTCTACAGCGGCAACTACTGCTTCATCGAATGGACCGACAAGGTGGAATCCCTCCTCCACGGCGAATACACCCCTGTAACCATTGAACGTGTTGACGACCAAACCCGCAAATTCTCTTTTTAACTCTATACTTGACAGGGCGTATGCGATACGCCCCTACCTCTTTGAACCTTAAACCTTAACCACCAAACCTCAATAAACAATAACCATTAACCATTAAACCTCAATAACCATTAACCCATAACCAATAAACATTAAACCTCAATAACCAATAACCCATAACCAATAACCATTAAACTTCAATAACCAATAACCCATAACCAATAACCATTAACAAATGAGCTCCGAATACATCATCCTCCAAGACACCCCGCACGTGGAGACCCAGGCATGGGAGGCCACTGTGGAAACGCCCACGCGCAAACTCACGCTCGCGTTGGCCAAGCCCGAAACCGCGCATCCCGACAGCGGCTTTCTCACCCCGAACGCCGTGCGCACCTTCACGGACCAGAGTGTCAAGGTGTTCGCGCAATTCGGTTTCGCCAACCACAACCCCTTCTCCGATGCCGACTACGCTGATGCCGGCGCGGAGTTCACCCACCACTACGCCGATTTGGCCATGCTGAGCAACCTCGTCCTCAAATTCGACGCCTTCACCTTTGACCAAATGGCACTGACGAAAGAGAACCAAATTCTATTCTCCGCACTCCCTCCCGTTGAACTTTCACAGGAATACATCGAGACCGTCAACGAGAAGAAAATCACCATGATCTGTCTGGATTTGCTGCAAAACGACGAAGGGACTCCTGTCGTTGACAAAATCCGCAAGGAAACCTTGTCTGAGGCGGGCTTCCAGATCGCCCTCTCCAACTTCCTGTTCCCGCTCGTTGACACGCTCGTACACGCGCCCTCCATCGCCTACGCGCTGCAACGTACCCCCGAGCTCATGTCGGCCATCCTCTGTCACGCCGGCACTCTCTGCCACCAACCCACCGCCGAACAGCTGCACCTCCCATGGCGCGACATCGTCTCGCTCTGCTGGAACCTGAATTAGCTATTGGCTGTTGGCTATTAGCATTACCAAAGGCCAAAAGCTAAAAGCTAAAAGCCAAAAAAAATCTCACGCCTATCTCAAAAAATTGTATATTTGCGGCGTTATTTTATGACTAATCATTTTTACAAATTCATCTTTAAATTAACAAGACAAAATGGGAAGAGCTTTTGAGTACCGTAAGGCAAGAATTTTCAAGAGAAACGCATATTTAGCCAAGACTTTCACCCGTCTGGGCAAGGAAATCACGATGGCAGCCAAAGCCGGCGGCCCCGACCCCGAACAAAACTCCAAACTGCGTCTGCTCATCCAGACGGCCAGAAACGAGAACATGCCGAAGGACAACATCGATCGCGCCATCAAACGCGCCTTCGAGAAGGACATGTCCGATTACAAGGAGATGGTTTATGAAGGTCGCGGACCTCACGGTATCGCCATCCTCATTGAAGCCGCTACCGACAACAACCAGCGCACCGTCGCCAACATCCGCAGCTACTTCAACAAGTTCGGCGGCTCCCTCGGCACCTCTGGAATGCTGGATTTCCTGTTCGACCACAAGAGCATCTTCACCGTCGCCCGCACCCCGGAACTCGACATCGAGGAATTCGAGCTCGCGATGATGGACTTCGACGCTGAAATCGATGCCGATGATGAGGAAGTGATCATTATGGCCGAATACAAAGCCTTCGGGCCTATCCAGAAATATCTGGAAGACAACAAATTCGAGATCAAGAGTTTCAAATTCGACCGTATCCCGAAGGAACTCAAAGCCCTCACCGAGGAACAACGCGCCGAAGTGAACCTCCTGCTCGACAAAATCAACGAAGACGAAGACGTCACCAACGTCTATCATAATATGGAGGAGCCGGAAGAGGCAGAATAGCTATTAGCTGTTAGCCATTAACCATTAACTATAACCAGCTTCAATAACCTATAACCAATAACCTATAACCATTAAAATAACCATTAAAATCATGTACTATTACAAATTCAAGGTGTTTTACGACGAGGTGGAGGACTTCGTGCGCGACGTGGATGTGCTCGCGAACAGCAATTTCGAGGACTTCCACCTGTTCCTGTACCAATGTCTTGGATTACAGGGCAACGAGTTCGCCGCGTTCTCCATCTGCGACCAGAAATGGAACAAGCAGAAGGAAATTACGCTGATGGACACATCAGAGGAAGAGGACATGGCAGAGGAACCGGAGTATGACGAAGAAGATTCGTTCAGCACCAAGTCTCAGCTGCCGAGATTCGTCATGAAGGATGCCGTGCTGAAAGATTTCATCACCGATCCGCACCAGCATATCCTATACGAGTACGATTTCATTGACCCGAAGACGTTCTACATCGAGTTCCAGAAAGTGGCCCAGACGGACAAGCCCGAGGAGTTTCCACGCTGCACGTACCAGAAGGGCACCCTTCCCGTGCGGCTCACCGCAAAGGATCTCCCGCAACCCGATGTCGATGAGGCATCGCTGCTGTTAGACGAGCTGGAGGATGACGAATACAACGACGGCTTCGACGACGGTTACAACGAAGAGGACTACACCGACCTGAATGAGTTCAGCGAATTTTAGCGGTCCCACACTCTACATCCTCACCGGTCCCACCGGGGTCGGCAAGACCGCTTACACCATTGAGTTGGCGCAACGTTGGCAAGTTCCTATCATTTCCGCCGACTCGCGCCAATTTTACAGAGAGATGCGCATCGGAACAGCCTACCCCACCAAGGAGGAGCTGTCCGCTGCGCAACATTTTTTTGTCGGGATGCTCTCTATCCATGACTATTACAATGTCTATATGTTCGAGCAAGACGTGCTCAAGCTGCTCAAGGAGCTGTTCCAGAAATACCCCGTGGTCATCATGACCGGTGGCAGTCCACAGTTCTTGGATGCGGTGTGCCACGGGGTGGATGAGATGCCCGACCCCGACCCGAACACAAGGCAGTTCGTCATCAATCTGTTCCAAAACAACGGAGTGGAGGCACTGCACGCGCAGCTGCAACTTTTAGACCCCGAATACGCCGCCATCGTCAACCCCAACGATTCCAAACGGATGATGCGGGCCTTGGAGGTTTCATTGCAGACGGGAAAGCCCTATTCTGAACATCTGCATAAAAAACAGGTAACCAGAGACTTCAATATCGAAAAGTACTACCTCAACCGGCCTCGGGAGGAACTCTTCGACCGCATCAACCGGCGGGTCGATAAGATGATGGCGGACGGGCTGTTAGAGGAAGCGCGGTCATTGCTGCCCTACCGCCACCTCAACCCGCTGAACACGGTCGGCTATAAAGAGCTGTTCGACTATTTCGATGGCAAATGCACATTAGAGCAGGCCGTGACGGACATCAAGACACACACGAGGAGATATGCTAAGCGGCAGCTCACCTGGTTCAAAAGAGAGTATGAAGAGGTGATGCTTTTCTCCGAATAATAGCCTCTTTTCTTTGAAACTGTAGTGGATGCGACAGCAGGGAAAAGGCAGGCGCGCCGGCTCGTCCAAATAAAAAAATTGATGCGTAAGCCCTGTATATTTACCCTCGACTGACGTTCTTTCTTGTTTTTTTCTTATTTTTGCAAACTTAAATACATAAGAATATGTTAGGAAATTTCTCGTACCATAATCCCACCAAACTTTATTTTGGTGATGAGTCTTTGAACTATCTCAAGGACGAATTGAAAAACTACGGACCTGTTGTGCTGTTGAACTACGGCAGCGGCAGCGTGAAGAAAAACGGCATCTACGACGAGGTGGTGGCCATCCTGAAGGAGGCCGGCAAGACCATCGTGGAAAATCCGGGCGTGATGAGCAACCCCACATTGGAGAAGCTGCACGAGGGTGTTAGGATTGCCCGCGAGCACAACGTCGATATGATCCTCTCCCTCGGCGGCGGCAGTGTCTGCGACTACTCCAAGGGCGTGGCCGCTTCGGTGTACTATGACGGCGACTATTGGGACAGATTCTGGCTGAAAGGGAAACACCCTGACGCCAACCAGCGCATCCTGCCCATCGGCTGCATCCTCACGATGGCGGGCACCGGCTCGGAGATGAACGGTGGCTCGGTAATCACCGACGCGGAGCATAAATTCAAGGTGGGGCACGTGTTCGACGCCCGTCTGATGCCGAAATTCTCCATCCTCAACCCAAAATACACGATGACCGTGCCCGACGAACAGATGAAAGCGGGCATCTACGACATCATGAACCATATTTTTGAGCAATATTTCTCTGATTTCGACGACAACACCAGCGACTACCTCTCCGAAGGACTGATGCGCAGTCTTATCGTCTCCTCGCGCACGGCGGTGAAGAACCCGCAGGATTACGAAGCCCGCTCCAACATCATGTGGACGGCCACTTGGGCTCTCAACACACTGCTCAAATGCGGTAAGACCCAAGACTGGATGGTACACATGATCGGTCACAGCGTGGGGGCTTGGACGCACGCCCCGCACGGATTCTGCCTAGCGGCTGTCTCCATGGCATACTACAAACGGGCGATGAAGCCTGGTTTGGCCAAGTTCGTACGTTTCGCCAAAAATGTCTGGAACGTCTGCCCTGAGGGCAAAACCGACGAACAGATTGCCGAAGCTGGTCTTGAAGCCTTGAAGAGCTGGATGTTGGAAATCGGTCTGCCGCTCACCATCAGCGAGCTCGGTGCCACTGAAGAGATGATCCCCGGCATCACCAAAGGGACCATCTGCTATCCTGCAGGCTATATGGATTTGAAGCCGGAGGATGTCACGGAAATATTGAAGGAAAGTATGTAGGTTTTTAGCTATTGGCTGTTTATGATCCGATTGAATTAATCCTCAATGTAACATATTTCTGAAATTGTTATATTTTTGCAGCGTTATTTGTAATCATGATGTTTATCGGACTTCTTATCCATGATCGGCAGCATCGCGAAGAAATAAAAAACAGAAGTCCTTTCAGAGAATCAATTAACCCAAAGATGAAAAAAAGTATTTTGTTTGTCGCAGCGATATGTACGATAGTCTTATTCGCCTCATGCAACGACAAAGACAAAGATGGACTTGTCGGCAAGTGGAAATATCAGTCCGCTATTAGAGAAAGAATCACCAATGCTGATCCAAACGATGTATGGACTGTTGAGGAACCTCCTACCAACCTGACAATGGAAATCAGAGAGTTCAAAAGAGACGGGACCATGTCACAATACACTGAAGTCAACTATATTGATGTGGGTGACTATGTAGAGACGTGGGATTGGAAGTTGTCAGATGACAGGAAGACGATCCGTTTCACTAATGGGAGAAACAACCAAGGCGTTGAGGTAGGTTATCAAGACCACGATGAAAAAGTCCTGACACTCAACGAAGATCAGCTGATCACGCAATACAAATTTACAGGGCCGGAATACACGTTTATTTGGACAACCACTTTCAATCGCCTCAAATGATCGTTATGTAACAGCAGTTGCAGAATATCGCAGGAGAAGCTAATACAACCTTGTTTTGTCGTATTTTTTTCTATTTTTGCAAAAAAAATTGAAAAAAACAAAAACTCGGAGACAGGAGTATTAGAGAAAACATGAAACACCCTGAAATATACAACCCTGTATTGCTGATGGAGCTGATTCAGCAAATCGGTTTCCTGCCTTTGCTGGACAGTGTCATTTTCGGCTATTCAGCGGAGGAAGTCGTGAGCGAGGACTGTCGTTATGTGACCTTTTCCGAAGGGGGCTGGGACTGGCCGTTGTGGAAGTGGAAAGGTCCGATTGTGTCTGAGGGCGACTGCATGTATGGCAAATTCTTTGCCAACAAGGCGGGCTTCATCAGTCGTGAGTGGTGGCCCGATTTCTGCAACTATCGCCGCAACCAATACCCTGCGCCCGAGGAGGGAAGTGTTGAGGAGACCATTCTGCTGACGTTGCGTGAACAGGGCAGTCTGATTACCAGCGAGTTGCGCGCCGCCTGCGGCTTCACAGGCCCAAAGATGCGCAGTCGCTTCGACAGCTATGTCACCCGCCTGCAAATGTCCTGTCGCATCGTCACCGAGGATTTCGTCTATCCGAGAGACAAGCACGGCCGCGAATATGGCTGGGGGTGGTCGCTGCTTACGACTCCCGAGCGACTCTACGGAAAAGAGATCTGTACATGTCCGCGCACTCCCGAAGAGTCGTTGGAGCGTATGCTCTCCCATTTCCGGAGTTTTCTACCCGAAGCATCGGAAAGTCAGATCACGAAATTGCTGAAGTAAGGACAGTTTTTTGTGTTTTTGCACGGTCGCCGATTGAATATATTCATTGATGACGGAGGCCTATAAAGACATATAAAGACGTCCAAATGAATCCCCCGCAGTTCTGCGCCCGTTACAGTCTTTTCATCAACCTCCGTGAACGCAGCAAGGAGCAATAATATCGCTTCTCTAAGACAATCGCGCAAAGAAAGGATGTGGGAAAATAATTTTCCCGTCGTAACGAAAAAAAGTGTACCTTTGCCCCTTGATAAATTGTGTGAGTAATCAACAATAATTCAAAACAATAACAAACTAAAATATTAGAATTATGGCATTTAAAGGAGCTTTAGTCATCGACACTGAAAAGTGTAAAGGTTGTGCAGTGTGCATAACCGGTTGCCCGCAAGACCCGAAGTGCATCGGCCTTTCCAAAAAGGTGAACGCCAAGGGTTACAACTATCTGGAAATGGTCAACGAGGACGCCTGCATCGGCTGCGCCAGCTGCGCGGTGATCTGTCCTGACGGGGTCATTGAAGTGTATCGTGCGAAATGCTAACCGCACTGAGAGTCAAGAAATTTAACAACAATTAATTAAAACATCTACAAAATGGCAAAACAATTAGTATTGATGAAGGGAAACCAAGCCATTGCAGAAGCCGCCATCCGTTGTGGCTGTGACGGCTACTTTGGCTATCCCATTACCCCGCAGTCAGAAGTGTTGGAGCACCTGATGGCGGAGAGACCATATCTGACCACCGGCATGGTTGTTCTGCAAGCCGAGAGCGAATTGGCTTCCATCAACATGGTGTATGCAGGCGCCGCCGCCGGCAAGCGCGTCATGACCTCTTCTTCCTCCCCGGGATTCTCCCTGATGCAGGAAGGCCTTTCCTATATCGCTGGCGCTGAGCTGCCCGCATTGTGCGTGAACGTCGTTCGCGGCGGCCCCGGCCTCGGCACCATCCAACCCTCACAGTCCGACTACTTCCAGACCACCAAGGGCGGCGGTCACGGCGACTACCGTCTGATCACCCTCGCCCCTGCATCTGTGCAAGAGATGTACGACTTCGTGGAACTCGGTTTCGACCTCGCCTTCAAATACCGCAACCCCGTCGCCATCCTCTCTGATGGTGTCATCGGCCAGGTGATGGAGAAAGTCATGGTTGACGACTACAAACCGCGCTGGACCAACGAATACATCGAGGAAAATTGTCCTTGGGCTGCCACCGGACACCGTTCCACCGGCAAGCACAGAATCGTGACTTCCCTTGAACTGGAAGCCCTCAAACAAGAGGCCATCAACGACCGCATCCAGGCCAAATACCGCAAATGCGAAGAGGAAGACGCCCGTTACGAGGCTATCCAATGCGACGACGCGGAATACATCTTCGTGGCTTACGGCTCTGCAGCCCGTATCTGCATGAAATCCGTCGAACTCGCCCGCGCCGAAGGCATCAAGGTCGGTTTGATCCGCCCGATCACCCTGTGGCCCTTCCCGACGAAAGCCGTCAAGGAAATCGGCAGCCGCATGAAGAAGATCCTCAGCGTGGAAATGAACGCCGGTCAGATGATCGAAGACGTGAAACTCGCTGTCGATTGCAACATCCCTGTGGAGCATTACGGCCGTTACGGCGGTGTCATCCCCACCCCTGTTGAGATTCTCGATGCGTTGAAAAAAATGATTAAATAATTTAAGCACTTGAAAATTATGACAAGAGAAGATATAATCAAACCCGAAAATTTGGTGTACAAACGCACTCCGGTTCTCACGGATGCTACAATGCACTATTGTCCTGGTTGCGGTCACGGCGTCGTACACAGAATCATCGCCGAGGTGATCGAGGAAATGGGCATTCAAGACAATGTCATCGGTATCTCCCCCGTGGGTTGTTCCGTGCTGGCATACAACTATTTCGACGTTGACTTCGTGGAAGCCGCACACGGTCGTGCCCCGGCCTGCGCCTCCGCCATCAAACGTCTCCGCCCCGAGACCTTCGTGTTCTCCTATCAGGGAGACGGCGACCTGGCCTCCATCGGCTGCGGCGAGGTTGTCCACGCCTGCAACCGCGGTGAGAACATCACCATGATCTTCATCAACAACGGTATCTACGGTATGACCGGCGGTCAGATGGCTCCCACCACCCTCGAGGGCATGGAAACCGTGACCTGTCCTTACGGCCGTGATCCCAAAATCATGGGTCACACCATGCGTCTGACAGAAATGCTGGCTCAACTTCCTGGCACGTACTATGTTACCCGTCAGGCCGTTTACACCCCGGCAGCTGCCCGCAAGTGCAAGAAAGCCATCCGTCAGGCCTTCGAGAATCAGAAACTGAACAAGGGCGTCTCTTTCGTGGAAGTGACCTCCAACTGTAACTCCGGTTGGAAGATGACTCCCGTCCAAGCCAACAAATGGATGGAAGAGAACACCCTCAAATTCTTCCCGCTCGGCGACATGAAAGTTGACGGCAAGTTCGATCCCAAGTTCATCGAACGCGTCGGCACCTTCGACCAGCCCAACGAAACCATCTTTTCACTGAGAAAAAAATAATCATTAAAATCCAAAAGACATGACTGAAGAAATCATTATAGCAGGCTTCGGCGGACAAGGTGTGCTCTCCATGGGTAAGATCCTCGCATACGCCGGCATCATGCAAGACAAAGAAGTGAGCTGGTTGCCTTCCTACGGTCCTGAAATGCGCGGTGGTACCTCGAACGTCACCGTCATCCTCAGCGACGAGCGCATCTGCTCCCCCTATCTGAACCAGTTCGACACGGCCATCATCCTGAACCAACAGTCGATGGACAAGTTCGAATCCGCCGTGAAACCCGGAGGTCTTCTGATTTATGACCCGAACGGTATCACGCACCATCCTACCCGCAAGGACATCAACATCTACCAAGTCGCCGCCGCCGACAAAGCCAGCGAACTCGGTATCTCCAAGCTGTTTAACATGATCGTGCTGGGCGGTTTCCTGAAGGTGAAACCCCTTGTCACCCCTGAAATGTTGCACAAAGGTCTGGAGAAATCCCTGCCTGAGCGCCACCACCACCTCATCCCCAAGAACGAGGAAGCTGTGGAAATCGGCAAGGGCCTGTTGACTCCGTACCACACAATTTAACGGTTAACCCCTGTAGAGACGCGGTGCGCTGCGTCTCTACAATATTATATAAGGACGGTATAAAGCCGTCCTTATTTTATTAACAGCAAAGTCTAAAGAGGTCAGGTCTCCAAAACCAAAAAAATTGTATCTTTGCAGCCGATTTTTTTCTAACTAAATACCAAATTGTATGGCAACAACTGCTGATTTTAAGAACGGCCTCTGTATTGTTCACAACAACGAGATTTGGTCAATCGTGGAATTCCTGCATGTGAAACCCGGCAAGGGCAACACTTTTGTCCGCACGAAACTCAAAAACCTCAAAAACGGTAGAGTTCAGGAGTTCAGATTCGACGCCGGCGTCAAGATTGACCTTGCCCGTGTGGAGCGCCGCCCATACCAATTCCTCTATAAGGAAGGCGACACCACCTACATTTTCATGCACACCGAGACCTACGAGCAACTTCCTATCGAAAAGGATCTTATCAACAACCCCGACCTGCTCAAGGAAGGCCAAGAGGTGGAAATCAACTACGACACGGATTCCGACACTCCGCTCACCTGCGAACTTCCTCCGTTTGTTGACCTGGAAGTCATCGAGGCTGATCCCGGCGTGAAGGGCGACACCGCCACCAACTCCCTCAAACGCGCTGTTGTGGAAACCGGTGCTGACGTCTATGTTCCCCTCTTCATCAATGTGGGTGAGAAAATCAAAGTCGATACCCGCACCAACAAGTATTCTGAACGCGTCAAAGAATAAGCGTTACCCGCATGATTCTGCGTCAGTCGCTTAGCATCGACGAATTAATTCAACTGATTGGTCATCCCGTTGCCGTTAAGGGCGACACCACCCTTAAGGTAACGGGAATCAATGAGTTGCACTCCATCCACAAAGGAGACCTCACTTTTGTGGACAACGAGAAGTATTACCTTCGAATCCTGCAAAGCGAGGCTTCCGCAATCCTCATCAACAGTGCGGAAGTGGAATGCCCCGCTGGCAAGGTATTACTTGTTTCTGAGGATCCGCTCCGTGACTATCTTGCTGTCGTGGAGCATTTTGTACATTTCACACCACAAAACACCACCATCCATCCAAGTGCCGTCATCGGTGAAGGCACGATCATCCAACCGTTGGTTTTCATCGGCGAGAATGTGCGCATCGGCAAAAACTGCATCATCCACTCCAACGTGAGCATCTACGCCGACACCGTCATTGGTGACAATGTGGTCATCCACTCCAACAGCACTATCGGCGCCGACGCCTGCTACTTCCAGAAACGTCCTGACGGCTGGGTGAAGCTGACCTCCTGTGGCGACACCTACATCGGCAACAACGTGGAGATTGGCTGCAACTGCTGCATCGACCGCGGTGTTTCCGGCACCACCTACATTGACGACGGCTGCATCTTCGACAATCTCGTGCAAGTGGGCCACGACACACACATTGGCAAACGCACGCTTTTGGGCGCACAGTGCGGTGTCGCCGGCTGTACTTATATTGACGACGACTGCAAAATCTGGGCCAAAGCCGCCGTGAACAAAGACCTCTACATCGCCAAAGGTACCGTGTTGCTGGCTTTGTCCGCCATCGACAAGGACGTGAAGGAGGAGGGCAAAACCCTCTTCGGGATGCCCGCCGGCGATGCCACGGCAAAATGGCGCGAAATGGCAATGATGCGCAAGCTGCCGGATCTGTTCAAGGAATTGGAGGAAATCAAGAAACGATTATCATAATCCGACCACCGCCGCGCCGGAACGTCCAAAATAAAAGAAAAAAGCCATATTTCCCCCACAACGCGTTTTAACGCCCTTTTTCCGCGTTTTCCATGTTTTGGATTGTTAATAAAATGTGACAGATTTCCCCCCAAGAAATCGAAAAAAAGTGTATTTTAGCTTTCTATTGTTAAAAAAGCATAAGTTTTTCATTTTAAGATAGTTAGATATAAATAGAAGACACGAAATGGAAGAAAATGAGATTTTAGACGAGAAAGTTGTTCCGTATAACATTGAAAACCTAATGAAGACGGCCTACATCGACTACTCGATGTCGGTCATCGTGTCCCGCGCCCTGCCCGATGTGCGCGACGGCCTGAAACCCGTGCAGCGCCGCATCATCTACGCTATGTGGGACATGAACATCACAGAGAGCGGTCCCTACCGTAAATGCGCCCGTATCGTCGGTGAAGTACTCGGTAAGTACCACCCGCACGGTGATATGGCCGTATATGACGCCCTCGTGCGTATGGCACAGCCCTGGACTCTCCGTTACCCCTTCGTCGATGGACAGGGTAACTTTGGATCCGTGGATGGCGACAGCCCCGCCGCCATGCGTTACACGGAAGCCCGCCTCCGCCGCTCCTCTGAAGAGATGGTGGCTGATATTGAGAAAGAAACCGTCGATATGGTTCTCAACTTCGATGACTCCATCCCTGAACCCACCGTGCTGCCCGCCAAGATACCCAATTTGCTCGTCAACGGTTCCTCCGGCATCGCCGTCGGTATGGCCACCAACATGGCGCCCCACAACCTCAGCGAGGTGTGCGACGGCATCTGCGCCTACATCGACAACAACGACATCACCATCGAGGAACTGATGCACACCATCAAGGCCCCTGACTTCCCGTCCGGCTGTATTATCTACGGTTACAAGGGCGTGCAGGATGCCTTCCTCACCGGCCGCGGCCGCATCGTCATGCGCGGTCACGCCGAAATCGAGACCGAAAAGAACCACAACTGCATCGTGGTGACAACTTTGCCCTACATGGTCAATCCCTCCGACATGATCAGCCACACCGTGGATCTTGTCAAAGAGGGCAAGATCGCCGGTATCACTGACGTGCAGAACCTCACCAACAAGCGCAACGGCACTCGCATCATCTACGAACTCAAGAAAGATGTTGTACCCGAGGTGGTTCTCAACAAACTTTACCAAATGACCGCCCTGCAGTCCTCTTTCAGCATCAACAACGTGGCCCTCGTCAACGGAAGACCCATGACGCTGAATCTCAAAGACATCATCGTAGAATACGTGAAACACCGTCACGACGTGGTGATTCGCCGCACCCAATTTGACCTCAAGAAGGCCCAGGAGCGCGCCCACATCCTCGAAGGCTTCCTCAAAGCCCTCGACATCATCGACGAGATTATCGCCCTCATCCGTGCTTCGCAAACCGTGCAAGAAGCACAGCAAGGATTGATGACCAACTGGGACTTCAGCGAAATCCAGGCAAAGGCCATCGTTGAGATGCGCTTACGCCAACTCACCGGCATGGAGCGCCAGAAGCTTCAGGACGAATACGATGAACTGATGAAACTCATCGCGCACTTGCAGGACGTACTCGCCGACGTGAACCTCCGTATGGGTATCATCAAAGACGAATTGCAAGACATCAAGAAGCGCTTCGGTGATGAACGCCGCTCCCCTATCGAGTACAGCTCCGCTGAGTTCCGCGTGGAGGACACCATCGCCGACGAGGAGGTGGTCATCACCATCTCGCACCTTGGCTACATCAAACGCACGCCGCTGGCTGAGTATAAAGTGCAAAACCGTGGCGGCAAGGGCTCCCGTGGCAGCAGCTCCCGCGATGAAGATTTCATCGAACACCTCTATATGGCCACCAACCATAACTACCTGCTGTTCTTTACAGAGAAAGGTAAGTGTTTCTGGATGAGAGTGTTCGAGATCCCAGAAGGCATGAAGACATCCAAGGGCCGCGCCATCCAGAATCTGCTGCAAATTGAGGAGGGCGACAAGATTACGGCCATCATCAATCTCCAAAGCATTGATGATCCTGATTTTATCAACAATCACTTCATCATTTTGTGTACTGAGAAAGGTGTCATCAAGAAGACCTCAATCGAAGCCTATTCGCGTCCGCGCAAGAAAGGCATCATCGCCATCAACGTGCGCGAAGGCGACCGCCTGTTAGCCGCCCGTTTCACTGACGGCAACAGCGACATCATGATGGCTCTGCATTCCGGACGCGCCATCCGCTTCCACGAGAACGAAGAGTTGCGCGCTATCGGACGTACGGCCGCCGGTGTGCGTGGAATCACCCTTGAGGACGAAAATGACCGCGTGGTGGGTATGCTCGCCATTGACAACAACCGCAGCAACATCCTGATTGTTTCCGAAAACGGATACGGAAAACGTTCCCTGTTAGAGGATTACCGAATCACCCACCGTGGCGGTAAGGGTGTGAGCACCATCAAGATTACTGAACGCACCGGCAAGTTGATAGCCATCAAAGCCGTCACCGATGACGACGACCTGATGATCATCAACCGCTCCGGCATCGCCATCCGCCTGCATGTCGATCAATTGCGCATCTTAGGTCGTAACACACAAGGTGTCAGACTGATAGACCTTCGCGGAAAGGATATGATTGCCGCTGTATGCGAAGTTCCGCGTCAGGAAGATGAGGAAGAGGATGCTGAAAACGTTGATGTAACTGAAAACAATGAATCTGCCGACACTGCGGGAAACAATGAATCGGAAACATTAAACAGTAATCCCGAAAACGAGTCTGAACAAACCGACTAAAAACAGTATAATGAAAAAGTTCATTCTTTTGGTAGTTAACTTGTTGATTCTGACAACGCTGGTTGCACAGAAGCCATCGCTGACCAAGGCTTATAACTGTTTCTATGACAAAGACTATGACAAGGCCAAGGAGCAGATAGACCTATGTGTTGCAGACGAGAAACTCTCCGCGAAGGCGCAGACCTGGCTCTACAAAGGCAATATCGAGTTTCTGTTGGCCAACCGCGAATACAGCGAAAAACAGAAGAACGAGAGCTACCAAATCCTTTATCCCAATGCCCCGGAAGAGGCTTTTGACGCTTTTGAAAAGGCCATCGCCATTAACCCTAAAGTGGAGGCTTTAGACATGATGAGCGCACAGGATGCCCTCAAACAACTCTACCCCTACCTCCTTGTTCGTGGCGCTGACCAGTTGATAGCCAAAGACTATGATGGAGCAAAGAAAACACTGGCAAAGGGCATCAAAAGTTACGAGATGGACACACCGCAGTACCCTATGAACGGCGAGCTCTACTACTACTATGCATACGCCCTTGAAAGTCTTGGTGAAACGTCGGAAGTGACGAAATACTACCAAAAAGCAATGGACGACGGTTCACAGAACCCATACGTGTTCGCGAAGCTAATTGAACATTACAAAACGGCTAATGACCGCAAAGGCATTGAGAACACTTTGGCTTCAGCCAAGAAAAAAAGCCCTAACGACATGAATGTAAAATTGTTAGAGATTGATTATGCCTATTGGTCCGGAGATAGTGTGAAAGCTGTTTCTTTAGTGGACCAAATAGATCCTCAATCATTGAAGACCGCTGATGAGATGGTAAATGTGGCTAATTTTTACATTAAAGAGAAACGTTATGAAGCCGCAAACCGCTTGCTCTCGCGCGCCAATGCCATGAGTCCCAACAATTTTGTCATCTTGTATAACCTGGGTGTATGCACCTACAGTTTCTCGGAGTACTATTTCAACCGCCAAAACCAACTTGCACTGCAGCAAGCCAGCAATGACGACATTCAAACCGCCAAAAACCTCTCTGAGAAATACCTTGCAGAAGCGGCAAACTATTTTGAGCAAGCCCGCAAACTTGAGCCTAAAGATGTGAATCTCCTCAACACCCTTCGCGCCATCTACGTACGCCAACAATCCCCCAAGGCGGATGAAATAGACGCCCTTATTAAACAATTGGATAATTAGTCAATCAAATAATAAATCACTAAAAATTTCAAGAAAATGAAAAAATGGATGCTTGTTTTAGTCGCGCTCTTCGTGAGTGTTAGTGCTTTCTCGCAGTCTTGCCTGGATGATGTTTGGCAATGCCTGAGAAGCAACCAAACTCCTAAGGCAAAGAAGTTCATGGAATCCTGCATGGCTTCCAACCCTGATAATGCCGCTGTATGGTTGATGCAGGCGAATGTCAATGTCCACTTGTATCAATATGACTTAGAGAAACAGCAAAAAGATCCGGCTGCACCCGCACGTTACCCTAATGCGCTGGAAGATGCCTACAATGCTTTTGTCAAAGCATTGGAACTTGATCCGAAAGTGGAACCGAAAACGGCCATGCTCGGTGCCATCGAAGGCCAGAAATTGCTGGCTGAACCGTTCTATGAAAAAGCCGCCGCTGCTGCCTCAGCAGGTAAAATTCAAGATGCTTTGAAATATTACGGTCTGTCTGCGAAATGCTTCGAATTGGCCAAGATGAAAAAGAATGCCGCTGTGGTTTATCTGCAAACGGCCATCTTGTACAACCAGAAGCTGAACGATAAAGACAACTACGAGAAGATGCTGGCAAAATGCATTGAAACCGCCCCTGACGTGTCTGAAGATGCCTACGTGGAGCTCTACTATCTCTACAAAGACAAGAAAGATACGGTGAAATGCGGAGAAGTTCTTGCAAAAGCGAAAAAAATGTTCGCTGACAAACCAGAAAAGCTGTACGAGCCCGAGATGGATTTCTACGCCTCAACCGGCAATGAGGAAAAGCTGCTGGAAACTTGCGACAAGGCCATTGCAACCGGTAACGAGGCTATGATCCCCATCTGCGCAACCTACCTGACCAACGCAAAGTCATACGCCAAAGCAGAAAAAATCCTCACCGATGCTCTTGCCAAGAATGCCAATGACTTTGAACTGCTGAAGCAAATGGGTTACCGCTACGCTATGGAGTACTATGACATTCAAGATCGCCGTCAGGCTGCCATGAATGCCCGTCAGTACGAGTTGGCCACTCAACTGTTCCAAAGCCCGGAGCGCAAGAACGCCATGGAAAAAGCACACGAATGGTGCGAAAAGGCCTATCAAGTGAACTCCGACAATTTGGAGAACAACAGAATCCTGCGCGAAATGAAGGCGTTGCTCCAACTGCCCATCCCGCAAGAGTTGAATGACAAAATCAACGCCCGCATGCAAAACTAAACAATTAATTCACCCTTAAATGTTCTTCCCCTTGCATTTGATTGTGAGGGGATTTTTTTGCTAAAAAAAAACAGTATATTTGCAGGTTTTCTATTTGCTGTATGAAAGAGGCATTCAACCAAGCCAACGGCAGAAATCCAGAGTCACCTTTCATCGGGGTGAACCGCCACCGCATCGGAGTGGATGGTGAGGGCGTAACCACCTTGGCGGCCTTCCATGGCTGTCCGCTAAGATGCCGTTACTGTCTGAACCCCAGTTGTTTGGATGCGGACGCCAGTGTGCGTCGGTTCACACCAGAGACCCTCTATCAGGAACTTCTCATCGATGACCTCTATTTCGTGGCCACAGGCGGCGGGGTCTGTTTCGGCGGCGGGGAACCGCTGCTGCGCCCCGAGTTCATCCACCAGTTCCACACCCTCTGCGCCGGTCGCTGGAAAATCACCCTCGAGACCTCGCTCAACGTGCCGCTGAAATCGCTGCAGACGGTCGCGCCGCTCGTCAACGACTTCATCATCGACATCAAGGACGCCAACGACGAGATTTACAAACCATATACAGGAAAATCGAACGCGCAGGTGTGGGAGAACTTAGCGTGGCTCGCCGCGAACTACGACCACGAGCACGTCTTCCTCCGCGTGCCGCTGATCCCGGAGTTTAACACAGATGAGGATAGAGAGCGGAGTGTGGAACGGCTCTCAAAATTAGGTTTCGAGAAGTTCGACCGGTTCTCGTATAGAGTCACACGATGACTTATCTCCATGTATCGCTCGTACCTACACGTAATATTCCCTGTCTTTACCTTGAGTATTTATCCGCGCAGATCCGCGTGATCCGTGGAGATTACAACCGGAACGTCACCGGCACCTGGTAGTAGCAGCGCACCGGTTTCCCCATGTTTTTGCCGGGTTTCCACTTCGGCATCGACATCACCGCACGCACCGCTTCCTTGTCGCATTCGGGGAAAAGCGGGACCTTCACCTTGGCGTTGGTCACACGTCCGTCATCCTCCACCGCGAACTCGACCAACACCGTGCCCGTGATGCCGTTCTTCTTCGCCACTTCGGGATACTGAATCTCCCTTGACAAGAAAGCGTTCAAAGAATCCTGCCCGCCGGGGAATTCAGGCATTTCTTCTGCAACTAAACCCATCAGTGGCTGTTCCTCGTAGTATTCATCGACTTCCACAACCCCCTCATAGACGTCAGTACTGTCAAGCTCCCAAAAATCGGGTACATCTGTTGAAACACAAAGACCGTTTTCCACGATCTGCAGGATTTCCTCTTTCGGGGCGGGGGCGGGCCGGTTGCCCCTGGTCGGCCCGTTTGCCAGTTCGCCGGACGGTTCGGGGGATGATTCGGGGGACGGTTCTGCAGGTTGCGACAGCGTGTTGACGGGAGTGGGCACGGGTTCGCTGCCGGCAGGCGTCGCGGGCGTTTTCGGACTATGGCACGCACCCATCATCATAGTAGAGACGGCGATGCCCGCCACAGTGACGGCCTTGCCGAGCGTCCGGCGTTTGGAGAGCTCACGCTCCAAGTAGCGCACCTCTGATTCGCAATAGGGACACGTACCCCGACAGTTGCCCTCGTGCGTGCATTCGCGCTCCACCAACGGGATGTCATTCTCTTGTGCGACCTTCCGCCGCACATCCTTCAGGATTTCGCAAGTCCGTTTGCCCCTTTTCATAATGGTTATGGGTTATTGGTTATTGGTTATTGAAGTGGGTGAATAGTTATAGTCTAAGTGATAGTCATAGTCAGACAAATGTGCAAAATGCATTTATTTCAGAAACGCGGGAGCTGGGAGTTTATTTTATTGTTTGTCATTTTGTGGAAAAACAGAACGACGAATGCCTTTGTGATATTCGTAAAGATACGACATTCATCTCTCCAACCGGACCTCGCGCCTCTCCGACAGGATGAAAACCGCGATCTGCCCGTTCTCGATGCCGAAGCGGATGGCGGCAGCGAGGGAGTCCTCGGAAAAGAGGCGGGAGCTGTCGAAGTAGTAGAGGCTGTCGGAGGTGTCGAGCCAGCCGCCCACGTAACCATCGTGCCGAAGCGCGTGGCGCACCACCCTGCCGAGCTGTTTGCGGGAATGGCAGCCCTGCGTGGCGGCGTATGCCACGACAACGCCCTCCGCGGGCTCCGTCATCGTGGCGACATCCATCGTGAATCCGTCGGGATGTTGGAGGCTGTACGCCCAAATGCTGTCCGAGACGGCTTTGACACTGCCGCCCGCCAACTTGCTGCCGCTGTAGCAGGAGGTCAGGAGCAGAGTGCACGACAGGAACACCGTCATTGCTATCTTTTTCGGGAACACAATTCTGTCCATTGTCTATTGTTTGTTTATTAATTTGTCCATTAATCCCAGGGTTGCGGCCTTACCCTGGGCTGCCGAACTCGTGCCCCTCCGGGGCGGCTCAAGGAATACTATTCACCAATCACAATTCACTAATCACTTCCAGATAGAAGCTCACCGGCCGGAACCCGTCGTTGCAGCTGATCATGGCGGAGTGCGGGTTCTTCATCCAGCCGTCGTAGAAGTTGCCACGGCCGGCGGCCAGTTCCTGCACGAACCACCGCATCGACTCCCACGCGCTGTCGCACATTCCCTCGGGCTGCGCGCCATCGACTGAAATCCATGTCTGCCCCTCCTGCACGTCGCACGCGTGCTCGATGGGGTTCTCGAACCGCGCCTGCAAATCGCGGTAATCCGCCTTCCGTATGGCTGTGATCTTGATGTTCATTTTTGCGTTTATTCAGGTCGCAAAGATATAAAATAATTCCCGTAGAACTCGCTGATTAGCGCAGATATTTTTTTAAGGTAAAGAAAGTTGCCAGTCTTAGCTATTTCCGAAATTTTTGTATTTTTGCACTCTAAAATTTAAACAAAAATGAAGACAAAAAAGTACAAATCTAAAGAAAAGTCTCTACCCAAAGCGGAAGAGCCTGTTGCCACTTACGGTCCAACGGCTGCCAATAGTAACGATACTATCATTTCCGATCTGTCATCTGAATCCTTGGGCGACAAGCCAGAAGGATTTGACGCCTATTATGCCAAACTGAAAGCGGAAGCCGATGAAAAGTTCGGCAACAAGGAGCTTATGACAGTGGAAGAGTATTTTGGGAAACTTCGTTACATGGTAAACGCCTATTATGACGACATACAAGGTCAGAATTGACAAATCGGCAGAATCCGATTTAAGAGATATGTTCGGTTTCCTCATCTCTGCAATGTCGCGTGATGGGGCGAATCGTTATATTGATATGATCACAAACGAGGTCCTTTCCTTATCTATTTTGGCTGACATATATCCTCCCAGCCACTATGCGGACATCCGCCATTATCACCCTCATGCCCGCCGCATGGTGTCGCATAACAGACGTTGGGTCTATATCTTTCACATCGAGGACGACATGGTAATGATTGACCGGATTCTTCCTTCAAAATTGATAACGAAATAGGAAAGAGATTTTTTACGCGCAGATACGAGTGATCCGTGGAGATATTTTTTTCAACAAACTGCAACCTTTCGGGATTTTTGCGTCATTTATAAAAATAATGACTACTTTTGCAACCGAAATATGGAATCATTATGATGAACCTTCGAACATTGCGACTACTCATACTATTGGCAATCTGCAGTCTATGCATACACCTGAACGCGCAGACGGATTCAGTGTACGATGGGACCGTGCACTATTTCTGGACGGGAGACGGCAATCACGTGCGTTACGGACTGATGGACACCACAGGGAACATCATCTGCCGGCCGAGCTTTAGCCAAATCGGAGTTCCATACTTTGATCTCAAGTCCGAACCGGTTCCCGCAGCCAAGGGACGGAAGTGGGGTTTCATCAACACGAAAGGCGAATGGGTCGTTCGCCCACAGTTTGAATACGCCGGTTATTTCCACAATGGACTCGCCAAGGTCATTGTCAAGGGCAAAACCGGCTACATCCGGCAGGACGGCACCATGGCCATTGAGCCCCGTTTTGAAGAGGGGGATGATTTTCTTGATACCATTACCGTAGTAAGGGGATATTTCCAAAACAAATTTCAAAATCTATACATAAACACTTGTGGGAAAATCCTTTGGGAAGAGAAATTCTGCTTTGCCTGGCCATTTCAGGACGGTATTGCGGAAGGAAGCACATGTAAATTTAACGAAGGAGAGGAAGAATTATGGGGTGCCATTGATGCGAATGGCGAATACCTTTTCACACCACAATTCAAGTCTCCACCGCGATTCCTCAACAAAAACGCGGCTTTGGTAGAAACGGACAGTCTTTGGGGAATCATCAGCGTTGACGGGCATTGGATTGTGCCGCCAAAATATGATTATGCCTGCCGTGCATGGGTTGGGGACCTCGCATGGATAAGGACGAAGAGTGACGAAAAATGGAGCCTGGTCGGCAACAATGGAAAAGTCATCACAGCGCAGAAATTCGACGAAATGGATGCATTCTCCGAAGGGCTTGCTGCCGTGAAGATGGGCGACCGTTACGGCTTCATCGACACAACGGGGGCTGTGGTGTTAACGCTGGAGCCGGAATACTATCCCATGCATTTCTCCGACGGGCTGGCACTGGTCGTCCAAACCGGTGACAGTACAGACAGATGGGGTTATATCAACAAAAAGGGTGAGTGGGTCATTCCGCCGCAATACGTTGACGCGGACCATTTTTACGGTGGACTCGCATACGTGATTCTGAGCAACGACCCGAAAGACAGACGGTCAGGCTACATCAACCATCGCGGCCAAGTCGTCTGGCAGCACAAGGACAAGTATCCGATAGAGATTAGGAGGTTTTAGTGGCGTTGTTCGCCGGTTTTGATGTTTACGGACTTCGCACCAAAATCGGCGACAATGTGAAGGAGTGAAATAACAGAAGTCCATGACACATTTTTGATGTGATGAAAAGTACTATTGCGCAAAAAAGAGCAGCCAAATGGATTTTTTTACTCCTCTGGGGTGTATTTTGTTGTGAAATCCAGGCACAGCCGACCCGTACTGAGTTTGTGAACAAAGCGGCGCCCTATCCACAATATTCTACAACCAAGTTCACTTGTTCTGCAAAAGATATTTCTTTGAATGGATGGGTGAAAAGTGTACAACAGACCTCCACTATCAGGCGCCTTACAGAAATACCGAGCGGCAACATCGTCTTCCTCGTAAATCAATACCAATACACTTTTGATTCAACAGGGAATCTGATGAAATACATCGACAAGGAGCTCTGCAGCAAAGACACCGACATCGTTCTCTCCGATTCCGAAATTCCTTCTCCTGAATACTTGAAGGCAAAACATTTTATGATTGATGATGCGGAGATATTCTCATTTCAAGACGGTCTGTTAATTTCAAAAAAAGATAAAAATCGAGTTGCAAACTCTACAACTCGCTACGAGTATAATGAGCATGGCCAGCTCATTCGCGAGAACACCTACTATGGTCTCATGCCAAGAATCACCTCGATTCGTTTAAACGAAAATGGACAACCTTTATCGGTATCTATCGTTACGCACACTTCCAATACGGATTCGCAAAAAAAGAGCAAAAAGGGCAAGAGGCAAAAACAATATGACTTAACTGATGATAATGTCACAGACTTGTTTTGTTATGACGAACATGGGAATTGTGTGGCGCATTTGGAAAAAATCCGTGATAAATGGAGAATGGACTTCTTTGAATATGATGACGCCGGGAATATGATTTTTGAAGGCCGCTGCGAGGAATTCAACGAGGAAAAGCCTTGCGAGTGCCAGAAAAAGCACCTCGATCATGGCTATGAGTATGACGAAAACCACCGTATGACCCGCGAATATTTGATTGGTGACTGGAAGCCCAATGGATGGGATTATCATTATCAATACGATTCGGCCGGCAGGGAAATTGAATATACATCGTATGAAACCCGAGGCGACGAGAGGACCTTCACCACCCAGGTTGTCTCGTCCTACGACTCTTCGGGAAGGATTGTCCGCAAAGAAGCTTTGCGTGGTAGTTTTTTAATCAACGAAGCCATATTCAGCTACTCTAATGTTGTCATGCAGCAGTGGGAGTATGACGCATACGGGAATATCGTATGGATTAAAGCGTATTATAACAAAAACAAGCCCTTCAAAGTCGTAAAATATGAATACGAGTACGATGACCACGGCAACTGGACCAAACGTTGTTGCCGCGAAGGGGACAGTGAAGACGATCTGACCCTTACCGAAACGGTAGAACGGGAGATTAGTTATTATTAGAGTTCCCCGGCAACGCAGTGGCGTGTCTCCGACACGCCGCCACGGAGCCGCATCAGCAACCCCCACACTGCGCTCCTTCGTCGCTTGTATGGGGTTAATTGCACTTCGTGCGTGCTGCCTCTCCGAGGCATTTCTCAAGTCCCTGCAAACGCACAAAAAACGGGGCGCAACCACCGTCACACCCCATATTCATAATTCATAATTCTGCATTCAGCATTATTCTGCCATAATGATGTCCAGCATCGCATTTGCGGAATCCGCAATACGCGTGCCGGGACCGAAGATGGCGGCGACACCGCAGTCGTACAGGAACTGGTAGTCCTGCGGCGGGATCACACCACCCACGGTGATGATGATGTCCTCGCGACCGAGCTTCTTGAGCTCTTCGATGACCTGCGGGACCAAGGTCTTGTGACCAGCGGCCAATGAGGAGACGCCCAAGAAGTGGACGTCGTTCTCCACAGCCTGCTTGGCGGCCTCTTCGGGAGTCTGGAACAAGGGACCCATATCGACGTCGAAACCGATGTCGGCATAGCCGGTGGCGACCACCTTCGCGCCGCGGTCGTGACCGTCCTGACCCATCTTGGCAATCATGATACGCGGGCGACGGCCCTCTTTCTTGGCAAATTCGTTGCAACGCTCGCAAGCCCGTTTGAAGGCGGCGTTGTCTTGTTGTTCTTTACTGTACACGCCTGAAATTAAGTTGATTTTTGCTTTATAACGGCCATAGACTTTCTCCAATGCCATGGAAATCTCACCCAAGGAAGCACGCACTCTCGCGGCCTTGATGGAGAGGTCGAGCAGGTTGCCGTTGCCGGTCTTGGCGCACTCAGTGAGGGCTTCCAAAGCGGCCTGCACATCCTCCTCGTTACGATTAGCGCGAAGCTCGGCCAGACGCTTGATCTGGGCCTCGCGGACCGTCGTGTTATCGACCTCCAAGGTCTCGATCGGGGACTCCTTGTCGAGTTTGTACTTGCTGACGCCGATGATGGACTCCTTGCCGGAGTCGATGCGGGCCTGCTTGCGGGCGGAAGCCTCCTCGATGCGCATCTTCGGGATGCCGGTCTCGATGGCCTTGGCCATGCCGCCGAGCGACTCGATCTCCTGGATGTGCTCCCAGGCGCGGTGCGCGATCTGGTGCGTGAGGCTTTCGATATAGTAGGAGCCGGCCCACGGGTCGATGGAACGGCACACTTGCGTCTCTTCCTGAATGTAAATCTGCGTGTTTCGGGCAATACGGGCCGAGAAATCGGTCGGCAGCGCGATGGCCTCGTCCAGCGCGTTGGTGTGCAGCGACTGCGTGTGGCCGAGAGCGGCACCCATGGCCTCGACGCAGGTGCGGCAGACGTTGTTGAACGGATCCTGCTCGGTGAGCGACCAACCGGAAGTCTGGCAGTGCGTACGCAACGCCATGGACTTCGGATTCTGCGGGTTGAACTGCTTCACGATCTTAGCCCACAGCATACGGGCGGCGCGCATCTTCGCGATTTCCATGAAATGGTTCATACCCACGGCCCAGAAGAACGACAGACGCGGCGCGAACTCATCGACGCTCATGCCCGCGTTCACACCGGCGCGGAGGTACTCCAGACCGTCGGCCAGCGTGTAAGCCAGCTCGATGTCGTCGGTGGCACCGGCCTCCTGCATGTGGTAGCCGGAGATGGAGATGGAGTTGAACTTCGGCATGTTCTTGGCCGTGAACTCGAAGATGTCGGCGATGATCTTCATGGAGTGTGCCGGCGGGTAGATGTATGTATTACGCACCATGAACTCCTTGAGGATGTCGTTCTGGATGGTGCCCGACAGTTGGTCGAGCGTGGCACCCTGCTCCTCGGCGGCGATGATGTAGAACGCCAGAATCGGCAGCACGGCACCGTTCATCGTCATGGAGACGGACATCTTGTCCAACGGAATCTGGTCGAAGAGGATCTTCATGTCGAGGATGGAGTCGATGGCGACACCGGCTTTACCGACATCACCGACCACACGCGGGTGATCGGAGTCGTAGCCGCGGTGCGTAGCCAAGTCGAAGGCCACGGACAGACCCTTCTGACCAGCAGCGAGGTTGCGGCGGTAGAAGGCGTTGGACTCCTCAGCGGTGGAGAAACCGGCGTATTGGCGGATAGTCCACGGACGGAAGACGTACATCATCGAGTAGGGTCCGCGCAGATACGGCGGGATGCCCGACGCGTAGTTCAGGTGCTCCATACCGAGAAGGTCGTCCGCGCCATACACCTGCTTCACAGGAATCTGCTCGGAGGTCATCCAATTGGAAATGATGTTGTTATCTTTCTCCCACTGACGGAAATCCGTAGGGTTTTGCGGGAGCTTCTTGAAGTCGATATTGCTGAAATCAGGACGCATATTAACTTTTTTCTTTTGATATTAATGAGGCTGCAAAAGTACAAAAAATTTCGGCTTATTTGTATTGGTATATTTCGTATTTTTGCCATTTGATATTTATTTATAACCAAATTACTTAGTTAAATGAAAACGTATCGTTGTATTTGCAGTTCATTGTTAGCCAGTTGTTGTTTAGTTCTTCTCTGTGTATTTGTTCCTTTTCAGACAAACGCCCAGGTGGTATTGACCTTTACTGGAAGCGACAATTTGGATCATTATGTACAACTTCACCATGTCATCGTTTCCAACATCACCCGAAACTGGTCAACAACTATTTACTATCCGGACACGACTCTCTCTTTGTCGGGGGTGGGCATTCCAGAGGTTGAAACTGTGGGTTCCCGCTTTTCCGTATCTCAGAATGTTCCTAATCCGTTCGATGGTACCACTGAGGTATCAGTGAATATGCCGTATGCAGATGACCTTTGGATAGATGTTTTGGATCTAAACGGTCGTATTGTGGCACATTCAAGTCTGATGTTGCCGCCGGGTGGCCATCTTTTCCGCATCTTTTTGGAGGCTCCACAAACATACGTGCTGAACGTAAGAACACATCAAGACAAAGATGCAGTGAAAATGGTGAATTATGGTTCGGCAAACGCAAACAGGATTGAATACAAAGGCGAAGGCAGTCTGCAATACAAATCTCTTAAATACTTTATCGGCAAAGAAGATCTACCCTTTGAATATGGTGACCGAATGCGATATGTCGGTCTTATGGCCGAGGGTGAAGGGTATGTGATAAGCGACACTGTTGAGCAAATTCAAGAGAACAACGAAATCATTGATTTGGCATTCTCCTTATGGACACCTGTTGTGGAACCCAGACACTATATAGATACAACAACCCTATTCCTTCCGGACGGAATCTTTTGTGACAGCAGCTGTTTTGCAACAAAAACAATCCATGTGGAAGTTTATCAAAACGATGCCGTAGTGAATGCTGCGAACGACATAAAATATGTTCGCCTGAATATGGAACATTCCTATTTGGGAGATTTGTATATTCGTATATCGTGTCCAAATGGGCAACACGCCACCATCTTGAAAAAGGCCACACCATTATCCACCTCGAATTGCGCAAGTCAGATTCCCGAGGAAGATTGGGGCTGGCAGGATTCAACATCAACCAAACATGCCTATTTAGGCTGGTACAATGAGGTTAGTTATGAGGAAAGTTATTCAAGCAGTTGTGATCCGAGCCTCAATCCATCAGGACAAGGATGGAATTATTGTTGGTCGTCAGACTTGACCAGTGGATACCAGTATGCTTGTGGAGACGGTTTTGTCTATAATGCCTGCAACCATGTTTACGTATCGAATAATCCATATTCCAATTGGAATCACTACAATTATGTGGATTCTACTACTGTCGCGACAATGAATAATGTGTACCACCCTGACGAGTCTTTTGACAGTCTGATTGGTTGTCCCTTAAATGGAAATTGGACTATAGAAATATTGGATGGAGCTTCTTCAGATAACGGTTATTTGTTTGATTATGAATTAGTTTTTAAAGAAGACACGGTCTATCATTATCTGCCGATAATAACATCCATGCCAACTGTTGTTACATTTGGAATTTCATCAATGTCAGCTGCATCTGTTGAATGCATGGGAGAGGTGACGGACGATGGAAACTCGATAGTGACAGAGAGGGGTATCTGCTATAGCACTTCTCAAAATCCCACAATCAACGATTCTTATGCGCAAAGCGGACAAGGAACAGGTGTCTTCACTGCTTCCATGTCGAATCTTACTCCAGATGCCACCTATTATGTACGTGCTTATGCCGTCAATTCGCTTGGTATCGCATACGGCGAGCAGAAATCGTTCACTTTCACCTTGGATACAGCGTGCGTGATGCCGGCTCTCGACATCGATGGAAATGTATATAACGTGGTTAAAATAGGTCAGCAATGCTGGATGCGCGAAAATATGAAGACCACTCATTTTCCTGATGGAACGGAAATCACGGAATTTCTAACCTCGTTACCATACTCGTGGACACCAGGTCGTTGGACGGAGAGTACGGTGGATATTTTCGGATATCTCTACAACTGGCCCGCAGCCAAATACAATGCCAATCCAGAAGACACTTTAATGGTGCAAGGTTTGTGTCCTGATGGTTGGCACTTGCCTTCCAAATCGGAATGGGAGACCTTGTTCGCATACACAGGAAGCCAAAGCCAGTATCAATGCAACGGCGATTCCACCCTAATCGCAAAAGCGCTTGCCGGAAACCAATACTGGATGTATAGTGCTTCCTTCTGTGCAGTCGGAAATGACCTTTCAACAAATAATGCCACGGGGTTCTCAATACTGCCGGCCGGCGAGTTTGGATGGGGCGTTGGCACATTGACCACCTTTTGGACATCATCCTACCAAGGGTTGTCTCCTAATGGAGTGTTCCATTTGGCACTCATAAAAAGTCTTATGTATTGCTTTGGTGAACTTGATTCCGAAACGGCAGCTCATGATGAGGTATGTAGTGTCCGTTGTCTGCGCAATTATTAGGGGATTGCGGTGTACCAGCTCCAAAAAGTGGACACAAAAAATACCAAAAACAAAAAAATTGTACTTTTGCCGTTTCAAATTTTAAAACGAAACGCCTATGGCTACAATTCTTACTCTTATCGGATATTTTGTTGTCCTTTTCCTCATTATCCTGATATTCAACAATTTCAAGTGGGCGAAAAGCGTCGGTACCGTCATTATGGCGTATGCCGTCGGCATCATCGCAGCGCTGATCGGATTCCTGCCAACGGGCACGGAACCCGGCGCGGAAGCCCTCGAATCGATGCAGAAGACGCTCATGAACGTCGCGGTGCCCTTGGCCATTCCGCTGATGCTCTTCAACTCCGACTTCAAACTGTGGACCAAGTCGCTGCCGAAGACCATGGCGGTGCTCATCGGCGGTCTGGTCTCCATCCTGATTGCCGTGGTGTCGGGCTACTTCCTCTTCCGCAACGCCGGCATCCCGCAATTCGACCGGGTGGCGGCCATGATGACCGGCATCTATACCGGCGGCACCATGAACTTCTCCGCTTTGGGCACCATGCTCGAAGTCGATCCATCGCTCATCACCCTGACCCTGACCTTCGAGGAAATCGCCACCTTCCCGTTCATCGTCTTCATCGTGGCCGGCGGCTACAAATTCTTCCGCTGGCTGCTGCCCGCAAAAGAATCTGACGACACCGTGGCCGAAGACACAAAAAACGTTGACGCCGAGAGCTTTGAAAACTACCATGGCATGCTTCAGCCCAAGACTTTCGGCAAGATGATGCTCGGATTCCTGCTCTCCCTCGGGATGCTGGCCGTCGGCGCGGGTCTCTCGCTGCTCATCACGGGCAAGCTCAACGAGCTCATCGTCATCCTGACCATCACGACCCTTGCCATCATCGCCTCCTTCAGCCCGAAGGTGCGCGCCCTGCCCAAGACTTTCGAGTTGGGCATGTTCTTCATCCTGATCTTCAGTGTGGTGGTGGCCTCCAAGTTCGACATCCACGCCCTCAAGGGTTCGCTGCAGATTCTCTGGTTCATCCTCTTCGTGATGCTCACCTCCATCGTGCTGCACCTCATCATCTGCAAGCTTTTCAAGGTGGAGGGCGACCTTTTCACC
>JAFXTE010000064.1 GCA_017525245.1 Bacteroidales bacterium | reverse complement strand
TACAACTCCCAGGACAGTACTTCGTGGCGCGAATATATCTACAGCCCAGGGGATTACTCTTATTACGAGACTGTACTCCAAAAATCCGGGATTCTGTCGGGCTACGCGGGGCTTTGGTACGAGCATAAATTCAACAACAAAGGTCATAAATTGAACACCTCAGCCATATACTCGGGACAGGGATATCGATCAAAAGGGGATCTTCATCGAGATTATCTTTGGTCGGGGCTTGCTGACCGTAACTGGTTGCAAACAAATGATTACCAGTATCATAGAGGAAATATTTCGGTCGATTACACGATCCCATATCATCAGAACGGTGAGGTGGAAACGGGTGTTTCGGGAAGCTATGTGCACTACAAACAGCTATGGATGACGGACACGTTGGCGGTGGCCGATTTGGGGCGTTACTATGTGCATGACGCGGTGCGTTCGATGAATTCGCGCGGTCAGGACGGGGATTTCGACGCGTACGTTACCGTGCAGCACCGTTTCGGCGGCTTCACGCTGAAGGGCGGTCTGCGCTCTGAGCTGCTGTCGCTGAACTTAGACTACCCCGATTCCCCTGCTGACAACGTACGGAAACTCTATTGGGGGCTTTTCCCGTCGATACACCTGAGCTACCGCACGAAAAACATGCACAACTTCAAGCTGAGCTACACGCGGCGGGTGAACAACCCGCAGTCCTCCGACCTGACCACTTACCACAGATACGGGGAGGACAGCTTCAGTACGGGCAATCCTGACCTGCGGCAGGCATTCACCAACTCGGTTGAGGCGGGCTGGACGAAATACATCAACAAATTCGGCAATGTGGGCGTCAATGCGTGGTTCAAGAACACGAAAGACGAGTTCTCCAGCCTTGCGGATGTCTGCTACGACCCGTTTTTCGGAAGGATTGTCTATTTTTCGCAGCCCATCAACGCGGGCAAGACCCTGAACACGGGTGCGGAGGTGAATGTTACGTACCAGCTCAAGAGCTTCATGAATATCCGTTTTTACGGTAATGTCTATTACACGAAGTCGGCGTTCCAGTTCCGCGACGAAGAGCAGCCCTACGAGACGGAGAATTTGGGGTACAGTTTCCGGTTGAACTTTTGGGCAAAGTTGTGGAAGGTCTTGGAGGTGAACGCCGCCGCCAATTATCAGTCGCAGAACGTGTTCCTGTTCACCACGGTTCGGCCAAGCTACAGCATCGACCTCGGATTGCGGGCGGAGTTCTGGAAGCGGCGCATCGCGGTGTGGGTGAACGTGGACGACCTCTTCGACTGGAACCGCAGCGCGACCGTAAACGCCAATCCCTATTACAGTTACAGCGACTCCACGCGTGTGAGCTATCGGGCGCGGACGGTGCGGTTCGGGCTGTCGTTCAAGTTCGGGAAGATGGAACTGGAAGGTTCACAGGCCGGACAAGGCCAAGGGGAGAGGAGGTAGCCACGATATGTCTCCACGGATCGCGCGTATCACACGGAATTTTTTTCCCACGTGATCCGTGCGATCCGCGGAGATATTGTTTCCACGGATTACGTGGTGTTGCACGGATTTTTTTCGGAGCACACAATAATCGTAAAATTGTTTCGTTATGATGTTTTACAAAATATTAAAATATGACAAATAAAAAATTTTTTGAAGACGAAGTGATTTACGAAATTATTGGTGGTTCCATGGAGGTGTACAACCATCTTGGTCCAGGCCTTCTGGAAAGTGTTTATGGGAAAGCCATGATTCACGAGCTGAGGTTGAGGGGGTTGTCGGTAAAGACGCAAGTGCCAGTGCCTGTGATGTACAAAGGATGTTGCGTTTCCGATGACCTTCGGGTTGATTTATTGGTGGAAGATTCCATTCTGGTTGAGCTGAAAGCCGTTGAGCGTTTGATGCCTGTGCATTTCAAACAAACAAGAACCTACATGAAGTTGTTGAGCAAATCGACCGGGTTGCTCATCAATTTTGACGTGGGGGATTTCAAAGACGGCTATAAAGTGCTGAGGAGCAGGACGTGATCTCCACGGATGATATCTCCGCGTATCGCGCGGATCTCACGTAAAATTTTTCCACGTGATCCGCGCGATCCGCGGAGATCAGGTTGCCGCAGATTATATGGATGCCGCTTGTCAATTATGGAGATTTCCGTTCTCGGTGTTTTCCAGCTGCCGTTTCATTGTGCGAATGTTCCAGTTGGCAGGCCGTTTCTTCGTGTTGAAGAAGGGAAAACCCAGGTCGATCCAATGTTGCCGGTAGGTGGAATAGGTGTGTCCTTCGGAATTGTCGTCGAAACCGAACTCGAAACCGCAGCACGGACAAATAACGTATGTCGGGCAACCGTGTTCGTCACGAGGGGGCTCTGGCAAACGGTCATATCCGCAAACGGGACAAATAAATTCCTTCTTACTCATGACGATGGTTTAAGTCGGATGGTTTAGAGCCTCACCCGTTAAAATGTTGTACCAGAAATTCACGCATCGACTCTGTAGAGACATCATAAAATCCAAATCCTCACTCATTCGGTGGCCCAGCTGTATGGCTAAAGCCGTACCGCCGCACAAAGTGTAGGGTTTGATGCATTCCAGTTGTGACACGTTGTCGATGATGGCTTCAATGTTCGGGGTTAATCCTTTACGCATAGTGAGTTATTTTTTTCAGATGTGACATTTCCTGGCGGTGGAGGAACGCTTCAGGTTTTTTGATGTGGAAGAAGACGAGCGCGATCATCACATTCAGGTCGAAAAGGTACTCCCCTTGGACGGCCATATTCTCACGCCATACTTTTTGGATGTATTTTTTAGGGAAAAGTTCGAATAATTTTGCGATATCATCCATGTCGAGATGCACAAACACTTTTTCGATCAGCAATTCATCAGGCAGATTGTTTGCCGTGACATTGTCGTAAGACCAGAAAGCGTGTGCCTGCTCCAGTCTCTCGAACAACTCTCGTCTGAGACTCTCCTTGTATTGCCGGATTTTGTATTCGTTCTGGATTTTCAGGATTTTGCCTTCGGGAAGAGCAAACAGAGATTCGATTTTCAGGGACAATGGAAGCGTTATTTCTCTTTGGTCAAGCACAATATAGCTCAGCATCTGACGTGAGATACCCAATTCCCTTGCCAACGCCGACTGGTTGTAATGGTCTCTAACCATCAATTTGCTGATATATTGCCCTGCACTTTGTTTCAAAACAGTAATTATAATAACGAACGTGCAAAAATACAAAAAATGTCAACAAATTAGTTGACAGAAAAACATATTTTATCTTAGGGCTAATCCTCTTTTTTCCATTGGCCATCCACGAAATAGTATCTCCCCAGCGGCAGTATCGCGGCGGAGAGGATGACATCGCGGTACTAAAATTTGTCGGATAGAGTGATTTTGCGCATAATCATAGCGGTTTTCGTTTTTTGTCGCGAAAATACAATTTTTCCACGAGACTTGCGATTCTTGATTTTAATAATTAATAGTTAAGAAATGAAATGAAAAATTTTCTTGAAAAATAATGTTGTTGTTTCAAAATAAAATGTATTTTTGCAGCTGAAAAAATAATAGTTTATACGAAGTAAAACTTACCCGTTATGGCACCTAAAAGAAATTCGAAGGATGATGCAAAGAAGGCGAAAAGGCCTAGAAAAAAAATCAAATACATCAAAATCGTTGAGTTGACTGAGGACCCATACAACCTCAACTAATATGTCTCGATATTTTCTTGACACTCACATTGTTGGCTGGCTTCTGAGCAATAGTCCAAAATTAGACGAAGAACTGAGGTATGATATTGAATATCCTAGTGGTAATCAATATGTCATCTCAGAGTTTGTCCTTTTGGAACTACTTCATCTTAAGCAACTTGGTAAAATTCAGATTAATGGAAGCGCAAGGGAGGAGCTGAGCCACGCGATGGAATAACACAAAAACAGGTACTGCAGTCACCCGCCGTACCTGTAGAAAATACGTAGGGGCGAATAATTATTCGCCTCTACATTGTAATAATCGTTGCCTATTTTTTGTGGCGTTTCTTTCTCGCCAGCTCGTTCGGCTCCAGGGCCATCTGTTCGCCGTGGAGGAGGGAGGCCACGCCTTCGACGTGCTTCTTGTCGGGCAGCGGACTGCAGGTGTTCTCCTGATAGTCCTCGGGCTCGGTGTAGGTGGTGATCACGCCTTCGTAGTTGCGGAGGATCACCTTGTGCGGGCTTTGGGAGATGACGTACTGAGGCATCACCGGAATCTTGCCGCCACCACCAGGAGCATCGACCACGAAGGTCGGCACGCAGTAACCGGAGGTGTGTCCGCGCAGGTTCTCGATGATCTCGATACCCTTGGAAACGGGCGTGCGGAAATGCTCCAGACCCATGGAGAGGTCGCATTGGTAGATGTAGTACGGACGTACGCGCATGCGCACGAGGTCGTGCACGAGCTGCTTCATGATTTCGGTGTCGTCGTTCACGCCGCGCAACAGCACGGTCTGGTTGCCGAGCGGAACACCGGCATCCGCCAGTTTGGCGCAAGCGGCCATCGCCTCTTCGGTCACCTCGTTCGGGTGGTTGAAGTGGGTGTTGAGCCAAATCGGATGGTATTTCTTGAGCATGTTGACGAGGTCATCGGTGATGCGCTGCGGGCAAACCACAGGGGTGCGGGAGCCCAAGCGGATGATCTCCACATGCGGGATGGCGCGCAGACGTTGGATGATGGATTCGAGCATCTTGTCGCCCACCATCAAAGCGTCACCGCCGGAAAGCAGCACGTCGCGCACTTGCGGGGTGCGGGCGATGTAGTCGATGGCGGCCTGGATGCGGTCCTGCGTGGACTCGCAGTCGTGCTGGCCGGCGAAACGTCTGCGGGTGCAGTGACGGCAGTACATCGAGCACATGTCGGTGATGAGGAACAGAACTCTGTCGGGATAGCGGTGGGTGAGGCCGGGAACCGGGGAGTCCTCATCCTCGTGCAGCGGGTCGAGCAGGTCGGCGGGTGATTGGTGTACCTCGGCGGCCGTCGGGATGGCCTGGCGGCGGATTGGGCACTTGGGGTTGTTCGGGTCGATAAGACTCAGATAATACGGGGTGATGGCCATACGGAGGGTGGCGAGGGACTTTTTCACGCCCTCTTCCTCAGCCGGGGTCAATTCGATGTATTTCTTCAATTCTTCAAGGGTCTCGATTCTATTGCGGACCTGCCATCTCCAATCGTTCCATTCAGCGTCGGTAACGTTGGGGAAAAGTTCTTTTCTTCTACTTGCCATATTTATAATGAATTGATTTTATCTAAAAATTTCTATTTCTGATATTTCGCCTTGAGTACCTTGATCATATCAACGGTCATAGAGGCGAGGTCATATTGCGGTTTGAAACCCCACTCCTCGCGGGCGCAGTGGTCGTCCATCTGGTTCGGCCAGGAGTCGGCGATGGTTTGGCGCAGCTCGTCGTATTGGTACTCCATCTGGAAGTCGGGAATATGCTTCTTGATTTCGTTGAAAATCATTTCCGGTTCGAAGCTCATAGCCGTGATGTTGAAGGAGTTACGGTGTACCAACTTGCTCGGATTGGCTTCCATGAG
>JAFXTE010000063.1 GCA_017525245.1 Bacteroidales bacterium | reverse complement strand
TGCACGGTCTTCCGAAAAGAGATTGCGGTGATTATAGCGTCGGGGCACACCTCTTCCCATTCCGAACAGAGAAGTTAAGCCCGACCGCGCCGATGGTACTGCCCTACAGGTGGGAGAGTAGGTCGTCGCCCAATACCATAGCCCTTCAGGTTCCTGAAGGGCTTTTTTGTTTTAAATCCCGCGAGACGCGCAGCGTCAAGCGGGATCTCCTACCCGCCAGGGCTCGCATTCTCTGCGGATGCTCTCGCGGGATCAGTCCGCCAGGGCTCGTAAATTCCGCGTTCCGGATCTTCTACAATGAATCCCCATCTCCTTCGGGTTCGCACGCAGACTTTATTACACAAGTCCTTTTCACACGATTTGCCCCGGCTTCAACATCTCTTCCAGAATCAAATATATCAACCCCCAACACGATTCGGACCAGAAAATCAAATTCTCAACAAGATATTGTATAACAAACTGAAAATCAATGTATTAACAAATGGCTAATACAAGCACACGTATCCAATGCCTCAGCTGATCCCACTGGCCAATCCTGACAACTTGTTTCGCCGCTTTTACTTTATTCAAGCCATTTTTCTTCCTTATTGCGCCAAAAATTTCCGGTTTGTGATTTATCCGGATGCTTTTTTTACTTTTAATTCTGTAACTTTTATACAAATTAAAAGTATAACTGATTGAGTAACAATATTCTTTAAGCAATCAAAGAAAAATAAAAAAAAATCTTCGAAAAAGAAATATTGAACGAAAAAAAATGTATTTTTGCAAGTTAATTATAAAGTGTATAGTGTATGATAGACTATTTAAGAATTCGAGAGAAATTGTGGAAAAGCAGGGAAGGAACCGCTGGATTCCGTGTGTTTGTTTCGTTTTCTGATGGATTGAAATAAAATAAATTAAATAAACAATAGTAATAATTAAAATCAAAACGATGAAAAAATTTATGATTTTTCTGCTAATGGCGTTCCTGTATATGGGAACCTGCCAGGCGCGCAGCGAATCGGCGCATCCTAACGATGCACAACTCAAGCTGCTCAGTTGGGTCTCCCCAACACCCGACCAGTCGTTTATGACACGGAGTGTCACGGACGATGTGAATCTGGTGCTGCTGAGAGCAAATCGTCTAAGTGCTGCTGCAGGCGAGGAAGTGGCCTTGTCTTTAGATCCCAACGGCGATGCTGGTGTTGCCGCATTTTATGCGGAATTGACGAGTATGGGTTATACTTCGTTGGATCAAGCCTATGACGATATCTCTGTCACCTGGTATGTGAATGGAAGTATCGCTGATATCGGCTCTTCCTCTAATCCGCTTCATGGAACCTTTTCTTCTGCGGTAAATGGCACTTACACAATTAAAGGAGTTGTCAGATTCGGCACTCATACCAATACCTATGAATCCAATACGATTAATGTGGAGGTAGGTACTTCAGGTGATGTCACGGATATCACTGAATATGTGGTGCTGACTGCTGATCCTACAGGTACAGTTGTTCCTGGTCAGGAAGTCTCCTTGACAGCATCTGCTAATAGCGATTATTCTACGGAACTTCTTGATACTGTTTATGCATTGGGCTATACCTCATTGTATGAAGCCTTGAATAATGCAACCGTTACTTGGTACGTCAATAATAGCGCTCAACCCATTGGCGATGCAGGAAATCAGTACACTGCTACGTTCTCATCAGCTGATGACGGCACTTACGCAATCCGTGCGAAAGTCTCATTCGCCGGTGGTAGCACATTCGAATCCAATACGATCAATGTAGTGGTGGCTACTCCCGAAACCGTTTCCGGTTTGGTGCTGCTGAAAGCTAATCCTTCCGATAAGGCCGCTGTCGATCAAGATGTGAATCTTATTTTGTCCCCGAACGGCGCTGCTGCAGATGATATTCTTGCAGCTGTCGAGACTTTAGGCTACACTTCATTGCCAGAGGCTTATAATGCTATGAATGTCACTTGGTTCGTTAATGGAATTGCAAGTCCCATTGGGGTTTCTGGAATAACGAATAAGCTCAAAGGATTGTTTACACCCGCCCTTATTAACATTTACCAAATTAAGGCAGTCGTCTCATTTGGTGTTTACACATACGAATCCAATACGGTTGAGGTTGTAGTTGGTGATACGCCAGGTACTGTGGAAGATCTCTCATCAGTGGTGCTTCTGACAGGAGAACCTGAAGGTGAAGTACCGGCAGGTACTGAAGTCAATTTGACCTTGTCTCCTAATGGAGCTCTTCCTGTTGAACTCAATGCCGCTTTGACGAGTATGGGTTACTCTTCATTGTCAGAAGCGTATGCACATGCGAATGTCACTTGGTATCTTAATGGTGATGCCGCCGATCTCAGTGTTGCCGGACAGAAACTTCAGGGAACCTTCTCTTCTGAACTCCCCGGCAATTACGTGGTTCATGCGGTTGTCTCATTCGGCCCTGGTCATGAATATCAATCCAACCCCGTCACGATTGTGGTGGGTGGTGAGGTGCCGCCGACAGTGTCCGGTCTGGTGCTGCTGACAGCAAATCCTTCAGATGCAGCTGCAACAGGTCAGGATGTGAATTTGACACTCTCCCCGAACGGAGCCGCTGCTGATGAAATACTTGCAGAAGTGGAGACTTTAGGCTACACTTCCTTGCCGGAAGCATATAATGCTATGAATGTCACATGGTATGTTGATGGAGTTGCTACTCCTATTGGCGTTTCCGGACTCACGCACAAGCTTCAAGGCTTGTTCAACACTACCGTCGCAGGCACTTACCAAATCAATGCTATTGTCTCTTTCGGCAGCTATACATACGAATCCAACACTGTTGAGATTGAAGTGGGTGAAACGTCAGGTACTGTTGAAGATTTGTCAGCATTGGTGCTTCTGACAGCAGAACCCAAAGGTGAAGTGGAAGCTGGTACCGAGGTTGACTTGGTCTTGTCACCGAATGGTGATCACCCTGATGGTATCTATGCCGCTTTGGTGAGTATGGGCTACTCTTCATTGGACGAGGCGTATGAGCATGCAAATGTCACATGGTATGTTGATGACAACAATACCGACCTCGGCGTTACCGGAAAGAAACTCCAGGGAACATTTTCTTCTGATGATCCCGGCACTTATGTGGTCTATGCAGTCGTCTCTTTCGGACCCGGTCATGAATATCAGTCTAACCCTGTCACGATTGTGGTGACTGGTGCAACACCTCCCGCAGTGCCCGGTTTGGTGCTGCTGACATCTAATCCTTTAGATACAGCTGCTGTTGGTCAGGATGTGAATTTGACATTGTCTCCGAACGGAGCCGCTGCTGATGACATACTCGCAGCCGTGACAGCCTTAGGTTACCCTTCAATTCCTGCTGCCTATTATGCTATGAATGTCACATGGTATGTTGACGGAATTGCAACTCCCATTGGCGTTTCCGGATTGGAACATAAACTGCAAGGATTGTTTAACACTACCGTTGCCGGCACCTACCAAATCTATGCCGTTGTATCATTCGGTAGCAACTCTTTCGAATCCAATACAATTGAGCTAGAAATTGGTGACACCCCAGGTGAACTGGAAGACATGTCCCCATTGGTGCTCTTGACAGCAGTTCCTCATGGTGTGGTTGATGCAGGCCAAGAGGTCGCTTTGACACTGTCACCGAACGGTGATCATCCCGCTCAATTGCATGCGGCATTGCAAAGTTTGGGCTACCCGACCTTGGAAGATGCCTATAATGCTGCCGTTGTCACATGGTATGTGAATGATGAACTTGATAATTCGGAGAAAATCCAGAGCAATCCCGAAAATAAGCTTACGGCTACATTCACCGAGACGGAGCCCGGCACGTACGTTATTAGCGCGGTTGTTGCTTTCGGAGCCGGTGGCTCTAAAGCAACCGCTACAATGTATCCCTCTACTAAGGCTACCATTATCATCCTCGGTTCTACAGTGCCCACTTTGGACGAAGCTTGCGGCTATGTTGATATTAAGGATGTTGCGGGTACACCAATCGCTACTCTTAGCGCACCTGCTGAATCTACGATTGACGTTGCTTTGGGTACAGACGTTTCCGGAGTCGCGATTTCTGATGTCGAGTGGACGATGGAAGGTACTGTGATTGGCGATGCCCTGAACTTAAATTATACGCTTCCTGCTACTGTTACGCTTGGCAGTCATGTGATTCATGTCAGCTATCATGTGGCCGGTATGGATTTTGAATACGACTGCGAGAAGGATCTTCAACTCACAGTAACCAATGAAGAACCTGTTACCCCGGCAGAGGGTGTCATTTTCGCAAATATCATGGGTAACACCCAGGTCTGTGAGGATGACGAGGTTACGCTGACGGCTATGGTTACAGGTGATGCCTCCACGGTTACCAACTATGTGTGGTTGTATAAGGAGAATCCTGTTGGAACTGGCCCGATCTTCACTTTCGTGCCTTCCACCCTGTTTACGGATCCCGCCGATCATAAGATTACTTTGGAAGTAGCTTACGGTGCGGATTGCATCAAGGTGCGTGATGAAAAAGAAATCGAATACCTTCCTGCTGCTCCGGATATCCATGTCCAGATTGTGGGTGGTCCCGTTTGTGTGGGCGGCCAAGTTACCGCAACCATCCAAGCAACAGGTATGACTTTGGATTTGAACAATCCTATCTACAGCTGGTATGTGAATGGCGTTGAAGTTCCTGGCGAGCACATGGGTGTGATTACACTCAATATGCCGGTGGCTGGCGCTTTCGGTTTCGCTGCTAAGATTAATACTCCGATGTGCGGTGTCTCCGCACAAACTGCACCGGATACGGTATATGTATATGACGCTCTGCCGCTCACGATCACTGGCGACAATGTTGTTTGTCAGAATGCATCTGCAACTATGACAGCCACTTCTATTACCGGAGCTACTTACGCTTGGGCTGGTCCGGATCCTGCCGCTGCAACGACTACGACAAATGCGTTGACGACCACAATCCCTGGTGTCTATGCTGTGACGGCTACACTGGATGGCGGATGCTCTGCCGTGGCTGAGTTCACCGTTTATCAATTCGGTGGCGATCTGCAGGTTACGGCTGATCAGATGAACGTGTGCCCCGGCACTCCTGTCATCTTGAACGCTAACCTCGACGGCTGGTTCAACGAGAACATCTCCTACCAATGGAGCAATGGTTTGGGCACCTCTTCCACGGTTACCGACACTGTTGATGCTACCACCACCTACTTTGTGACGGCTTCCGTGACTGATGAGGAGGGTCATGCTGGTGATTGCCAGTTGGTCAGCGACATCACGATTAACGTGCTGCCGAGCCAGACGGTTACAACTTCGGTTGATTTTAATACATGGGGAAATGAGCATATTTGTGAGGGAGTTGAAAACTATTTTGTTGTTACACAAAGCACTCCTGCTGCTTCAGCATATATTTGGTATTTGGATGGCATTGAGGTCGCAGGAGAAAATTTGGCTACTTTGAATCTGCCTATGAGTACTGTTGGTTCTCATACTGTTGCAGCCAAGGCTGTTACAACGGGTTGTAATGTGGCTACAGTTTCGAATAATTTGACCTATTATGTGTATTCAATTCCTCAAGTCACTTTATCCGGCAATAATGTTATTTGTACTGGTGCAGATGCTGTAATCACAGCTGAGGCCGTTGTTACGCAAGCACCTGATTGGGATGAAGAGTTTGCGTTTATATGGAGTGATGGTACTTCGGGATCTACACTGACCACGAATGTACCGGGTACATACACGGTTACGGTTTCTGATGTATATGAAAATGTCAATTGTCATGCCACGGCTAGCATCGAAGTCACCACATTCGGTGGCGACCTGCAGGTCAGTGCTTCCGAGATGCATGTGTGCCCAGGCACTCCTGTCACGTTGAATGCTAACCTTGATGGCTGGAACAATGAGAACATCTCCTACGAGTGGAGCGACGGTCTGGGTAACTCTTCCACCGTTTCTGCAATTGTGAACAGCACTCAAACTTACATTGTCACCGCTTCCAATGCTAACGGCGAATGCCAGATGATTGATAGCGTTAAGATTACGGCTACTGAAAATGAGAACGTCACTACTACGATTAATGCAGATGTGACGGATACTTGTGTTGGCGGCCAGATTGTGTTGACGGCTACTGATGATACCTATTCTTATGTATGGTATAAGAACGGTGTTGAAATCCCTGGTGAGAACCAGCCGAGCATCACGGTGACTCCGACCCACAACGGTATTTACACCTTTGCAGCAAAGGCTATTGTTGCCAATTGCAACACCTCTGAGGTTTCCGAACCTGTTGAGGTGAATGTCATTGCTACTCCTATTGTGAATATCACGGGTACTCAGAATGTGGTGAGCGGCGCAACTCAAGCTGAACTTACTGCTTCTGTACTTCCTGATGGAACTTATACATACGCTTGGAGCACTGGTGAATCTGGCCCGAGCATTACTGTTGACCAAAACGGTGTTTATAACGTAACCGTAACGGATGCTTATGGTTGTAAAGCAATTTCCGCTCCGTTCCAGGTGAATCCTTCTTCTCCGATCGATATCACGCTTGAGGGTACTACTGATGTTTGTCTCCATGATAATATCAATGTTGAAATGACTGTTGATGGTGATCTTCTCGGTACAGGAACACAAATTCGTTGGTTGGCCAATGGTCAATACATTGAAGGTCAGACTCAACCAGTATTCTCAATGTCTGCTCAAGAGTTGTATGACATTGTCAAAGTTACGAATTTCGATCTTTGTGCTGAATTCACTCTGCCGAGTACATGTTATGTTGAATATACATGCAAACCCGTCAATATCCGCGGTAATATCATTCCTGACCATATCGTGATTTTGAATAATGGTGTTGAGGCTCAAAACATTTGTGAGGGTGCTCAGTTAGATCTTACCGTGATGGTTAAGGATGAAGAGGGTGGTTCTTATGAAGATCCTACACTCAACTACATCTGGACAAGAAATGGTGTTGTGATTCCTGGTGTCAACACTTCAAGCTTCAGTGAGCAAGCTTGGATTTACGATTCCGATCCGGTTGATTATGTCTATACCGCATACATTGACTTCGGTGAGGAATGTCAGTCTGAACCTGTCGGTTCAACACAAGTCCATGTGAAACGTAATCCTATTGTTACTATCGATGGTAACCCGAATGTGTGCTACGAGGGTCTTAACGATACGAATGTCGTACTCGTTGCTTGGGTTGACGGTCAATACGATCCTACCGCTACCTACAAGTGGTATGAGAGCGGCCAAGCCTTGGATAACGATGGTGGTATGATGAATTACTATGTCGGACATTTCGATCCTACATACATCAACCCCTTGATCTTCACTGTTGAAGTGACAAATGGTAATGGTTGTTCCACTATTGCAGAACCGTTCTATGTGAATGTCTATGACAAACCTATTGTTAACATTTCAGGTGATGCTAATGCAGTTTGTACTAACGGTAGTGTTACACTGCGCGCTAATCTGAATAACTATAACGATCCTATGTTGGTCTTCCAGTGGTATGAGAATGAGTACAATTCTGCTAACCTCATCCCTGGCGCTACTCACGAAATTGAGACTTTCTATCCTACGCAAGCTACCACTTACGTTGTTGCCGTTACTCACTTGATGGACTATAACGATCCTGATTGTATCGGTGTTGATTCCTTCAGAGTGAATATTAATGGTCTTCCTCAAGTTACTGTTAGCAACGATCTTGAAGGTGCTACTGAAATTTGTGAAGGCAGAAGCATCAATTTCAACGCTTCCGTTACTGGTGGTGTTGAGGGCGAAGCAATCTACACATGGTATCGCAATGGCGAACTCGTTGAGAATGTCACGGGTAGTCTCTTCGTAGATGCTCCTCTCACTGTGGGCGGTGTTCCTACCACATACATCTATTCTGTTATCGTGAACCAAGGCTTCTCAGGTTGTGAGTCAGAACTCACTTTCTTTGATACCATCACGGTGAATCCGAACCCGACAATCGTATTGGCTACCGATCCTATCGTTTGCACAAGCGAAGATGGTGTGGATAACGTTATTCTTACCGCTAATATGGATGTTGTTCCTACTGGTGTTCAATATAGATGGTTGGAAGACAACGTTGTGTTGGATACTACGGAAACTAATGTCTATTCTACTCATAAGGAATTCAGTGAGAATCCTTATAACTTCAGTGTCCAAATTGTTAACGGTTATGGTTGTACGGGAGAAGCTCTTGCTACAGTCTATGTCAACGCTAATCCTATCGTGCGCCTCACCACTACTGACACGATCGTTTGCGAAGGCGGTACAGTTACACTCGCTGCCGCTCTTAACGATATGAACGCCACAGATCTTACCTATCAATGGTATGATGGCAATGAGGCAATTAACGCTGCAACCGGTTCTACCTACACCGTTACTTCTGCTGCATTTGGCATGCATGAATATCATCTTGTCATCAACCAAACCACTTCAGGTTGTCAGGCTATTTCTGATACTATCATACTTAATGTGGTTCATAAACCTGTTATCGCTTCTGTCACCGAGGTCAATATGCCCGAGGATCGTACAGTTTGTGACGGTTATCAAGTTAACATGACTGCTAACGTCGAAGGCGGCGTTCAAGGTGGTGAGATTTACACTTGGTATCGCAACGGTGTTGAGATTGAGGATGCTACCCAAGCTACCCTTTCCGATGTCCTGACTGCTATGAATGGCGAAACAACCACTTATACTTATAGTGTTGTGGTTACTCAAGCTGCTTCCGGTTGTGTGTCAGAGGCATTTGATTTGGACTCTATCGTTGTTAATCCGAACCCTGTTCTCCAACTTGTTACCAATCCTATCGTTTGTAACAACGAAGGTAACAATGTCACCCTTACCGCTAATTTGAATCCTGCAATGGAGGGTGCTACCTACAAGTGGTTTGAAGACAATGTTGAAATGGATCCTGCTACCTACACTGCTGACGGCAACACTATCACATTGCATAAGGATTACAGATATCAACCTTATAGCTTCAGTGTTGAATTAGTAAGCAACTATGCTTGCACTGCAGTTGGCGAAGCTCTTGTCTATGTTAACGAAGCTCCTGTTGTGAACATCTTCGCTTCTGACACTATTCTTTGTGAAGGCGGTGATGTTACCTTGACGGCAAGTCTCAATGACTGGAATGCTACTGAGCTCTTGTATCAATGGTTCGATGGTGATGCTCCTATTGATGGTGCCACCACCCTTACCTACACCTTCGCTCCTGCATTCGGTACGCATAACTTCCATATCCATATCACGCAACAATCCTCCGGTTGTGAGGCCGAGTCTGATGTGATTAACGTTAATGTTATCGGTGTTCCTGTCATCACTTCAGTTGTTACTTCCCAAACCAACGTTTGTAATGGTGGCCAACTGGCTATCACGGCTGTTCCTCAGGGCGGTAACCTCGCTGGTGACACCTACACTTGGTACAGAAACGGTATCCTGATGGAAGGCGCAGTTGCTGCCACCATCTTCGATACTCCTGGTACCGTTGATGATAACACGCAACAATATGTTTACACAGCTGTCTTGACTCGTCCGGCTCCTGGTTGTACTTCAGAGCCTGTCACTTCTAACGCTGTGACGGTATATCCGAATCCTGTTGTTGTGATTACTGGTGATCAACACGTTTGTGAAACTGATTCTATCTTCTTGATTGCTAATGTTGATACCGTTGGTATGAATGTTGGAGGTCTCCACTACACTTGGTACGAGTCTGGTCAAATTAGAGACAATATGGCTTACAACCTTGGCGACAACAACTTCTTCGCTGAGTACATGTATGCACGCACTGAGCCTTACAGATTTACTGTTGACGTATGGCGTGATGACATGGGTGCAGGCTGTGTTTCTCACTCTGAGGAATATCTGGTTTATGTATATCCTCAACCTGTTGTCAATATTACTGCTACCGAAACCACGATTTGTGAAAACGGTGAAGTTACTTTGACAGCTAATTTGAACGACTATAACGCTACCGATCTCATTTATCAATGGTACACCGTTGGTCAAGAGATGAATATTATCGTGGTTGACTATGATGAAAATGGTGGATTTATCTATGATACTGTTTACACTGCAGTTCGTAACAACATCCCTGGTGCTACTTCAGCCACATTTACCACGAATTTGACCGCCACCACTACTCTCGGTGTGATGGTTCGTCAAACTACTTCCAATTGTTGGGCTAATGATGACATCACCATCAATGTCAATCCTATTCCTGTTGTGACGGATATTACGGTTAATGCTGTTGATACTATTACCGTTTGTAACGGTGCTGAAGTTACTGTTGCTGCCTCCATCAATGCTTACGATGTGGAAGGCGCAGTCTTCACATGGTTCAGAAATGGTGTTGAATTGGAAGGTGTTAACGGTCCTGTCTTCAGTGAGAATGTTTACACTGACAATGAGAACGTGACCACTTTACATTATTCAGCAATTGTTACGCTGCCTGCTTCTGGTTGTGTGTCTGCAATGTCTGCTGACGCTGGTGTTGTGATCATTGGCAATTCTCCTGCTTCTGTTGCTGTCAGCGGTAACACCGTGATTTGCAACGGTGGTCATACCACATTGTATGCAAATGTTGTTCCTGCTCAAAACGCTACTTATCAATGGTTCATGGATAATGCTCCTATGATTGATTCTGTCAACAATAACATTACAGTTGGTACAGCTGGATCTTACAAGGTGATTGCTTTCTTCAACGGATGTTCTACAGAGTCTGACGCTGTTGTTGTGACGGTTGAGCAAACTCCTCAATTGGAAGTCACTGCTGTTGAGTCAACCTTCTGCGCTGGCGGTAACACGGTTATCACCGCTGAGGCTACCGGTTGGAACAATGGTAATGTGAACTACAATTGGTCTAACGGCTATCAAGGAACTGCTTTCACATTCAATCCTGCTTTGGCTGGTACTTATACCTTCTACGTCACCGCTTCTCAATCAACTTCCGGTTGTGTTGCTGTTGACAGCATTGTGATTAATGTTAACGCAATTCCTGCTACTCCTGAGGTTGTTGTTGACAATGCAGTTGTCTGCGACGGTGGTCAGGTTACGCTGACGGTTGTTAACGCACAAGCTGACGCTGTTTACACTTGGTACAGAAATGGTGTTGTGATTGAAGGCGCTACCAACGCTACGCTCACAGAGTCTCCTGTGACTGTTGATGGTGATCTTACCAACTATGTTTACACAGTGATTGCAACGCTTCCGATGTCTGGTTGCACATCCTTGATGTCTTCCGACACTATGGTTGTAAGCGTCATCCCGACTCCTGTTGTGACTGTGTCTGTTGATGGCAATACCACACTTTGCGAAGGTGGCTTCACTACGTTGCATGCAAATGTTACTCCTGCCGGTGCAGCTTACAATTATCAATGGTATAAGGACAATGTCCTGATTGCCGGTGCTAATACTGCTGATTACATCGTTATGGAGCCTGCACGTGAAACTGCTTATAACTTCTCCGTTGTTGTTTCCGCAAATGCTGGTTGTAATGTGACGGCTTACGCTCCCGCTATCACTTTCGTGACGGATCCTGTTGTCACAACAACTATCAGCAACGAATTCTCTTGCGTGGGTGGTTCCGCAGTCATTACAGCTGTTGTTGACGGTGGTATTGATAATGTGAACGGTATGAACGCTTATACTTATGCATGGACCAGAAATGGTGTCTTGTTAGCTGATACTACTCCTACAATCTCCACTTCAATCTATGACGCTGCTGGTGTTTACGATTATGTGGTGACAGTTACTTCCACCTATGGATGTCAGAACTCCTCCGCTCCTGTTGTTTACACAGTTGTTGCAGATCCGACAGTTGCTATCGTGCGTCTCGCTGATATGCCTGCATCTGTCTGCGACGGCGGTTCTACTGCAATCAAAGCAGTTGTGACTGGTGGTATCGGTGAGGTTGTTTCTTATCAATGGTATAAGAATGGTAACATCCTTGTTGGTGAAACGAACCAAATCCTGAACATTAATATGTTGTCTTACGGTGTTAGCGATATCTACAGTGTTGAGGTTACTCAAGCCGGTGTTGGTTGCGGCAACAGTGCTTTTGCCGTCATCGATTCCTTGGTTACAATCAATCCTGCTTACACTGTGAATATCACGGGCTTCGGCAATGTCTGCGAAGGTGGTACACTTACGCTGACGGCTACAGTCAACAACCCGATTCCTGGCGACGTTCTCTCTTATCAATGGTACAGAATCCAAAATGGTGATGTCGCTATTGCTATCAACGGTGCAAATGCCGCACAATATTCTACCTCTGACCTGCTGTTAGGTAACTCTTATGACTATTATGTGGTTGTTACCAGCATGTTCTCTGGTTGTTCAGTGGTCTCCACCTCTGTTACTGCAAATGTTGTGCCTGCTCCTACAGTGGTTATCCAAGGTGCTAACACAGTTTGTGAGGGCGGTAACTTAACGTTGAATGCTTTCGTTTCCGGTGGTGTTGACGGTGCTGCTTACACCTACACTTGGAACTGGACCGGTGCTGCTACTGGTAGCGCTACCACAGCTGTTCCTACATTCGTTCCGAACGTTGCAGCTAACGATGCTGCTGCTCCGTACTACTTCACTGTTACGATTTCTCGCAACGATAGTACTGGTTGTACTGCTACTTCTGCTGCTCACGAGGTCAATGTTTTGGCTGCTCCTTCTGTAAGCGTAACTGCTGATAACAACTATGTATGTCAAGGCGGCGATGTGACCTTCACGGCTCACGTTTCTCCTGTTGGCGCTTACAATTATGTATGGACAATCAACGGTCAGCAACAAGTTTTGAATGCCGCTTCCATTACGACTTCTATGGATAATGTCGGTGCGATTACTGCATCAGTTGTTGTTTCCGCTGCTAATGCAAGTTCTTCATGCTCTGCAACCGATACGATTGCTGTTCCTGTCCAAGTTGTTGCTAATCCTACCGTTACACTTACTGCTACTCAGAATGCAATGTGTGTTGGCGGTATGACAACCTTACAAGCTATCGTCAATGTGAACTCCAACATTGCTGGTAACTTCAATTATGAGTGGATTGTTGATGGTACTCCTCTTGCTGGTGTGACAGATGTACTCACTCAAACGTTGAATGTTGCTGGTATCCATACCTATAAAGTTAGAGTTTCTCAGAACAACAATCTCGGATGTACTTCCGACTGGTCTGCTCCTGTAAACGTTCAAGTTGCCGAACAACCTGTTGTTGCTTTGACTTCTGCTGACGGTCTCTCTATCTGTGAAGGTGGTTCCATCACGTTGACAGGTATTGTCTCGAACTACGCTACCACAGTCAATGGTGTGACGAACAGCAGTGTGTATAATGCTTTGACATTCGATTGGACTTCCAATGGTGTGACTGTTCCTGGCGGTACCAGCGTGGTAACCAACAGCGATCGCGATCAACTCACCCAGACTTTGAACAATGTTGGCAACTACAGCTATCAGGTTACTGTTGACGCTGCTGGTTACAACTGTCAACCTCAGGTTTCTGACACTTATGTTGTGAATGTGGTCGGCAATCCTTCTTGGACTGAAGTTCATGTTTACAGCAGCAATGGTACTGACGGCTGTCTCGGTGATATGGTTGTCCTTGAAGCTGCTATCCAAGGTGGTGTTTCTGACAACGTAGGTAGCACCAGCGGTCATATCCAGTGGACTGTCACGGATGCTAATGGTAATGAAATGAATGTCAGCGGTGGCCTTGGCGGTTCTTCTTACGACATTCCTGCTGTTGCCGGTACTTACATCTATACTCCTACCTTCGTGGGTAATATTGGCAATGGTTGTCAGTTGACGAACACTGCTAATGTCCAGGTTGCTGTTACGGTTCACGAACTGCCTACAGCTACCTTCACCAGTGGTGATGGTGCTTCCATCTGTGCTAACGATCCGAGTGCATCTGCTGCATTGGTTGTTTCCTTCACGGGTGTTGCTCCGTTCACGTATGAGATTGTTGATGGTCAAGGTAATGTTGTGGCACATGCTACCACACAAGCCAACACTGCAACCATTTACGTTGCTCCTACGGAACAAACCACTTACAGACTCACTCTGATCCAAGATGCTTACTGTGAGAATACATCATTCGATGCTTCTGCCGTTGCAACTGTTTATGTTAACGCTATCGAATTTGAAGACGTTGTCTTCGAGTCCGGATGTGATAATCCTGGCATGGTTACTATCAACTTCAATATGATTGCTGGTAATCCTACCGCTGCATTCACAGTTGTTTACGACAATGGTCTCCAGGCAAGTGGCAATATCAGCAACAATTCTGCAACATTCGCCGCTCCTACAACGCCGGGTGATTACAATGCAGTCTTCACTGTTGACGGTTGTTCTTACGACATCGTTGTGCGTGTCCTCGTTGGAGACTTCTCCTTCGGTGATGGTACATATCCGATTATGGATCAACGTTGGAATGACGTTGTTGTCGTGAATAACAATCCTCAGACCAACGGTGGTCACACATTTGTGAGCTTCCAGTGGTACAAGAACGGTGTTGCTATCCCGGGTGCTGTTTACTCCAACTATCAAGAGAAGGGCGGTCTGAGCGGATTCTATTCAGTTGAGTTGGTTGAACAAGATGCTAATGGTAACATGGTTACTTACAAGACCTGCGAAATGTACTTCAATTCAGTTTCTACGGTTAGAGTTTATCCTGTTCCTGCAAATGTTCGTCAAGAAATCACTCTTGAACTTGATTTGACATCTGAAGAACTTGATGGTGCTGTTCTCGATATCTACAGTGTGACTGGTGCGCATATCAATCATGTGACTGATTTGCGTCCGATCACTAAGATTGAAGGATTCAAGGCACAAGGTACTTACTTCGGACGTATCTTGACAGGTACAAATGAAATCAAGACTGTTAAATTCGTTATCGTAAAATAGTATGTTGAATACCGGGCTTAGCGGTTTCGGCCGCTAAGCTTCCGGTTTCACAATTATCACAGAATAAAAAAAGTAAATATATTATGAAAAAGAATTTATTATTATTCAGTCTTATTTTCGCTATGTGTACCGCTTTTGGTCAAGAGGTACAGACAGAAAATAATGCCGAAGGAAATTCGGCAGCTTACGAGACTTCTACTTTCTGTCCTCATCACATCAACATTCATGTTGGTGAGGCTTTGACGAACAATATCTATAAAAGAGTTGGTATTACCCAATACTATTCTCATAGTACAATGTTAGATATTGATTATGCGTATTTCTTCAATGAACATTGGGGTTTGAGTTTAGGTGTCGGTTTGAACCGCATTGGCGCGAAAGCCTCCATCTCCAAATCTGGTGTTATTCCTGATTATGATGTGACCAGTGACGATGCGTTTGACCAACCTGTCACTTACGATCCCAATTATGATCTCTTCTACGATGCCCATGGCTTGAAAGAGAAAGAAGTTGTTTGGGCTGTTGAAGTCCCCTTGAAAGCACATTTTGATTGGCGTTTTGATGGACGTAACGGTATCTATGCTGCTCTTGGACTTCAAGGTTATTTCCCCATTAAAGCTTTCAACAAATACAAAGGTGAAGGTACCATCAACACCATGGGTTATGAGGCTATGTTCAACCAATGGTATTTCCAACATTATGAGAATGGTGAAATCAAAATGGATAACCATTTTCCAGATGCCAGCTACGTTGGTCGTGGCAAGAATGTAAAGATGAGACCTTCTGTTGACCTTGTTGCAGATTTCGGCGGTGTTTTTGCCCTGAATAAAGTCGTTGACTTCTATGTTGGCGCATACTGCAAATATGGTTTCCTCAACATTCTTCCTAAGGAGAAAACTTCTTTGATTGGTTCTAATGATCAAGGCGAAATGATGTTCCAAGGTACCCTTGGTTCAGATATGCTTGACCTTGCTTATCAGAATAATGAAATCAAGAAGAACAAAACCAAATGGAATCTTCTCCAAATTGGTTTGAAAGCCGGTTTCCATTTCAAAGCTTGCGCTACTCCTGCCGAGAAATCCAAGAAACAGCTTGAAAAAGAGATTCTGGAAGAACTCAAGAAAAAATCCAATGAGCCGATCATCATCAAACAAGATCCTCAATACATCTACATCGTTCCTGTTTGCGATCAGATGGATAACAATGATGATTATCTCACTCCTGATGACAAAGCCGCTATCAATGAGTTAAGCGACGTTTTGTCAAAGACCAAGATTCTTTTCGACCTTGACAAAGATATCCCGAAAATCAAAGATTATAATGACAATATTAACAGAACTGTTGAGATTTTGAAAGCTAATCCTCAGCTTAAGTTAATCGTTGAAGGTTATACCTGTGATTTAGGTTCTGAGCAGCACAACCGTGACCTTGCTCAGAGAAGAGCCAACAATGTTAGAAAACTCTTCATCCAAAAGGGTGTTAACCCTGATCAGATTGAAACTGCTTCTTACACGGTCAATGACCCGCAGAACAGACAGAACATCACAGATCCGAGCCGTGAAGAGCATCGCGCTGCTATCTTTAGAATCGTCAAAAGATAATTATTACTATTCTCGTTAGAAAAAGGGGCTGCCGGAAGGTGGTCCCTTTTTTAATTATGAATTATGAATTATGAATTATGGAGCTGGTTGTCAGCGTGTTGCTGTGTCTTAATACAAAAAGCGTGCCATTGTGAAATTTTTTTTTCAACAGAGAAAGTTTGATTAAAAAAAATGCTATATTTGCCAGCTTGTTTAAAAATCGTTATTCTGTAAGGGAGTTTTTGGATGGTTTGTTTTTAACAAGTTGATATAGAGATGTTTGTAAGGGCAGATGAGCCTTGCTGCTTTTGCAAAAGAAGGGTAGGGGATTGCAGGAATTGCGGAAAAAAGTTTCAAAATCTGATAAAAATAAAAAAACATAAAGAAATGAAGATAGTTAATTATTTAAAAGAATCGTATGAAGAGCTGGTTCACAAGACGAGCTGGCCGACCATGCAGGAGCTTGGAAATAGTGTTGTGGTGGTGTCCATTGCTTCCCTTATAATCGCGTTTATCGTGTTTTTGATGGATGCCGTCTTCAATTTGGGAATGAGAATGATGTTCCCGACTGTTTAGTTTCTTTATAGCAGACGTTATATCCAAAGATACTTGACATGGCTGAATTAGAGCGCAAGTGGTATGTGATTAAATCTGTTACAGGGACAGAGAAGAAAGTAAAGCAGAACATAGACAGTGAAGTGGCGCTTTCCAATCTGAAGGATTCCGTGTTTGAAGTTTTGATACCCACGGAAAAAGTGTTCCATAGCACGAAAAACGGAAAGAAAGTTGTGAAGGAGCGCAATTATTTCCCGAGTTACATTTTCGTTGAGGCGATTATGACTCAGGAGGTGTGTGCCAAACTGCTTGAAATTCCTGGAGTGTTAGGCTTTGTGGGTTGCAAACGTAAAAGCGATCCTCCTATTGCCCTGCGCAAAGATGAGGTTTCCCGCCTATTGGGTAAGGTTGATGAATTGTCCACTCAGGATGAATATCTTCTCCAACCATACGTGGTGGGCGAGGAGGTCAAGGTTATCGATGGGCCTTTCAACACTTTCAACGGTGTTATCGAAGAGATTGACACCGAGAAAAAGAAGCTGAAGATTACGGTGAAAATCTTCGGCCGTAAAACTCCGCTTGAGCTGGGTTTTATGCAGGTTGAGAAAATATAGTGTCTGGAAATTAGTTACACACAATTAAAATTAAAAAAATGGCAAAAGAAGTTGCTGGCTTAATTAAGTTACAGATCAAGGGAGGTGCCGCCAATCCGTCACCGCCGGTAGGTCCCGCTTTGGGTTCCAAGGGCGTGAACATTATGGAATTTTGCAAACAGTTCAATTCTCGTACGCAGGATTTAGCTGGCAAAGTGATTCCGGTTATCATAACAGTCTATAAGGACAAGTCCTTCGACTTTGTTACGAAAACGCCCCCGGTAGCTGTACAGATCATGGAGGCCGCCAAACTTCAGAAGGGATCAGGCGAGCCCAACCGTACGAAGGTTGGTGCCATCACTTGGGACCAGGTGCGCAGCATCGCCGAAATCAAGATGAAGGATTTGAATTGTTTCACAATCGAATCCGCCATGTCTATGGTTGCCGGTACCGCACGCAGCATGGGTGTCAATGTGAAGGGTGGTCAAAATCCTTTCGAGCAAAATTAATTAACAAGTAAAATTAAAACAAATGGCTAAGATATCAAAAAAACGCAAAGAAGCATTTGCCAAATTTGATAAGAGCAAAGTGTACGCTCTGCCGGAAGCTGTTCAGGTGGTGAAGAACCTTACCTACACCAAGTTTGACGCTTCTTTCGACATCGACGTCCGTCTGGGCGTTGATCCGAGAAAGGCCAACCAGATGGTGCGCGGTATCGTGACGCTCCCTCACGGCACGGGCAAGGAAGTGCGCGTGTTGGTGCTCTGCACTCCCGACAAGGAGGAAGAGGCAAAGGCTGCGGGTGCTGATTTCGTCGGCTTGGAGGAATACGTTGACAAAATCAAACAGGGATGGACGGATGTTGATGTCATCATCACCATGCCGAGCGTGATGCCGAAGATCGGTGCGCTGGGTAGAATCCTCGGTCCCCGCGGTTTGATGCCCAACCCGAAGTCAGGTACCGTTACGATGGAGATCGGCAAGGCCGTGTCCGAAGTGAAAGCCGGTAAGATTGACTTCAAGGTGGACAAGTATGGTATCATCCACACGTCAATCGGTAAAAACCGCTTCAGCGTTGAGCAATTGACCGACAATGCCCGTGAAATGCTCTCAACGGTGATCAAGTTGAAACCGACCAGCGCGAAAGGTACCTACATCAAGAGCATCTATCTCTCCACTACGATGAGCCCCGGCGTGCAAGTAGATCCAAAATCAGTTACCTTATAAAAAAGATTAGTTAGTATGAATAAAGAACAAAAAAGTCAGATTATAGAAGAGATTTCCCAAGACTTGGCTAACTATTCTCACGTATATGTAACGGATATTTCCGGATTTACGGTTAGCACAGTCAACCAGTTACGCAAATTGTGCTTCAGCAAGGACGTGAAACTGAAAGTGGTGAAGAACACCCTTCTGAAACGTGCCATGGAGCAGTCCGAAAAGGACTATTCAGAGTTGTATGAGACCCTGAACGGACCTACGGCTGTGATGTTGTGCAATACGGGTAACGTGCCCGCCAAATTGATAAAGGATTTCCGGGCGAAAAATGCAAAACCTCTCATCAAGGCCGCCTTCATTGAAGAAGCAGTTTACATTGGAGATGACCAACTGGAGGCCCTTTGCAACATCAAGTCTCGCGAGGAATTGATCGGCGACATTGTGGCATTGTTGCAATCACCTGCAAAACAAGTTATTTCTGCTTTGCAGTCTGGCGGCGGCAAATTGGCCGGTATTGTCAAGACTCTTTCTGAAAGAGCATAAAAAATTAAACAAATCAATTTAGTAAAAACAATAAAAAAAATAACATTATGGCAGATTTGAAAGCATTTGCAGAACAATTAGTGAACTTAACCGTTAAAGAAGTTAACGAATTAGCTCAAATTTTGAAAGACGAATACGGTATCGAACCCGCCGCAGCTGCCGTCGCAGTCGCCGCTGGTCCCGCCGCAGGTGGCGCCGCAGCCGCTGAGGAAAAGACCGAATTCGACGTTATCCTCAAGGCCGCCGGTGGCAACAAGCTGCAGGTTGTGAAGTTGGTGAAGGAACTCACCAGCCTCGGTCTGAAGGAAGCCAAAGAATTGGTTGACGGAGCACCCAAGGCCGTCAAGGAAGGTATCTCCAAAGATGAAGCTGAATCTTTGAAGAAATCCCTCGAAGAAGCCGGTGCAGAAGTCGAAATTAAATAGTTTCGACCCCAACCCCAAGCAAAAGAACAACGCTTCCGCCAGGTGCGGAAGCCTTGTTCTTATTGCTATTTTATAATACCTGCTGATTGGTATTTCGTTAATAATCAGTTTTTTTTCGTCAAATAAAAACAAACAGCCTTGTCAACTACAAAAAGTAATAGAATAAGTTTTGCGACCACAAGACCTGTGGAATTCCCGGATTTCCTTGACATCCAGCTGAAGTCTTTCCAGGAGTTTTTCCAGATTGACACCGATCCGGAATCCCGCAAAAACGAGGGCTTGTATCGGGCATTCGCCGAGAATTTCCCGATTACGGACGCAAGAAATTGTTTCGTTCTGGAATTTTTGGACTATTACATTGATTTTCCCCGCTATTCCATGGACGAATGCCTTGAAAGAGGCTTGACATACAGTGTACCCCTTAAAGCGAAGTTGCAGCTGAAATGCAACGACGAGGAGCACGAGGGTTTTGAGGAAGCCCGTGTTCAGGAGGTTTATCTGGGCATGATTCCCTATATGACCCCGAGCGGCACTTTCATCATCAACGGTGCGGAGCGTGTGGTCGTCTCCCAGTTGCACCGCTCCCCCGGCGTGTTCTTCGGTTTCTCGTACCACTCAAACGGTACGCCCCTCTATTCCGCCCGTATCATCCCGTTCAAGGGCTCCTGGATGGAATTCACCACTGACATCAACAATGTCCTCTACGCTTACATCGACCGTAAGAAGAAATTGCCGGTCACGACGCTGTTGCGCGCCATCGGCTATGAGACGGACAAGGACATCCTCAGCATTTTTGACATCGCCGAGGAGGTGAAGGCATCCAAAGCTAACTTGAAAAGGTATGTGGGACAGAAGCTGGCTGCCGCTGTGACTAAGACATGGTACGAAGACTTTGTAGATGACGAGACAGGTGAAGTGGTGAATATTGAGCGTACGGAAGTGATCATTGACCGCGAAACCGTATTCGAGAAAGACCACATCAACTTGGTGGCGGATGCGAATATCAAGACTGTGCTTTTCCATAAACAGGATGAGAGACAGGTTGACTATTCCGTGATCTTCAACACCCTGCAGAAAGACCCGACAAACTCTGGCAAACAGGCCATTGAGTATATCTACATGCAGCTGAAGAGCACCCAGGCACCCGATGAGGAAACGGCACGCGCCACCCTCGACAAGCTCTTCTTCTCCGAGAAACGTTACGACCTCGGTGAAGTGGGACGCTATCGTATCAACAAGAAACTGAATCTGAATATCCCGATGGAAACGGGCGTGCTCACGAATGAGGATATCATCTCCATTATCCGTTATTTGGTTGAACTGATCAACTCGAAGACGGAGGTCGATGACATCGACCACTTGAGCAACAGACGTGTCCGTACTGTCGGTGAACAATTATACAACCAGTTCAGCCTTGGCCTGAACAGAATGGCCCGCACCATCCGTGAGAAGATGAATGTGCGCGACCACGAATCCTTCTATCCGCAGGATTTGATTAATGCCAAGACCCTGTCTTCAGTGGTGAACTCCTTCTTTGGCACGAACCAGCTGTCACAGTTCATGGACCAAACTAACCCGTTGTCTGAAATCACGCACAAGCGCAGAATTTCGGCTTTGGGTCCCGGAGGTTTGTCTCGTGAGCGTGCCGGTTTCGAGGTGCGTGACGTACACTACACACACTATGGCCGTTTGTGTACGATTGAGACCCCTGAAGGCCCCAACATTGGTCTGATATCCTCCCTTTGCGTTTTCGCCCGCATCAATGACCTCGGTTTCATAGAAACGCCGTATCGTCGGGTAGAAAACGGGAAGGTGCGTTTCGATGAGCCGCCTATTTTCCTGACGGCAGAAGAAGAGGACAACAAACGTATAGCTCAAGCGAATACACCGATGGACGAGGATGGTTTGCTCGGCGAAAAGGTGAAAGCCCGCCGATTGGCTGATTATCCTATCTTGCCGCGTGAGGAGATTGACTTGATAGACATTGCGCCTAACCAGATCGCCTCTATCGCTGCATCCTTGATCCCGTTCTTGGAGAATGACGACGCTAACCGTGCGTTGATGGGATCTAACATGATGCGCCAGGCCGTGCCGTTGTTGCGCCCTGAGGCTCCTATTGTAGGTACGGGTCTGGAACATCGCGTTGCCGTTGACTCTCGCGTTGTCTTGCTTGCAGAAGGCAATGGTGTAGTGAAATCTGTTGATGCGCAACATATAGAGATTGAATATGAACGCACCGCCACAGAAGCATTGGTCAGCTTTGATTCCAATGTCAAGAATTATCAGCTTCTTAAGTTCAGAAGAACGAACCAAAACTCTTGCTTAAACCAGCGTCCGATTGTGACAAAAGGTCAGAAGGTCAAGAAAGGTGATGTTTTGACAGAAGGCTATGCTACCGAAAATGGAGAATTGGCTCTCGGCCGCAATCTGATGGTAGCTTTCATGCCTTGGAAGGGATACAACTTCGAAGATGCTGTTGTGATTTCAGAAAAGGCGGTGACCGATGACTTGTACACTTCCATTCATATTGAGTCCTTCACCTTGGAAGTCCGCGACACTAAACGTGGTCAGGAGGTGTTGACCAATGATATTCCGAACGTTTCAGCCGAAACGACCAAGGATCTGAACGAAGACGGTCTGATCCGTGTGGGTGCGGAAGTGAAGGAAGGCGATATTTTGATTGGTAAGATTACCCCGAAAGGAGAGTCCTATCCGACTCCAGAGGAAAAATTGCTTAGAGCCATCTTCGGAGACAAGGCCGGCGATGTGAAGGACGCTTCCCTGAAAGCACCTCCGGCAATGCGCGGTGTGGTCATTGGAGCGAAGTCCTTGTCCCGTTTGATTAAAGACAGAAAATCGAAAGCCAAAGACAAGGATATTGAAGAGGAAATCAGAGCGAAATACCAGGTGGAATTGGATGCTTTGAAGGAGGTTCTGGTTGGCAAGCTGTATAAGGTTCTGGAAGGAAAGGTCGCTCATGTGATTTGTGCTGACACCAAGGAACCTCTGGTGCAAAAAGGTTCCAAGTTCTCCCAAAAGCTGTTGAACACCATTGATTACAAGACGGTGTCGGTTTCCAAATGGACCAACGACAGTCGTGTGAACGGAATGGTTGCCGAAATTATCCGCAACTATCTGGTGAAAGTCCGCGATGTCGAATCCCGTCGCACGCGTGAGATTTTCGATGCCACCATTGGTACGGAGTTGCCGTCGGGCATCGTTCAAATGGCTAAAGTCTATGTTGCCAACAAGCGTAAGCTTCGTGTGGGTGACAAGATGGCCGGTCGTCATGGTAACAAAGGTTGCGTGGCGAAGATTGTGCGTCAGGAGGATTTGCCGTTCCTCGCGGACGGACGCCCTGTGGATGTGGTGCTGAACCCGTTGGGTGTGCCTTCCCGTATGAACCTCGGTCAGATTTACGAGACCGTTTTGGCGTGGGCTGGCAAGAAAACGGGCGTGAAATACGCCACCCCGATTTTCGACGGCGCTTCCCTTGACCAGATCAATGCGTTACTTCGTGAGGCAGGATTGCCTGAAAACGGAAGCACGCAGTTGTATGATGGTGAAACCGGCGAGCCTTTCCACCAGAAAGCGACCGTGGGTTACATCTACTATCTGAAGCTGCACCACATGGTTGATGACAAGATGCACGCCCGTTCCATTGGACCGTACTCCCTGATTACGCAACAGCCTCTCGGTGGTAAAGCCCAATTCGGTGGTCAGCGTTTCGGTGAGATGGAGGTGTGGGCTATCGAGGCCTACGGTGCTTCCAATGTGCTGCAAGAGATTCTGACAGTTAAGTCAGATGATGTGGTCGGCAGAGCCAAGGCTTACGAGGCCATCGTGAAAGGCGACAACATGCCCGTTGCTGGCATTCCTGAATCCTTCAACGTGCTGGTCAACGAGTTGCGCGGTCTGTGCTTGGATATTAAATTTGAATAAGAAATAAAAACATCTGAAAGAAAATGGCTCTCAGAAAAGATAATAATACCCGTAAAGAGTTTCATAAAATAACCATCAGTCTGGCATCTCCCGAGACGATTCTCGAGCAGTCGCACGGCGAGGTGTTGAAACCGGAAACCATCAACTACAGAACCTTGAAGCCTGAACGCGACGGCTTGTTCTGCGAGAAGATTTTCGGTCCGATGAAAGACTGGGAATGTCACTGCGGTAAGTACAAGAGAATCCGTTACAAGGGTGTCATTTGCGACCGTTGTGGTGTGGAAGTAACCGAGCGCAAGGTGCGCCGTGAGCGTATGGGACACATTCAACTGGTCGTTCCTGTAGCCCATATATGGTTCTTCAAGTCTCTCCCTAACAAGATTGGTGCTCTTTTGGGTCTTGCCACGAAGGAAGTGGAAGCTGTGGTGTATTACGAGAAATATATTGTGATACAAGGCGGCATCATGGAAAGTGATACGATTACGAAAGGCAAACTGCTCAACGAAGAGGAGTATTTCGAATTGGTTGAGAAACTGCCTGCCGAAAATCGTCTTTTGGAAGATACCGACCCCAATAAGTTCATTGCCAAGATGGGTGCCGAGGCATTGTACGATCTGCTCTGCAAGGTGGATTTGGATGCCGAATCTTACGAGCTTCGCGACCGCGCCAACCGCGAGACTTCTCAGCAGCGTAAGAAAGATCTTCTCAAACGTCTGCACGTGTTCGAGGCGTTCCGCGACAGCCGCAAACGCGCCGACAACCGTCCGGAGCGCATGATTGTGAAGACCGTGCCGGTGATTCCGCCGGAATTGCGCCCGTTGGTTCCGTTGGATGGCGGCCGTTTCGCCACCTCCGACCTCAATGACCTCTACCGTCGTGTCATCATCCGTAACAACCGTCTGAAACGTCTGATGGAAATCAAGGCTCCCGATGTTATCATGCGCAACGAGAAACGTATGTTGCAGGAAGCCGTGGATTCCTTGTTCGATAACTCCAAGAAATCCAGTGCCGTGAGAACGGAGTCCAACCGCGCGTTGAAGTCCCTCTCTGACAGCTTGAAAGGTAAACAGGGTCGTTTCCGTCAGAACTTGCTTGGTAAACGTGTTGACTACTCAGGCCGTTCCGTTATCGTCGTCGGTCCCGATTTGCACTTGAACGAGTGCGGTCTGCCGAAAGACATGGCAGCTGAGCTGTTCAAACCGTTTGTCATCCGCAAAATCCTTGAAAGAGGCATCGTGAAGACGGTGAAATCCGCCAAGAAGATTGTCGATCGCAAGGATCCCGTGGTGTGGGAAATCCTCGAGAACATCCTCAAGGGTCACCCCGTGTTGCTGAACCGTGCTCCTACGCTGCACCGTCTGGGTATTCAGGCTTTCCAGCCACGTTTGGTCGAAGGTAAGGCTATCAGACTGCACCCGTTGTGCTGTACAGCATTCAACGCCGACTTCGACGGTGACCAGATGGCTGTACACGTGCCGCTGGGCAACGCTGCCATCATGGAGGCCCAGATGCTGATGATGGCTTCCCACAACATCCTCAACCCCGCTAACGGTGCGCCCGTGACCGTGCCTTCTCAGGACATGGTGCTCGGTCTGTACTACATTACGAAGGAACTGCCCTCCACGCCCGACCATAAAGTTCCCGGCGAAGGTGGTATCTTCTACGGACCGGAAGAGGTGATGATCGCCTATAATGAAAAGAAAATCCATTTGAATGCCAAAATCAAATGCCGTGTCGATATCGACGGGCAGGGTACCAAGAAGATCGTCGATACCACTGTGGGTCGTGTGATGTTCAACCAAGTGGTGCCGAAAGATTATGGCTATATCAATATGTTGCTGACCAAGAAGGCGTTACGCGATATCATCGGTGATGTGCTGATCAAGTGCGGCAACAAATCCTGTACCCAGTTCCTCGATGACATTATGACTCTCGGTTACCGTATGGCATACGAGGGCGGTATGTCGTTCAACCTCGGTGACGTGATTGTGCCCGCCGAGAAACCGAAGTTGATTGCCGAGGCCAATGCCCAAGTTGATGAGATCACCATGAACTACAACATGGGTTTCATCACTAACACTGAGCGTTATAACCAGGTCATTGATGTGTGGTCACAGTGCAACGCGCGTCTTTCCAAGATTCTCATGAAGGAGATCGAGGAGGACCGCCAGGGCTTCAACCCCGTGCACATGATGCGCGACTCCGGAGCTCGTGGTTCTGCGGAGCAGATTCGTCAGCTGTCCGGTATGCGTGGTTTGATGGCAAAGCCCAGTAAGGCAGGCTCCTCCGGCGGCGAGATTATCGAGAACCCCATTTTGTCCAACTTCAAGGAAGGCCTTTCTGTGCAAGAGTACTTCATCTCCACGCATGGTGCCCGTAAGGGTTTGGCAGATACCGCATTGAAGACCGCTGACGCAGGTTACCTGACCCGTCGTTTGGTCGATGTTTCCCACGATGTGATTATCAACGAGGAAGACTGCGGCACGCTCCGCGGCATGACCGTGAGTGCTTTGAAGAATAACGAGGAAGTGGTGGAAACGTTGTACGACCGTCTGTTGGGTCGTGTGACTCTGCATGACGTTTATCATCCCCAGACAGGTGAGTTGATTATCAAAGCCGGTGAGGAGTTGACCGAGAAATATTGTCAGATTATCGAAGATTCTCCCATCGAGGAGGTGGAAATCCGTTCGGTACCGACCTGCGAATCGAAACTTGGTATATGCCAGAAGTGTTACGGTCGTAACCTGGCTACCGGTAAGATGGTGCAGATTGGTGAGGCTGTCGGTGTCATCGCCGCACAGTCCATCGGTGAGCCTGGTACTCAGCTGACCCTGCGTACATTCCACGTTGGTGGTGTTGCCGGTAACGTGGCCGCCAACAGCAGCATCATGGCTTCTTACGACGGTGTGTTGAGCATTGACGAGCTTCGTGCGTTGGAGAAAACCGACGATACGGGCAAGTTCTACTATAAGGTGATTGGCCGTACCGCTGAAATCAAAATCATTGATGTGAAGACGGGTGTGGCTTTGTCATCTGCCAATGTGCCTTACGGTTCTAACCTCTACTTCAAACACGGCGATAACATCAAGAAAGGCGACCTGATTGCCGATTGGGATCCTTTCAACGCTGTGATTTTGTCCGATGTGGCTGGTAAGGTTCAGTTTAACGATATTATCGAGGGCGTGACCTACCGTGTGGAAACCGATGAACAGACCAATATTCACGATAAAGTGATTATCGAGAGCCGTCTGAAGACGAAGAACCCGAGTATCAATATTCTTGACGAGGATGGCGACATCATCAAGAGCTTTGACGTTCCTGTGGGTGCCCGTCTTGCTGTGGAAGAAGGTCAGGTCATTGATTCCGGTGAGATCCTGGTCAAGATTCTGCGTTCCTTCGGTAAATCCGGCGATATCACGGGCGGTCTGCCGCGCGTGACCGAGCTGTTCGAGGCACGTAATCCTTCCGATCCCGCTGTGGTGTCTGAAATAGACGGTGTTGTTTCTTTCGAGAAGAAGCTGAAACGAGGTAACCGTGTGGTGAAGATTACTCCGCGTGTGGATTCTGGCGAGGGTGCCAAGACCTATCTCATCCCGACCTCCAAGCAGATTCTGGCGCAAGAGAACGACTTTGTGAAGGCCGGTACACCGTTGTCCGAAGGTTCTCTGACTCCTGTTGATATCCTGAATATCAAGGGTGCGCAGAAGGTGCAAGAGTACATCATTAACGAGATTCAGGAGGTGTATCGTCTGCAAGGTGTGAAGATTAACGACAAGCACTTCGAAGTCATTGTGCGTCAGATGATGCGCAAGATGGAGATTGAGGATCCGGGTGACACCAAGTTCCTGCAAGGCGAGCTTATCAACAAGATCGACTTTCAGGAGGAGAACGACCAGATTTGGGATAAGAAGGTGGTTGAAGATGCCGGTGATTCCGATTCTGTCCGTAAGGGTCAAATTATTTCTGCAAAGAAACTTCGTGATGTGAATTCATTGCTGAAACGTAAGGATATGCGCTTGGTGGTGACCCGCGACGCGCGTCCGGCTACCGGTAAGCCGATTCTGCAAGGTATCACCCGCGCTTCTCTGCAAACCCACAGCTTCATCTCCGCTGCATCCTTCCAGGAAACGACGAAGGTGCTGACCGAGGCCGCCATTAACGCTAAATCCGATAGCCTGATCGGTATGAAGGAGAACGTTATTGTCGGTCAGAAGATTCCGGCAGGTACGGGTATCCGCGCTTATCAGAACATCGAGGTTGGCTCGAAGGAAGAGTACGAATCTTTGATGGCGTCAAAGGAGGAAGATTAGGACTGTGGACTGAGGACTTTTGAAAAGTCTAATATCCCCCAAAAAAGTCTCAAGTCTAAGTCTCAAGTCTCGATCCCCAAATTACAACAATTAATAGAAGTAATAACTTATTAAGAATATAGAAGAAAATGGCAGAAGATAAGAAAGAACAAAAAATGGATTTGAGTATCAGTGAGGAAGTTGCAAAAGGTGTATATTCCAACTTGGCTATCCTTTCTCATTCTGAAAACGAGTTTTTCGTGGATTTCGCCGCTTTGTCTCCGGGAATCCCGAAGGCTGTTGTACGTTCCCGCGTTATCATGACTCCGGTGAATGCCAAACGTTTGCTCCGTGCGTTGCAGGACAATGTTTCCAAATACGAGGAGCAGTTCGGTGTGATCCAAGATCGTCCGAACCAGATGCCCCCGTTCATGAGCGGCGGCGGTCTGGCATAGTGTGAACTACGTTCAACTTTTTTATAAATTTTGTGGCGGTCGGGAGCGAGTTTCCTGACCGCTTTTTTTTTAATGCTGAATGCTGAATGTAGAATGATGAATGCTGAATGAAGAATGTAGAATGAAGAATAGGAGGGTGGGGGATGGTAATTTGCTGATTTTTTTTCGGATAAAATGTTCCATATCAAAAAAAATGTATCTTTGCGGCGCAAAGTACTTTTAAGATTATGGAAGAAAAAGAAGTCAGACAGACACTGAACGACATCCGCGAAATGATGAGCAAATCATCTCGCTTTCAGGCGGTTAGCGGATGGTCTATCATCATTATAGGACTCTATGCAGCGGTTGCGTCGTTGATGGCGGCTGCGGTAATCGGGGTGGGGGATTGGCTCCCCGGCTTCGAAAATCTGCAAAAATTCGCTGTTTTGAACACGCCTTCGCGCATCCGCATTGCCGCGCTGATCGCTATCGGGCTGTTCGCGCTCTCTCTTCTCACGGTTTTTGTCTTTGCCATCGTGAAGTCTAAACGCCACAATCTTCGTTTTGTTTTCGACAAGCGGATGTTCCAGATGCTCTTTGATTTTTTCATCCCGCTGGCTGCCGGCGGTTTGCTCAGCATGGCCCTCGTGATGCAGGGACATTACGGACTTACCTCCTCCATCATGCTCCTTTTCTATGGCTTCGCGTTAGTCAACTGCAGCCACTACACTTATCCCGCCTTACGCTATTTGGGCTACGCGGAGCTGATTATCGGCATCATCGACTGTTTCACCATGTCACATGCATTGCTGTTCTGGTTTCTCGGTTTCAGCGTGATACATGTTGTGTTTGGGATTGCGTATGTTTTGATGTTTGAACGGAGGAAATAAGAGTTAGCAGTTAGTAGTTAGTATTTATTAGTTAGTAGTTAACAGTTAAGGGGTAAGTAAAGTCGTGGTTTGTTTGATAATATAAGGAATTAAATTGACATGGCGATTATAGATGGGTTAAATAAAGTCTTCGAAAGCAAGATCCGCTTGGGCATCATGTCGGTGCTGGTGGCTAACGGTTCGGCGGATTTTGCCACCCTGAAGTCATTGCTGGAACTCACCGATGGCAATCTGGCGAGCCATACACGCCATCTTGAAGATGCTGGCTACGTCCGCTGCGAGAAGTCGTTCATTGGCCGTAAACCGAACACGATGTATGTGATTACCGAGTTGGGTAGAGAAGCCTTCGCCGCGCATATTGACGCGATGGAACGTTTTTTGAAAGAGTGCCGAAGCTAATTTTTTTTGGTTTGTAGCTTTGCATCACAAAGTACTTTATTATAGTTAGTGGTTGGCAGTTAGCAGTTAGTAGTTGAACGAAAAAGTCTCGGTCGAAGCACCATTCCCCCCTTTAGGGGGGATGCCCGCAGGGCAGGGGGGCAAAACAATTCCTTAAGCAGTCCCGGAGGGACAAAACGCGCGAAGCGCAAGTACCCCACACAAGCGAAGCGCAGTGTGGGGCGACACAAGAGAAACAATCACCAAAAATCCAATAAATATGACAACAGAAACGACAACCGCGGTGACGACACCGCAAGCAGAACAAACAAAACCTGCCACGCAGGAAAAATCAAGAATGAAGCGCAGCGACCGTATGCTGCTGAAGCTCCTCCTTATCGGGCTCATCAGCCTTATTCTGCTCATTCCGCAGCAAATCATCCTGCACGTGGTGAAAGAGCGGAACGCGACCCAGGTGGAGGCCGAGAAAGATGTGGAGCAGATGTGGAGTGCGCCGCAGCGGGTGATTGGACCAGTGGTGCGCATCCCCGGGAAAAACTACAACAAGGATGTCTATCTCCTGCCCGAATCACTGCATGTGAAGGGCGATGTGAAGACGGAGAAACGGCATCGCGGTAACTTCGATGTGACCGTCTATACCGCGGATCTGACATTGGACGGGAGTTTGCAACTGCCTGATTTTTCAGAGTATGTGGATTCCGTCTATGACATCTCGAAGGCGGAGGTGTTGATCTCGCTGAGCGACTTCCGGGGACTCTCGGAGAACGTGGTGCTGCGATTGAACGGGAAGGAATATACGATGAGGTCCGACAAGGACGAGGAATTGGGCTCGGTGCTGTGCTGCCGCGTGCCGGTAAGTGAGATGCGGGATTCGGTGTCCTCGACCTACTCCGTGCGGTTGCCGTTGAAGGGTTCGGAGTCGCTGATGTTCCTGCCGGTGGGCAACAGCACCTCCGTGCAGCTGACCTCCAACTGCGCCACGCCGAGCTTTCAGGGCAACTTCCTGCCTAACGAGCGTACGGTGACGGACAGCGGGTTCTCCTCGACGTGGAAGGTGCTGGCCCTCAACCGCGACTTCGGGCAGTCGGTGACCCAATGGGTTGACTACGGCGACGGGGGGGCGCACAGCGTAAGCATGAAGAAGAACGAGTTCGGGGTGATGATGAGGGTACCTGTGTTACAGTACCAGCAGACCACGCGCACGGTGAAGTACGCCTACCTGTTCATTTTCCTCACCTTCGCCACGGTTTTCTTCGTGGAGTACCGCCGGCAGACGCCCATCCATCCGGTACAGTATCTGCTCATCGGTGCTGCGTTGCTAGTGTTCTACACGCTGTTGCTCTCGTTCAGCGAGCATATCCCCTTCCTTTGGTCGTACCTTATCGCCATGCTGATGACCATCGTGCTGATCACGGGCTACTTGGCGGGCATCCTGAAAATCCGCAAGACCGCGCTGATGGTGGGAGCGCTGCTGCTCCTGCTCTACGTCTTCATGTACGTACTGCTCCAGATGGAGACTTATGCCCTGCTCTTCGGTAGTCTCGGCATTTTTGTGATTCTGGCGGTGCTGATGTTTGTGTCGCTGAAGGTGAAGTGGTACAAAGAGTAATTATGAATGATGAATGATGAATGCTGAATGAAGAACAGGGAGGGAGCGTGTGGAGTTCCCTCCCATGTTCATTATTTTGAAGCGGCATTAACCTTGGTGACGATTGTTTTTTTATCTCTGATATAGTCCTTCAGACCTAACTGCGTGCCGTGGCCAGCCAATAGTCTAAGTCATAGTCTAAGTCTATGTCTATGTCAATCGTCTAAGTCAAAAAAGTGTATCTTTGCCGCATCAAAACCAAACCACTATGGAAAAAAGATACATCATCAGCGGTGGCGGTACGGGCGGGCATATTTTCCCGGCGTTGGCCATCGCCAACAAAATCAAATCAGAGAATCCCGATGCGAAGATCCTGTTCATCGGGGCGAGTGACAAAATGGAGATGCGGCGCGTGCCAGAAGCGGGCTATCCCATTGAGGGACTGGAGATTTACGGCATCCACAGGGAAAAGTCGCTCAACGGGTTGATGTGCAACCTGCGTTTGCCGGTGGTGATGTTGCAGGCCATGCGCAAGGCCAAGAAAATCATGCGCGAGTTCCAACCCGATTTAGCCATCGGGGTGGGGGGCTTCGCAAGCGGTCCCGCGCTGAAAGCCGCCTCGCAATTGGGAATTCCCACGCTGCTGCAGGAACAGAACTCTTATCCCGGTGTTACTAACAAGATGCTGGCCAAGAAAGCCAAGGCCATCTGTGTGGCTTACGACGGTCTTGACCGCTTTTTTCCGCCGGAGAAGATCATCAAGACGGGAAACCCTATCCGCAAGGAAATTTTGGAGCTGGAGCGCAAGAAACCCGATGCTTACCAGTATTTCAACTTCACGCCGGAGAAGAAGACGGTGTTGGTAGTGGGCGGCAGTCTCGGTGCCCGCACTTTCAACCAGACCATGGCGGCGCACCTCGATGAGTTCCGCAAGGCCGACCTGCAGCTACTGTGGCAGACTGGCGAGCAGTTCTACAAGAATATCGACCCTGAGCTGTTGAAACAGCAGGACGAGCATATCCGCATCGTGCCGTTCATCAAGAACATGAACGATGCCTACAGCATGGCGGATGTCATTGTGTCGCGGGCGGGAGCACTTGCGTTGGCGGAGTTGGCCATCGTGGGGGTGCCCACCATCCTCGTGCCGTTCCCTTACGCTGCCGAAGACCACCAGACCTTCAACGCCAAAGCGCTCTCTACCAAGGATGCCGCGCTGTTTATCGCCGACAAGGATGCTCCGGAGAAGCTGGTTCCCACGCTGATGCAGTTGGTGTCTGATCCGCATCGTATACAGACGTTAGGTAACAACATCAAACGCTTTGCTTTGCCGAACGCGATTGACTTGATTTATGAGGAAATCGTCAAGCTTTCGTGATTTCCCCGCCATAGATGCGTTATCAACAAATTTTGTTCAAAAAAAAACGGTACTTCGGTATCGTTTTTTTGTAAAAAAGCGTATTATTGCCACCCATGGAAATCAATCTTTTCCTATAGTTAACTTTTTGATAACCAATAAAAAGCATTAAACCTATGGGTGGTTTTTTTGGAGTTGTTTCAACTGAGCCGTGTGCTGCGGATTTATTTTACGGGGTGGACTACCATTCCCATCTCGGGACAAAACGGGGCGGATTAGTGACCTATCATCAGGAACGCAAGCTATTCCGCCGTTCCATTCATAATATCGAGAACACCTATTTCCGGACAAAATTCGGCGATGAACTTGGAAAATTCATCGGAAATTCCGGCATCGGTGTTATCAGCGACACGGATGCGCAACCTATCGTTGTGAATTCCCACCTCGGTCGGTTTGCCATATCCACAGTGGCTAAAATCAACAATGTCAAGGAGTTGGAGCAGGAATGCTTGGACTGCAACCAGCAATTTACCGAACTGAGTGCGGATTCCACCAATCCCACGGAACTTGTTGCGCTGATGATTACCCGTAAACACGATTTCGTGGAGGGCATCCGATATGTATATAGCAAGATAAAAGGGTCGTGCTCGATTCTGATTTTGACCGAGGACGGCATAATCGCTGCCCGAGACTTTTACGGACGCACGCCCATTGTAATAGGCAAGAACGATTATGGGCGCGCCGTTGCATTCGACAATCACAGTTTCGCCAATCTGGACTACCAGACGGAATATTTTGTGGGACCGGGGGAGATTGTCAAGGTGAAAGCTGACGGCTTCCAGCAGTTGCTTGCCCCGAACAACCAGATGCAGATTTGTTCGTTCTTGTGGATTTATTACGGCTATCCATCGGTGAATTACGAAGACATTAACGTGGAGAATGCGCGTTATGCGCTCGGCTATGCCATGGGCAAGACCGACGACACGGAAGTCGACTTTGTGGCGCCCATTCCCGACTCTGGCATCGGTATGGCCATCGGATATTCAAACGGCAAGCAGATTCCTTACCAGCGCGCCATCGTCAAATATACGCCTACATGGTCGCGCAGCTTTATGCCCGTGAGTCAAGAGATGCGAGAGCATGTGGCCAGAATGAAACTGCTGCCCAACCGCGACCTGTTGAAAGGCAAACGTGTTGTTTTTTGCGATGATTCCATTGTCCGTGGCACGCAGTTGCGTGATAATGTGAAAAAGATGTACGAGTATGGCGCCAAGGAGGTCCATATCCGTATCAGCTGTCCGCCGTTGCTGTATGGTTGCGAGTTCCTCAACTTCTCGGCTTCCAAGACGGAAATGGAGCTCATCACACGCCGGGTCATTGAAGAGTTGGAGGGTGACAGCCACAAGAACCTGCACCGTTACATGGACAGCACCACGCCCGAATATGCCAAGATGGTTGAAATCATCCGCCAGCATTTAGGAGTTGATACCTTGAAATTCAATACGCTGGATACCATCACCAAAGCGATAGGATTGCCCAAGGAACGTATTTGCACGCACTGTTTTGATGGATCATCATTTGGACTATAACTTCTTGTAGAGACGTTTCAGGAAAAGAGACGTTTTAAGACAAGAGACGTTTCAGGAAACGTCTCTACAGCGGCAAAATCAGAATAAAATTGAATTATGGCAACAGAAAACTACCTCCTGCTCGGACAAAAGAAACGAATGATTGAAGGCCTTCGGGAGAAGGGCATTACAGACGAAAACGTACTTGGGGCTTTCGACAAGATGGAGCGGCATCTTTTTCTGGAGTCGTTGCTTTGGCCTCGTGCGTATGAGGATGAGGCCTTGAAATTGGCCACCGACCAGACCATCTCAAAGCCATCCACGGTGGCGTTCCAGTCGCAGCTATTGGAGGTGAGTAAAGGGATGAAGGTTCTGGAAATCGGCACGGGTTCTGGGTTTCAGGCGGCCATTTTGTATGCCATGGGGGCGCGGGTTTTCACGGTGGAGCGGCAGATCACGCTGTTCAACCGCACGAGGCCGCTGCTGAGCAAGCTTGCGCCGACTGTCGTCACTCGCTATGGCGACGGGTTCAAGGGCTTTCCGCAGTTTGCGCCCTACGACAGAGTTATTGTGACTTGTGGGGCACCGGAGATTCCGCAAGCCCTTGTCGAACAGTTAGTTGTAGGTGGAATTATGGTGATTCCCGTCGGAGAGGAGTCACAAGTTATGAAACGAATCGTGAAAATCAGTGATTCGGAATACGATGAGGAGGATTTCGGGGATTTCGTATTTGTCCCGATGCTGAAGGAAAGAGTCCGGAGATGAGTTGGGTATTAGTAAGTTATCTCGTAAGTCCCGTATTCTTTAAAACGTACCACTTTAATGTATTTGTAGTCTCCGCCTGCGTTTATTGTGGCTATACCATAGTCGAAATAGTCCTCGCCATGAATTAGTGAGCAAACATATTCTGTGTCTAGTAGTTTAAGTTGTTCATCCAGAAGCTCTTTGGCCTTCGCATCGTTTTCGGCAAGGGATGTGCTTTCAAACGTTACCAGTTTGTTGTATTTCACATGTGAGGAGAAATACGTTTGCAGTTCGTCCCAATTGGATCCGTTTATGGCGTTGATCTGGTATCCCAAGCATCCGATGGTGTATTCAGTGGAAATCATTTTTTTGCAGCCTCCGAACAACAGGGCGGCGCCTACTATGACGGCGAAAAGGATTTTTTTCATAATCAAGATATTACATATTAATTTGCAAAAATACTAGATTTCCTCTATCGGTTTTCGCGTTTTTTAAGATGAAATCAACAACTTTTTGTTACTTTTGCGGCCTGAAAAAATAGTTGACAGTATGAACATTACAGGATTCGTTTTTGCGGCAGGTTTGGGTACGCGTCTATATCCTCTTACGGCTGACAAACCAAAAGCGTTAGTGAAATACAAAGGGAAAACGTTGTTGGACAATGCTTTGGATAAAATGAAGGCATGTGGCGTGTCAAATGTGATTGTCAATGTGCATCATTTTCCAGACATGATTATGGATGCGGTTGGACGGCATCCCTTGGCCGGGAAAATCCGCATTTCCGATGAACGAGCTTACTTGCGGGACACTGCCGGAGGATTGAAATTTGCCGAGCCTTTCTGGGAGGAAAGCGATATGATACTTTGTTACAATGTAGATATACTTTCTGACATTGATTTGTCAAAGCTGATAGACTATCATGTACGCTGCCAAGCTGATGCCACATTGGCAGTCAGAAACAGGCAGACGCAGCGTTATTTCCTCTTCGGGGGGGAAGAGTGTGTTCTTTGCGGTTGGGAAAACATCAAAACGCGGGAAAAGATTGTCGTTAGGGAAATGGATGGCTCTATGCGATTGGCTTTCAGTGGGATACATGTTATGAATGCTGATTTTGCCCACAAAATCCAATCAGTGGAGAAATCTTCCGTCACTCAATTCTACCTAAGCGGAGCGGGAGAACACAGGATAATTGGTTATGTTCATGACGCGGACACGTGGCAGGATGTCGGGAAATTTCAGGAATTCCATAACTTTCTGTCATAGCCTTTCTTAGACAACGGAAGAGTCTGTTTATACTTTTTTTTCAAAAAATCAAGGGTTGAAAAAAAATTTTTTGAACTTTTTTTTTGTTAATTTTGCGGTGTCAAATAACGGCGGGTTTGTTTCCGCTAATTGGTTAACTATAAGTGCAATATGAAAAAATAACTTTTCGAAGACTACAAATGGAAAAAGAGCTACCTTCATATACGATGATTTGGAATCAGTGTTTGGACATCATCAAGGATACGGTGTCGCCGGAGGTGTATTCCACTATTTTTGAGCCGATTAACGCTGTGTCACTGGAAAAGAAACAGCTCACGTTAGAGTTGCCGAGCTTGTGGTACAAAGAGATTTTGGAAGAACAGTATGTGGATCTGCTTCGCACCGCTATACGCAAGTTATTGGGCAATGATGCAAGATTACGTTATAAAGTGCTGATGGAACGCGGAAAGACTCCTGATCAGAACTCATCCATCACAATTTCTTCTTCTTCACGCAAAGCGGTGAAAAACCCCTTGATGATGCCGCCATTGGATGTCAATACCATGGATCGTAAGGATATACCGGGTCCATTCGTTGTGCCGGGCATCAAAAAGCAGCGTATTCCGTCCAATCTCTCTGAAACGCTGACTTTTGACAACTATGTTGTTGGCGACTGCAACCGTTTGGCGTGCGCAGCCGGAATGTCCATAGCTAAAGCGCCGGGGCAGACTCCGTTCAACCCGCTTTTCATATACTCTGACGTGGGTCTGGGTAAAACCCACTTGGTCAACGCTATCGGGATTCAGACTAAAATTAATTTTCCCGACAAGATTGTCATTTATGTCAGTGCTGACACGTTCTACCAGCAGTATATGGAGGCTGTGAAAAGCGAAAATCTTAATGACTTCTACTGGTTTTATGAAGCTGTGGACATGCTCATTATGGATGATATCCAGTTCATATCAGGTAGCAAGACGAAAACCCAAGAGGCTTTCTTCCAGATTTTCAACCATTTGCATCAGCTTAAGAAGCAGATAATCATGACTTCCGACAAATCTCCAGTCGATATTACCGGATTTGAGCCTCGTTTGCTGAATCGTTTCAAATGGGGGTTGGCCACGGATTTGCAAGTTCCTGATTTGGAGACACGTACAGCTATCATTACCAAAAAGTTGGAGAACAATGGTATAGAGTTTTCCAAGGAGGTGATTGACTATTTGGCGTTGCGCATCACGGCTAACACACGTGAGTTGGAAGGCGCCATGATTGCCATTTTGGCTCAAGCATCCCTTAACCACCGCGATATCACGCTTGATTTGGCCCGGGAAATGGTGGACAAGTATGTGAAATCCACCGCTAAGGAGATTTCCATTGAATATATCCAAAAGATTGTGTGTGATTATTTCGGTATCTCAGTGGAGGCTATCAATGCCAAGACACGCAAGCGCGAAATTGTCCAGGTGCGGCAAATCAGCATGTATTTTGCCAAGAAATACACACATCTGCCGTTGTCTGTCATTGGCGCTTACTGTGGTAACAAAGATCACGCGACAGTTCTCCACGCTTGCCGTACAATACGGAACCTCAGTGAGACGGACAAGAAGATGAAACAATACATCACGGATATAGACAAAAAGATGAAAATTGGGAATATATAACATTGTAAAAAAATAATCTATATATTTGCAGCGGATTTTTTATAATAGATAAAATGAAAAAACATTGGGTGAAAAAAGAGCTTCCAGATGAAACAGTTGTTTCGCAACTGTGTGAGCATCTGAAACTTGAGCGGCCGCTTGCGATTCTGCTTGCTCAGCGCGGCATCTCCACGGTTCAGCAGGCTCGTGACTTTTTTGAACCCGATATTGAAAAATTGCACGACCCGTTTTTGATGAAAGACATGACCTTGGCGGTGGAGCGACTTTCCAAAGCCATTGTTCATGACGAGAAAATCATGGTCTATGGAGACTATGATGTGGACGGCACATCAGCAGTGGCCCTTGTGTATTCTTTCTTGTGTGAAATCCGCGGCTCCGACGCCCACGAATACATCAAATACTATATCCCTGACCGTTATACTGAAGGTTATGGCATTACGGAAAAGGGTATTTCCTATTGTAAAGAAAACGGTATTAATCTGCTGATTTCTCTTGATTGTGGTATAAAGGCCAACGATATGGTTGACCTGGCTAATGAATATGGTATAGATGTCATCATCACCGACCACCATCTCGAAGGTGACACGCTTCCCAAAGCGCTTGCCATTCTGGATCCCAAGCGAAAAGACTGCGCTTATCCGTACAAGGAGCTTTCCGGGTGTGGAGTGGGTTTCAAATTGGTGCAAGGTTACTGTTTCCGGAATAATCTCCCTGACGAGCTGTGGCTGAAACGCATGGATTTGGTTGCCGTCAGCATTGCCTGCGATATTGTCGCCATAACGGGCGAAAACCGTATCCTTGCCCATTACGGGTTGGAAATGATTAACAAGATTCCTCGCATGGGAATCCGTGCCATTCTCGACCAAGCGGGCATCAAGATGCGTACTTATCCCCCTTTCAGTGAAGATACGTTCTTCACAAGGGTAATATCCATTTCGGATTTGGTGTTTTACGTTGGCCCCCGTATCAATGCGGCTGGCAGAATCAAGAGTGCCAAGGAGTCTGTTCGCCTCTTCATCGTTGAGGACGAGGATAAGTCTATGGAAATCAGCACCCGTATCAACAAACAGAACAACGAACGCAAACAGAAGGACAAGAATGCCACGGAAGAGGCGATGGACATGATCCGTAACTCTCATGAATTTGAGAATCGGAAGAGCATAGTCATTTACAATCCGCAGTGGGAGAAAGGCATTATTGGCATCGTGGCTTCCCGTCTGGTGGAAGAGTTCTACAAACCGACCATCGTGCTGATGAGTTCTGATGACGGCCTGATTACCGGTTCCGCCCGTTCAGTGAAGGAATTCAATATCTACGACGGTATTGATTCCTGTGCCGATTTGCTTGAACATTTCGGCGGACATAAGTATGCCGCCGGTTTGACGATGAAACAGGAGAATTTGGAGGAGTTTTCACAACGCTTTGAGGAATATGTGAAAGAGAATCTTGACGAGTCTTCATACGAGCCGGAGATTACGGTTGACATGATGCTGAATCTTTCAGAGATCACCCCCCAGTTCTTGAAAAATTTGAAAAAATTCGCTCCTTTCGGTCCGGGGAATATGGAACCCGTCTTTGAAACAGATGGTGTCGTTGATGAGGGAAATGCGCGTATTGTGGGTGACAAGCATCTGAAATGCAGGATTTTAAGTCCATACGAACGTGGCAACTCTATTGACGCTATCGCCTTTAATCAAAAATCCCAACTTCCGATTGTCAGCGATTCAAAGCCTTTCAACGTGCTTTACCATGTCGAGGAAAATCGTTGGAACAATACAGTGACCACACAGCTGAATATCAAGGATATAGAACCTGCTACTTCGGAAAATGACAGGTTTGGTGAAAAGTCAACCTTTCATGATGATTATGCCTACCGTACCAGCAGTGACAAGAAAGACCCTCATTCCGTATAAATTACGTTGAAAATCGTCTGGTGTTATGAAAATTGCCGTTAACACGCGCCTGCTGTTGAAAGACAGATTGGAGGGTATCGGTCAGTTTACGTATGAGACGTTGCGAAGGATTACGAGGATGCATCCGGAACATCAGTTTTTTTTCTTTTTCGACCGGAAATTTGACGAATCATTTCTTTTCAGCGATAATGTCACACCGGTAGTCGTCCATCCTCAGGCACGGCATCCTTATCTTTGGTATCTTTTTTTTGAATATGGTATCCCGTTAAAAATCAGAAAGATAAAAGCAGATTTGTTTTTGTCCACGGATGGCTGGATTCCGACTAAGTTGGAAATTCCCGTAGTCAATGTCATCCACGACCTTAACTTTTTGCACCATCCGGAGTTTGTGCCGCCCGTTGTGCGCCGCTACTACGACCGTTTTTTCCCGAAGTTTGCCCGAAATGCCTCTCGTTTGGCCACCGTGTCTGATTATAGCCGTCAGGACATCATTCGCTCGTTTCAAGTGGATTCCGATAAAGTCGATGTTGTTTTTTCGGGCAATAATCCGGCGTACAAACCCCTTACAAAAGAACAGCAGAATCAAGTAAGAATGAAATACACGGGAGGGGACGACTATTTCCTTTTTGTCGGGCTCATTCACAAGCGCAAGAATTTGGACAATATTTTCAGGGCGTTTGACATGTTCAAGGACAGGTATGCGTGTTCTACGAAGCTGGTTGTAGTGGGCGAGAAGAAATGGTGGGCTGGGGAAATAGAGGACACCTATTTGAAAATGCGGCATCGCGATGAGGTGCTGCTTTTGGGGCGTCAACCTTTGGATGTTGTTTGCGAACTGACAGCCAGTTCCATCGCTATGGTTTATACCTCGCTGTTTGAAGGTTTTGGGCTTCCTATTGTGGATTCTTTCAACGCGCATATCCCCATCATTACCTCCAATGTGACCGCTATGCCGGAAATCGCGGGTGACGCCGCCATTTTGGTGGATCCAAGTAGTCCTGACCAGTTGGCCGATGCAATGGGGTGTTTGCAGCAGGATGAATGTTTACGAAACGCTCTGATAGAGAAAGCTATCGCCAGGAAAGGACTTTTCACTTGGGATCGAACGGCGGATTTGTTGTGGAAAACCATAGAGAAGGTTTTACCATGATTCCTTTTGCAAAAACAAAAAAAGCAGGGTCTTGACCCTGCTTTTTTGTTCGACAATTATGGTTACTGATTAAAACTTGCTCTCGTTTTCAATCAGTTGCATGTTTTTCTTGTTGTATTTAAGAATCAACGCAGATTCGATGACCATGCAGATAACCATGATTATGATGGCGACGACCACCATTGTGCCGTGGTTGGCTTTGACATAGAGGGCACCTTCGCGGAAGAACGTGCCGAACAGGATGTAGTTCATCAACCACACGCTACATAGCAGGAATCCCCACCAAATAGCCATATAGATGTTGGAGTTATCCACCGCGTTTTCGTTTCTTTCATTGGCACCGATGTTCTCAAGGGCATAGTCGGTTTCATTCCACACTTCCTTGAAGAAGGAGAGGGGTTTGATGAGGTTGTAGATGGGGACGAACCAAGCAACGTAAGACATCCAGGGCTTCATGCCGCTTTTCATCCACGGGGCGATAGCGTGCAGGTTCTTGTTGTTTTTCGAGCCCCAGACAGCGAAAAGGAACGTTTTGAGAAGGAAAGCGACAATGGCCAGTGCTGCGATAATCCAGAATTTCTTCTTGGCGGCAGCGTTGTCGGCATTCAGATTCTCCCAGTTTTGAAGAGCCGGGGAGTATTCTTTTTCAAGCTCAGCCACGCTGTTCCAGTGTTCTTCTTGTAATTTTTTCTTGTCGGCTAACGTCTGCTTGGTGACTTCGATGCTTTCGGCAAGGACTTTCCGCTCGTCTTTGCTGGCGGGAGTCTTCTGCTGCAGTGTGTCCAATTTGTATTGGTAGTAGGCCACCTCGGCGCTGTCTTGCCGCAGCGGGTGTTGTGCAGTGGCATACGCTTCGTACAAATCGTTGTAGTGTTTGCGCTCTTGGATGACCGCTCTGTTGGTCTTGTCAAATTTCATCAAAAAGAGCATTGAGATGATGAAAAGAACAAGCACCACCACGTTGCAGAGCAGAATAAGTTTGCCCAAAGAAGTGTTATTTGTCAATTTTTTCATACTAAAAAATATTTTATATTACTAATTTTCAAAGATTTAGGAAATCTATTTGCTACAAATAAAGCGTAGCAAAAGTAATAAAAAAATCCATACCTTTGTATCTGAGCGAAAAAAAACAAATCACAGGCTATGTTTGGGCTGATTATCAGTTATAAACATGTATTTTCCGGATAAATTCGAGGGCATTGGTTGTCCTGATATGCAGGATGTAGGTGCCGGTGGGAAGGTGGCGGACATCCAATTTGGCGGTCTGTAGAGACGTTTCAGGAAACGTCTCTACAAGGCTGCCCTGTATGTCGTATAGGGTGATGTTGTCAATTTCCGTTCCGTCAGACAGTTCCACGGTGATAAAATCTTGTGCTGGATTGGGATATACAGTGATTCGGCTTTCGTATTCGGGAATGCCGACGGGTTTGGACAATTGCACATTCTGTACCGATTTTTCACCGTCGGCGACTGTCGTGACTATGGTTTTAGGGAGGTAGCCCTCGGCCGAATAGGTTACGGAGTATTGTCCGGCCTTGATGGGGCGATGATAGTCGCCGTAGGGTAGGGTGCTCTCCACGTAAGAATGGTCGAGGTCGTGATTTTCGATATAGACCAGCGCTTGCAGCGGTTCGCCTGTCAGCGAGTCGGTGACGATGCCGTGGATGCCGTTGTCCGCTTCGGCGATGAGGTTCAGGAAGGAGTGATACACATAGTCCCAATAGTATGGCAACTGGTTGGATGATAAGACTTTGTCTTCGCAAACCTCAATGGTGACGTGGCGGGTGCCAAGGTAAAAGTTGTGGTAGTCTTGCATCGAACCTGTGATGACGTACCAGTTTCCGCCCTCTGTGACTCCGTTGTTCTCTTCGGTCATGTAGGTGTTGGAATAGAGGTGGCAAGTGTCTGCGAAGTTGTGGCCAACATATTCCCACCAGTCGGCATCGGCGTGGCTGCGTTGCGATGATGTCCAGCTGTCCCACGGGTAGTTGAAGACTTCCGCACCTCCGTGTAAGTTGGCCGCAAGTGTGAAATTGTGCGCTTCCAGGAATTGCATCATAGCCTCAACTTCGGGCTCGTATTGCGAACGGGTGACTGGCAGACTGATTTCTGGAAAGACGCGGTTCAAGTCCTCCCAGTTATAGTTGTAACGGATAGATACAGGCCAGTTGTTAATTTGGTTGTCGGAAGTGTGATAGGTCCCGTCTGGATTGTGCAACGGGCAAATCCAAATATCCAGATTGTTGACCAAATCAGTGATATATGTGCTTGTGTTGTAGTTGGTTAGCAGAAAATCAATAAGTCGGAGCATCATGTAATAGCCAACCACTTCATCGCCGTGAATAGTGGAGGTGTATAAAACGGATGGTTTGCCCTCGTTGTCGTTGAGGTTGTTGCTAATATGGGCGCAGAGAATGCTGTGGTTGTTGGGAGTGACAGTCAAAATCGTATCAATTCTGCAAAGTTGTGGATAACGTGTCTGGAAGGTGTCCATCATGGCGAGATAGGTGCTGTAGGTCGGATACCTGTTCCATAGGGCGGTCATCTCCTCATAGTTTTGTGCCATCGTTATAGTGGCTCGGGTCGGGGTATAAGTTGTATAAGGGATATGCTTTGATAGAAATTTGTCAAAGTCTTTGTATGACAGACTGATGCGCGTGTTGAAGGTGTTGTCGGTGTTACGTTTCACGCGGTCAACGGAGAACTCCCGTGACAGTTCTTGCAGGGTTGTGGCATCCACTACGGTTTCCACGTAAGTGGAGGGGTATGTCAATTGGTTGTTTTGTGCCGTGGCCGAGACGGCAATGATTGCGGCGATGATGGTGATGATGAGGTTTTTCTTCATTGTTTTGTTTTTTGATGGCCCACACAAACAAATCGCAGTGTGGGGTTATTAGCACTTCTTGCGTTTTTCATCTTTGTTTGCCCCACACTGCGCTTCGCTTGTATGGGGTTATTAGTGCTTCGCGCGTCTTGTCCCTTCGGGACTGCTTAAGGAATTATGTTTTATATACTACATTTTGCATTCTACATTTTTGAAAGGTATTGTTTGAGGTCGGCGGCTTTTTTGGGGCCGATGACGGCAGCGAGTTCGGGTTCGGTGGCGGCGGTGATTCTCGCCACCGTTTTGAATTCTCTCAGCAGTTTGGTCTTGAGGATTTTGCCGATTCCGGGCGCATTGTCCAACACAGACGCTATGCTTGTTTTGGCACGGCGTTTGCGGTGGTGGGTGATACCGAAGCGGTGAACTTCGTCACGGACGTGCTGCAGCAGCTTCTGTGCCTCGGAACGTTTGTCGATATAAACGGGCAGGTCGTCGCCTACTTTGTAAATGTCCTCTAATCGTTTGGCGATGCCCACCATCATGAGACGGTCTTCGATGTGGAGGGCTTGGATGGCGTTCCAGGCAGCGTGAAGTTGTCCCTTGCCGCCATCGATGACCACAAGGTCGGGCAGTTGCTTTTCCTCCTCTAACAGTCGGTGGTAGCGGCGATAGATGACCTCCTCCATGGAGGCGAAGTCATCGGCACCGACCACGGTCTTGATGTTGAAGTGGCGGTATTCGCTTTTAGCGGGTTTTCCGTCAATGAAGCAGCTCATGGCGGCCACGGGTTCCTCTCCCTGCGTGTTGGAGTTGTCGAAACATTCGATGCGGCGCGGTAGCGTCTTCATCCCTAACGCCTCTTGCAATGCTAACAGCACGCGCTGGTTGCGCCGGTCTGGATCCACCAGATCCTGACGCTTCTTTTTCTCAAGCATGAAGAAGTGGGCGTTATGGACGGCCAGCTCCACCAACTTGTGCTTGTCGCCACGCTGTGGAACCTGAAGATTCCACCCTTCTGGGATGAGAATTGGCATGAAAGGTACTAACAGACTGGGCGACAGACCGCCTAACCGTTCTTGGATTTCTAAGATGCCTGTCCAGAGTGCATCCTCCCGAGTGGAGTCTAACCGGTTGTCGATTTCTAAAGTCTGTGCTTGCACGATGGCACCGTCAATGACACGTAAAAAGCTAATGTAAAAACAGTCATCGTCCTCGTCCATGCCGAAAACGTCCATATTGGTGAGAGAAGGGTTCACGACTACGGATTTCCCGATGAAATTCTCCAAAGCCTCGATTTTGCGCTTGACTTCACCTGCCTGCTCAAACTTCCATTCATCGGCGTATCGCATCATCTCCGTTCTCAACTGCCGCATCACCTCTTTGCGGTTTCCCTTGATGATTTGCATCGCTTTTTCGATATTCTCTTGGTATTCCTCTTGTGTGATGAGGCCGCAGCAGGGAGCGGCGCACTTCTTAATCTGATACTGCATGCACGGTCGTTCGTTTTTCCGCAGTATTTTGCAGTTGCGAATCGGGAACATCTCTTTGATGAGGTCAAGTAATATATTCATCTGTTTCACAGAAGAATAGGGACCAAACAGATGCATGGAGGCCGCATCAGGACGGCGTGTGGGGAACACTCGCGCAAAGGGTTCTTTTGTGACGGCAATCCATGGGTATGTCTTGTCGTCTTTTAACATGATATTGTATTTGGGCTTGAACTGCTTTATCATACTGTTCTCCAGCAACAAAGCGTCCCATTCGCTGTCCACCACAACCGTCTGGATATCGCGGATTTTCGTCACTAACATCCGCACTTTGGCGGATTCGTGGTCTTTGTTGAAATAAGAGGAGACCCGCCGTTTCAGCCGTTTTGCCTTTCCGACATAAATCACCGTGCCTTTGTCATCGTAAAAGCGATAAACCCCTGGCTTCTCCGGCAAGGATTTCAAAATCAGTTTTATATGTTCAGCTACATGGCTCATCGCTTCGTTGTGTCATCGTCTTTATTCGTTCCATCGGGGTCTCGAGGGACGGGCATCACGAAAAGATCTTCTGGTTTCCAGGGCCTGTACACGTCTAACCGCCTAAAACCCTGTAGCTTACGGTCTTTTTCTGGAAGTTCCTTATCGGGATGTATCTGCCCATTAGGTGCATCAAAATAGCGGATTTGCTGTATTTGGTTGCTGTCCAGATAAATACGCATTTCGCTGGTAATAGAGGTGTTGATGCCGATAAGCGAGCTGTCCTCTTCCTGAACATAATAGATACATTCGGCATTCCCAACGATATCAACCCGTTGTAATTCCTTGTCTTTCAGAAATCCCTTTATGTTCAATCCTTTGATCTGGTTGAATTCCGAATTTTCGAATAAACCTCCCATAATGAACCCGGATTTGCATAATTCTACAGTGGAGTGTATGGAATCCAGTATGATGAAGCGCACCGTGTCGCCGGAGAGTTGGTAGTTGTCGGACCAAAACACGGGATTGTAGTACATCATCATGATGGAGTCGTTTACATTGTAACTCATAGAGTCACAGGCTCCTTGGATGTTTTTATGTTGGAATTTGGTATGGAAATAGGCTCGTAACAACGTTGGGTTGGAGGCAGTGTCGAAATCAACTTTCACGGTGTCGCTATGCAGGAACAGCGTGTCGTTGTTGTCATCAATGTAGATGACCAAATTGCTGTCGGTAGCGATGGAGGTGCCTCCGTTTTCGTGATGTTCAAGGTAGTTGCCTTGTAGGATGAAATGGTTGGTGGTATCCACAAATTTGGCGTTGTTCCAGGCTTTGCCAAAACGCAGTTTTTTATCGTAATACAGACTGTCGGCGGACAGGATCTGGTTTTCCCCCGTCAATAGAACATTCCCGTATAAGACGGAAATCTCGGTGTTGGTGTTGTAGTAACCGTGTTCGGTATAAATGGTGTTTTCATCGCTGACGAGGTGTGTAGGAGAGATGAAATATGCCGTTTTATATGACACATTGTATTTAAGCGAGTCACAGTTCATGACGTAGCTGCTGCTGTGCAACTGGACATTCTTGTAGAGATAGGCATCATCAGTTGCGGTGTAGTATCTGCCGATGACGCTGGTCAGGGTGTCCTCGTCACTGAAAATGCGTGCTCCGGTGGTGTAGGAGCCGCAGTCTGTGTTGAGGTCGTAGAACAGACTGTCGGTCAGCAGGTATGAACTTCCGTTTTCCAGACGGACTCTTTCGGCGATGGCGGCTTGGCGGATGTTGCCGTCGTAGTAGGCTCGCCGTCCATACAAGATGACGGAGTCGCTGACGATGATGCGCACAGGGTTGCCAAAAGCGATGATGTAGTTTTCCGCGTCGTACAGGTAGGCACTGTCGCAATAGCCGACCACGTTGTCTTGGGCGAATTTCACGTTCCCGATGAGTCGGTTCGCGCCGTTGAGGATCTCTTCGTCATAGTAGCCCATGTCCGCACGATAAAGAATCTTGCGGTTTTTCTGACCGTGCAGGTTACAGACGCACAGCAGGATGGCTGTGGCAATGACGAAAATCCGTTTCATTTTATTGTAACAGTGTGGAATCAGTTTTGTCGCTGACGATGCGGTCTTCTTTGAAGATCGTTTCGCGGTAAATGTCGCCCGAAGGAGTATAATAGACTTCAGAACCGTCTTTTTTGTTGTTCTTGTAGTGGGTGGTTCTCTCCTTGAGTCCGTTTTTGTCGTAGAAAGTAACCTCGCCATTTCCGTCCTTGAACTGACCTTCGCCCACCAGTACACCCCGTTCGTCGTAGTAGTTCCAAGGTCCGTCGAACAGGTCGTTATGGAAGCCGCCTTCAATCTTGATGCTGCCATCGAGGTGGTAGGCCTTGTGAGGACCGTTTCTTATGCCGTGGACGTATGTGTATTCCTGGCTTCTGCAGCCGTTGGCGGTGTACATAACCTCCAACCCTTCAATGGAATCGTTTTCATAGATGCAGTAGGTGTCAAGCTGCCCGTTTTTGAAATAGCGGTGGAACTCGCCGTTGCGTTTGCCGTTTTTCATCTCCACCTCTATTTCCACGGTGTTTGGGCGGCGATAGAAATAGATGGTTTTGCCATGCTCTTTTTTCCCTCGGTATTGGATGACGGATTGCTTGCTGCCGTCGGGGTAGTAGGTGGTTTCCGTGTGGGTACAGCTGGAACAAATCAACGCGATAATTGCAACAACCAATATATTATACAGTCTGGTCATAATTTCCGATTTTGGGGCGCAAAGGTACATAAAATACGAATACACACCGACAGATTAATTTGATGCTGTAGAGACGTTTCATGAAACGTCTCTACAATTTCAAGAGGATAGATATGTGTTTTTTAACAAAAGTAGAGACACAACACATTGTGTCTCTACAGAAATGTCGGGGTGAGAAGACTCGAACTTCCGGCCTCTACGTCCCGAACGTAGCGCGCTACCAACTGCGCCACACCCCGTCCGATTTGCGGCTGCAAAAATACACTTTTTTTGAAATAAAAGCGCATTCGGGATTTTTTTATTACGGACACCCACACCAATTTACTCAAATTCGCCTTAACGGATTGATTCAAGCATAATTAGAGTCTGTCTTTGGATGTGTTAAAACGCTTTCGGGTTGTTAGGGGCGGACAAGGTGAAAGTCTCCTCGCCGGTAAGCTTCAGCACATAGACGCCTTTCTTGTGCGCATACTTGACCGCTCCTGTGTCGAAGCTGATGGCCGCGACCGCCACAAGCAGTTTTTTGTCCGCGAATTCTTTGTAATATTCTTTGCAGTGCTCCATCTGGCTGAGGAAGTAGTCGATGTCGTGTTTGCCGCAGCGAGTCTTCACCTCCACGATGACGGCCACCGAGGTGTCACAGAGCGCAACATCAATCTCCATCACATCTTGTCCATCCTCCTTGGCCTTGTGGATGCCTTCGTAAATGCGGTCGATTTCGATGCCTTCCTTTTTGAATAGCTTGAACGCCGCCGGCTTGCACAGAGCCTCTATCAGGCGACCCCACTCGGTGGTAAACACATTTTTCATCTCCTTGATGGCTTTATTGTTTTCCCTGCTGATTCTTTCCATCCTTGCTTCTCGTTCAGCTTCACGTTCAGCTTGTTCCGCTTTCCACTTCGCATCTCGTTCTGCTTGCTCCGCTTTCCACTTTGCGTCGCGTTCTGCTTGTTCTTTGTAATAGCGTTCAGCACTTTCTTGCATGCGGCGGCCGTTCTCTCTGACTGATTCCAGCAATGCCCCGAAATCAGGGTATTGCGGTGTTAATACTGTTGAATTTTCCATTTGTATTTGTCTTTAGGTTAATAAAAATTTTACGTTGCAAAAATACATTTTTTTCAATTTGGCGAATAACAAAAAAATTATTTTCAAAAAGAAGGACTTGGCATAGTATGTTGAAAATGCAAACCTAAAAATAATCAAATCTACTGTAACAATCCCCCGCATTATTCGTTATAAAGAAAAATTATTTCAAAAATGATGAAACAGATACTCAAATTAAGCATACTGCTGTTGTTGTTTGTCCCTTGGCAAAAGGTTGCGGGACAAGGTGACATTATCATGGGAACTACTTCATTTGTGGGCGACATTGATGACCAGCCGAGATATTTTTACGACCCCGGTGGCATGGGTTATTTTGCCCGAGGTTTGCGCGACACTATCACGTTGCGTACAAACATTTCCAACACACAACTTTATGTTTTGTTTGAGGAATTTGCTATGGGTGATGGCGACACGCTGTGGCTCTTTGATGGCGATGCGTCTCAATGTGACATTAACCACATGATAGGGGAATATAATTTGGTTAATTCTCCGAGTGAACAGCTTTCCACGGGCAGAGTCATGACATTCGTGTTCCATTCCGATTCAGTGGACATTCCTGGTTTGCAGAACGGATGGACGGCGCAAGTGTATGCGTATGACCCTGTTTCACAACATATCAACTATGGTGAATATACTACGTTATTGACTTGTAATGCTATGTTTTATGACGCGGGCGGTCCAAACGGTAATATCAATGCCAACGGCACTCCGGCAAATAATTTCACGGAGTTCACCTCCCCTATAGGTACGCATGTGAAGTGTGAATTTACGCAATTTTCCGTCGGTGGTGTGCTGAAAATATATGACGGACAATACAATGACCCTAACAAACGGTTAATTGGGCAATTTTGCACTTCCACATTGGATGCTACCACAGGAAACAAACCGCCCACACTGTTTTCTTCTGGTAATACGCTTTCTTTTTCCTATGTTAGCGGTTCAGGGGATGCAAGTAAGGCCGGGTGGACTGCCGTGATTTCCTGTGTGCCGGAACTGTTTGAAAGTGAGGACGGAAATCCTTGTCCTTCGGTGACGAACATACCGGGTGGCCTTTATGCAGATGCTCCTAACCCGAAGGTGATAGAGTTTGATTGTTCCAAACCCGTGGTTTTGCTTCAAGCCAACGTAATTGCTACAGGTCAATACACCAGTGATTATAAGGTGGAACAGATTCCGTATAATGAGAATAATATGCTTTTTGCATACAATGAAGGTAACAGCGTAGGCGCCAGCTCGGATGACAGTTGGCTGTCTGGTGTGCAGTTACCGTTTACGTTTATCTTTTTCGGGAAACCTTATACTACTGTTTATCCAGGTACGAACGGACTGATTTCCATGACACCACAATCTGGTTATTGTACCTATTCGTATTCTGCGCCCTCCACAACACCACCTTATTCCTCTATCCCGTATGTCTATAAGAATTGTGTGTATGGGGTATATGAAGATATTGACTGTCGTTATTATACCAACAAAAATGATGGACTTGGTAATGGTGCTGTCAGGGTAGGGGTGTTAGGTCAATATCCGTGTAGAGCTTTCGTGTTCAATTATTTGAATGTTGGTCTGTTTGGCTTGACAAACACCAGTACGGGGAGCCAATATAATAATTACAACACTTATCAGATGGTGCTTTATGAAGGTACTAACATTATTGATGTTTATGTGAAACATCGTAAATGTTGTGCTACCACAAATGGAAGTAACGAAGGTGTCATAGGATTGCATAACAACACATCTTCCCAAATACTGCTTGCCCCTGGGCGTGGCATGACGGGCTGGAACGCGGACAACGAAGCTTGGCGATTCACCCCGATCACCCCGTTGGACGAGAACGGGAGTTTGACGTGGTACATCAATTCGGTGGCAGACTCGAACATCATCAGTTACGATGCCCATGCCAAGAATCGTATCATTACGGTAAGTCCTTCAGATACTACTGTATATATTTCTGAATATAGATACACTAATGCTGTTGGAGACTTGCTCGTCCTATACGACACCACCATCATCAACGTGAACATCCCCAAAATCTCCCTGGCAAGCAGCAATGGTAATGTTCCGGTGTGCCCTGGCGATTCCGTTTCTCTCACCATGAGTTATGATGCCTCATTGGGCGTTTCTCCTATGAGTTATCAATGGAGCACAGGTGATACGTTGGCTATTGACACAGTTGCCCCGATTCAGACCAGAACCTACTCACTTACCGTGACTTTTGACAATGGTTGTACCCAACATGACACCGTGCAGGTGAAAGTCACTGATTTGGAGATGCCCACTATCACAGGTGTGGGAGGTGTTACAGAAAGGGACTCCATCTGCATCGGGGATTCCTATACGCTAAACGCCACACACCCGACCTCTAACAGCTTCCGATGGAGTACCGGCCAATCCACCAATGCTATCACGCTAACACCGCAGGTGACTAAAGAGTATGTCGTTTCGGCAACTATGGAAGGCAACTGCATAGTCACAGACACATTTACTGTGGTGGTATTACCATTACCTACTCCTGCTTTTGTTGCTTCTCCTACAGAAATCTTTGTGGAGAATGGTATAGGGACGGTGTATTGCACGAACATCTCTAATGGGAATTACCCTTATTTGATATGGAATTTCGGAGATATGTTCTCTAATGTCAACATTATTCAAAATGTGAACGACCCCGCTCATGATTATACCCGTTCGGGATATTACACGATTACGTTGACGGCTATAGATTCATTTGGGTGTGTGGATTCCATCAAAACGCGGGTTTCTGTGTCTGTGCCTTATTTCTTCTATATCCCCAATGCTTTCACCCCAGATGGGGACGGAATTAACGAGACATTTGCCCCGAAAGGCGAGGGCGTGGATCCCGACCACTATTCCATGCAGATTTACGATCGCTCCGGCATGTTGATATTCACCACGAGAAACCCGTACGATTATTGGGACGGTCGCAACAAACATGGGCAGATGTGCCCTGAAGGAGTGTATGTATATAAGATAAATCTGTATAACCTCAACGAAGAGGACAAGGAATACATTGGCACTGTGACACTGGTGAGGTAGTCGGCTTTTAGCTTTTGGCTTTTAGCTTTTGGCTTTTGGCTTTTGGCTTTTGCGGAACAAATAGTCTGCTAAAGGCCAAAAGCCAAAGTTTTATTGTCCCACTTTTTTAAGGTCGCGGACACGCAGGTTCATCCACTGGGGTTCGATGTCTGCGTTGTAATAGGTTTCGTCAATTTGTATGTGAGTGTCAGCGAAGACCTGTTCGGAAATGAATTGGTCGATGAATGCGAATTCGTCGTTGTATCGGCCGGCCACTTGGTGACCGAGTCCAGGATAGCGGCGGATATGATAGCTATATCCGTTTTTCTTGAGCTGTTTGGCGATGGCATCGGAGCCGAAGAAGCCGATGTTGGCGATTTGGGTTTTCTTATAATTCACTAAGCGGTCTTTCGTGCCGTGGCAGAGCAAAGTGGGGGCGGGAGTGTGGTTCTTGTATTTGGGCTTTCCGTGTGTGGAGAATATCGCCCCTGCGTATGAGATTACCCCGGCCAAATGGAAATCGGCAGGCAGGATGTTGCTGTTCAAGTAGCCGTTGCAAATTGCATAGTCGGCCTGCAGGGCGGTGATGGCACCCGCGCTGCTGCCCATCACAAGGATGTTCTTCGGGTTGATTTTGTATTCTTTCGTGTCTGTCAGGTTCTTCAGGGTGTAATCCAGTGCGGAGATAAGGTCTTCGGCAGCCATGTAGATGGCCGCCTCGAACTTCTTCAAGGCGATCAGTGCCGAATAGTTCGACTGGCCGCGCATTCCCAGCCGGTAGTCAATGGCAACGACCACATAGCCTTTGTCCGTATAATACTCTTTGATCTTTTGCACTTGGTTGTCGTCGCGTTTCCCGCCCACGAAGCCGCCCCCGAAGACGAAAAACAGACAAGATTGCTGCTCATTCTGCACTTTGGGAACGTAAACGTCAAGATAGAGTTTTGAAGTATCCTTCTCGGCATAAAGATAGGTCTCTTTTTTTTGCGCAAAAAGGTTGGTAATACTAAATATCAGCAGAAGAAGGGTAAGAGTCTTTTTTGTCATTGGTGAATTGTGATTGGGGATTGTACATTGTACATTATACATTGTTCATTGATCGGCTTTGCATCTCAGCACCAGTAGCGGAATCATAATAGCAAAGAAATCCACGCCGGCGCGTCGGTCGAACATACATTCAACCAAGCAATTGAGGATCATCAATAGAAACACGGAAAGTAAAAGAATATCACGATTTTTGATGGCCAGGCCAAACGGGGCATAGAAATAAAGCAAAAGGATAATGAGTCCTATGAATCCGTTAGTGAGGAGTGCGGAGAGGAACTGGTTGTGCGCGTTGTAGGGGTGATCCTCGTCTGTCCAGTGGCCATTCTCGTGGTATTTTTCCGTGATGACCTCATTGCCGTCGCCAGTACCCACGCCCCAGGGGAGGTTTTCCACAATTCCATCCCAAGTAGCTTGCCAGATGATTAACCTAGGGTCTGTAGCCTCATCGTTTTTTTTCCGCATAGACATATCGTGTTCCGTAAACCGATTGGTTGGTGATTTGGCAATCAGAATGCCGAAAAGAGCAAAAACCAGAATTAAAACACCAACGATAGGCTTCCATCGTGAAGGCTTGCGGTGGATGGCATAGCAGCTCCAGAGCAAGTGCATAAACAAGAATATGAGGATGCCGGCGCGGGAATACAAGAAAAGGATGCTGACGGCTAGGAACAGTGCCGTTGCATAAAGAACGGCCTTTCTTTTGATTGAAATACGATGGCTGTTTTTTGTCAGATAGTAAAAAATCAGGATGTAAACGAACGTGGCATACAAAGCCACGTATGCATGATGGTAGTAATAACAGTATATGTCGCTGAACATAAAGCCCAAATTGTCCGCCTCAATGGTTTTTAATATCCCTCGAATGAAGAAAAAGAGGAGGAGTGCAACCTCACTGACAGAGAACAAAACAAACAAGATGCTGATATGTCTTTTTGACCACAGTTTTGCGGATGTGGTGAGAAATAACAGTGGAGTAAAAAAGAACCAGATGTGGCACTCGAAGGTTCTCCACGCAACGGGCATGTTGGTGGATTTCAAAAATCCCAAAATGGGAATCAGACAGATGCCAAGCAGGAAAAAACCATAGGGTATTCCGTCGTTTTGCTTGAAATTCTCCCATTTCTCGCGCCAGTTCCATTGGCAAACCCACAACACCATCAGAGCAACCCCGATAGGCCACATGAAGAAAACAGTGAAGGGTAGAAGCGCCATCATGAACATCATCAGTGCATAGCTGATGTTGAAATAGACATCAGGTGTGCGCAGCGATTGCCAATATGTGGAGAGTTTATTCATGGTTCAGCAGGTCGGGGCGACGTTCTTGGGTTCGGGTAAGTTGTTGATTGTAGCGCCATTCCTCAATCAGTTTGTGGTTGCCAGACAGGAGTACATCCGGCACACGATGACCACGGAAGTCGGTGGGGCGTGTATATACAGGAGCGGAAAGCAGGTTGTCTTGGAAGGAGTCGGAAAGAGCGGAGGCACCGTCACTGATGACACCGGGTATCACGCGCGCGATGGCATCGGTGATGACCATGGCGGCCAGTTCACCACCGGATAGCACATAGTCGCCGATGCTGAGGTCTTCAGTGATGTATAGTTCCCGCACGCGTTCGTCAACACCCTTATAGTGCCCGCAAAGCAGGATGATGTTGTGGAGCAGAGACATTTCGTTTGCCTTCTGCTGGTTGAAGGTGATGCCGTCGGGAGCCATCAGGAAAATGCCGTCATACTCCCGTTCGCTCTGTAATTTTTCTATGCAGCGGGCAATAGGCTCGACCATCATCACCATACCCGCGCCACCGCCAAAGGGGTAGTCGTCAGCGCGGCGGTGTTTGTCGAAAGTATAATCCCGTATGTCGTGGGTGTAGAGTTCAATATACTGCTTTTGGACAGCCCGTTTCAGAATCGAGCTTCCAAAAACACCGGGGAACATCTCCGGGAAAAGGGTCAGTATGTCTATTCTCATCATTACAATTTCTCTATCATCATGATGCCGTCGCGGAAAGGCAGCAGAAGGTTTTGTACGCGCCCGTCTTGCTGAACCCTGTCGTTGAAAGCTAAAATGGCTTGGGTGTCTTTGTCGTTATGTTGAATTTCATGTATCACCTTGCTGTTCCACAAAGTATTGTCAATCAACAGGAAACCGTTTTTCCGGACTTGCGGAAAAACCATCTCGTAATACTCCTGATAGTCGGTTTTCTCTGCGTCAATAAACACTAAATCCCATTGTTCGTTCAGAGAGGGGACAATGGCTTTGGCGTCTCCAATGTGGAGGCTGATTTGCCGATTGTAAGGACTTTCTGCGAAGAAAGTGCGGATGCGGTCCTCGTATTCTTCGTTGATTTCAATGGTGTGCAGGATGCCATCGGAGGTTAGTCCCGTTGCCAGGCACAATGCAGAATAGCCGGTAAACGTACCGATTTCCAAGATTCGTTTTGGTCGAATCATATTGGATATTAAGGAAAGGAATTGTCCCTGAAGCTGTCCGGATGCCATTCTCGGGTTAATGGTTTGCAGATGGGTCTGGCGATTCAACCGATAGAGCAAATCCGTTTCCTCGGTGGTGTGTGCCTCGCAGTAGGCTTCTATTTCGGGGGAAATGAGTTCAAAGGTGGACATTTAGGACAACTCGGAAATGGTTTTGTTGATTTCTTCTTCCGTTTTGGTCAGCTTGTCTTTGCAGATTTTCATCAGCTCGGTGGCGCGTTTCATCTTCTGAGCCAGTTCATCCACGCTGATGCTGTCGTTCTCAAGTTGATTCACAATTTCCTTCAGCTCCTCAAAAGCGGCGGTATATGTTATCTCATCGTTCATAAAGGTATATTTTCTAGTATAGCCGCAAAATTTTGCATCTATACAATGTGTTTTTATATTAATATTGTATTCCTAACCGTACACCTGCAAAATGGTAAAGGACGTTTTTCTGTCTGTTGGTAGAGTAAGCGGAGAAGTCTTGGTCATTGGGTCCCAAGACGGTGTATCGGATGTCCGTGTATTGGTTTTTGTAGCAGGCGGCGAGGAGCAGTGAGATTTTTTCGTTGAGATGGATGCGCATACCAATGCCGGCTTCCCCCATGGGGCCGGTTTTGGTGCCATGAACCACTCTGTCCATTTTTTCAGGAACGGAGGAGACATACCACTTGAAACTGTAGCCCATGTTGGCATAAAATACGGGCACGAATTTGGTTTTTGTGAAATTCACAGTGATATTCAAGTAGATGGGAATAAAGGCTGTGTGTCTCCAAAAGTCGAATCCTGCACCTAACCCTAATTGGAAGTAAGGGTTGAACTGGTATCCTAACAGTTGGTTGACTGAAATGTCAAAGTTTTTGTTTTGCACGGTTTGCTGTTCCAGTACAATCTGCCCAACTCCAGTCGCATAGCCCACGGAAGTCATGTAGATGAATTTTTTTTCGGGGGTGGGGCGGCGGTGCTGTGCATACATTGAGCAGCAAAGGAGCATCGCGGTGAGGAAAATGAGTGTTTTTTTCATGATATAATTGGTTTATTTTTGACTGGATTTAAGTAACTCTCGGGCTGAGGCAACAGCCGTTTCTGTTCGATTCTCTCCGCTCATCATGGTGGCTAACATCTGTTCGCGCTCCTGTGTGTTGAGCGTTTTGATGTGGGTGTATGTCTGGTTGTCGATGACTTGCTTGTAAACAAGGTAATGATGTTGTCCGCGTGCGGCAATTTGCGGAAGGTGGGTGATGGTTATAACTTGGTGTTTGTCGGCCAATTGTTGCATCATTTGCCCCACTTTGGAGGCGGTTTCCCCAGAAATGCCGGTGTCTATCTCGTCGAAGATGATGGTGGGAAGGAACATGGAGTCTGTGATGATGGACTTGAGGCACAGCATGATGCGCGACATTTCACCGCCAGACGCGATTTTGGACATGTCAGCGGGGGCGATACCGGCGTTGCCGGAGAAGAGAAACGTAACCACGTCGGAGCCGCTTTCGCGCAGTTCGTCAGTGTCTTGCACGTCAACGCAGAAACGGCTTTCGGTCATGCCGAGTTTCCGCAGACGCTCTTCCATGGCATTTACTAACGTGGGAACGGCCTCTTTTCGGGAAGCGGTCACTTTTTTGGCCAATTCCCGAACTGTATTTTCCAAGCGGGAAGTCTCTTTTTCCATTTCAGCTAATTGACCCCGGTCGTCCGAATAGGAGGCCACTTCCTTGCGTAAGGATTCCAAAAGCGCTAACAGTTCTTCATTGTCCCGCACGTGGTGTTTGTTCTGTAATGAGAAAAGCAGGTCCAAACGTTCGTTCAGTTGTTCTAACAGTTCAGGGTTGATTTCTGTTTGTTCGCTTTTCTTGGAAATTTCATAGGAAAGATCTTGGGTTTCAGCGAGGAGGTTGTCAACACGCTGGCGGAAGTTTTCATAGTCGTTGCCGAGGTTTTCCAGTGCGTGACATTCGTTCTGTACTGTTTTGAGCATGTGCAATATGTTATCTCCGTCTTGTTCGGAGAGTAGCATGGCGGCATTGTAAAGATGAGACTTGATACTTTCAGCGTGTGTCAGCTCTTTGATTCGTTGTTCGATAAGTGCTTGCTCGTCCGGTTGGATGGCAGCTTTCTCCAATTCACCGATTGTAAAGGTGTTATAATCGTATTTCAAGGCGGCCTGCTCGCATTTTTGCTTCAAGGCGTCCAGTTCGTTTCTCTTTGTCCGCCATTGGTGCAGTGCCTGTTGGTATGTTTTCAGCAGTTCTCGGTTTTTGGCGAACTGATCTATCAGTTGCAGACGGAAGCCGGCGTTCTGCAGCATTAACGTTTGATGCTGGGAATGAATGTCCACCAGAAATGACGAAATGGTCTTCAAGGTGTTCAGGTTTACCGGAGTGTCATTGATGAAAGCACGGGATTTGCCGTGTTCGTTGATTTCGCGGCGGATGAGTGTGTCATCTTGATAGTCCAGATCAAATTGGTTGAGCCAGGGTTGGAGCCCCAGGTTGCGGATGTCAAAAGCAGCTTCCACAATACATTTCCGGGATTTGTCGAAAAGCACGTCAGTGTCGGCGCGGTTGCCTAAAATCAACGATAACGCGCCCATAAGGATAGACTTCCCCGCACCGGTTTCACCGGTAATGGCAGTCAGCCCTTCGTGAAACGGGATTTTCAGAGATTTAATAATCGCATAATTCTCTATCTGCAAGGAGGTAAGCATCGCTACGATTTGGGTGAGGAGTTGGATGCGGAGTTGATGGCATCGTATGCGGAAGAGTTGGTGGGGTCAATCTGTTTCATGATGTTGATGACCTGGGTCTTCTCTGACGGCATACCTTCCTTGAAAATATTGATAATCTCGTCTTTCTTGGTGTTCAGGATAATGCGGACAACGGCGAGGTTGGATTTCTGAGCATTGACTTGCTGCAGCAGCTTCAGGCTTTCGAGGATGACGGCACGACCCGCATCGGGAGTCTCATACATCACATCCAGTCCCATACGGTGATACTGGTAATAGAAATCGTGCAATTTGCTGTATGTGCCGTTGTTGAAGTTTTCAGCAATCCAATAGCGGTTGTTCTGGCCGCTTTCTGCCACGCTCCAACCCACGTCTTTTGAGTTCAAGTTGGCAGTGTTCTGGCATTTGGAGAAGTAGGCGGAACCACCGTTCGGGGAAAACGAGTCTAATTCAACACCGATAAAGAGATTCAGATAAAAGGCAACGATTGAGGTGAGTTCTGAAAGTGTGGAGTTCTCGTCATATTCCAAAGGGTCTCCGTCTGCGTAACGGAATTTTATCTTTTTGTCCTGGAAACTCATCAGGGTGGTTTTGTAGCTGGCTTTATAGACGGGGCGTTGCAGCACCAACGTCATCGTGCCTTCGTATTCGTCACCGGACGCTTTGGTGAGGTTGATGGTCATGGAACACTCAATGCGTTCGTTTTGCTTCAGGTTGTACTGGCACCATTTCCGGTCGTGTACAAAAGTGTACAATTTTTGTCGTAATTCATTGAATCGCTGTTGGTTGCCGGAACTTGAAATTTGTGTCGTATTGAGAGATACCGAGCATTGGAAGTCTTGTGCTTTCAATGAGCTGGCGGCAATAGCCAAAATGAGGAGTAGTCCGAATAAACGTTTCATAGTTATGGGTTATTGATGAATATATTTTTGGGCTGTTTGAAGAATTTCCGTTGCTATTTCCTGTTTGCTTTTCAGTTCGCTGGCGAACTCGCGACCGTCTCTCGCAAGAATGGTGACTTGATTGGTGGCAGTGCGGAAACCAGCGCCTTTCGTTCGCAGGGAATTGAGAACGATGAGATCAGCGTTTTTATTATGCAGTTTTTTTCTGGCGTTCTCGATTTCGTTTTCCGTTTCTAAGGCAAAACCGACCAACAACTGGTTGTCGCGTTTTATTTTCCCGACGGAAGCAAGAATGTCCTTTGTCTTGACCAGTTCGAGGGTGAGCTGCGTGTTCTCTTTTTTGATTTTTTCCGGGGCAACATGCGCAGGGGTGAAGTCGGCGACAGCGGCGGACATGATGATGATGTCTTGGTTGTCCACGAGGCTCATACATTGCTGGTACATTTCCTCTGCCGTTTTCACATCGTAACGGGTGATGTTGTGGTGGTGTGCGGAGCAGTTGGACGGGCCTGTCACGAGGGAGACTTGTGCGCCTTTGCGGGCGGCGGCTTCGGCGAGGCAGAACCCCATAAGACCGGAGGAATGGTTTCCAATAAACCGAACGGGGTCAATGGGCTCGTATGTCGGACCGGCGGTGATCATCACGTTTTTGCCTTGCAGGGAATGGTCGTCCTCCAGTTTTTCGTCCACGGTTTCAAAAATCTCCTCTGGCTCTTGCATGCGTCCGCTTCCAGTAGTGCCACAGGCAAGAAAGCCTTCGTTCGGAGCAAGGATGAAACATCCGCGATCCCGCAGAATGTCGAGGTTTTGCTGCACTGCAGGGTTTTCGTACATGTTGGTGTTCATGGCTGGAGCGATGAACAAGGGCTTTTTGACGGCCAAAAAGAGGGTGGAGAGGGCATCATCCGCGATTCCGTGAGCGAATTTGGCGATGATGTTGGCGGTGGCGGGAGCCACGACGAGCGCGTCCGCCCATTCCGCCATGCTGATATGCTCAACCTCCAATGTACGGTTGGTGTCGAACATATCCGTGTATAACCTGTTCTCCGACAGGGTCTCTATCGTCAATTGGGTAACAAATTGCAGGGCGTTCCGAGTAGCAGTGACACGAACTTCGTAGCCGTTCTTTTTGAACAGCCGTATCAGCGTCAGGGTCTTGTAGGCCGCGATGCCGCCGGAAATGCCGATGACAATGTGTTTACCCATGGATGTTTTTTACTCGTCGGAGTCTTTGAAGTAAATCTGATCGTTTTCGAACTCGTTAATGGCCAACTGGGTGGGCTTGGGAATCTGTTCGTAAAGTTTGGACAGTTCGATTTGCTCGCGATTCTCATATACCTCTTCACCGGAGCGGTCTTGCGTGGCAGATAGATGCGAGTTCTCCTGGAACTCCTGTTTCAGCTCCGCAGCAATTTGGTCAGCGCGTTTTGACATAATCACGATGCTTTTGTAGAAGTTGCCCGTCTGCTTGTCGTATTTGCGGATGTCCTTGGTATTGGCAAAAAGGTCGATTTTCAATTTTTTGTACTCTAAAGCTTTCATTATATGACTAATTTGTTGATTTTTTCGTGTATTTTTCTAATTGCTTGGTTACGTCCTGTGCGATTTTTTCCGTTTCCTTGATATATTTTGAATCCGGGAAGTTGACGCTCATTTTCTCGCAGGCTTCTAAACAGGCCTTGAGGCGTTCCTGTTTTTTCCGTTCAGTGCTTCGTTTGGCGTATTCGTAGTTGTTCAAGACCAGATAATAGACAGCTTCAGGCATCAAGGGGGAGTAGGAATACTTGTTGAAGAAGTTTCTGGCGGAAATTTGGCAGGCCTCGTAGTGGTCGGTGTTGTAGTAGAGTTTCATTACCTCAAGGTCTTTGCGGGCGAGTTTCAGCCGCAGGTCATCCAGCATCTCATTGCATTCTTCAATGTGCTTGTTTTCCGGATAGGCTTGGAGATAAGCGTTGATTTGTTCAATCGCGTAATGGGTGTTGGATTGGTCAAGGTAGTAGTCAGGGCAGGTCTTGTAAACGGCGGAGATGCAGTAGTAGAAAGCGTCTTCGGTGCGGTCGGAGTTTGGGTAGCGTCGCACGTAGTCGCGGAAATGGAAAGCGGCCATGTTGTAGTCGCCGTTCATGTAGTACGAGTGGGCGAAGAGGAAGAGAATGGTGTCGGCGCGGGGGGTACCTAACGAGAGCGGGTAGAGTTCCTCAAAGAGTCCGGCGGCGGAGAGCCATTGACGGTTGTTGTAGTATTTCAAGGCGCGGGCGTAGTATTGGTCGAAACTCTCAAACGTCACCCGTTTGGATGTGCGGCTGACGGTCTTCTTTTTTTTCTCCGGTTTGGCTGTACTTTTTTGAGCCTGCGTTTTCGGCTTAATGGTGTCTGCTTGAGTTTGTGTTTTGGGTATAATAGTGTCCGTTGCGCCGCGGAAGTCCGCTGCACACACGTCCACCGCGAAGGCTAACAATATGACTAACAGTATATTACAAGTCTTCTTTACCATAGTAAAAAAACTGTGCAAATATAGTATTTTTTTGGTACGATAGGAGGGGGATTTTTGTCGTCATTGTACTCTTGTAGAGACGTTTCATGAAACGTCTCTACAGACCATGAAACGTCTCATGGTCGTCATGAAACATCTCTGCGATGAGTTGATCTGTTAATCGAAATCCAGGTGCATGACGGAATCCCTCTTGGTCTCGTTGCAGCCCGACGGGTCGCCGATGTAGGCGCTCGGGATGGTGAAATTGTAGCCCGACTTTGCTCCGCGGTTTTCGCCGGAAACGACCGACAGGTAAGGCAGTTTCGGGTCGGCATAGACCTTGCTCATGAAGAGTCCGAACACGGGCATGGCGGTTCTCGCACCTTGTCCGAGTGCGGTGCTGCGGAAGTGCGCCGCACGGTCCTCGCAGCCCACCCACACGCCGCAGGTCAGCAACGGGGTGTAGCCCACGAACCAGCCGTCGGACTGATTGTCGGTGGTGCCGGTTTTGCCCGCCAACGGGAAAGAGATGCCGTATTGGCTGCGCAGGCGGCCGCCGGTACCGTAATCGACCACGCCTTGCATCAGACGCACCGTCTTGAACGCGGTAATCTGGTCCATGGCCTCATTGGTTTTAGGCACTTTTGTGTATATGACATTGCCCTCTTTGTCGCAGATGTGTGTGATGAAGACCGGCTCCACATAGACGCCCTGGTTGGGGAAACAATTGATGGCACCGACTTGTTCGTAAAGGGTTAACTCGCAAGCTCCCAGACAGATGGAGGGTACGGCGGGGATGTCGGAGGTCATACCCATGTTGCGCACGAGGTCGATGACGGCGTTCGGACCGTAGCGTTTCATAAGGTAAGCTGACACTTGGTTGAGGGAGTGCGCCAGTGCTTCGCGCAGCGGCATCATCTGTCCTTCCTTGTAACCTCCGGAATTGTGTGGGGTCCAAGAACCTCCTGGCGTCTCGATAGTCACGGGTACGTTGGGAACCATGGTACACGGGTCGAAGTCACCGCTCTGCATGGCCACGGTATAGACGTACGGTTTGAAAGTCGATCCGACCTGCCGTTTGGATAGTTTCACGTGGTCGAACTGGAAATACTCGTAATTGGTGCCGCCCACATAGGCTTTGACGTGGCCGGTGGCCGCTTCCACGCACATCAGACCACACTGCAAGAACGATTTGTAATAGCGGATAGAGTCCATTGGGGTCATCACCGTGTCTATCATCCCCTTGTAGTTGTAAACGGTCATTTTGACTTTCTTGTTGAAGGCGGCTTCGATTTCGGAGTCGGATTTGCCGGCGTCCTTCATCTGCGCATAACGATCCGACTGTTTCACGGCGCGCCAGAGGATTCTGTGCGTCTGCTCGTCGCTGATATTGACGAACGGCGCGTTTTTGGCTCCTTTGATGTGGTTGAAGAACAGAGGCTGGAGGTAGTCACAGACGTGCTCTTTCACAGCGGCTTCCGCATGTTGCTGCATTCGCGAGTCGATGGTGGTGTAAATCTTGAGTCCATCGCAGTATAGGTCATAGCAGGTGCCGTCGTTTTTAGGGTTCTTGTTGCACCAATCCTTCAGGACCATGCGCAGGTATTCGCGGAAATAGGTGGCGATGCCGGCGGTGTGGGCCTGCGACTTGAAGTTGCTCATGTCAATCGGGATGGCTTTGATGGAGTCGAATTGCGCTTCGGTGAGGTAGTTGTATTTTTTCATCTGCCCCAACACCGTGTTGCGGCGGTCGAGGGCGGCTTGCGGATGGCGGCGCGGACTGTACTTGGAGGGGGCTTTCAACATTCCCACCAACAGGGCAGCTTCTTCAGTGTTGATTTCCGCAGGTTCCTTGTCGAAGTAGGTGCGTGCGGCGGACTTGATGCCCACGGCGTTGTTGCCGAAATCCACCGTGTTGAAGTACATCGCCAGGATTTCGTCTTTCGAATAGGCGCGTTCCAGTTTGGTGGCGACGACCCACTCTTTGAATTTGGTGAACACGATTTTGATTTTCCCGGCGTTAGGGTCGCGGGGGAAAAGGTTTTTGGCCAACTGTTGCGTGATGGTGCTGCCGCCGCCCTTGTGATGGCGGGTGGCCACCCCCAAGGCGACGCGGAACAGGGCCTTCACATCGACACCGGAGTGCTTGTAGAAACGGGAATCTTCGGTGGCGATGAGTGCATTCTTCAGTTCATCGGAAAGGTCGGCGTATTTGCAGTTGGAACGGTTTTCACGGTAGTAGGTGCCTAACAGTACCCCGTCGGATGAGATGACCTCCGTGGCTAAGTTCGAATCCGGGTTCTCAAGTTCCGCGAACGAAGGCATATATCCCATCCATCCCAAAGAGATGAGGAGGAACATCAGACATACCAGGCCGAACAAGATGAAATACACTTTCCAAAAGGTTTTGACCCATTTTGGACGGCCATCCCCGGGTTGTTTCTTTTTCGTGTCTTTCTGCGACAAGTCAGATTTTGCCGTGTACATATTTCCTTAATATAATTGAGGCTGCAAAAGTACAAAAATTACAATCGTTCAAGAGTGTGAATTTGAATTGGAGTTTTTTTTGATTTTTTTTTTTTTTAGAAAATTATGTTTGTATTAAAAAAATAGTATTTTTGCGATATGAAAATCTATCACAAATAAAAGATTGTATTTTAACAAAAATAAGATGTAAAACAAATTAAATCAAACCGTTAAAAAAACAAAATATGAAAGAGTTTATTTCTTTATTGCAAAGTGTAGTTGTCAGCCCAGGCGGAATCTTAACCATTTTGTCCTTGCTGATTATCGCTCTCATTTGGTTGAGTCATTGGACGACAAAGAAGTTTACGGAGATTCATGTCACGTTGCGGTTCATGAGGCAAAATCAGAATTTGCAAGACACCAAGATTGACGTTTTGTCCGATAAGATAGACACCTTGTCCGACAGGATGGACTCTAAGTTTGATGTATTGCACAGGGAGATAGACGAACGTTTCGACAGGATGGACTCGAAGTTTGATGCGAAAATAGACGCATTGTCCGACAAGATGGATGCGAAGTTTGATATGTTGCACAGGGAGATGGACGAACGTTTCGAGAAGGTGGATGCGAAGTTTAATGCCCTCCACAGGGAGATGGACGAACGTTTCGAGAAAATGGATGCGAAATTTGATGCGAAGATAGACGCGTTGTCCGATAAGATGGATGCGAAGATGGATGCTCGTTTCGATAAAGTGGATGCTCGTTTCGATAAAGTGGATGCTCGTTTCGATAAAGTGGATAAGCGTTTTGAGAAAGTGGATGAACGATTTGAGAGGGTGGAAGTGCATTTCGACATAGTAGAGGCGAAAATAGAAGAAGTGAAAGACAAACAGAACGACAATGTTTCCACTATCCGAGGAGAAATAATCGCGCTGAAGACAAGGATGGAGTGTTCAGATACGTTGAAATTGCCTCCGAGGACAGTGTCTGTGTCGTGAAAAGAACAATCTCAAGTGTAATTTTAAATCTCTGTGCTATAACTTTTCCCCGGCAGGGCGAACAATACCCCTTTGAGTTCCAGTGAAAGGAGGATGCCAGCCAACTTGGATGGTGAAAAACCGATACAGTGTTCGGCAATCTCATCAATGGTCTTCCTTCCTGTCTGAATATAACGATAGACCAGCGCCTCATCTTCAGACATGTCAGGAAAGAGCTGTGTTTGCACAGGCTGCGGTGCGGAATCCCAGTTCATCATCTCAAGCAGATCTTTTCCGGAAGTGACGATAGCAGCGATGTTTTTGCGGATCAGCTCGTGGCAGCCAGCGTGCCGCTCGTCAAAAATGGTGCCGGGTATGGCGAAAACATCCCGGTTATAGGAGTTTGCAATGTGCGCGGTGATGATGCTTCCTCCTTTGATGCCGCTTTCCGCCACCAACACAGCATCCGCCATGCCCGCGATGATACGGTTGCGCGCTGGGAAGTTCATCCTGTCAGGTCCGGTGTTGAAGTCAAATTCGCTGATAAGAGTTCCTCCGGCAGCCGTTATCCGTTCCGACAGGTTCTTGTTTGTGGATGGGTAGATGGTGTGCAACCCGTTTCCCAACACCGCAATCGTGGGAATGCCAAGGTTGAGCGACTCCTCATGCGCCACCGTGTCAATGCCGTACGCTAATCCGCTGACAGTTGTGATGTCGCTGTCCTTTAGGTCATTGAGTATCTTTGTGAGGCTTTTGATGCCGTAGGCTGTCGCATTGCGCGTGCCTACCACCGCCAACATCCTTGAACGGTTGAAGTCGCCACCACCACGGAAATAGAAGGAAACAGGTGCGTCGGGACAGCGTTTCAGCCGGTGGGGATATGTTGTGTCCAAATAATGGCACAGTTGGACTTTGTATTTTTCCATCAGGCTCATTTCCTTGTCAACCAAACCTTTCAACTTGTCGGTGAGTTTTATGACCACTTGGCAACATTTGCGGTGTTGCAATCTTCTTTGCCATGATTCAGGGAACTCATAGACGTTTTGTGCTGACCCGGCAGCGGTCAGAATTTGTTTCAATGTAGATTTTCCAAGTCCTTCGGTCTTGTTTAAGGCAATTCGGTAGAAAATTTCAGTGTGCATTTTTTTTGCTTTCGGTTGATTTATTTTTATAGTTTTGCATTTTTTTTTGGACTGCAAAGATAACAATTAAATAAAATAAAACCAATAGAAAAATTAATTTTATTAATATGAAGAAAATCAGTTGTTTCGTATTAGCGATAGTGTTGTTGTCCATGACCTCCTGTCATACAAAGTCGGGCGGTTCGGGCATAAAAGTGGAGAATTTTTCCACAGGCAAGGCTGGAGAAATGATCTTGGCCATCGACTCCAACTATTGGTCAAAGTCGGCCGTGAACGCCATCTACGATGTGCTACATCAGCCGCAACCGGCCATTAACCAAATCGAACCGATGTTTGATGTGATTCAGTGTTCCAACGCTGATTACAGGGCGTCGTTCATGCGCCACCGCAACATCGTGCAGTTCGATTTTAATCCTGATTATTCCGAAAACAGCTTTGAAATCGACAAGAATCCGCTCACAAATCCGCAAATTCTGGTGAAAATCAAAGGAAACAGTCAGGATTCATGCTTGAAGCTGTTCCTTGCCCACCAGGAAGAGATTGTCAAAGCGATGTATGATAACGATATAGCGCGTTTGCAGAATGCTCATCGCAAATTGAACAATCCGGTGATTGAGAAAAAAATCAAGGAGAAGTTCGGGATCTCGATGACGATTCCGGAAGGCTATTTTGTTGGGCGCGAAGAGGAAGACTTCCTTTGGTTGCTTTTCCGCACTCCGAAGAACGACCGTTTCGTCATGATTTACAAGTCTCCCCGCTATCCATTGACTACCGAGAATATCGTGGCAGAGCGCGATCGCATCACGAAGGCCTATATTCAGGGTGCCGTTGCAGGTGCTTATCCCATTGTTGCGGATATAGAAGGATATCCTATGGCCAAAGAATTGAAGATTCGGTATCATAATGGTGTGGAATTGAGAGGATTGTGGGCTTCTGTACGTGACAAGATGGGCGGACCGTTCTACAGTTTCACCCAAATCGCCCCCGACAGTACCTCTTGTATCTCAATAGACGGCTTTGTGTATGCCCCGCAAGAACATAAAAGAGATTATCTGCGTGAGGTTGAGGCAATTGTGAAATCCATTCAATAATTTTTTTTTCTGATGTAACAAAATGACATCTTCGTGCGACAGACCTGAACGTGACGGAAATAGATTCTGAACTCCAGGAAATCATCAACGGTTGTTTGAACAATGATCGTTTGTGCCAGCACCGGTTGTACGATCGATACGCGTCGAGGATGTTTGGTGTTTGCCTGCGGTATGCAAACGGACGTGAGGAGGCGGAGGACATGTTGATGGAAGGGTTCATGCAGGTTTTCAAGAGCTTGCCGTTGTTCAGAGGGGAAAGTTCGTTCACTACGTGGATTCACTCCATAATGGTGAATACTGCCGTCAGCCACTATCGGTCGGTGAAGCGTTTCCGCAAGGAATTGCTCTCCAGCGATGTGATCGAGGAAGAGGGAAAAGCGGAGGAAGAAAACATCATAGCCTCGTTGGAGGCGAAGCAGTTGTTGGAGCTGCTGGAACGGATGCCCGACGGAATGCGTGTGGTGTTCAACCTCAAAGCGGTGGAAGAGTACTCTTTTTCGGAAATCGCGGAGAAACTGGGGAAGAAGGAGAATGCAATCCGCATCAGTTACATGCGGGCGCGACAGTGGATGATGGAGGCGCTGAAAAGATGATGAGAGGAAAAGATGATGAGATAAGAAGATAATTTTTGAGATAGTATAAATATTATGAAAGATGTAAAAGATGTTTTGAACGCATACGAGGAGACTCCTTCGGCGGATGTGTGGAAGCGGTTGAATGTCCGGTTGGATGCGGAAATGCCGGTGACGGGGAAAGTGCATCGGATTAACCGTGTCAAAACATTGAAATGGACGGCTGCTGTATTGCTGGGTCTGATTATGGGCGGTGCAGTGGTTTTGGGCGTTTTCTTGTATCAGCGTGGAAATCAGAATATTGTGGTAGAAAATAATAACACGAAAGTGGTTGAAAACAAGGAAGAAGTTTCTGATGCCGTAGCAAAGCCGATAGAAAATGTTGAAACAGAAGTGACATCTGTGGCTATAGAGTCCGACCATGCTGCTCCGACTCAAATAGCCGTGGATAATACGACTGAAAAATCAGACATTCAACCAAAAACAGAAGAGAAGGTGGTAAAACCGAATAGCAATGCCCGCCAGATAGTGTTGCCGCCTAATTCAACGTTAGCCAAACAATTAGCTGCTGACCCTGTGCTGAAAAAACTCTCTGACGACAGTGTGGATTGGTCGTTGCCGGTACATTTCAGCATTCCCAATTTGTTTACCCCGAATAAGGACGGCGTCAATGATTTCTTTGTTATAGAAGGGTTGGAGAATTACTCTTCCCCGAAATTGGTCGTCCGTGATAAAAACAACAGGGTTGTGTATCAAAGCGAAACCTATAAAAACACTTGGGACGGCGGCACTTGTCCCGATGGGGTTTATAGCTACGAGTTCACGTTTTTGTACAACGGCATAGAAAATCAAGCGTCGGGAAAAGTCAGAATTATGAGAAATTAGGACAACGAAAGGCTGTCAAATTGTGCTTAATTTATTGAACAACAATGTTTTGATTTTAAATTGCAAAAAAATGAAAAAGACAATTAAACTCTGGACTTTATTGGCCATTATGGTCGCTTTTATGGTGTCGTGTACCCGTGAACCAGTGTCCCCGACACCGCCGACACCTGATGAAGACTTTGTCTCATCCGACTGGGTAGACCTCGGTCTCCCGAGTGGGCTTTTATGGGCCAAGTGCAATGTTGGGGCAACCTCACCGCAGGATTTCGGTGATTATTTTGCATGGGCCGAAACGTCACCAAAGTCGGATTATGATTGGCCGACATACCAGTATTGGCAAGATAACCGTATCACCAAATACTGCAGCAATTCAGGATGGGGGTATAATGGGTATTCCGACAACCTCATCACGCTGGAGGCGTGTGATGACGCCGCGACGGCAAATATGAGTTCGGGTGCGCGTACACCCACCAAGGACGAATGGGAGGAGCTAATAGCGAATACCACTCATGTATATACCACTATCGATACGACATACGGAATTCTTTTCACGGGTTCAAACGGCAACACCATGTTTGTGCCATTTGCTGGATTCAAGTATCGTTTTTTCGGTTTGTACAACGGCAATGAGTATGGTACATATTGGACAAGTTCCGTCAGAAATGATTTTATGTTCGAGGCTTGGTTCGCCTCATTTACCGCTGACACGCTCAAAATGCATTATGTTAACCGTCCAATTGGATATACGGTGAGAGCTGTTCATGCATCGCATTAAATTCAACAGTTGTAAAAAAAGCCCCGATGTTGGTCGGGGCTTTTTTTATTCGTAGAGACGCAAAATTTTGCATCTCAGATAGGGAACGTTGTTTACCAAGCGAAGAGCGGGCGGTCGTGCATCATGTCGTTGACCGTTTTGCGGGTCTTGGCGATGAGTTCCTCGTTCTCAACGTCGCAGAGCACCTTGTCGATCATCTCCACGATGACGGGCATGTCGTTCTCTTTCAGGCCGCGGGTGGTGATGGCGGGAGTACCCACGCGGATGCCGGAGGTCTGGAAAGCGGAACGGGTGTCGAACGGCACCATGTTCTTGTTGATGGTGATGTCGGCCTTCACGAGGGTGTTCTCGGCCACTTTACCGGTCATTTCGGGGAATTTCTTTCTCAAGTCGATGAGCATGAGGTGGTTGTCAGTGCCGTTGGAGATCACCTTGTAACCTCTTTCTACGAAAGCGTTGGCCATGGCGTTGGCGTTGATCTTCACCTGTTTCACATAGTTGGCGTAGTCTTCTGTCAGGGCCTCGCCGAATGCGACGGCCTTGGCGGCGATGACGTGCTCCAGAGGACCGCCCTGGCAGCCCGGGAACACGGAGGAGTCGAGGATTTGGGACATCATCTTCACGACGCCCTTCGGGGTGGTCTTGCCCCACGGATTCTCGAAATCCTTGCCGAGCATGATGAGACCGCCGCGAGGTCCGCGGAGGGTCTTGTGGGTGGTGGTGGTCACGATGTGGCAGTGAGTCACGGCGTTGTTGAGGAGACCTTTGGCGATGAGGCCGGCGGGGTGGGAGATGTCAGCCATCAGGATGGCACCGATCTTGTCGGCAATCTGACGCATACGTGCCCAATCCCAGTCGCGGCTGTAAGCGGAGGCACCGCCGATGATCAACTTCGGTTTCTCGCGGAGGGCAACTTCCTCCATCGTGTCGTAGTTGATGCAGCCGGTCTCTTCGTCAACTTGGTAAGCCACAGGATGATAGAGGATGCCGGAGGAGTTCACGGGGGAGCCGTGTGAGAGGTGACCGCCGTGGTTGAGGTCGAGGCCCATGAAGGTGTCGCCCGGTTGCAGGCAAGCCATCAGGACGGCCATATTGGCCTGGGCGCCGGAGTGCGGTTGCACGTTGGCCCATTCGCAGCCGAAGAGCTGTTTCACGCGGTCAATGGCCAGTTGTTCGGATTGGTCAACGATTTGGCAACCACCGTAGTAGCGTTTGCCTGGAAGACCTTCAGCGTACTTGTTGGTCATAACGGACCCCATGGCTTCCATCACCTGGTCGCTCACAAAGTTCTCAGAAGCAATCAGTTCGATGCCATTGGTCTGGCGTTCACGCTCCTGTTGGATAAGGTTGAAAATTTGTTCGTCTCTTTTCATATTTTTAATATAACTGTTTGATAATAATGTTTTTAACAGATAATGATTGAAAATGCAAAGATACAATTTTTCTATTACAAAAAATCTTATTTTTGCGGCATGAACAATAAAAAGCATTTTGAATTTTAGCGTTTGAAACACGAAAAATAATCAGTATGAGAAAAATTACAATGATTTTATGCGCAGCCGTGATGGTGTTGTGCGTTGGTTGTCAGCAGAAAGCAGAGACAACTGAACAAACTGAATGTGAAACCGTTAAAAGTACCACAATGGAAGATTTATTGACGCGCCGCAGTGTGCGCAGCTACACTGACGAAATTCCCCCGATGGAGGTGATTGAAGAGATTTGCAAGGCCGGCACGTACGCGCCAACGGGCATGAACCGCCAAAGCCCGATCATCATCGCGGTAACGAACAAGGAGATGCGCGACCGTCTCAGCAAGATGAACGCTGCTGTGATGGGCGCCGACAACGACCCCTTCTACGGTGCGCCCGTGGTGTTGGTGGTGCTGGCTGACAAGAACGTGCATACCTGTGTTGAGGACGGCAGCCTCGTGATGGGCAACCTGATGAACGCCGCCCATGCCAAGGGTCTCGGCTCCTGCTGGATCCACCGCGCCAAAGAGATGTTTGAAACGGAAGAGGGCAAACAGATTCTTAAAGACCTCGGCATCGAGGGCGACTACGTGGGTGTCGGCAATTGTATTCTCGGCTACACCGCCGGCGACTATCCCGAAGCGAAGCCGCGTAAAGAGAATTGGGTGTATTGGGTGAAATAGCTTTTGGCTTTTAGCTGTTAGCTCTTGAAACCTGAAACCTGAAACTTGAAACCCGCAATGCTAATATTGCACCCTTTGTCCTATCACGGGTTGTTGCCGGAAACGTTCAACAACCCGTTTGATTATGTGCCGCATCCTGTGTGCGAGGCGGCTGTGGCGGATTTGCTGCCGCGTGTCGAGGTGTTGATGCGCGGGAACCCCGAAGGCAAGATGTTCGGGGTTTTGGTCGTGGCGAAAGAGGAGAATCTGTATTATCTGGCAGCCTTTTCTGGACAGCTGTGCGACCAGTCCGTGCTGCCCGGCTTTGTGCCGCCGGTGTTCGATTTCCTTGACCCCGACGGCTATTTTAAACAGCATGAAGCGAAAATTTCCGCTATTAATCAAGAAATCGACAACTTGAAGTCCGATGGCCAGTATATCGAATCTCAAAAAATTTATCTGCAGTTACAAAATGATGCTGAGGTTGCCATCACCGCTGCCAAGCAAAAGATGCTGGATGCTAAAGCCAAACGCGATGCCGAACGTTCCCAAAGGACGTTGACACCCGAGGAAGAGGCTGCTTTCGTGAAGGAGAGCCAGTTCTTGAAGGCGGAGCTGCGACGGGAGAAAAAGCGATGGACGGAAAAGATAGCCGAGGCGAAAACGGCGGTGGATATTTACGAAAAACGTATTGAAGAGCTTGCAAACCAACGGAAAACAAAATCGGAGGCGTTGCAGAAGTGGCTGTTTGAGCATTTCGTGATGGTGAATTATGCGGGTGAGCGGCGCAATCTGTTGGAGATTTTCCGCGACACCGTGCAGCAATTACCTCCCGCGGGCACGGGCGAATGCTGCGAACCGAAGCTACTGCAATACGCTTACACACACGGACTTAAACCCATCCAAATGGCCATGTTCTGGTGGGGAAAATCGCCCGAGGGGGAAATCCGTCACCATCTGCACTATTATCCTGCCTGTTCGGGAAAATGCAAGCCCGTGCTGACCTATATGCTACCACCGGAAGTGTTGGCTGCAACTCCACAGCGCGCCTTCGCCGATCAGTTGGAAATCGTGTATGAGGATGCCGATTTGTGGGTCGTGGACAAACCTTCTGGGATGCTGAGCGTGCCGGGGAAGTCGCACCGCGAGTCTGTGATCTCCATTCTGCAAGAACGTTGCCAAGAAGGCGAAACACCGTTAGTCGTTCATCGATTGGACATGGACACCAGCGGGTTGCTTGTCGTGGCGAAGCATAAGACCACACATTATCGTTTGCAGAAACAGTTCAGGGACAGGGAAATACACAAGACCTACGTGGCGGTATTGGACGGCGAACCGTTGCCGATAGGGGAGGAGGGACGCATCGAATTGCCGCTCTCGCCCGACCTGATGCACCGCCCCTTCCAGAAGGTCGATAAAGCGCACGGAAAACCCGCTGTGACGTTGTATCGCATTGTGGGAGAGCATGTTGTGGAGCTCCATCCGCTCACGGGTCGCACGCATCAGCTGCGCGTCCACTGCGCCCACGCGGAAGGGTTAGGTCGTCCCATCAAGGGCGATAACCTCTACGGTCGCCGCGCTGACCGACTCTATTTGCACGCCGCGCGGATTGCGTTCGCGCACCCGACAAGCGGGAAAGAGATGGTGTTTGAACGGAAGCCAGCGTGGTGAGATAAAAACGATTTTCCCTCTTGACAAGCGGTCTTTTTTGTTGTATGTTTGCAGCCAATTTAAAAACGAAATATTATGTCCACTGAAATGAAATTATACCAGTCGGAAGACCTTCAAGTGAAATTGGATGTTCTTGTTGAAAATGAGACTGTTTGGTTGAGTCAAAAGCAAATGGCAATTCTTTAAGGAACAGCTGTGCCTGCAATTTCAAAGCATATTAAAAACATCTTTGAATCAGGAGAGTTGCAAACTAATTCAACTGTTTCCAAAATGGAAATAGTTCAGCAGGAAGGAGACAGAACAGTTTGCCGAACTACGACAATGTATTGTACACTTTCGGGGCTTCATTCAAGGATCTGGGGAAGAAACTGTTTTGTTTCACGTTGATTGAGAGTGTTAACGTGGTGGAGGTGGTGCGTCGGCTGGGTGCGGGGGAATTGTAAAAGAATTATTTAGTATTTTTGCCGTCACAATAAGAAAATCACGTTTATATGGAAGTTGACACCAAAAAATGGGTGAGCCAGGATGAATTGGACAGGAACTTCGAGCAGATTAAATTTAGTCTTCCGATTGTTATCCTGTTAATGTGCCTGCAACCAAAGAGTATGCCGATATGCTCACGACAAGAATGAATCTTTTGAAGGAGGATCACTTGCCGTTGTTAGAGGAAAGATGATTTGGCTGTTTACATGATTTCTTCATGTGTGGAAACCTCTCCGCACAAATTAAATGCGCACGGAAACAACCGTGTGATTGAAAATAATGTATCTTTGCCGATTGAAAAATGTAAGTATGGAAGTTGTTGACACAAAAAATGTTATTGATCTTATCCGAAAGACAGTGCTGTCGGTGGATCCTAGTGCGCGGATTTTACTGTATGGTTCGCGTGCCAAAGGTACTGCTCGCCAGGACTCAGACTGGGATGTTATTGTGTTGGTCAACGATCCTGACATGAATTTTGATGCACGAAGCGACATTTCATACGACTTATGGTGGAAAGGACTCCAAATCGGGGAGGAAATCAACGCTTTTACCTATAACACGAAACAATGGGAAACGGCACCGCCGTCCTTATTTAAATTTAATGTCTTAAAAGAGCATATCGAATTATGAGCTTGTCTGAAGAAGAAAGAGTTGCGGTAGTGAGTTACCGTATTGAAAAAGCACAAAATGCCATTGATGAAGCGGAAAAGGTGTCGGCAATTGGTTTATGGAACATTGCGGCCAATCGTTTGTATTATGCTTTGTTTTATGCTTCAACAGCAATATTAATCAAGAAGGGATTGGCCGCTCACACCCATGCGGGTGTTATTGCGATGATAAGTCTCCATCTTGTACAACAAGGGTTATTGTCAACAGAAGACATCCGACTGATCCGGAAATTATTCTCATTACGACAAGAGGGTGATTATGAAGACTTTGTGGAAGTTACTGAAGAAGAAATTCAACGCTATTTGCCGATGGTTAAAATATTGTTGGATAAGATGATAGGGATTTGTAATACGTTGTAATAATTGAGGCCGCCCCAACGGACAGCCCCAATCTTTGTGATTAGTGAATAGTGAATGGTGAATTGAACTATTCCAGCTCCATCACCGTTCTGTTCGATGGCCTATATCCCAATTTTTTCATCAGATTGCGCTCGAAATCGACTTTCGTGGCGAATTTCTTCGGGTCTTTCTTCTCTTTCGGGCTCCAAACGCACTCCGACAACGCGAACAGTCGCGGCATGATCATGTATTCGGCCGTTTCGGGGTCGTTCACGAACTCGGTCCAGAGATTGCATTGTCCACCGAGGATGTGCTTCTGTTGCGCTTCGCTCAGGCCTTCCGGCATTGGGTCGAAAGAGTAGGCCTTGCCTAAGGAGACGTAACCCTCCATGCAGAGCCGCTCGTCCTTGTCCTTGCTTTGGTAGTAGTTGAAGTAGCAATGCGTGGTGGGGCACATGATGACGTCGTTGCCGTGCTTGGCGGCGGTCTTCGCCACATCAAGGCCCTGCCAGCACATGATGGTGGAGGTGTTCACCATGTCGTCCGACACGATGTCGTCCCAGATGATGGCCTTCTTGCCGAGCGAATCTAGGTGATGCTCGATCTGGTTCATCAGCCATTGTTGCAGCTCAAACTCATTTCTAAGTCCCTTGTCTTGAATGCGTTGCTGGCATTTCGGACAGACCTGCCAGTTGTCGTTAAAGGCCTCGTCGCCGCCGATGTGGATGAGCGGGTAGGGGAAGAGCTCGGCCACTTCGGTGAGTACGTTCTTGTAGAAAGTAATCACGCCGTCATTGCCGGCGCACATGATGGCTTTGGGTGGCCAGTAGGGACCCACGGCCACGGTGTAGGGATAGTCGTCGCATGCGTACTGTGGGTAGGCGGCGAGGATGGCGCTGCAGTGGCCGGGAATCTCGATTTCGGGGATGATGTCAATGTGGCGGGCAGCGGCATAGCGCACGATGTCGCGGATCTGTTCTTTGGTGTAGAAACCGCCGTAGGTCATGGGTTCGTCGGGCATTACCGGGTGCAGCGTGTCCCAAGAGGTGCGCTCAGGACGCCACGCGCCCACGCGGGTGAGCTCGGGGTATCGGTCAATCTGGATGCGCCAGCCGTGGTCGTCGGTGAGATGCCAGTGGAACTTGTTGATCTTGAAGAACGCCAGCATGTCAATGTACTTCTTCACGAAGGCGGTGTCGAAGAAGTGGCGCGACACGTCGAGGTGGGCGCCGCGGTAGGCGAAGCGCGGGTAGTCGGTGATGACGGCGCACGGCACTGCGAAAGTTTTGTTGTCGGCTAACTTGTCGGTGCCAGCCATCTGCATCAGCGTCTGCATGGCGTAGAAGAGACCGGCGGTGGTGTTGGCCTCCGCCACGATGCGGTTGGGCTTCACCGTGAGCACGTACCCTTCGTCGCCGATGTTCTTGATCTCTTTCTTGCTGATGCTGAAAAGGATGGAGTGCTTTTTCGCGCTCTCCTCGTCGCCGAGGTTGGGCCGCAGCTTGAAGTAGCTCTCGTAGAGGTCGCGGATCATCTTCGAGGTCTCGGAAGCTTCGGCTCCGAGGTTGTCGAAGCAGAGCATCGTCTGGTTGTCGATGGTGAACTGTCCGCCTTTCGGGGTGATTTCCACGGGTTCAGGGATGACCACGATGGCTTTGGGTTTCTGGCAGCCGAATAGCATAACGGCCGCGAGGATGATGGTCAAAAGGGTGATTTTTTTCATATTCGGGATGTTTATAATTTCTTAAATCAAGAATTGTTATAATGCTAGGCAGGATTCTCCTATCTTATGGATGCCTTCGAGAATGCGTGTCCGTTGGGCTGGCCGTGGCTGGGAAACGGCATTGGCGTAGTGTGACAGTTGCGCGTGCTTGATACCGGTTATTCTGCTGAGGGCAGACAATGTGGTGTATTGCTGCGCCTCATGCAGAATTGCACTTATTCTTTTCTCATATTCAAGTGTGTATTCGCCTCGTTGAATGGCTTCGGGTATGGGGTCATTGTCCAAAAGACAACCTTCAATCTGGGTGCGAACACCCTCTTCAGCGTCTTTTTGCAAATCCTCGAAAGTTTTTCCGGTGGCAAGCACTACACCGCCAATTCTTTCGTCACAAATATATGCGGCGTAATTTTTACCGCACCAATCCACTGATACTATTATCTTTTCCATAATTGTTCTTATTCAATGTTTATTTCCAACCTGCTTGTTTGAAAATGCTGCTTAAATAAAAGTCATCTAAATCGTCTGACAGCTTTTTGTTTACCGTAACCTTCCCCTTTTTTGTCGGGTGTTTGTATTGCCGATGGTCCCCTTTCGTGTAGGCGAGGTACCATCCGTCCTTCTCGAGCATCTTGATGACTTCTTTTACTTTTTTTGTTTTCATAAAAATAGATTTCGCGGCAAAGATAGTATTATTTTTAATACTGATTGATAAGAGCGATTATTTTTATGAACACTGCCTTTTCACGAAACTCGTATGGTTGTTTTCTTGGTCGGTGGTAATGCGGAACACTATGTATATTTTTGTATCTTTGCCGTCTAATTCGCTTGAAATGAACGACAAAAAACACTGCCGCATCTGGATTGAGCCGATGTCGCGGGAGGAATTCTTGGGCAAAGAGAAGCCCCTCGTCATCAGTTACAGTATCCAGTCCGCTCCCATCGGGCGCGTGTTGATTGCTTCGACACCCAAGGGAATCTGTTTCATCATGCCCGCCGCCATGAAGTGGGAACCTGAAGCAACGCTGAAGCGGCATTTCCCTAAGGCGCGATTCCGCAACCGCACCGTGTCTTTGCACAAAAAGGCCCTGTTGCTGCTCCGTCGTCACGACGATAAGGTGCCGAGTCTTTGCCTGCACCTGTATGGCACACTGTTCCAACTTGAGGTGTGGCGGGATCTGCTCACGATCCCCAACGGCATGGTGACCACCTACCGCCACATCGCGGAACGGATTCACCGGCCCAAAGCGGCCCGGCCGGTGGGACAGGCTGTGGGTGCCAATCCGGTGATGTGCATCGTGCCCTGCCACCGTGTGGTCTGCACCAATGGCACTCTCGGCGGCTACCGGTGGGATGTCTCCCGCAAAATCAAACTGCTGAATATGGAGGCAAAGTCCAACGCCAGGGCGGAAGGTCTCCAAAGTTGGGACCCGACGTTGTTTTGACTTGAGACTTGAGACTTAAGACTTAGACCATGACTTAGACTTAAACTTAGACTTAGACTTAGGCTGTTGGAAGTGTCTAAATTATTAAACGTCAACACTGTTGGTGAGGAATGCGCCGCTGGTGATGCCGTCAGCATGCCAAAGCCCTTGAGGAGTGAGCCGAAGACGATTGTCTTTCAATTGATAGAGGTTATTTTCCACCTCCGATTCGAAATATTTCAGGAGTGCATCGGTTCGTTCGTGACCGAAAAGTTTTTCCATCTCGCGCAGGTTTATGCCGTTTCGCGTACGTAAGCCCAAGAGTACGAACTCGTTGTGTTGGTCAATGTCGGTGAGAGTTTCGCGCTCGTAGTAGGTTTTTCCCTCCTCGATTTGGGTGAAATAACCGCTGAGGTTCGGGGCGTTCCACTGCCGGTGCTGTCCATCGTAGGAGTGTGCCGAAGCCCCCAGCCCGATGTAGGGCACGCGGTGCCAATAGGCGGAGTTGTGCTTGGACTCCCAGCCCTTCATCGCGAAGTTAGAGACCTCGTACTGCGCGAATGGTGAGTTCTCCACAGATTCCGACAATATATTATATTGTATGGATGCCAAATCCTCATCGGGTTCCACGGTTTTGTGCTGGTGGATGCGGCGGTAGAGTAGTGAATTCTCTTCGACCGTCAAGGCGTAGGCGGAGAAATGTTTTATCGGTAAATGGAATGCTGTGTCCAACTCTTTCTGCCACCGTTCGTTATTGCGCTCATTCACGCCATAGATGAGGTCAATGGAGATGTTCTCGAAACCGGCATTGTGCGCATTCTCCACAGCCTTCAAGGCTTCTTTCGCAGAATGTTTTCTTCCCAAAAACTGTAGTATTTCATCGTGAAAAGACTGAATGCCGATACTTATTCTGTTGAATCCCAATGTTTTAAGATTACGGCAGTAATCGGCTGTCAGCTGCTCGGGATTGCCCTCGATAGTCATCTCCATATCCTCTTCAAAAGAAAAACACTTCTTTGCAAAATTTATAATTTGCTGTAATTGAGGCGTTTGTAAGACAGAGGGAGTGCCGCCGCCGAAATAGACGGTTTTAATCGGTTCACCATTGGCCTCGCGGCAACGCAGTGCCATCTCTTTTATCAAAAAGCTTACATATTTGTCCACATCCTTCTGGTTCACAGTGGAATAGAATCCGCAATAGACGCATTTGGACTTGCAGAACGGGATATGGATATAGAGACCGTTTTTTTCTTTCATGCGGCAAAAGTACAAAAAATATGTACCTTTGCCGCCTAAACCAAATCACAATGAGATCCTTCGGAAGCGACAACCATTCGGGAGTGCATCCCGCTATAATAGAGGCTATTGCGGCCTGTAACGCCGACCATGAGATTGCCTACGGCGACGACACCTACACCGCCCGTGTTCGGGAGATTTTCAAGGAGCAGTTTGGTCCGCAGGCGGAGGTTTTCCATGTTTTT
>JAFXTE010000062.1 GCA_017525245.1 Bacteroidales bacterium | reverse complement strand
GGAAAATGGAAAAATGAAAAATGAAAACTATATCTATGAAACATATAAAAACTTTAATAGCAGTAGTCATTTTGTGCGGCACGATGATTTTGCCCGCACGTGCACAGAACGACTTTGAGATTGCCAAGAATGTTGACATCTTCATCTCCATCTTACGCGAACTCAACGCCAAGTATGCCGACGAGATTTCGCCTGGCGAACTCACCAACACCGCTATCGACGCCATGCTCGAGAGTTTGGACCCCTATACCATTTATTATACCGAGAATGAGATTGAGGATGTGAAGATGATCACCTCCGGACAGTACGGCGGCATCGGGGCTCTCATCCAGCAGTACGGCAAAGACAAAGTGGCCATCTCGGAAATCTACGAGGACTGTCCCGCCCAGAAAAGCGGCGTGCTGGCCGGCGACATCATCACCAAGGTGGACGGCAAATCGACGGCCGGCAAGAACTCCACTGATATCAGTTCGGCCATGCGCGGACAGCCCGGCACGACCGTCACCCTCGAGGTGTTCCGTCCCAGCAAGAACAAAACCCTCAACTTCAGCATCACCCGCGAGGAGATCACCCTGCCCAACATCCCCTACTACGGAATGCTCGACAATACAGTCGGTTACATCAAACTCGACCAGTTCACCGATAAGGCCGGCAAAGAGGTGCGCGATGCCTTCACCGACCTCAAGGGACAAGGCATGACCGCCCTCATTCTCGACCTCCGCAACAACGGCGGCGGTCTGCTGCAAGAGGCTGTCAAAATCATGAATATCTTTGTGGAACAAGGCAATGTCATCGTCTATACCAAAGGCAAAATCGAGGATCAGAACCACATTTTCCGCACGCCCGCCCATGCCCTCGACAAGGACATCCCCGTGGTGGTGTTGGTGAACGAACATAGTGCCTCCGCTTCTGAAATCGTGGCGGGCGCCTTCCAGGACCTCGACCGCGGCGTGATTGTGGGCAAGAAAAGTTACGGCAAAGGTCTGGTACAGAACATTGTACCGCTGAGTTTCAACAGTTCCATGAAACTCACCGTCTCCAAATACTACATTCCCAGCGGTCGCTGCGTGCAGAAAATCGAATACTTCAGCAAAGACTCCACCAAGTCGCACGTCATCCCCGACTCGCTCGCCGTGGCCTTCAAGACCCAAAACGGCCGCACGGTATATGACAAAGGCGGCATAGAACCCGACGTGCCCACCCCTGCCGACTACATCAGCAGCGTGCTCACCGCCCTCATCTTCAACAACCACATCTTCGATTTCGCCAACCAGTACCACGCCGACCACACCGCTATCGCACCGGCCGACCAGTTCGTGGTGGATGAGAAGACCTTCAACGAATTCCTTAACTTTGTCGGCAACAAAGACTACGACTACACCACTGAGACTGAGGAGGTGATGAAAGACCTCAAGGAGGCGGCCGAATACGACAACTATTTCGAGAAAATCGAACCGCTATATCGCCAACTCGAAGAACAATTAGAGCACGAGAAACGTGCTGACTTGCAGACGCATAAGAAGGAGATTTGCGAATATTTGGCCTCTGAAATTGCCGTGCGCTACTACTATCAGAAAGGGCGCATCATCAACCAACTCTCCATCGACCCCGACATCAACACCGCCAAAGAGATCCTGCACGACCGGAATCGTTACAATTCCATACTGAATATCAAATAGTTAACAATGCTCGGCAAAGCCCACCGTTACATCTACACCATCACGCTCATTCTGTTAGCGATATCCATCCCGATATCGGTAGCGCTGCCGAATGTGCTGGGCGGTGTGCTGTTCGGCAACTGGCTGTTGGAGTGGGACTGGAAGCAGAAATGGGAGCGGCTGAAACAGAACCGTGGGGCGGTGGTCTTCCTCCTCTTTTTCTTCTGCTTCGCCTACACCTTTGTTGGGAGCGACGACCCGGCGGCGAGTTTCCGCGACTGGCTGTCGAAACTGCCGTTTTTCTACCTGCCGGCCGTCATCGCCACTACCGAACTGCCCAAAATTCGCTGGCAACGGTTTATCCTGTTAACCTTCGCCATCACCACCTCCATCGCGGCAGCGCTCAGCATTATCATCATGCAAATCAAGGGGTTGTGCGACATCCGCTACGGCGGACTCTTCATCTCACACATCCGTTTCAGCATCTGCGCGGTGCTGTCGATACTGTTCTGCCTTCATTACATCATCAAAAACAACACCTACACCCTGCCCGTTCAAATCGGTTGTCTGCTGATGGCCATTTGGCTCTTCGCCTATCTTTTTGCAGTACAGGTTTCTACAGGTATCATCCTGCTGGTGGTGGCCTTTGTTATCATCTTTATATACTATTTATTTAAAAGCGAAAAAACCGCTATCCGCACCGTCACCCTCTCTGTGAGCGGCATCGTGTGCATCGTACTGGCCGCCGCTTTCAGCATCGTCACCTACCAATATTATTATTATGACGAAAGTGCGGAGAAGACCCTTCCCGCCTTCACAGCCAAAGGCACGCCATATACTCATCTTCCGTCTTATCTTCCTGATGGACAGATTGTTGAAAACGGCAACAAGATAGGGTTATATCTTTGTGAGACTGAATTGAAAGAAGAGTGGGGCAAACGGAGCGAAGTACCCTACGACAGCGTGCAAAAAACACTCATCCGGTACCTCAACTCCATCGGGGAGACTAAAGACGCTGCCGGGATGAAAAAATTGGACGAAGAGGATGTGAAACACATTGAGGAAGGCATCGCCAACAAGGCCTACTTACAGCCCATAGGTCTCAAGAAGATGCTGTATCCCAGCTACTTCACCTTCTCGCTCTATCATCTGAATGGCACCACCAGCAACTCCTCCATCCTCCAGCGCACCGAATTGTGGAAAGCCAGCCGGCAGGCCATCCAACACCATCCGATGAAAGGGTATGGCATGGGCTGCCACAAAAAGGCCATCAACAACGAGTTGCACAAGCAAAATTCACCGCTCAAGGATGACATGGGCGCTCATAGTCAGTTTCTTACCTACCTGCTGATGGGCGGAGTTCCCTTGCTGTTGGCCTTTCTCTTCGTCATCTTTAGCCCATTCTTCCTTTGCAAACCCAAAATTAAACTGTTGTATGTCATCTTCTGGTGCTGTCTCTTCCTCTCTATGTTTGTGGAAGATACGTTAGAAACCACCACCGGCATCAACCTGTTCCTTTTCTTCAACACATTCTTTCTTTTCGGCTCAGAACCTTCAGAAATCTAACTGACAATTTGTCACATTTAGGTTTTGGCACAAGTTTTGCATAATAATAAATGGTGTGCAAAGATCTCCATTTTTACACCCAATTTATTTATAAATAATTGATTATTAGTTAAATAAAATAATTATTAAAATGAGCAAAGGACAGATTAACGTACAGACCGAGAATATCTTTCCGGTGATTAAAAAGTTCTTATATTCAGAACATGACATTTTTATTAGAGAGCTGATTTCCAACGCAGTAGATGCCACCCAGAAGTTGAAAACCCTTTCTACAATGGGAAAATTTGATGGGGAATTGGGCGATTTGACCATCCATGTCAAGGTGGACAAAGATGCCCATACTATTACTGTGAGCGACCATGGTATCGGCATGACTGCCGAGGAGGTGGACAAATACATCAACCAGATTGCCTTTTCGGGTGCCGAGGAGTTTCTGGAGAAATTCAAGATGGAAGAGGGCAACATCATTGGCCATTTCGGACTTGGATTTTACTCTGCTTTCATGGTTTCGGAGAAGGTTGATATCATCACCCGCTCGTATCAGCCTGATGCAAAGGCAGTAAAGTGGAGCTGCAACGGTTCGCCCGACTATGAGATGGAGGAGTGTGAAAAGGCAGAACGTGGTACCGACATCATTCTTCACCTCGCCGAAGATGGATTGGAATTTGCTGATGAACAGAAGATTGTGGCTTTGCTTCGCAAATATTGCCGTTTCCTCCCCATTCCGATTCAATGTGGCGAGGAGACCAGATGGGAGAAGCCCGAAGGCGTTGAGCCAAAGGAGGGTGAAGAGGTGAAAGAGGTGGAGGTGAAAGTGCCCCGCATCATCAACAACACGCATCCGTTGTGGAAACAGTCGCCCTCGACCATCAAGCCCGAGGAGTACCTCGATTTTTACCGCGAACTCTACCCCATGACCTTCGAGGAGCCGCTGTTCCAGATCCACCTCAACGTCGATTATCCTTTCAACCTCACGGGCATTCTCTATTTCCCGAAGGTGCGCAACCAATTAGAAATCCAGAAGAACAAGGTTCAACTCTATTGCAATCAAGTATTTATCACCGACCAGCTGGAGGGTGTAATTCCTGAATTTATGATGCTGCTCCATGGTGTCATCGACTCGCCCGACATCCCGCTCAACGTGTCGCGTTCGTACCTCCAGTCGGATGCCAACGTGAAGAAAATCTCGTCGCACATCACCAAAAAAGTGGCCGACAAACTGGAAGAGATGTTCAAGAACAACCGCGAAGAGTACGAGAAAAAGTGGGACGACCTGAAAGTTTTCATCGAATACGGCTGCATCACGGACGAGAAATTTTACGAAAGAGCCAAGAATTTCATCCTTTTCAAAAATGTGGATGGAAAATATTTCACGATGGACGAATACCGCACCAACATCGAGACTTTGCAGAAAGACAAGAACGATGTGGTAGTTTATCTGTACGCCAATAACACTGACAATCAGCATGTTTACATCCAGTCAGCCAAAGAAAAAGGGTATGATGTTTTGTTGATGGATGGTTTCCTCGACACGCACTTTATCAACTTGTTGGAGCCGAAAATCGAGAAATGTCGTTTTGCCCGTGTGGATGCAGATGTGATGGAGAAGCTGATTGAAAAAGACGAGGTGATGCCGGCCAAATTGTCGGAAGACGAGCAAAAGACCTTGAAAGAGACTTTCGAGAAATGCGCTGACAAAGAGAAATTTACGGTCAACATTGCCAACCTCAGCGAAACCGAGCTGCCGATTATGATTACGCAGAACGAGTTCATGCGCCGTTTCCAGGACATGCAGAAACTCTCTGGCCAGCAAAGTTTTTACGGGGATTACAACCACTATAATCTTGTAGTGAACGGCAACCATCCGATTGCCTCCAAGATTTTGGCCGAGCAGGATGAGAACGCGAAGGAGAAGATGACGCAGCAGCTCATCGACTTGGCCCTGCTGTCGCAGAACCTGCTGACAGGCGAAAAGCTCAGCGAGTTTGTGAAGCGCAGTGTGGAGATGATGTAATTAGTTATTCTTTGCTGCGATAGTAAAGCAGCCATAGAGAGCCGCTGTTTCCGTACGGAGACGGCGGCTTCCTAATTTTATCTCTTTATAATTCAAAGATTTACAAAGGTTAATTTCTTCTGTGGAGAAATCGCCTTCGGGACCGATAAGCAGCAAAACCTCCTCGTCGTGCCAAGTTTCGTCCACGAGTTGGGCGGTATTTTGGTCGTCGCACCAGGCCACGTAGCGGCGGGCGGGCAGGTCGGCTTGATGAACAAAGTCGGAGAAGGATATCACTTGAAGTTCTGGCAACCAGGCAGTTTGCGACTGTTTGAGGGCGGCGATAGCGATGCGGCGCATTCGGTCGAGGTCGATTTTACGCCGTTCGGAGTGGTCGCAAATGATGAACGAGATACGTTCCACGCCGAGTTCTACGGCCTTTTCCACCAGCCACTCCATGCGGTCGGCATTCTTAGTGGGTGCGACAGCGAGGTGCAGGGAGATGCCACGGGGCGGAACAAGTTTACGTTCAGCCACTTCCGCCACACAGTCGGTAGGCGACACGTGCGTGAGGGTAGCTTGAGCCAGCGTGCCACAGCCATCGGTCAGCAGGATGGAGTCGCCAGGACGTTTCCGAAGCACCTTGGCGCAGTGACGGGCATCGTCACCGGTCAGACAGATGGTATTTCCTTGAATTTCAGTGCAGTAAAAGACAAACATATTTCTATATTAGTGAAGGCATGAAGTTCTTCAACTTGGCGAGGCAAAAATAAGAAAAAATCGTCAATGAATGGAAGGGAGAGAAGGATGGGGTTGGTAATTTTAACAGAATTCCTCCGAAAAAAAGGCTCATTTTGCTATGAAATTTTTTGGCAGAATGTATAACTTATTATTATTCAATAAAATAATTTTAAAAGAATTTTTCAAAACAGTTGAAAATGACTTTCCCGCCATAGTATCTTTGCGATGTCAGAAACAAAAACAGGGGCCGGCAACCCTTGGAATCTACCGAATCTAAAACTGCTCAATATGAAAACCTAAAACGAAAGCTGCCAGAACAAGACCGAAACTTCAATCCAACGATTGACGCTGATGCTGCATGGCGCAGTCAACTGCGAAAGTGTTACCAATCCACTCATTATCAACTAAAAAATCAACTATTATGAAACGAATTATCATTATCCTTTGTCTGTGTTTGGCAGTATGCACCTCTTTCGGCAAGAAAGTGGTCGTTATTGAGGTGAACAAGGAGGGCAACTCCTGGCAGAACCTGTTCAACTGCTACGAGCGTGTAACCACCACCTATTTGGGAGACCACAATGGTATCACGCAAGTGTCGCTGAACTGCGAGGGCGGCGGTTTCAACTGGTGCCGCGCCTCCCGCGAGATTGGCTCAAACTGTTACGACACCCAGGGTACAGAAGTGCTCTCCAACCCCGCGATCATCGCCGCAGTGAATGCCCTGATTGAACAATCGGAGCAGGCGACAACGCGCGGTGTCAAAGCAGGTACCAACAGCCGTAAGGTCTCGGTCAATGATGGCCAGTCGTCAACCCTCTTCTTCATCAAAGCCACCTGGCAGTATGAGGCACGCAACTACTCACGAGGCCACATGGTGATCACCATCGAAACCGACGACAGCAACATGCTGCGCACCTCCTCCCGCTAAACACTCTTCTCCATAATATTATTTACAGGGCATGCCCCCGTTGTGTGTGAATTGGACATGCCCTTTTACCTCAAACTCCGAACCATGAAGACGAAATTGTACCCGCTACTCTGCCTGACCTTTCTGCTCAGCCTGCTACTCCAACTGCCCCAAAGTATGGCGCAGGAGCACTTCCCCGACTATTTCGAACTGGAAGGCGAAATCACACTGCCCCAAAACTCCTGTGCGGCAAAGAGCGGCAAACTCATCGGCTGCATGGAGGGCGACGCACTCTATCTCTGCAACGCGGAGGTGGTCAGCAAACGGAAGAAAGGCGGCGTAGTGACCGTGGAGCGGTGGAATCTCGCCACAAGGGCAGTCTCCACCTACAAGTTAATCCTTCCCCCGCGAAGCAGCAACCCACTAATGCAAAACCGTTACTGGCTCTATGCCATCTCGGTGAGCGGACAACGGCTGCTACTCACCACCTCAGGTCTGCTATATGAGTACGAACTGTCACACTCGGGCAGTGCAAAAATCCTGCACACCTACGATTTTCCAGATGCGGACTTTAGCTACTTTGACCGTCAAGGCATAAAGGCTGTGGCGCAAATCAACGATGTCGGGTTCCGTCTGCTGCAACCCACGGATGGGAAGTTGACGACCGTAGCAGAACTCCCGCTACCAGCCCCCTTCCTGCTGCAATTCCGCCCCAATGCACTCCTCCAACCGTGTGGCGACCGTTTGCTTTTTATCACCACCCCCTCCCCTACACTCAAAATACTCAACCCGCAAGGAGAAGAACTGTCGGAAACCGCACTCACCATTCCCAATTGGACACCCATGCCCGAATCGTACATCAACGAGATACAAGCCATGCCCTACAGCGGCGCACGAGCCATGCACATCTTCCAAACCAGCACTCCCTATTCGTTTCCGATGGAACTGTTCGTGCTGGACGACAGCACATTCCTCCTCTCCTACCACCAGTACGACAGCTCATCAGCCAGCCTCACAACACCATTCCTACTGTTGAACACAGACCAACAAGGACGGCTGAAACGAAGCACCCTGCTGCGGGCCAACTACGAAGACGAACACCACTTCACAGGGAACGAGTACCCCTTCTACTATGCCAACCGCGCACTCAGTCTGATGCTTACAGGCAACCAGCGTATCGTACAGGTAGTGAAAAGTTCGGATGAACCGTACACGGACAGAACGTTGGAGGATTATGAGACCGCGCAGCAGCGATTTTTTGCCGACCATCCCCCTATCATAAAAATCAGGGTGTTACGGATGAAACAGCGACTACTACTACTCTCCTGCAAAGAGTTACCGCTGGTAGATGCACAGGGGAAGTTTGTATGTTGGGACAGTCTGCCCCACCAGCACGCCGTGGTGGTGGTAAACTCCGCCCCACAGTGCCACGCCTGCGAGGAGGGCATCTACCGGTGTCTGGACGGAATGAACCTGCCGGAAGGCGCACTCTACATTGCGGAACGGCAGTGCCCCGACCAGTTGTGCCATAGAGAACGGATGCAACAAATACGCCGGCAGCTGACCGCTCCCTTCACCCCGCTGTATGTGCGTCCCACAGACGAAGAAAAATGGGAACACGCCATCGGGCGCCATCACTATCCTTTGGTGCTACTTATCGACAAGGAGACCGGAGACGCATCCATACTATCTGACATTCAACTCTTTCCAGATGAACCTACCCGTTCCGATGTCAGACCTGAAGCTCAGCGGGCCATCATACGCCACCTTCGATGACCATCAATTCATAAAATAGTTGTACCTTTGCACGCTTTTTGCAGAACATTTGACAAAGAGAACTATGGAATACAAACTGGATCTTTCGAAAGTAACACAGTACGACAATCTGGAATTCGTGGCCAAACAGGTGGTGGAGGGATTCATCACGGGCATCCACAAAAGTCCTATGCACGGTTTCTCCGTAGAGTTTGCCGAACACCGGCAGTACAACGCCGGCGAGCCCACCAAGCACATCGACTGGAAGTTGTATGCCAAAACCGATAAGCTCTTTGTGAAATGTTACGAAGAAGAGACCAACCTGCGCTGCCACCTCATCATCGACAACTCCTCCTCCATGTACTTCCCGATACAAAACAACTACACGTTAGCATCGCCCAACAAGATCTTTTTCTCCATCTATGCCGCAGCAGCCATCATGCAGATGCTGAAAAACCAGCGCGATGCCGTCGGACTGAGCGTATTCTCCGACACCCTCGAGCTGCACACGCAGTCGCGGGGCGGCGACATGCACCAGAAGATGATCTACCGTGAGTTGGAGAAACTGCTGCGTCCCATCTCCACCGAGGTAAAACGCAAGTCGATGGTCACCGACACCCTGCACCGTATCGCCGAACAGATCCACCGCCGCTCCATGGTCATCATCTTCAGCGACATGCTGGAAAGCTGCGCCGACACCGAGGAACTGCTGCTCGCCCTTCAACACCTCAAACACAACAAACATGAGGTGATCCTCTTCCATACCTACCACAAAAAGCTGGAATTTGACTTCGCGCTGGAGAACCGCCTCTACAAGTTCATCGACATGGAGTCGGGAGACGAGCTGAAAATCCACGCCAACCAAATCCGCGACTACTACAAAGCCACCATCGGCGACTACTTCAACGAGCTGAAAGTGAAGTGCGGACAGTACCAGATTGACCTGCTGCCCTGCGACATCACCAAAGGGTTCGACCAAATCCTGCTCCCCTACGTGCTGAAACGCCAAAAGGCATATTAGCAGCCGATACTCCTTTCCTATTTTACTCACCACCTCTTTTTCAAATTGATGTTGAAGTCCTCATGCTATGTGTGCCAATTCCTATCTCCCTAACCTTTCCATCCCTGAATGGTCAGTTTCCGACCGTCCACGCGAGAAGTACCTCACCCATGGCGCCGACCACTTGGGCGATGCCGAACTGCTCGCCATCCTGCTGCGAACCGGCACATCGCAGGAGTCGGCCGTTGACCTCGCCAAACGCATCCTCGCCGCCAACGGCAACAGTCTGAACCGCCTCTCAGAGATGAGCGTGGAAGAACTCACCCGCATCAAAGGCATCGGCAAGGTGAAGGCCGTCACCCTACAGGCCGCTTTCGAGCTGGGCCGGCGACGACGCGCCGCATTGGTGGAAGAGAAAAAGAAAATCGGCAGTGTGGATGACGTCATCGAGCTGATGCAGAGCCGATTGGCAGATGCCCAACAGGAGCAGTTCTGGACCATCTTCCTCAACAATGCCTCCTCCCTCCTGCTCACCCAGTGCATCGGAACCGGCAATCTGACCAAAACCATTGTGGACGTTCGAAAAATCATACAGAAAGCGCTGGACTTGGGTGCCACCGGACTGATACTGTGCCACAATCACCCGTCAGGTAACTTGAAACCAAGCAGAGAAGACCTTGAACTCACCCTTACCATTCGCAAAGCCGCTCAATTATTCAACCTTGAAGTGAAAGACCACGTCATCATCCACAAGTCAAATGGCTACAGCTTCTTGGAAGAAGGACTGCTGTAAAATTGAAAATTGAAAACTGAGAATTGTAAATTGCAAATTACAAACCAAGGGCTACTGGTAGGAGGTTTCGTTGCGATTGATGGGGCAGGTCATGCAGCGCGCACCGCCACCGCCACGCGGCAACTCCGAAGCGGCAAAGGTGACCACACACTTCTGATAGTCGAAGGGATTGACATTGCGGTCCACCACATCCTCGGCCTTCAAGACCGTGAAGCCGGCCTTGTCAAGCGCCTCAATGGTGTGACTGTTGCGACGATAGCCGAAGATATGGTCTTCGCCGAGTGCAAAGAAGTTGGCACCACTATGCCACTGCTCGCGCTGTTGCATCCACGCATCAGCACCACCACAAATCACAGGCTCCAGATCAACACCCTGTGAATGAAGGGCTTTAAGAATATCAGGATACTCTTGGTAGGACACTTTCCCGTTGTCGACCGTGATGAGGGTGGTGGCCATCCCGCTGAAGATGCCGCTTTTACGAAGCAGCGGTTCATAGGCCATGCAGGTGTGGGGGCCGAGGAAGGTGAACACCATGTCGAGATGGATGAACGATTCGGGATGATGGGGCAACTGCTGGGCGATGATGGCAAATTTGCCCTTATGGGCATGGGCCTGCATAAGGTAGTCGATACCCTCGCGGTTGGTGCGGATGCCATTGCCCACGCAGAGCAGGTCGTTGCGCACAATCTGCACATCGCCGCCTTCGGTACGGGCGGTGGCACAGACTTCTTGCGCACAGAACGTATCGGCTTGGAAAAATTTCTCGAAGATAGCGCGATAGATCAGTGACTCACGTTCGCGCACATGGAAGGCCATCGTATGAATCAGCGCACGGTCGTGCACGCAGGAGGCGGCATCGCGGGTAAAGAAAAGGTTGTAGAGCGGTTTGAGCAGGTAACGACCTTCCTCAAAACTTTTCGGATCCCTACCGGGACGGTAGCGGAAGCCCTCAATCAGTTCACCTGCCAAATGCTCGGGCGAATGAGACAGCAATTCATCCGCCAGAAACTCACAACCATCAATGGCACAACTCTTTCTCACCAGCGGCTCCGCAACGGTCGGCTCTGTCAACACCTCCGCCAGCAGGTCGCGCACCTGATAGGTGCGAGTGCATTTCTCGAACACACCACGGAAATAGCGGTACTCGTCCGTCACAATATTGTGGTTGAGGATGTCGCTGTACAAAGCCTCACTCGCATTCTCAGGAGTCATGGCCTCTATCTCGGGGCCGGGAGTGTGCAGCAACACTGCGTTCAATCTACCAATTTCAGAATAGAGTCGGACGGGTATCTTTTCTTGTGCCATAAATTCGCGTTATGAAGTTTCTTTAAAATTCAGAGTGCAAAAATACGTGATTTTTTGGGATTTTCACTATTTTTGCCACGCAAAAATTAGTATTATGAAAAAATTATTCTTCACCATCATTCTCATCTCATTGGTACTGACCTCGTTTCCGCAGTCGCTGCTGTGGAAAGTAACGGGCAAAGACCTCAAGGAACCCTCTTACCTGTACGGTAGCATCCACATCCAAGACCAGCGCGTGTTTGCCTTCGACACCACCGTGCTGACGGCTCTCTACTCGTGCGATGCCTTCGCCATGGAGATTCTCATGGACGAGCTGGATCCACAAGAGGTGAAAAGCAGCACGTATATGCCCAAAGGGAAAGTGTTGTCGGAGATGATGTCGGAGAGCGATTTTCACAAACTCGATAGTATTTGCAAGAAAAAGGTGGGCACCACCGCCTATCTGTTCAACGCCATGAAGCCCTTCTTCGTGATGAGCCTCTTGCAACAGTCGGAATTCTCTCAGGATCAAGAAGATGCATTGGATGTCTTCTTCTTGAAGAAAGCCCGCGAGGCCAACAAACTCTGTTATGGAGTGGAAACATACTCGACACAGATGGGTGCCATCGATGCCATCAAGCTGAAGGAGCAGGTGGCGATGCTGGTGGCGGCCATCAACGACACCGCCACTACCGACTCTGGCGAGATCATGACTGACGGTCTGCTGGAGGCATACCTGTCGTTCAATTTGGACACCATGCTGGTGATGAGCAACGACCCCTCCATGCCCAAGAAATTCAACAAGATTTTCTTGGTGGACCGTAATGTGGGTATGGCGAAAAACTTTGAGAAGATTGCCCTCGAGCACAGCTTGTTCTGTGTGGTAGGAGCAGCGCATCTGGGCGGCGAAAAAGGCGTGATCGCCCTTCTCCGCAAGAAAGGCTATACCGTTGAACCCGTGAAGTTTGAGTGGAAGTAATAACGCTCAAAGAATTTTCCCGTTTTTCCCTCCCATTTTTCCCACTTCTGCAAGCCTTGCAGGAACGATTTTCGATTGCTTTTGTGGGTACTTTTGCAGCCGTATAAATTGTTTCACTAAATTCTTTTCAGTTATGAGAAAAATTGTATGTATGATGCTGGTTTGCATCGGGATGTGTGTCTGCACAATGGCACAAAACGACAAAGTGTTCCTGCACAACGGAACCACAATGGAGGTGTCTGTCAAGGGTATCTCGAATGGAGTTATTACCTATTCTTATCCGGGTGAGAGTGTGACACAGGAGGTGTCGGAAAAGCAGGTTGAAAAAATTGTTTTTGCATCGGGGCGAGAACAGCAGGTTAGCGAGAAAGTGATAGTACGCGACAAGAGCGATTGGGAAAAGGTGATTATCACAAATATAGAATCGGATGTTGCAGGTCTGGTGCGGAAAGGCGAGGTAAAAGGGAGCAAGACAGGCTCATCCCTTTCCAACACTGCAAAAATTCAAGAAAAGGCAGAGCGTGAAATGAAAGAAGAGGCGGCAAAAATGGGAGCGCATGTCATTTTCATCAAGAACTACCAGGTACGGGATGGCGGCGGAATGAATGCTGTAACAGGATTTGGGCATAATGCGAAAGCCAGTGTGAGCGGAACTGCTTATGGTTATGAATGATACCGTGAAATTTGTTAAAATAATTTCCAACCGATATAAGTAATTTAATTTTTTGTAGATTTGCCGCATATTAAAATCTCAAGACATGCAGTGTTATCACCTATACACCGACACACCCGCCAACTACGCCGATCGCGAACAGGTTTTGTTTATCAATCAAAGCGGAAGCACATTGCTCGACAAATTCTTTGAAAATCATCTTCAACAGGTGAACGATTTATTTGCTAAGCATGAAAAAAAGTTTGTCTTCCTGCCAGCCGTCTTAAAGGATAACTATATTATGGAATTGGCGCAGTATAATCTTCCCATGACACCTCTTCCAAAGGTGGAGGATAGATTAATGCAATCTCCTTTGTCTCAAATATATGGACTCTTTCAACGACAATCCTGTACTATGGCATACAGAGTACAGGTTAAGGATGCTCCGTTTTCTCTAAAGGATGACCCCGATAGTGAAAAAACTCCCTATCCTTTTACAGGTCTCGTGTTTGCTAATACTAGTGTAGATGTAACGCTGCCGAATACTACTCTTTACAATTTTACCCCTCTCGTAGATGGCGATGACGAAGACATTTGGTGCCAATTGAGCGAATGGGAAGAGCTTTTCTTTCCCACTCCTAAGCAACTTACACGTGATGACTCCGACACAGATGAAGAATATAATAATTGGAAGTGGTCCCATACTCCCATTCCTCCGATTAAAGCCAATTCGATTATGAGTTATGGCGATACGGCTGATGATCAATTCCCCAGGGAGGCATATCGACTGTCGCAGGAGGTACGTGAGCGGGTAGAAAAATTGAGATCGATGGGTGTGAACGAGTTGATTATCAAAGGACTATTTTACGATCAGCCAACTCTTAGCCGATTGGTGATTACTCGCGATTGGCGAATTCTTCTGCCCGACTATCAGAATCGTGAGATTGTGATGACACCTTTGGTGAAGGCCGTGTACATACTGTTTCTCAATCATCCGGAAGGAATTTTATTCAAGGAGATTGGGAATTGGAAGTGGGAGTTGCTGGAGTTGTACGAGCGGGTGAGCGGGTGCGAGGCCGACAGTGAGATGCGTGCAAGTGTGGCGGCAATCTGCAATCCATTGAACAACAGCATTAACGAGAAGTGCAGCCGCATTCGAGAGGCATTCCTGCGCGAGTTCACCGACACGATTGCGTGCAACTACTACATTACCGGTGACCGCGCCACGCCGAAGGGCATCCGTCTTGAACGTAATCTTCTGCGATTTGAGGGAGGTAGAGAACAATCGTTTGTGTGCCCCTTCTGATAATCGGCATTTCAATAAATTTACTACAAACAAACGACAACAAAGCATCTGACCATCCATTCTGAGATGGGTGAGATGGGTATTCTAATTATATTGGAATATTGATAAAATATTAACCTTAAAACCTTAATGAATATGTACTTAACAGGCGATAAATTTTTTTTCAACAACACTTTCAGATTTATTTATCCGATATTGCGGCTACAGGAAGGCTACTTTAACAATATGCAAGAACTCTATATACAGGGCGCATTTATTGACGATTTGATGGCCAACCGCACTGATGATGAGGATTATCTTCATGTTGTCATCAACAAGCGCTGGACCCTTAAATATAACAAACATCCCAGGGAGACCATAACTCGTATGGAAAAGTACGATTGGTTTGCCAAGTATTACCCCTTGGATTCCGATGACCAGCACATTGTACTGATGATACGCATACCCGAAATGTACCAGGGCTGCATTGATGAGTTCTTTCGTGGGAATGTGTCCTATTTCTCACCATCTGATATTGACCAATGTTTCCTAGCGCCTGACAAGCGTTTTGGGGCTTTTTTCCAATGTTCCCGAAATTTAATGGAGGCACGGATGAGTGTGAAAATCGATCTGGATGCGGAGGTGCTTAATTTTTGATTATTATTATTTTGAATTGCTAAATAACAAAAGATGAAACAGCAAGACTACCTTTACAATTTGGGGTTAGACCTATATTATGGCAGAAATGGAAAGGTGAGGAATCTCAGCAAGGCTGCTGAAACCTTCCTCGAAGCGGCTGAATTGGGCCATCCGTATGCTACGGCGTACTATGCTCACATGTTATATTGGGATGATATTGAGCCAGAAGATGATTGGCATATTTGGGAACAAAAAGCGGCTGAAATGGGTTGCAAATTCGCGGAAGCATTTATTCTGGAAAAAGAGGCGGAGGGGCAATTCGACCTTGATGATTTATTGTATAGTGATCCAATAGACCCAGCGATAAAGGAGAGAATAACCCAACTTATGAAAGAAGATGCAGACAAGGGCTTTTTGCTCTCAATATGTCGCTTGGCAGAGGATTGCGAAGCAAAAGGAGCCTACAAGGAAGAAGCGGAATGGTCTTTGAAAGCAGCGGCTCAAGGTGCGATAGATGGGTATTGGAGACTGGGACTCCTATACTATTACGGACAAGGAATCGAGAAATCGTACGAGAAAGCAGTAGAGTGTTTTACAAATTATGCCAAAGTCAAATATGAATCTGGTTGTATCGAATATCCGTTATCAAGATTCGAAAAGCGAGGGTATCCTAAAATTGATATTTGTTTTTTCTTTGCAGAATTGGGAAGTGGCGGTGCTCAAAGTGATGCGGGATATTACCATTATTTTGGGGAGGGTATAGAACAATCCTACGAAAAGGCAGTCGAATGGTTTGCCAAGGCGGCTGAAAATGGGAATGCAAACGGACAAAACAACTATGGGGTGTGCTACCAATATGGACATGGGGTTGAACAATCGTACGAGAAAGCAGTAGAATGGTACGAAAAAGCAGCCGCACAAGATAATGCAACCGCACTTTGGAATCTCAGTTATTGTTGCTACCACGGTTTGGGTACAAAGAAAAATGTCGAACGAGCTGGGCAGCTCTATATGAAAGCCTTCATCATTAATCGGGAAGAAATGCAAAGGTATCTTGAAAATTTTCTATAGCGAGTAAAAACGAAAAACAACGAAAAAAATGGGAAAGTCTAAAATCAAGGTCACAGAAGTGACAAAGAAGAATCTAAAAGAAGGTCAGAAGGTGCGTATTGTGCCTTCCGCTAATATCATCAGATTGGTAGTTGACACAGTTGCCAGAAACGGAATCGCTGGTGAAATTATCAAAGGCGATGATGACAAACTTTACATCACGGCGACGGTGAACTATATCGCTGATGCAGAGGAGATCATCAAGTGCGAAACCGTAATTGAAGAGAAATAGTGGAGTAAAAAGGGAAGTAAGAAAGATAGTTAAATTGCAGGCGCTACACTTAATGAGGATTTTCACTGCGTTCAGCTTGTGAAATGGTTTCGTGGAAAAGTGTTATTTTTGCAGGCGGAACTTTCACAACAAAATGTAGATTAACATTCAGGGTATTATGGCATCTTGGGCAAAAGTACAAATACAGCGTGAAAATGGTGAGAGGGTGGAGGCACAGGCTCCTATCATCATTTCTGCCAGTAGAAGCACTGACATTCCGGCCTTTTATGCCGATTGGTTCTTCCATCGGCTGAAGGTGGGATATTCGGCTTGGACCAATCCGTTTAATGGAGTGAAGAGCTATGTATCTTACCAAAATACCCGTTTTATTGTTTTTTGGTCAAAAAATCCAGAACCGCTACTACCCCATCTTAACGAACTAAAAGATCTTGGCATCCATTGTTATATCCAATATACGTTGAACGATTATGTGACCGAGGGGCTTGAAAAGAATGTTCCTCCCTTGGAGCAAAGAATTGATACTTTCAAACAGCTCGTGAGCAAGTTAGGCAAAGGTCGTGTTATTTGGCGTTTTGATCCGCTGATTCTGACAGATGGGATCAGCATAGACGATTTGTTGGGGAAGATTGAATACATAGGAGACCAACTTGCGAGCTATTCCGAAAAACTGGTATTCAGTTACGCTGACATTGCGGCATATAAGAAAGTGAAATCCAATTTGGAGAAAAGTCAGGTGAATTATTCGGAGTGGACTGTTCCACAAATGGAAGAATTCGCAAGGCGGTTGTCGGAGCTGAACAGAAAGTGGCATTTGCAGTTAGCCACCTGCGGTGAACAGATTGATATTGAACGATACGGTATCCAGCACAACCATTGTGTTGACGACGAACTGATGATACGTTTTGCACACAGCGACAAGGATTTGATGAAGTTTCTCGGCGTGGAGATTCACGAAGTGGAGAACTCCCTTTTTGGCACGGAGCCAATTCCCGAAAATGCCATAATGCTTGGCGAAACACTATACGCCATAAAACGCAAGGACAACCGCGACAAAGGCCAGCGGCAGTTTTGTGGCTGCATGGTGAGCAAGGACATCGGGGAGTACAACACCTGTCCGCACCTGTGTGAGTACTGTTATGCGAATGCAAGCAAGGAGATTGCTGTGCGCAATTGGAACGAACACAAAAACAATAAATTAGGAGAGACGATAATGGGGAGGTAAGCATGAAATACAAAGAAGAAATATCATTGGCGCAAGCGAGATCTTTTGATAGTTTTAAAGACATTGCCAAAGGATATATAATGTCTTTGTCAGAGTCAGAAAGAAAAGAGCTATACGATTCTCTCGATCGCGGAGTGAATTTGCTGGAAACAGATGCTCAATTGAAGTGTTATCTTTTCTCTTTTGGCAAGATGCACCAAGCAAAAATTAACGAAGTCCTCCCACATATCGACATTTCCGAATTCCAAAATACTGACATACAGATTGTGGATTGGGGATGTGGACAAGCATTGGCTACAATATGCATGTTTGACTATTTCAACCAACATAGCATTTCTTTAGATTCCGTAAAACGAGTCACACTAATTGAGCCATCGCCAAGTGCTTTGGAAAGAGCTTGCATACATGTTGGTGCATATATTAATGACGACAAAGTCATTCCAATAAATAAATACCTTGACGAAGTCGATACAGAAGAAATAGAATCAACGCAACCTGTTACCATTCACTTGTTTTCAAATATACTTGACATCCCAACAATTGACCTGCAACTACTTGCAAACAAGATTAAGAAAAGTTTGTTGGGGAAGCACTATTTCATTTGTTTAGGGCCATTGAATGCAGGGAATAATAGGATTGACATTTTCTATGACTATTTCAGCGAGGCAACTAAAATATTTGAAAACGTACATAATAAGCAAGAATACGATTCTCAGGGCAACCTGATCAATTCTTATAGCTATACTGCAAAAAATAGGGTGTTCTTGGTTGACGGCAATAGTTGTGAATTGATATTTGTTGACTACTATTTGCCTAAACAATTTCATGCTGCATTTCAGTTGGATGCTGTGCGAAAAGTATTAAACAACGGAGATTATGCTGACAAACTGCAAGGCCTATATAGGAATCTTTCAGAATTTGAAGTACAAACTCCTTTCGATATAGGTGCAAGTATTTATGATGACGTCAATCCGATTTTTGCCGTACTTAACAATGTTGTTACAAGGGGATTGCCGACAAAGGCCAGCCCTTTTATTGAAGATGTATTTAAGAGTTTTGGTAACAAAAGAATTGAAGATGAGTTGGGTTCAATCAACTATCAGATTAATGACATAAAGTCCGATGATTTGTTTATGGCAATGCATCTGGTTGATTCCCGTTGGAAGATTTCTGCCGATAATTACAATTGCAAAGTATTAGATAGTGACTTGGAGAAAGCATTTATTACTAGAACATGCTCACCTGTCATCACACAATTGATGCAACCCCAAAGAGACCTGTCCACCATTACCAATGAAGTTTGGCATCGTTCACAACGGGTTGATTTCGCTTTTGAATACCCATATTCGACAAAAGATAGAAATGGCTGTGTGATAGAAATAGATGGCATTAAATACCATTCACGTCCGGTGCAAGTTCTTTCAGACCAACAACGCAAAGAAGCCTTAGATGTCGCAAGATGGTATGGCATTCGTCTTAATGAAAATGAAATTAGGAAAAACCTAAAAACTCTAGGCAGCGAATATGTTGGATTGACACAAACAGTCTTTGAAAGAGAATTTGATTCTAATTGGGTGAACACATTGCAATTAGTGTTGTCGCCTATTGCTGTGGCAAGGTTGGAAAAAACCATTTTGGAAGCGTTGATGATTGGGAAACTGGACATTAACGCAAAAAAATGGGAAGTGCTTGCTATCGAACATGATGTCCCGTGTGCAGCATTAGCTTTTGAGGATTTGAAACAGATGTTCACTCATCTTACCCAATTAAGTGTAGATTATTCAAATCTAACATTCCCAGAGGTCGATTTAACCATTGTCAGTAGTGAAGAATTTGCCCAATCCGATTTGCATTTAAGTAAAACGACACAATCTATTGGATATAAGTCAACTATGGAATTTGACATAGTTATTGATTGTGCTGTTTTACGCCGTGCGGGACTAGAGAAAATAGATTTCACTCAATACAGGTGTAAAAACCAGTGCTATTTCAATATTCGTTCTGCTCACTATCATAGAAACGAAAGACATATATATACCTCAGACAGAATTCAGTATTTGCCTATAGTCCGTTCGAACACGCAGGGCAGATATGATGACATCAAGGAGAATGTAGAGCACCTGCAGTATTTCCTTCAATTGCTTTTCAGAAAACAAGATTTTCGTCCAGGACAAACGCCAATTCTCAGCCGTGCATTGCAAAACAAATCAGTCATCGGATTGTTACCAACAGGTGGCGGTAAATCCCTGACATATCAAATTGCCGCCATGCTTCAGCCAGGAGTAACATTGGTCGTTGACCCATTACGTTCTCTTATGAAAGACCAATATGATGGGCTGATTAGTGCAGGAATTGATAGTTGCACGTATATTAATTCAGCCATTGAAGTTCCAGATAGAATTACTGGAAAGAGAGAGGTTGAACGATACAGAACAGAGGAAAGGGAACGTAGAGCAAAACAAATGGAGATGTCCGAACTGCAATTTGTTTTTCTTTCTCCTGAAAGATTGTCCATTCTTGATTTCCGTGAACGATTGAAAAACATGCACGAAACAGGTGTTTATTTCTCTTATGGAGTTATTGATGAAGTGCATTGTGTGTCTGAATGGGGACACGATTTCCGCTTTTCTTATTTGCATTTGGGGCGAAACTTATATCAGTATGTTCTTCCAAAGCAAATTGAAGGTGAAAGCGGACATATTCCCTTGTTCGGGCTGACAGCGACGGCATCATTCGATGTGCTTGCCGATGTGGAGCGCGAATTGTCGGGTAATGGTGCTTTTCTGTTGGATTCTGATACAATTATCAGGGATGGAAATACAAATAGGTTTGAGTTGCAATATAAAATAGAACCTGTTAATGTGGCGTTTAAGGATAAAAATGGATTCCTACGACCTGATAAATGGGCGATATATGATTCTAAAAAAGATGCATTGGATGGTCTGATTTCTAAGATCCCTAATTATTTGAATCAGTTGCTATCCAGCGAGTCAATTGAAACCATACAGAAAGGTTATAGCGATGGGAGTCCTCGGCAGGATGATAAAATCAAGTCTGCATCTTTGTTTGTTGATATTCCATCAGAAATGTTGTATCCTGCTGATTCATACGATTACGGAGGAATAGTGTTCTGCCCTCATCGAGGGAAACTATTCAATGTTTTTCCCCAAGCAATTAATGTAAATAATTTTTTGTCGAGTTGTGTTATTACAGGAACAGGATTGGCTGTTTATATAAATGCCAAGAATTTATCAAATTATCATCCAGAAACCAAGGTAGGAACTTTTGTGGGTAGTGATGACGCAACCCTTGGCATTCCGCATATTGATGAGGATAAGATATCGTTTGCAAATCTTGAAAGATTCCGAGATAATAAAATCCCTTTGATGATTGCTACGAAGGCATTCGGTATGGGTATCGACAAACCTAATGTAAGATATACCATCAACATGAACTATTCCAGTTCTTTGGAAAGTTTCGTGCAAGAGGCTGGTAGAGCAGGACGTGACAGGAAAATGGCTTTGTCAACCATTATGTTTTCAAAGTACAAGATTGCAAGAGTAAAACCAGAATCGGCACATTATAAAAATAATGTCAAAGACAAATGGTTTGACGGCAATGACCTCCAAGGTTTGTCTGAAAACTTGAACATTCCAATTTCGGAATTTGAAGTGTGTGACGAAACCACAGATTTGGTCAAACTGAAATGCAAACAATGCGGAGATGGGTGTAAACGATTTGAACAAAATTGTTGCGCCTACTCATGTCAATCTGCAAATGCAGGTATTTGCTCAGTATATAATGCAAAGATACAACAGCCAAATTATAATCCCCAAGACGATAATTGTCTTCAAGCCTGTGAATTTTATGGCAATTGCCCTATGTCCAAAGTGCCCACACAAGACAGGTGGGAACATTATGAACATCTTGAAGTGTTGAAAAAGAAATACGACTTCTTAACAGTTGAAAATTATGAGTTTTTGAATGCGGACTACGAAACAGTCATTTATTTCCACAACTCAAATTTTAAAGGCGAAATGATAGAAGAAAAACAATGGAAGGATTTGTTAAATGAGCGTCTGATGGACGTTTTCTGTGACGATGATAAGGTGGGGAATAGTGTTCAAGGTTTTTTTTCAACACTTGAGTCGCGCAAAGATGGTGACAAGGTAACTTCTCTTATTTTATATTCAAAGAAAGAATATGCTGATATTGCAAAAGCCATTTATCGTATGTGTTGCATTGAACTTATTGACGATTTCACTCAAGATTATGGAAAAGATGTTTTTAGAATTGTGTCTGTCAAAAAGGCCGATGGCAAGTATTATGATGCCCTTGAAAAATATTTGAGACGATACTATTCGGAGGAAAGAGCCAAGGAGCTAATGAAAGAAGTGCCAGATTATAAGGGTGAAAATGAAATACACAAGTGTCTTGGCTATCTGACACATTTTATCTACGACAAGATTGCCGTAAAACGCAAACGTGCCATTGATGATATGCACGCCTTTTGTTTGCGCGGCATAAGCAATCAAAAAGATTGGAAAGAAATAAACGAGGAACTTAAGGATGAATTGTATTTCTACTTCAATTCAAAATATGCTAGAAAAGGATACCAAACAATAACGAACAATCCATATTCACTCACTGATGATACCGAGGGAGGGAAGATATTCTCTACAGAATTGCTTTTTAAATATTTGAAGGTTGTAGATCGTGATTTCATAGAAAAAGAATCAGAACCAGGTACTGCCCAGATTGATAATATTAAACACCTGCACGGTGCAGTCCGATTGATTCGCAGGTCCTTAACGGATGAAAATCCAACATTGTCTTTGCTTAACGCTTTCTGTTTGCTATTTCTTGACGTTAAGGACAATGAGAGATTGAGAGAAGAAATGGTAAAAAGCTATATTGAGGGGATGACCATTTTTTATGAAACCTCTGACAATAAACTTTTTTTCTGGAAACAAGTTTTTGACAAGTTTAACGAGATTGTTTCTCCCTATACTGATAAAGAGGCCCTCAAGTCATTTGCAGAACAAGCAGCATTATATATTCATGCAAACGAAATAGATAATATCACAAAAAAATACCTATCGTAATGGAAATAAGAGATTTAAATCAGACCATAGCCCAACTGGAAGAGAATTTGAAGAATCTTGATTCTGCTCGAATTCAAGTTGAAGAAGTTACTGGCAGCAACAAAGAACTGTCAGAAGCGCTCGCAGAAGTCTCAAATAATGTATCCTCGCTTGCAGATAAGATTACTGAGAGTACCTCTTTGGCAATTAAGGATATGAATTCCACTATATTAGACTTCAAACAAAATGTTGAAAAGCTAAAAACTCTTTCTGAAAGCTTTACAAAGCGAATAGAGGACAAGTCCACAAATATTGTCAATGAAATCAAAAATGTGCAAACTGTTATCACGACGGAAATAATAAGTATTAAACAAAATTTGGAATCTCTTATTGAGGATCAGAAGAAGGAAATACGAAAGATTCAGAAGAATCAAAAGATTCTCATGGCAATTTTGGTCGTAACATTGATGATGGTAATTTTCCTAAAATTCATCTGACTTTGAAAAATAGCAGATTAAACAGGAATTATGGAAACGGCAGTGATAATCAGGGAAGCTGACAACAAACGGAATTCTTAAAATCCGATATAGGAGGCTACAAATTAACCCACCAATGAATCTTTTTCACAAACTACATCCAACACTCCTGCCAATTGTTTTCATGGCATTGTTGCTCATCGGCTGCACCAGCACAAAGGTAGTAATAGAACGACATTCAGCAGGTATTGGACAAATTGGAAGCGCAGCCAGATTTACAGCAAATATTGTAGTGTACACATCCCCGAACCGATAAAATTTCTTACTTTTGCACCCACAACATTTGTTTTGGGCAGTGTAAATATCTAGGTAAAAAGAAATACAATGAAGAAAGATTTGACAGTAACATCAAAAGATAGCCTGCAAACCACCGATTCAGAATATGTGAAACTTGTCTCACTTATTTCTGACGTGTGGGAGAAAGCAAGAGGGAATGCTGTACTTGCTGTAAATACGCAATTGCTTGAGGCTAATTGGCAAACAGGCAGATACATTGTTGAATTTGAGCAACAGGGCAATGTTAAAGCAGAATATGGGAAACAACTATTGACGAACCTGTCAAAAGATTTAACCAGACTCAAAGGGAAGGGTTACTCTCGGTCTAATCTATTCAACATGAGACTATTTTATGTGCGATTCCCAAAAATCCAAACACTGTCTGGACAATTGACATGGAGCCATTATTTGGAATTGTTGAAGTGCGATGATCCACTGGAAATGCAGTTCTATATGAAGGAATGTATCAAAGAAGGATGGAGGGTAAGGGAGTTAAAACGTCAAATCAATTCATCTCTGTTTCAGCGTCTTGCATTAAGTACAGACAAGGAGGGTGTGTTGGCACTTGCGAAAGAAGGACATCGGGTCATGACCGCTTCGGACATCATACGCGACCCATACGTGCTTGAATTTACCGGGCTCCCCCAACAGAAACAATACAAAGAGACCGACTTGGAAAAGGCTTTGAAAACCAATATGGAGAAGTTTTTGCTTGAACTTGGACGGGGGTTTGCCTTCATTGGTCGACAATACGTTATACCCATTGGTTCGCGAAGATTCAAGGTGGATTTGGTTTTCTATCACGCCATTCTGAAATGTTATGTCTTAATCGATTTGAAACGTGCTGAGATAAAGCATAGCGACATAGGACAGATGAATCTTTATCTGAATTATTTCAAGAATGAGATATGCCAACCCGACGACAATCCGCCTGTCGGCATTGTGTTAGGAGCAAGGAAAGACGAACTGTTGATGGAGTATGCCCTTCAAGGAATAGATAATCAACTCTTTGCGGCACGCTATCAGCTTTATCTGCCCAATCGCGAAGAGTTGCAATCACAATTAGACAAGTTGCTTGATAATTCTCAAAAATAACTATGAAAATGGGGGAGGATGAAACAAAAATGAATCTTTTTCACAAACTACATCCAACACTCCTGCCAGTTGTTTTCATGGCATTGTTGGTCGTCGGCTGCACCAGCACAAAGGTAGAACGTCTGAAAGCGAAACCTCACCCCACCCAGCAGGATATCGACTTCGTGAGGGCCCATACCACCTTCGACGGCGATTATGCCTGGTGTACTTACGCTGAAATCGATTCCATCATGTTTGGAACATCTATGACCAGCATTTAGACGACGAGAATTGGACCGACTGGAAGCGAAGCAATATTTACGGCAGGTAACAATCCCTTCGCAATCGTCAAGCGCGCACCCCGCCAGGGGTGCAGGAACCGGTAGAACCGGGATGCACCCAACGTCATCATCGCACGCCGCAGGTGTGCGGGGGTGAATTTATAATTATTGTAAAATATTTACAAAAATTAACCGTTATTTATGTAAATATTTTCAATTATGGGAAGCACGTACACACAAATCCACATTCACGCAGTTTTCGCCGTGAAGAACAGAACAGCCTTATTATCAAAAGAATGGCGTGATAGATTATATCAATATATGGGGTGCATCATCAAAGATCAAGGACATAAAGTATTGGCAATCGGTGGGACTTCAAACCACGTTCATTTGTTCTTTGGACTTCATCCTTCACAATCATTGTCATCCCTAATGCTGAGGGTGAAACGTGAAACATCTGAATGGATCAACAGGGAGAAACTGACATTAGGGCGTTTTCAGTGGCAGAATGGGTATGGAGCTTTCTCGTATTCGAAAAGCCAAATCTCCAATGTCATCAATTATATCCAAAATCAGGAACAACATCATGCCAGAAAATCCTTTCGTGAGGAATATTTAGATATTTTGGAAAAATTTGGAATAGATTATGATGTCCGATATATGTTGGATGACATTTAATTTTCATATTGCGGTCATTCCCATGCCCGCAGGCCTGGCGGCCTGCGCTGGTGATACACGATGTCGTTACGTGCTACCGGTACCGGCAGTCCTGGCGGACTGCCTTGTCCGTCGTTGCAATCTGTTGCATTCACGGCGTTATTATTTGTCGAACCATTCGTTTTTCGCCGAACCATTCCATGCGGTCCGCACCATGTCTGTCTGCCATCGCAGGCCGTAGGCCTGCGGGTATCGGTAGAACCGGAATGCACCCAGTGTCATCATCGCACGCCGTCAGGTGTGCGGGGCGAGATTCCGCCAGCCTGTGGCCGGCGGATTTTTTTATCAACAATTTACCAACAGGTTTTCAACAACGCAAAACGTCGCTTTTTTGCATTTTTTAAGACGAAATCTGCCATTTTTCGTACAAAATTTTCAAAATCTGCAACCCTCTCTATGCCAAAAAGTTGCAGAGTAGTTTTGTGTGAAAATTAGTCGTACTTTTGCAGCACTATTTTAAACTAATTAATACTCATCATGCAAAAGAATGAAATCATCCTATACCAGCCCGATGATACTATCTCGTTAGAGGTACGAGTTGAGGATGAAACGGTATGGCTTACGCAAGCACAGATGGCTAAATTATTTCAAAAAGACAGAACAGTTATAACACGCCATATCAACAACATTTTTCAAGAAGGCGAACTTGACGAAGAAAGCAATGTGCATTATTTGCACTTTGCAAATTCCGACCGCCCTATTGGCCTGTACAATTTGGATGTGATTATCTCTGTCGGCTATCGTGTAAAATCTCAAATAGGGACTCGATTTCGCCGATGGGCCAACTCTGTGCTGAAGAAATACATCCTTCAAGGTTATGCTGTCAACCAGCGCATAGAACAGCTAGAAAACAAAGTGGCGGAACATGACAAGCAGATTGCCTTTTTCGTCCGTACCGCACTGCCACCCGTGCAAGGTGTCTTCTTCGACGGACAAATCTTTGATGCTTACGCCTTTGCATCAGACCTGATACAGACTGCCAGAAAATCCATCGTGCTGATTGACAATTATGTGGATAGTTCTGTGCTCGTTGTGGTGTCGAAAAGATCTGCAGGCGTTTTGGCTCGCATCGTCACACGGAAAGTGTCGGAGGCTCTTCAGTTGGACATTGAGAAATTCAACCGCCAGTACGCGCCGATAGAGGTGGTGGAAAGTTCCCGTTTCCACGACCGCTTCCTGATTATCGATGAAACAGTCTATCACATCGGCGCTTCTTTGAAAGATTTGGGCAAGAAATTGTTCGCGTTTTCCAAGATGGATGTTCCCGTGACATGGCTGGAACCGTGAGGGACGAAATGTCATTATCGCGGTGGATTACATACCAATTGTAGAGACGCGGCATGCACCGTCTCTACGGCCGCGGCATACATTCGTTTTCCAAATCGTAGGAGCGAATAATTATTGTAGGGGCGAATAATTATTCGTCCCCACCGGCCGTCGCAATCAACCTGTACAAATTTGCGTAATCCGCGGTCAATAGTCGCGTGTCTCCGACACGCTTTATATCGCGGCTGGTCGCCGTACCCCAGACTGCACTCCACTGCGTTTCGTTTGTCAGGGGTTACTGAGATGGTGTGTCTTCGACACACAAGGATAGCACAATGACAAGCCTTGCGGGTTCAGGCTCACCGCCGCCTTGCAAATGGAGGCGTGAAGAAATCGGGCGGAGCGAGCGTGAAGAACGGCGAACTGCCCGAAGATGAGCGCAATGAAATGAAGCTCATCAAGTTTTTCGCCGTTTAGCGAGCTTCACCCGATTTTAGCCGGAATTTGCACAGCGGCAAAGCGCATTTCTTTTCGTCTATTTTCTATTCTTATGATATAAACAAGGGTTTTGAAAATTTTTTTTCAAAAGGCGATTGCCGCACGTAGGAGCGAACGTATTTCTCGTCTCTTTTGATCACTGCGAACATACGACTCACCAGTTTTGCTCTTATTATGTTC
>JAFXTE010000061.1 GCA_017525245.1 Bacteroidales bacterium | reverse complement strand
TATTTATATCAGGTATCATAAACTCAGTAGAAACTTAAATACTAAAAAAATCATTCATAAAACTCTGAAGTATCAATCCTTAATGCTTCAATATCATCAACAGCATAGCCGTCATTTTCCATACGCAATGTAGCTTTCATTTTAAACGGGAAAGACATTTCAGAATCGGAAAAAATGCCATTGCTTATGAAAATCCTTCATAATTATCAATTATCAATTGTCAACTATCAAAATCCCTTCCTCCTCATGCGGCACGTATGGCCCTTCTTTGCACTCGAAGATGACGGAACCCGGCTCCAGGGATTCCACGGTGTGCCAGACATTCTTTCCCACGTTCACGCCATAGCGGCCTTCCGATGGGTTGAGGACAATGTTTTCGATGATGGTGCCGTCGTCGTTGTAGGTGATGACACGTATCCTGCCACGCAACACAACAAATGACTCCTCTTTCTCCGGATGGCGATGAACGGGGATGTTGGCACCCGGTTCCACGGCATTCAGAAAACGGTGGCACTTCTCATCTAAACTCTGATGAAAGTTCAGATTCATCCGCAACCGGGGCGATTCCTTGGCCTGAGCGGTCAAATTGTCAAGTGTCTTATTGTCTATAACCATAATGGTTTCTCCTGCTTCCCCTTATTTTGGGTCATACAATTGGCAAAAATAAAAATTTTCTTCTTCTGTCACTTATTCTCCCTAAAATATTTGTCCTCCTTGAGATAACTATTCACCATACGTCTTCCCTCTGTCATCCGCCCTCCACTTTCGGTTAGTCCCTTATGGCTTCAACAAATTGATCGGAACCACATACACCCCGTCTTCACGCCTGTACGCACCACCAACAGCAGTCAGCACCAACAAGAACGATGGTGCCTTCTCATCGCTTTTCTCCACAATCTTGTCACGAAGCGTCTTCAACGATTTTGCCCCGTCGTCAATCAAGTCGTCACCGCCAAGCTTAATCTCAATACCACCCCAACGTCCATCCTCCAGATGTACTACAGCATCGCATTCCAATCCGGCATTGTCCCTATAGTGCTTCACAACACCGCCAAGACATTCCGCATACACCCTGAGGTCTCTCGCCGCGAAATCCTCGAAAAACAGCCCAAAGCTCTCCAGGTCATTCATCAAATCATTAGGATTTACGCCCAAACAGCGGCAAGCAATCGAAGTGTCCACAAAATGCCGCGTTGGAGTGCTCCTTATCGAAGTCTTCGATCTTATGTTAGGATTCCAAGCTTCCATATCCTCAATGATATAAATGTCTTTCAGCGCCTCCATGTAATCATCGTAGGTCTTCGTGTCCATCGTGCGCTCATTGCTCTGGCGTATATCCGATATGATGGTCGATACCGCCGCCTCGCTCGAAATATTGCGGGCATAGCTCCTAAGAATCATCCTCATCACCTCGGGTTTCTTGTTGCGGAACCGCTCGTTCTCGCTATTCTCAAACACGAATAATCCGTTATAATAGTTTTTCGTGATTTCCAGCGCAATCTCCTTGGGTGACAAAACCGCTATGGGCCATCCTCCCCTGCAGAGCAAGAAAGCCACATCTTCGAGCGTGAAGTCGGCATTCATGTCCCACGGGAAATTTCCCCCTCCGTCAAACAAGTCCTTAAGCGACACAGTTCCTTTCGACTCTTTCGACTCCCACAGAGTCAGCGGACGCATTCGTAACGGGGCAATTCTTCCCGCACCACTATGGTGTATCTCTGTTTTGTCGGCAGGGGTCGAACTGCCTGTTAGGATATATTTGCCGAATTGGTAGTTGAAGTCCAAGTCGTCTTTTACCTGATTCCAGATGTCGGGAGCCTTCTGCCACTCGTCAATCAGCCTTGGGTTCTCACCTATCAGTACCGCTTTAGGATTCATCCGTGCCATAGCGATGGCCTGTTTTGTGTTCAGTTTCACAAAACTTTTCTGGTATAGCATGCATGTGGTAGTTTTGCCGCAGAACTTCGGACCTGCCACAACTACAGCCCCTGATGACTTTAATTTGAGTGCAATTTCCTCTTCTATAAGCCTTTGATAATACATAACAATAAATATTTCGTCGGCAAAGATACACTTTTTTATTTCAAACTCCCAAGATTTTCAATCAAAAATTCCCAATATTTTCAATCTACATTACATCTACACCCTGATCTTCAGGAAGCCATGTCCAAGTCTGAAGTGCACTTATTCCCCAAAAACTATAGATGTCACAGACCTGTCCCCCCGCCATTTGAGCCCTTTCTCAGACATTCATGTGACACAGAAAAAGGCCAGAGCCTTCATCGGAATCTGACCTTAAATTATAAGCTATAAGCAATTTGTATTATTTTCTTTATTGATGTGGCAGTTGGCTTTATTCCAAATGTCAACAGCACCGATATCAACGGCTAATTTTTCGGTCAGATAAACATCGTCATCATCACCGGTAGCAGTGTCACGGCCCCGTCCTTGCACAGATCCTTCGTGTATACAAGGAACCGATCGCCCACGCGGGCCGAGAATTTCTCGCAGAAGGCATCCAGCGAGGCATGCGTCTTGTAGCCCGACGACTTCACCTCCAGCGGCCAAAGCTTGGCTCCTCTCGACAACAGGAAGTCAACCTCGTAATTATGCTTGCCACTCTCTGTAGGCCACGTGTAATAGAACAGTTTGTTCCCCGCTGCCGTCAACATCTGCGCCACAATATTCTCATATACATAACCCAAATTGGCACTCAGCTTGTCGCTCAGCAGCTTCTCGTAAATCAAGTTCTCGGTCACATCTTTGTCCCAAAACGCCAATGTCACAAACAGCCCCGTATCACCTACAAACATCTTGTACTGGTCCACATCACAATTCAAGGCCAAACCCACATTCGGGTCATCCGAGTGATAGGCAAAGTTCACCGTCATGCTCTCACGCATCTTCTCCAGCACCTCGTCCAGATTCTTTCGTTCGCTGTCACTCAACACACTTCCCACCTGATAACGCGAGGCATTCTTGCTCAACTCCGACGGGATGGCTTGGAACAATCTTGCCGCACGTCCCGATGGATCAATCTTTCCAAAATCCTCGATATACAGGTCTATAATCCCGCGTTTCACTTTGTCCACCCGACTCAAATTGTTCGTGTCCAGATACTCGTTCACCGCCTGCGGCATACCGCCCACCAGCATATACAGCCTGAAATCGCGCATCGATTTGCGCAGCGCCTGCTCCAATGGTAGCCGATTCTCGTAGAACTGCCTCAGCAGCGGCACTGTAGCCTCGTCGCCCAAAGCCCAACGAAACTCCTCGTAATCCATCGGAAACATCTCAATCCGCGTCTCCTCGCTTGGAATGATGATGTTTTGCGATTTCTTCCTGATGGATATCAACGAGCCCGTCTCAATATAGTCGTAGCGATGGTCGCCCACCAGCGTCTTGATAGCCTGGCGAGCTTTCGGACATTCCTGCACCTCGTCGAAAATAATCACCGACTGCCGCTTCTCCAGCACCACATTGTAGATGGCCTGCAACCGCAGAAAGATGTGGTCCAAGTCATTCAAATCGTCGAACAGCGATTTCACCTCTGCCGATGCCTTGGCGAAATCAACTAACATGTACGATTTATATTCGTTGCGGGCAAATTCTTTGACGATGGTTGACTTTCCCACACGTCGAGCGCCTTTAACCAACAGGGCTGTCTTTCCGTTCTCTTCCCTTTTCCATTCCTGTAATTTACTGTATATCTTACGTTTGAATATTCTGAACCCTTCCATATTTTCAGTATTTTAACGCCGCAAAGATACGCATTATTTCCAAATCCTCATATTTTATTACTGCCAAATATTCCAAAATCTCATAATTTATTACTGCTAAATATTCCAAATCCTCACTTTTTTCACTCTTCAAAACCGGGCGTGACCCATCGCGGTCGCACCCAGGTTTTCATATCGGATTATTTTGTAGTTTCGTGGCGGAAAAATTATGTTGTGAGAATAACTCTGATGAAGAAATTCCTGGTCCTTATCGCTCTTTTGTTAACAATCCTTTGGATAGGCATCGGCGGGTTCCCGAAGTTGGCACATCGCACGACCGTGATGTGTTTCCCTGTGGTGCAGGCAGATGAAACCATCATCAACCCATTGAAAGACGTTGATATGAACGATGCCAAAGCGTTTTTGATTCTCTCTCTCGATGATTGGAGCGAACTTCCCGAAGGAATGCCCGCACGGCGCGTGCTCGTCTGCACGGATGCGGAGGTGCTGCAACAACTGAAGAACAATTTCTTGTTTGAGATCAGCGGCGGGGATATGTGCACTGCGGAAAGCGAACTCTGGGTGTACAGCCACGACACATTGAAGCTGATGACCAACATCGGCATTGAACAGAACCGTATCGGCATCCAGAACGAGCTGACGGGCTGGGCTGAGGCTGTAAACCAAGAACAACTGTGTCGCCTGTTCACACAGTTCAAACCTTATCGTTGGCCGAGATTGGTGTTAAGGCCGAATTGATTTGTTCATCGTCTCATGATATTACAGGGACGCACTGGCAGAAATTGCTTGATGCGCTTTTTTATATTTCATTCACAATTTGCAATGAATATATAAACAAAAAATTATATATTTGCCATGTTATAATAGATAGCAGATTATCTGTCTATTTAACTGAACACAAATTATTTATAAAACAAAAAAACTATGACAACAGAAACAGGATTTATCCCGTCTCACGGCAACTACACTGAGTTGCTCTCTTACAAGAAATCGCTTATCGTCTATTCCGGCACGGTGCTTTTCTGCGAACGCTTCCTAAATAAGCGCGACCGCACCGTTGACCAGATGGTGCAGGCGGCGCGTTCCGGCAAACAAAACATCATTGAAGGCTCGATGGCTTCGGCCACGTCAAAAGAAACCGAAATCAAACTGACCAACGTGGCAAGGGCAAGTCAAGAAGAGTTGCTGGAAGATTCTACGATATCTCACTCTGCTGCGGCTTTACGGCCTGGGTGATTTTAACAGCTACTAGTCAACAAAAACCTCGCCACCATCTCTCCTTGCGGTTCCATCGTTTCCAACGTTTCCAACGCCCGCCGTTTCACCGAATCGTCCTCGTCCTCGGCATGGTTGAGGATAAGGTGCCGTTCGTAGTCCACCGTGAACTCCGGGTGGCCCTGGAAGGTGAGGATGTGGCGGCCGATGCGGAAGCCCTCGTAACGGCAGAAGTCGCTGGTGGCGAGGGGGATGGCACCTTCCGGCAGCTCCATCACCTGGTCGTGGTGATTGACGATAAGACGCATTTTCTTGTCGGGAAAAAAGGGAAGCAAGTCCGCGTCCAGGACCTCCATTTCGCGGATGCCCACGCCCCAGCCACCGGGGAAGCGTTCCACTCGTCCGCCCAACGCCTGCGCGATAATCTGGTGTCCGAAGCAGATGCCGACAAGGGGGATTTGCTGCCCCGCGGCCTTCCGAATCCACTCCTGCAAAGATAAGATCCACGGCAGGTCGTCGTAGGCGGCGTTGTTGGAACCTGTGATGAGGTAGAGTTCATCCGCAGCGGGATGTTCCGGCAATTCGCCTTCCAGCGTACGAAACACCTTGAAGATGATGTTTGGGTCCACGGAATGGAACCGCTTCTCGAACAGATATTCGTGGCTCGGGATGCTCTCTGGCAACAGTCCGGGGAACGTGTCGCAAAGCAGGATGTTGATGACGGGTTGTCGCATAGGTCTGTTGATTTCAGGCGGCAAAAATACTTTTTTTCAACAAACTGAAACCTTTCAATGTTTTTGCGTCGTATGTTAAGCCCTGTGAGCGTATATGTCACCGAAACTATATTCGACAAACAAAACTTGGAACACATCACCGTCTCTATATCCAAGAAAAACATGGTTGTCGCCTGTAGCACGTAACACAATAAGCTTTCTCAATCCGAAAGGAACATGTTGTAAAGCTTTTTGAGTCAGAGTATTAACACCTATTGTTTCCGATCCGAAACCATGACGTTGCGTGGTTCGAATTTCATCCCATGTCATGTTACAAAATGACTTTAGATGGTGAATGTAATCAATAAAGAACTTTGAATCGTTACGTGCTTTAATAAAACTCACATCACGTATCTCAGAGAAACCGAAAGAGACTTTCTGACGAGCAATCTTTTCTATAGGTTTTAGGGTCAACTTGTTAGTTTTCACAATATTTAGTCTTGAAATAGGATTTCATGGTTTCCACGGGAATAACGCTCCCCCTGTCATGGGGCTTGACACTCAACCAAGGATATTCGGTATGTGTTTTGTTCATCAGACCAATAGCCGAAAAATCCCTGAAAGCGTCAAAAACTCGATAGAAAAGAGATTCTTCCCTGTCTTCCAAAACGATAACATCGTCATTGACAGGCAAACTGGTGGCACCAAATTGTTGAAAATAATCATACGCCACAGGTACGACTGGGCCGTAAATCCACGCTTCCACTGCCTCGTTAAACAAGGGAGTGTCGAAAACTGCAAGGTGATAGCCTTGCTGATAGTACAGCAGCTTCTGCAGCTTGAGGTTGGTGATATTGTCACCTCCGTTGGCAATATCATCATCCGCCATCTTGATTAGTTTCTTCGCTATGTCAATAACATTGTATGCCATACATTCAGAATAATAACGCGGCAAAAATACAACAATTCCACAATATGAGCAATATTTAAATCTTGAAATTTTTCAAAAAAGTGACAATCAATTCACTTTTCAATGCTTTTCTGCCGTTGTCGTATGGTTTTTGACATGTTTGTTGATATTTGATGCGAGAACAACGGAAGGTCGCAGTTGGATGTTTTTTAGTCTTTGGGCAAAAATATGAAATACCACTTCCGATTTTCAATCAAAATCGGGAGCAAAAATACTTTTTTTCATCAAACTGCAACCATCTGGAATTTATGCGTCAAACATATAAAGAATTTTGTAACTTTGCCGTGTCGTTGTCTTTGGAGGTTGTTTCCGGACTTTGCATCAATCACGGACACGGCGTAAAAAAACAAAAATGAGTTATAATATGAATACCACCATCGAAAAAGCCCTTGATTACCGCTGCTTTTTACTCGGAATCATCCTGTATTGGATGTTTGACGCTGTTTGGGTATCCTTCGCCCCGTTTTTCTTCGCGCTGGAAGCTGTACTGCATCCGATAGCCATAGTCGTCGGGAAATCCCTGTTTTTCCTGCTGGTCTTTTATCTGTTGTTTCGCAAACCGAGGTTCTTCGATGTCAAATGGGGGCATCTCGCGATGTTGGTCGGTTTTATTCTCCTGATGACGGCGCTGGATTATTTTCTGCTCGACCGCTTCTTTGACCTTCATTCTGTCGCGGACAATCGGATGGAATGTGACGTTACTATGTCAACGATGCGAAATGTGCGGAAGTGGGCGAATTTGGCCGTTTCGCTCCTCTTCATCGGTTTCTTGTGGTGGCGTTACGATTCCGAGAATACGGAAGCCGATGCGGAAGTTTCGGCAGGAAAATCGCGAAGTTTTTACGCAGGGATATTATTTGTCATAACCATCGGATATATGCTCTATGCCATTTCCATTTTAGGAGGCATATTGTGGTTTTATGTGCATCAGCCGGTGTTGATGGAGGTCATTCTTTGCCTGCTGATGGCCTTGGTAACAGGTGTAGCCATCTATTTGCTGGCCAAAAGGCGGACGATAGTTTTTCCGCTTGCGGTGATTTTAGCAGTTGTTGCTGTTCATTTTTTCATTTCCAACTATTTGGGAGTCATCCTGTTTGAACATGGCACGGCAAACACAGTCACCACCCAATACGGGATGCTTTTCGACAATGTCGCCAATTGTTGTAATTGGGTGTTGTTTTTGGCCGCCTTTATCCTGTATCGCAGGGAATTGAAACAACAGAACGTATAAAGACGTGCCATGGCGCGTCACTACGAATCCCATTCCGAGACACAATCCGATTATTTCAACAATTGTTCCGTATGCGCCTTGGTGTTTACCTTGCCGATGGCGTCGATGATAACGCCTTGCTCGTCAATGACGTAGGTTGTTCTCAGCGTGCCTTCGGTCACCTTGCCGTACATCTTCTTCTCGCCCCACGCCTCGTAGGCCTTCAATATGGTGAGGTCGGTGTCGGCGATGAGATGGAAGGGCAGCTCGTACTTGGCGATGAAACGTTGGTGCGAGGCGGCGGAGTCGCGGCTCACACCCAACACCTCGTAGCCCATGGCGAGGAACCGCTGGTAGTTGTCGCGCAGGTCGCAGGCCTCGGCGGTGCAACCCGGCGTACTGTCCTTAGGGTAGAAGTAGAGCACGAGCTTCTTTCCGGTGAAGTCGCTCAGTTTCACGGGATTCCCGTTTTCGTCAATGCCCTCGAAATAAGGGGCTTTTGTTCCGATTTGTAACATTTTCCTGTTTTTTGTTTTGAAACAGCAAAAATAGCTTTTTTGGAAATAGAATGTCGAATCACTCAGTTAAAAATGGAAAGAAGCCTGTCAGGTGTTGTACAATGCGTTTTTGCAAAAGTAATTTTTTTATTTTTGCGACTTGTTTAAAAATAGGTGATAGAATTACAATTTCTTGCACATTAGAATAAAATGAATATGAAAAAAAGTGTTGTTGTCGTTTTGCTTTTCACTTTTTTTATAAGTATTTTGTGCCAAACCAACGCACAAGCACCTTATAAACACGGCATCGGTGTGACTTTTGGCACTACTCAGGCTGTGTCGTACAAGACTTTCCCCGTCAATCATTTCGCTCTCCAGCTTGATTTGGGTACGAAATATTGTTATGTCTATGGTTCGCACCTGTGGTCACTGGAGCTCGCCCCGAACTTTATGTACGAAGGTCGGCTCTCCGGCGACCTGTACGGACTCGTGGGTGCGGGGGGGAGTGTCGGCTACACTTGGAACAATCTTTTCAGCTATTTCAACGAATATGGGCAACAATGGAGCCGCCACAACGTCAAAGGCGGTGCGAACGCCATTATCGGTTTGGAATACCTTGTCGACACTTACCTTGCTTTCCAATTTGATTTCCGCCCGGGTTATCGTTGCGTTTTCAACCGGCATTTTGCCGATCACAAATTTGACTGGGGGCTAAATTTCGGCGTACGTTACACGTTATGAAAAATTGTATTTTTGCTGTTTCAAATTTAAATCTGAAGGATATGAAAAAGAAAATGCTGCTGCTGTTCGTTATGGTTTGCGCGAACGTGATGATTCTTAGTGCGCAAAATGAGAACGTTAATGCAAACAAGCAAAAAAACAGAAACCATACTCAAACCCAAAACCCATACCAAAACCCGCGGATGTCCTCCACCTATATCAAAGACCCGTGCAATGGAGGGCGTATCAATGTGGGTGTCACGGTTGCTCCCTCTTTTGACTGGATGTATGACCATACCGAAGGTTACCAAAAGAACGGGGTTGCATTAGGGATTCGTTATGGGGTTAATCTCAATATCAATCTAACCAAAAGGAAAAGTTTTTATTTCTCTACAGGTCTTTTTGCAGAGCATCGTGGCGGGAAGATGGAGTTCTTGGACAATATCCCTATAGGAAATTTTTTTATTGCCGAGAACACACACACGCAACGGACATATCGCTCCATTTATCTCACGGTCCCCACTATGATAACATTAAAAACGGGTTCTATCAACAATTTTTTCATTTGTGGCAATGCCGGATTGTTGCACAGTTTGAATTTGAAAGCATCAAATATAGACAGCTATCTGATTGGGGACGAGACGTGGTCACGGCAACAAGTGCCTTCTAACGAGGCTGCTTTGCTGCGGGAGTCTTTTATTGCAGGCCTTGGATTTGAATATTCGGTTACCCGGAATATGCGTGCGGGTTTGTCAGTCAATTATATACAAGGTATCACCAACTACTTTAAAGGGAAGGGGAGGGCGCAGAATGCTCTAAGCAAAGTTGACCAACGTGCCAACCTCGGATGTGTGGAAGTTGCTTTGAACATCAATTTCTTCTAATCGGCATGAAGTTCATTTGTATAGGGCGCAATTATGCGGCACACGCGGCGGAATTACACAATGCAGTCCCGTCGCAGCCAGTGTTTTTCCTGAAGCCTGAGTCGGCCATCACCCGCTGCAACCGGCCGTTTTTCCTGCCCGATTTTTCGGATGAAGTGCATTACGAAACCGAGATTATCGTGAAAATTAATCGGTTGGGAAAATGCATTTCGGAGAAGTTCGCTCACAAGTACTATGACGAAATCGGCCTCGGGGTGGATTTCACCGCCCGCGACATCCAGCGCAAGTGCATGGCCGAAGGGGAACCGTGGGAGATTGCCAAGGCTTTCGACGGCTCGGCAGTAGTGGGAAAGTTTGTCCCCAAAACCCGATTCGCGGATGTACAAGATTTGCATTTTTATCTTTTACTGAACGGCGAGAAGGTGCAGGCTGGGCATACTAAGGACATGCTTTTCTCTATCGACACACTGATTTCGTATGTCTCCCGCTTTATGACGCTGAAGATGGGGGACATTTTGTTTACGGGTACGCCAGTCGGCGTGGGTCCCGTGCATATCAACGACCACCTTCAAGGTTATCTTGAGGAGGAGTGTCTTTTTGATTTTAAAGTGAAGTGAACTAAAACTTAGACATAGACTTAGACATAAACTTAAACTTAAACCAATAAAATTATGAACGTAAAAGTCAGACTCGTTCTTATGAATTTTCTCCAGTTTGCAGTCTGGGGAGCGTATTTGACCTGTATGGGACGCTATTTGGGCCCTTATGGAATGGGAAGTCACATCGGACTATTCTACTCTATACAAGGAATAGTTTCCATTTTTATGCCTGCCCTGCTGGGTATCGTAGCTGATCGTTGGATTCCTGCACAAAAGATGTTGGGTATCAGCCATGCTATATCAGGCGCAGCTATGATTTCTGCAGGAGCGTACGGGCTTTCCGCTGGAAGTGCTGTCCAATTCGGCACATTGTTTACCTTATATTCTATTGGGGTTGCGTTTTATATGCCCACTATAGCATTGTCAAATGCTGTGGCATACAATGCATTGGATAAAGCAGGTCTTGACACTGTGAAAGCATTCCCTCCTATTCGGGTGTTTGGAACAATTGGTTTTATTTGTTCCATGTGGATGGTTGACCTCCTTGGTTTACAAGAAAGTGCCAAACAATTCATTGTCAGTGGCGGCATAGGCATAATCTTGGCTGCTTATTCTTTCACATTGCCCGACTGCCCCATTATGAAAAATGGCGAGCACAAGTCTATGGCTGACGCATTGGGACTTAAAGCATTTTCTCTGTTTAAGGAAAAGAAGATGGCCGTTTTCTTCATTTTTTCGATGATGCTCGGTGTTTCTTTGCAAATCACTAACGGATTCGCTAACCCGTTTATTTCGAGTTTTGGAGCGGAATCGGAATATGCCAACACGTTTGGTGTCCAACACGCCAACATGTTGGTTTCTCTTTCGCAGATTTCAGAAACCTTGTGCATCCTGTTGATTCCTTTTTGTCTTAAAAAGTTCGGTATTAAGAAAGTGATGCTGATTGCGATGTTCGCATGGGTGTTGCGGTTTGGTCTCTTTGGGGTCGGCAACCCAGGCCCTGGAGTATGGCTGTTCGTTCTTTCTATGATTGTCTATGGTGTGGCATTCGACTTCTTCAATATCAGCGGTTCTTTGTTTGTAGATAAGGAAACGGATGTCTCTATACGTTCTTCAGCCCAGGGACTCTTCATGTTGATGACCAACGGAATAGGTGCCACAATCGGTACTTTGGTTGCGCAAATGGTAGTGAACCATTTCTGCACATGGCAAGCTGTAGAAACAGTTGCCGGAACGCGACATTTTCTTATGGGAGATTGGAAAACAGTGTGGTTTTTGTTTGCGGGTTATGCCCTTTTTGTCGCGGTGACATTCATCTTCGCGTTCAAAGAAGAGAAGGAGACGATTCCTTCCGAAGCGTAATTTCGTATTTTTCCAAATTTCACCATTGTAGAGACGCAAAATATTGCGTCTCTACTGTTATTTCACTCGCAATTTCTGTCCCTCGGCAATTTTGTCGGCATTCTTCAAATTGTTGAGGGATAGTATTTTGTCAACAGTTGTGTGGTATTTCGCTGCAATCTTGTAAAGGGTTTCTCCGGCAATAACCGTATGGTACACCGGTTCAGATGTCTGCGGTTGGGGTTTCGCTTGCGCTTGTGGCGCGTTTTCCCCTGATATTTCAGGGGATTGTGCGTCCGGATCCAAACTGCGGGACTGTTCGGAAGAGGCGCGGCGTTCTGTTATTTCGGGAGATTGTGCGTCTGGATCCAAGTCCAAAGTTTTGGGCTGTGGTCTCTCTTCCATCTTAATGGGCAATGTCTTTTCAGGTTGGCTGTTTAACGCAGTGTCCTTTGGTTTCGTTACCGATGGTTTCCAATTACCCACATCCGTTAACGGCAGAATGTTGAAATCGTGGGACATCAGTGCCATGTTGTTCTGCAGCACATCCTCATCCTCGAAATTTATGACTAATTCGGGATTGAAATATTCGTTTAGGAAACGGGTCTCAAAATGGAGGATGCACTCCTTGGTGTTGCCGGTAGTGCCGGTTTGCCCGATTACTTGCCCGGCTTTCACGATTTGGTTGGGCATCACGCACACCTTGTCGAGGTGGGCATACACGGTTTCCAGGCCATTGTAATGGCGCACCACCACGGTAAGACCGTAGTCACCGTAGTCGCAAGCCATACGAACCACACCGTCGAAACAGCTCTTGACCAAGGTCTGGGGTTCAGTTTTCAGATCGATCCCGGGATGGAAACTGCCGTTTTTTGTTTCGCCATAGCCAGTGCGGATTTTGTCGAACTGGCACGGCATCACAAACGGATTGTTGGCATCCTGCACCAACATCAGCATCAGCCGGTCGTTGGAGAACGGAATCTCCAGCATCTTGCTCCGCAGATTTGAAGTGTCCCAATAACGCTGGTACAAGCCGTATGCTGGAATTTCGTAACTTTCTGATATGTAGGGGTATGATGCTGGCTGTCTGGATATGCTTTGCCGACTGTTAAGAGAATCTGCCAAGGCGATATTCTGCGAGTATGCGGTGACATCCGGATTTTGCGCCATCAAAGCGGTGGCGCAAAGAGACAATAGGATAATGGTTAACTTTTTCATTATTTAGTTTTTAATTGTTCAATGATTCGGGACGAGGAGTAGCCTTCCACAAACGGAATAGTGGTGACGATGCCTCCGTTTTGTCTCATATAGTCGGCTCCGACGATTTGGTCAAGAGTGTAGTCGCCACCCTTCACCAATACGTCCGGTCGTACGGCTTTGATGAGGTTTTCGGGTGTATCTTCTTCAAACAGAACGACATAATCCACAAAGCTGAGTGCGGCTAACACAAAGGCGCGTTCTTTTTCCCCATTGATGGGTCTTGACGGCCCTTTCAACCGCCGTACAGAATTGTCACTGTTTAATCCCACAACGAGTATGTCACCTAACTTCTTGGCTTCCAAAAGATAATGAACGTGTCCGAAATGCAGTACATCAAAGCAACCGTTGGTGAAGACGATCTTCTGTTGGTGCAGCTCAAGGATCTTTTCGTTGAAAAAGTCTCGCCCGACAATTTTTTGTTCAATATTAATATATATATGTGAATCACTCATTCTCTTTCGGAATTTGAGCCGCATCATGTTTCTTATAGAAAGAAGTGACGGCGAGTGAGAAAAATCCAAGTATCAAAGACACAGCGGTTTGCAGAATCCAGCCAATCCATCCTGCGGCCAATCCCTGCGTGTAGGAGATGCCGTAAAGCATAACGATTCCTGCGGTGATAAGCGGGTACGCGCCCAAACCACCTTGGGAGATAATGAAGGCAATGGTGCCGAAAACGAGCACGGTGAACGCGGCACCGGGACCGACATGCTGCAGATAGGGTAGGGCGTGGAAGAAAAGATAGACACCGAAGAAGTAGAACACCCACATGGCAACGGTCCAGAACACAAAATGCCACGGTTTAGGGATATCCTTGATGGAAACAAAGCCATGCCAGATGCCTTTGAAGAAATCGGCGACTTTGACCAGCGCGGGTTTCTTCTGCCACCAGTTACGTGTTGCGCGGATAATAATAACGAGTAGGATGATAATGGCTATAACAATGTAGATCAAGTAGTTGCCAATGTAGCTGAGTCCTTTTTGCGCGAACCATTCCTGGAGGGTTGTACCCGTTTCCTGATCCACGACAAGTTGCGACAGCAGGCCGTTGTTCAGCAGCATCGCGACGATGAGCAAGAAGAGCCAACAGACCAAGTCAACGGCGCGTTCGAGGATAACCGTGCCAAGGGATTTCTGGAAGGGAACGTTTTCGTAGCGTTGCAGGAAGGTGCAGCGGAGGACTTCTCCGAGACGGGGCAGGGCGAGGTTGGCTAGATAGCAGACCATCACGGAGTAGAACATCATCGACAAGCGGGGTTTGTAGTGAATGGACTTGAGGAGGAGTTTCGCTCTGGCGGCACGCACAAGGTCCGCCGCTACAATTGCCGCGGCCGAAAGCGTGATGAAAAACCATCCGCGAGGGTTATTGACCAGCGACATCGAAGAGAAGATCATCTGGACATCTTCTTTGCTTAAATCTTTGATTGATAACCAAATAAATAGAATCCCTAATCCTAAAAAGAGAGTTACCTTGAGGATATCGGGTAATATTTTCTTCAGTTTTTCCATATTTTCCTGAATCATTCGAAATCAAACGGCAAAGGTAATAATTTTTCGGTATAGAGAAGAGGGGGCAGAAAACAGTTCAAAATTGTAAATCAAACAGTTTTTTCGTCAATCTCCTTCATCAACCTATCCGTTTCAAGCAAGACAGTGATGATTTTGCGGTAGTGCGCAATGTCATCAAAAGTGAGGGTGCGGCCTTTGCGGTCTTTGAGCCATTTTTGGGCGGGCTGGTAGCCGCCGATGTAGAAGTTCCAGGCCGTTTCCGGAACATCCTCAAAACACTGCTCCTTATTGATCCACACGTTGCCGCCTTTGTATTCGGGTTTGTCAACCATGTTGCTGCCAGGATTGTTGTATTGAGCGTACTTGGTTGGCGGAACGTCTTCCATAAGGTGCAGTTTGCGCAGTTGACCTCCGATAGTCGCCAAACGGTGAAACTCCTCGGTCGATTCAGGAAATGGAATGCGTGGGAAGTCGATTTTTAGGAACTCTTTGTATTTAGCACGATAGTTCGGCGAATGCAGTACGGCGTAGATGTAATCGAAGAGTTCTAAAGGAGAAACTTCTTCTTTTATCGAAGATTCGATTGTTGTGACGATTTTGGCATTGAAATTTGGCACCAAGATCTCGTTTTTTTCAAAAATCGACTCGGCTTCGCCGAGATTATAATTGTATAGTGGGAAAAGATTAATGTCGTCTTTTGAGGACAATAATGTTTTGTCAGTAATATGATTTGTTACAAGAATTGCAAAATTGTAATCCCGATTGATTCGAATTGTACACAACGCGAAATTCAGAGGAGATAACATGGCTCGCAACGAACGGAATCGTGGCCTGGCCACGATTCCGTTCGTTCGGCCTGTATAGACGATGAATTTGTTGTCAAACGGGCGGTAACAATAAGGGGCTATTTTCAATGTGTTTTTGTTTTCCCTAACATCATCAAGTGCTCGTCTTACCGACCAGTCACGAGTGTCTTTTCCAGCGTTGAACTTCGTCCTAAATTCTTCTTCGGACAAGGTAAGAGCACCATTGATTAGTTCTTCTAAATCTTGTTTAGTATCTTTGACATTTAGCTTGTCGTTAGATGTCTTTATTCCACTCACATTATTGATGAACAACTCATCAAGTTTGAACCCCTTTTCGTATTCTTCTTGCAGGGAGAAATCCTTCGGCACGAAGAATTGGTAAGGTTCTTCGGGGTGCAATCTGCTCCAACCTATTTCTTCGAGGTTGTGACCTTGCAGAAATTCGTATTTTTTCTCTCGGCTTTCGAGGAGGTCAAAATGGAAAACTTGGCATTTGTGTTCATTTTTGTCATTTGGCTTTTTCACGAAGATATTAATACTTACACCTTGCATAATATCAAACACATTCTCATCTTTAGAGCCATCAAGAGCGGTTTCTTTCTTGCGGCTGTTGCCGTGTAGGTCAAGGATATAAATCTCATCAAATTTCTGCATTAACTCCTTGCGCATCTGGCGGTGGATGATGCCATCGAGGAAGGTGTTGTTGCAAATGAATGCCAATATACCTTCGCTGGTTCGGCTGATATATTCCTGCCCGATGCGGATGAACTTGATATAGTCGTCCGACAAAGGCTGAATATTGCGTTCGTTAAGATCCTTTTTGTAGTCATTAAGGAGACGTAAGATATAGTCACTATTGTTTGAACTGCTAACACTGTACGGCGGATTGCCAATCATCACCATTACTGGGCAGTCACGTTTGATGTGGCTTGCTTCGTTACTCTCTTGACTGATAGCGGCAGAAAAGAGAGTGCCTGTGTCGACGTTGTGTTCTTCAAGGCTATTGGTAAGGTAAACACGAAGACGCTTGTCACTCTGTTGAATAAAACCAGTCTCGCGAAGTATCATGTTGAGTTTGAGGTGGGCAATGGTGTAGGAGGCCATCATTAGTTCGAAGCCGTTCAATCTGGGTAACAGATGCTGCTCCACATAGCTACCCCAGGCGCCCCATTGTCCTTCCATGTTGGCATGGATTTGACGGATGACGGTGGCAAGGAAGGTGCCTGTGCCCGTGGCTGGGTCGAGAATCTGTACTCGATGCATTCGTTTTTTCAGAGTTTTGCTCTCACCCTTCTTGCCGGAATACTGGTCGTTCACAACTTCATGGTCAATCATCGAATTGTCGGCAAGACCCATGGGTAGATTGAAGTCGCGTTTCAGAATGTCGTCCACAGCGCGCACGATGAAATCGACCACAGGTTGCGGAGTGTAGTAAACACCACGTTGAGCTTTAGTTTGCGGGTCGTATTGGCCAAGGAAGTCCTCGTAGAAGTGCATCATGGGGTCGTTGCGCTTGGTGACCTCGCCGAAGTCTTTCATCACCGTGTCCATGTCGGTTACGCCGAAAACGGCCACCAGATCGTCCACAATCCAGGCGATGCGATGGTCCACATTATAGCCGGCAATGTCGTTGAAAATCCTGCGTAACAGCGGGTTGCTTTTCGGGATCAGCTCGTTGGCCTCGCTTCGCGAGAAATCTTCTGGCGTGCTGTCATTCAGGCGTGCCGAGAAGAGACCGTAGGCAATGGTTTGGGCGTAGATGTCGGCAAAGGTTTTCTCGTTCAGGTCGTGGATAAGGTATTCGCGAAACACTTTCATCTGGAGGGCCAATTCCGAGGTCTGCTCTTTGTCGTTCTCTAACGCCTGCTCAATCACGTTGGCCAACAAGCGGGCTTTGCAGGCCATCACTTTCGCAAGTCTTGCGGGCGAAGTGATGCGCTGCGGGGCGGCATCGGCCAGCCGCTTGACGATTTGCAAGAACTTGTCGATGGATTCCTCAATGGGCACAATCTTCCCGCCACGGATGTCTGCCAGTCGGACGGCATCCACATATTCGCCGTTTTCGTAAAGATGGAAGTCTAGGTAGTCGGTGAAAATGATGTGATCGAGCGATGCACGATAGCGCTCGAACTGCTCCTTGTGTTCCTTCTTGCCGTCGAGATCGGTGTCTTGCAGGTCTTTGGCCTCGATGAACGCCATCGGAGTGTCGCCTTTGAGGATGATGAAATCGGGTGCGCCACAGTCGGTGCGTGCCGGTTCGTTGACAATGGTATAACTCTTGGGCAGCAGGCCGCACATGAGGTTCTGCAATGCCGGACGGTAGGCGTGCTCGCGGGCCACCCCTGTAGCATAACACTTGTTCAGCTCTTCTATATAGGTTTTAATAGATTCGTGCATATTTACTTGGTTTTATCTATGTTTACTTGCTTTTTTTGCGACATTTATACTGCCATCTTGGGGGACATTGTGAAGGACATCTTGAGGGACATTCGGGGGACTTGTCACTTCCCAATGGCCAGTTTTGTCAGAACCAACCCATTGAACAATATGCTTTTCAACCAAATCCACCAATTCTCGCTGAATTGTTTTTCTGTTCACACCTAATGTTTCAGCAAGGTATTGAGTGTTTACCTTGTGTTTTTGTGCGACATTTTGTGCGACATTTTGTGCGACATTTTGTGCGACATTTTGTGCGACATTTTGTATGGCTGTGATTATAAGTTTCTGTCTTTCAGATAATTCTATTGCGACATTTATGCTGCCACCGTGAGTGTCATTTTGAACCTCACCTTGACTCTCATCACTGTAATTGTTATTCAGAATCTCGGTAAAGAATGATTCGTATTGCGAGCGGAAAGTAGGCCGTTTTTCATTGGTGAATCCGGGCAGTTTGGCGGTTTCGTTGCGGATTTTGCGCAGACCGCTGCCACGTTTCTCCATGTAGCCGAACTGCGTGAACACATCAGCCAAAATGGGATTGCGGCGTCTGGATGGCACCTCGTTCAAATCACGGTTCTGTATCAGACTGCCGTCAAACATGCCGCCTGGCGAGTAGATGACCAACCGGTTGTCGTAAATGTCGATGTGCACCTCGCTGCCCAGCTCGGAATAGTCGCGGTGGATGAGCGCATTCACCAAGGCCTCGAACAAGGCGCGGTCAGAGTAATCGGGCGTGTCCAAACGGCGGTTGGGCAACTTTATCCAGCCTTTCTTGTTGTGCAAAGTCATGAACTGCACACCTGCATCCAACAATGTAAGCAAATTGCCTTGATACTCGCGCGAATCGAGGGCGTCATCTTTTTCCAATCCGTTCCAGCGTGTGCAATAAAGACTGGAATGGCGGTACGGACATTGATCGGAGAACAGCACGCCCGCCTGTGTAAGCACGCCGTCATCGGTCACCAAAGAAAACGATTGCAACAGCTTATCCTCAAAAGGTTGTCCCGTTTGCTTCTGGTAGGTCTTGGCCAAAGTGTCGAAAGTCAACTCTCCCAAATGATATTCCGTAACCAAAGAATCGTAGGTGCGGTTGCGGCCTTTCAACACGAGGGCGCTCAATTGGTGCGCGTTGGTAATCACGCTTTCGTCACCTATGCGAATAAAAGCGGAGTGAGTGCCGCTGTTCACATAATAGTACGGTGTCATATCACCAGCTGAAACATGTAATTCCAATAAGAAACGGCCGTTGCCGGCGGGCTTGGTGACCATTTCAAATTCCGGAACGGGGTCCATAAAAACTTTAATGCGGTCACTAATGAACTCGGCATCCGCTTTCGCATTCTCTAATCCTATAGTTTCTCCATCGTCGTTCACACCAAAAACGAGCATGCCTCCAACAGTGTTGGCAAAAGCACTGACACTTTTTAGCCAGCTTTTGGGCTGCTTGCGCTCCACTGCCTCCTTGAAATCGCAGGTGGTGTTTTCGCCGTAGGTTTGTTTTATGTAGTTCATAATCATTGCTTCTTGCTCTTATTTTCGCCAAAGTTACATTTTTTCTCAAAGTTTGGTGATTTTGTGCTTCCAATCAAATAGCTATCAAATCTTTAGATGTTTTAAGCATTTGTGCCATTTTTTTTGAGTGTAATAGGTGCAAATTATTGGCAAAATCAATAAAAATTCCGTTTTTAAAAATGCAAAATTACAAAATATTCAAATATAGTTGGTATTAGGTTTCCATCTTTGTCTTTTCTTCTTTATGACTTATAATTCTCAATTCCCCATCCTCCATTCTCAATTATTTTGTACTTTTGCCGTTTTAATTTTTCAGATTATGACATCCAACGAAATACGCTCCGCTTTTCTGGACTTTTTCAAGTCCAAAGGCCATCAGATTGTGCCTTCCGCACCGATGGTGATTAAGAATGACCCGACATTGATGTTCACCAATGCCGGTATGAACCAGTTCAAGGACATTTTCCTCGGCAACACCCCGCGAGAGTTTCCCCGCGTGGCCGACTCGCAGAAATGCCTCCGCGTTTCCGGCAAACACAACGACTTGGAGGAGGTCGGTCGCGACACCTATCACCACACCATGTTCGAGATGCTTGGCAACTGGTCGTTCGGCGACTACTTCAAGAAAGAAGCCATCGCCTATGCGTGGGAGTTCCTCACTGAGGTGATGAAACTCGACAAATCGCGTCTCTACGCCACTGTTTTCGCTGGTGACGAGAAAGATGGTACCGCTTTCGACCAGGAGGCCTTCGACTTTTGGAAGGCGTATCTTCCGGAAGACCGAATCCTCAAGGGCAATAAGAAAGACAATTTCTGGGAGATGGGCGACACCGGTCCCTGCGGCCCCTGCTCCGAAATCCACATTGACCTGCGTGACGACGACGAACGCGCCAAAGTTCCCGGTGCCGAGTTGGTGAACAAGGACAACCCGCTGGTTATCGAAATCTGGAACCTCGTGTTCATGCAGTTCAACCGTGTGGTTTCCGGCGAGTTGCACCCGTTGGCTGCCAAGCACGTTGATACGGGCATGGGCTTTGAGCGCCTTTGCATGGCGGTTCAGAACAAAAAGTCCAATTACGACACGGATGTTTTCCAGCCGATTATCCAAAAGATCGCGCAGAATGCTGGGGTGAAGTACGGCGAGAAGCACGATGTGGATGTGGCTCTGCGCGTGGTGGCCGACCACCTGCGCGCCGTCACCTTCGCCATCGCCGACGGACAGCTGCCTTCCAACACAGGAGCCGGTTATGTGATTCGTCGAATTCTGCGACGCGCTATCCGTTACGGCTTCACTTTCCTCAACTTCAAAGAACCCTTCATGCACGCGCTCGTCGCAGACCTTGTGGCGCAGATGGGACACCAGTTCCCGGAAATCAAGGCACAGCAGCAGCTCATTGAGAATGTCATCCGCGAGGAGGAGACCTCTTTCCTCAAAACCCTCGACTCCGGCATCCTCAAGTTCGAGAACTACGTCAAGAAGATGGCAGGCAAGACGGTCATCGACGGTGATTTCGCTTTCGAACTGTTCGATACATACGGATTCCCGATAGATCTCACCTGCCTGATGGCTTCTGAGAAGAACCTGACGGTCGATATGGACGGTTTCGCAGAAGGTTTGCGCCAGCAGAAGGAACGTTCCCGCGCTGCCACGTCTATCTCCGCCGGCGACTGGGTTGAATTGCTTCCTCAGGAAAACCCCACTGTGTTTGTCGGTTACAAAGAGGCGGAATGCGTTTGTAAAATAGTGAAATACAGACAAGTAACTGCCAAAAATAAGACTTACTTCCAGATTGTCCTCGACAAAACCCCATTCTACGCGGAGTCGGGCGGACAGGTAGGCGACACTGGTGTGCTGACCAACGGCACGGAGACAGTTGATATCTACAACACCACGAAAGAGAACAATTTGGTGATTCACCACGCCAATAAGATTCCCACCGATGTGACGGCTGATTTCACCGCGCACATTGATGAGGTGAAGCGGCAGAAGACGGCTAACAACCACTCTGCCACGCACCTGCTTGACCATGCGTTGCGTGCGGTTTTGGGCACGCACGTGGAGCAGAAGGGTTCCATGGTGGCTTCCGACCGGCTGCGTTTCGACTTCTCCCACTTCGCCAAGGTGACGGACGAGGAGATGCGTGCGGCCGAGAAGATGGTGAACGCGATGATCCGCCAGAACCTGCCGTTGCAGGAGTTTGTCGATGTGCCGATTGAGGAGGCCCGCGAGCGCGGTGCCATCGCTCTGTTCGGCGAGAAGTACGGCAAAACCGTCCGTGTGATCCAGTTCGGCAACGCGGTAGAACTTTGCGGTGGAACGCACACCTCCGCAACAGGCAACATTGGGCTGTTCAAGATCGTGTCCGAAGGTGCGGTGGCCGCCGGTGTGCGTCGTATCGAGGCAGTAACCGGAGAGGCCGCTGAAAATCTCGTTTACGAAGAACAGGATACTATTGCTCAACTGAAGGCCATGACGAATGCCACCAATCTGCTGCAGTCGGTGCAGAAATTGCAAGGCGACTGCCAGATGCTGCGTAAGAAGATGGAGGACATCGACCGTCAGATGGCTTTGGAGTTCGGTAAATCCCTGATGGAGAATGCTGAAGAGGTTAATGGCGTCTTGTTCATGTCGAAAGTCGTTGATTACTCTGCTGACATGTTGCGGCAAGTCGCCCTGCAGTTGCGTGAGGGTGACAACCACGTGGTTGTGCTGGGCAGCGTACACGACGGCAAACCGAATTTGGCGGTGGCCGTCAGCACAAATCTCACGGACAAAGTGGATGCTCCGACATTGGTGCGTGCGGCCGGCAAGCTGATGCAAGGTGGTGGCGGCGGTCACCCGACCCTCGCCATGGCTGGTGGCAAGAACCCCGACGGAGTATCTGCTGCAGTTGAAGAAGCCATGCGATTGGCGAAGGAGAAATTGCAGTAGGTGCGTGCCACGGTGCGTTTCTACTAATAATAACAAACGGCGGTCATTTGGCCGCCGTTTGTGTTGAAAACCATGGAAACAAAAAGAAAGAACCTAAAAAGGTAAGTCGTCAGAGAAATTCTCTTCCGGAACCTTCGGCTCCGGCGGAGCTGGCTGCGGTTGCGGCGGCGGTGTCACTACCGTTTGGTTGGGAACCTGCGTCACGGTCGGACTGCTGTTCTCCTTGGGCGACAGGAAGGTGAAGGTGTTGGCCTCCACTTCCGTGATGTAGTGCTTCACACCGTTGGCATCATCCCAATTTCGGGTACGCAAACGCCCCTCCACGTAAATTTGCCGTCCCTTGGACAGGTACTTCTCCGCCAATTCCGCCAAGTTGCGCCACATGATAATGTTGTGCCACTCGGTCATCTCAATGCGGTTGCCGTCCTTGTCCTTGCGGTACTCGGTCGTCGCTAACGAGAAACTCGCCTTCTTGCTGCCGTTCTCAAATGTTCTGATTTCCGGGTCTTTTCCTAAATGACCCACTAAGATTACTTTGTTAATACCTGACATAATATTTGTTTTTTAAAGTTCACGGCAAAGATACAACCATTTTGACATGGTTGTTTATAGTAAATAAAATTTTTATCAAATGTTAAATGTTAATAAATATTTAACTATCTAAAGATCAAAAGGTTATTTTGGCTTATAACCTGAATCTTTTAAGATTTTTTGGCTGTCGGTCATACCCATCAGCTCTTTCAGCGTAGTTTCTGGGTGTGTTCTCATATAGCTTTGCACGATTTGGAAACCAATGAAGTAGCCTAATCGTCCGGGAGAATCGTTGCCAAAGTCACGGGTGAACGGAGTCTCATCCATCATGCGGCGGATGACGTTGTCGGTGTTGTCATAGACCAGATTCTTCTCCACGAGGTAATGCCATACCGAAGACTCGTGAGAGGTGGCCCAATCGTATTGCTCTTTTGAGTAACCGAGAATGTCCTGAGCAGCCACATCTGGAAACATCGTTTGCGTGAACAGCATCTTTTTGCCAGCATCCACCATGTTGTCCAAAAGGGTGATCAATGTTTTTTCTGGCAGATGCTTGTAAACCAGTGCTTTTGTGAAACAATCTGAGGCCATGTATTTTTGCTCGCAGCGTGCAGCGATGAATTTCGGCATTCCTGCCTGTGCGTATGGCTTGTAATCCTTGCCCATATACATGTCAAGGCAGACAAAAATGGTGTTTTCGTAGCCGAAAACGGAAGGCATCTGGAAATCAATGCCAGATACTAAAGTGCAGAAAATAGGAACTTTCTCATTCGGGAAATGGGTGAGATAAAGCGTTAGTGCCGGAATGATTTGGCTCTTGAAGTCCGACATGTCAGCGTACTTGGCTTCTGTGTCTTTGTAGATGTCCTTGATGACTGGATCGCTGATGAATCCTTTGATGGATTCCAGCATCGCGGTGTTGTTCCAAGCACCGTTTGCAACGATGTTCTCCGGATATTTGCCATATATGGCTTTGAAACCGGCTGCCATGTTCTTGGTGTCCATGTTGAACAAGTCCTGCTCATAGCGTAATATCTTGATATCAATATTCTTTGCTTTGTTCACTTGTTCTTCGGTCAGCTTTGGCTTTGGAACCTCCACCGAGGTGTTCTTCTTCTTGCATCCAGTCAGACCAATGCAGATTATCAGTAAGATACAGATGACAGAAAGTTTTTTTCTTCTCATATTTTCTCTTTTTTTTTGAAAAAGCAAAAATACGATTTTTTAGAATTAGGATTGAAGGTACATATTCGTAATTTATTTACCTTTGCAGATTCAAACAGAATTTGTAAATATCACTTAAATACTATAGAGAAATGGCAAGAGTATTAATCATCGGAGCGGGCGGTGTCGGATCCGTCGTGGCTCACAAATGCGCTTCCGTACCGGAAGTTTTCACCGAAATCATGCTGGCCTCGCGCACGAAGGCGAAATGTGACGCTATCGCTGCGCACATCGGCGATAACCGCATCAAAACCGCACAGGTTGATGCCGACAACGTGGAGGAAACCATCCGTCTGCTCGAAAGCTATAAGCCTGATTTGCTGATCAATGTGGCGCTTCCGTATCAGGATCTGCCGCTTATGGATGCCTGTTTGGCCACGAAGACCAACTATATGGATACCGCCAACTACGAGCCCCGCGACAAGGCGAAGTTCGAATATAGCTGGCAGTGGGCGTACCACGACCGTTTCAAAGAGGCCGGCATCATGGCCCTCCTCGGCTGTGGCTTTGATCCCGGTGTGACCAGCATCTACACCGCATACGCTGCCAAACACTACTTCGACGAGATGCACTATCTCGACATCGTGGATTGCAATGCTGGCGACCATGGCAAGGCTTTCGCTACTAACTTCAATCCCGAAATCAATATCCGTGAGATAACCCAACGCGGCAAATACTGGGAGAACGGCCAATGGGTGGAAATCGACCCGATGTCAATTCATCGTCCCGTGGAATACCCGAATATCGGTGACCGTGAGTCTTATCTGCTTTATCATGAGGAGCTTGAATCTCTCGTGAAGAGCTACCCGACTATCAAACGTGCCCGCTTCTGGATGACTTTCGGACAGAAATACCTCACCGTGCTGAACGTGCTGCAGGAAATCGGTATGACCAGCATCAAGCCGATCAACTACAAGGGCATGGACATTGTGCCGTTGCAGTTCCTGAAGGCTGTCCTGCCCGAACCTTCTTCTCTTGGCGAAGGCTACCACGGACAAACTTCCATCGGTTGCCAGATTAAGGGTATCAAAGATGGTAAGGAACGCACTTACTACGTCTGGAACAACTGCGACCACGCCGAGTGCTTCAAAGAGGTTGGCGCTCAGGCTGTTTCCTACACCACGGGCGTACCTGCAATGCTTTGTGCCAAAATGATTCTCACTGGAAAATGGCAGGGCAAGGGCGTTTTCAACGTTGAACAGTTCGACCCGGATCCCTTCATGAACGAGATCGGCGGCTATGGCCTGCCCTGGAACGAGCAAATAGACCAGCCGCTGCCTGTGTACAAACACGAATAGGACGGGAGACTTTGGACGTAAGACGTATGATGAATGTAGAGACGCAAAATTTTGCGTCTCTATGTTTTTATGTGATGAAGAATTAAAGATCTATTTTGTATGGGATGTTCCGGTCGTCAATGTAGTAAAATAGGTTATGGAAAAAATGAAATCGCTTGATGATCGGCAGCTGAATGTCAATTTCTTCAATACTCATTGAAGAAGATGCGGTGGGTATAATGTATTGATACAACTTGTTGTCTTTCAGATAAATGATCTGATCTTTCATCAGCTGCATGGCTTTCACACCGGGAATCGGAATCTTCTTTTCGAATGTGCCGAAAAAGTCAAAAAGGCAGATGCCACGAAGTGTGTCGAGCAAGGCTATGCGGTGTTCCGGAATAACCTGCATGTCGGTCGGATGGAAGTCGCCCGGAAAAGTGATGTGTGTACGGTTGATGGAATTCAGGTTGAGGTCGGTGATGAGTAAATCCTGATTGGCTGCATCGTACAACACGATTTTGTTGGGATTGCCCATGGCCGCCAAAGAAACGGTCATTAGCGATTTGTTGAACAGATTTAGTGGATTTCCGATTGGAGATAACTCGTTGTTCAAGAGTATAATAGTGCCGCTTTCGCGGTAAAAGACGAGGATTTTGGAGGCGATGCCAGCATCCACTTGCGCGATGTTGCCGTAGGTGGGCTCGCTGTAGTTCAGCGGTTTCGCCCCATCGGCGGGAAGCATGTCCAAATTGGAACCACGTGCGAGGAATACATTCCCCTGAATGTCGGTGGTGATGTATTCGCAGGGCGTGTCAGAAAAAAGTCGCTCCTGGGCGTTGGCGCAGCACAGGGCGACTGTAAAAGTTATGATGATGATGAACCGTTTCAATTTTCAGGTTTCTGGTTTCGGATTGGGTAGAGACGCAAAATTTTGCGTCTCTACATACGTATCATACGTCTCACGTCTAAAACTTGCATCCAATGGTAGCCACCACACTGTGGACTTTGGAAGCATAGTTGCAGGGTGTGCCGTATGCATCGTACAGCCAGTATGCATCTTTGCTCATGCGCAGAACGTAGGCGAGGTCGCCAAACATGACTTTTCCTCTGAAACCTAATCCGGCGGAGATGAAATGGGTGGTGTTGTTATACGGGGATTCCGTCATTTTGTACGGGGACATCTTCAGACGGTAGCCGGCGCGCAGGGCAAACCCTTGCGTGATGTTGACTTCACCGCCCACTCGGATATAGTGCGCGATACCGAATTTTGAACGGATGGCGTCGTTTTCGTTCACGTAGTCGTAATTGTCATTATATAATGTAGCCATACCATAGTCTTGGAACTCGTACTCGGCGGCAATGAAAGCCCGTTTGTTAATTATGAAAGAAGCGCTCACATTGAACTTCAATGGGGTGGTTAACGAAAAAGAGTTGTAATTCTCGTAGCTGTAGTCCAAATCTGTTCCGTTGGTGAGTTTTGTGGATATTTCGCGGTAGAAATTGTCCTTGATTTTCCAGTAGTAGGTGGGGGTATGGAAGGCAGCTCCGATGCGCACGAAGTTGGCTGGCTGATAGATGAATCCTAACTTGAGGTTAATGCCTGCGCCAGAATTCCTTTGGACGGAATAAAGAGTGTAGCGGCTGATGCCTGCAATATTGTCAGTGTCAGCAAGGGTCTCACCATAAGTGGTGTTCTCCTTGAAATCCAGGAATGGGATGCCGAGCGTGGCACCGATAAACAGCTTGTCGCTGTAGTTGCCGCCGAAGGAAATGGTCATCTCATCGATGGCACCGCTTCTCACCACCAATGCCGATTGGTTGATGTCATGATTGTGGAAATAATTATAATACTGGTCATGTCTTCCTGGCATTGTGTCAATAATATAGCCATACCAAGCCAACGAAGCATCTCCAGTAAGGTTATGATAGTCAATACCATTGGCATGGGGAACAATCATGTCGCCAATGGTGCTGTGTACTTGCGCATTGGCGCGGAAAGTGTTGTTGTAGTCCATGATGCGGTTGTACCCGAAACCGAATTGCCAAGATTTCCATTCGTTGTCACGATGGATGTTGTGTGATGTCACAATGCCAACTTGCGGAACTGTGTATTTGAATTTTCTTGCCGCACTTTTGTCACCATGATAGTAGGTGTCAGTGTAACCGAAATTGAGAGACATCGGGGTGAAACTCACTTCGTAGCGTTTGAACAATCCGATTGCTGCCGGATTGGTGCTTAAAGCTGAGAAATCTCCGCCTGTAGCGCCAAATGCACCGCCGGCACCCATGAAACGGGCGGTACCCAGATAATCTGCCTGCGAAAAGGTGAAGGCTTCATAATCCCCTTGGGCATTGGCCATTCCGAATACACTCATTATAACGATAATCAATGTTGCTATTCTTTTCATTCCTGATTGTTTTAAATTAAGCATTATGCATTATGAATTCTGAATTAAAAATCATCTTCTTCCGACGGAATGTCCGCTGCTACTATGTGACGAACCGGATGAGCTGCTGCGAGACGAACTTGACGAACTGCTGTAAGAAGAGCGGCTGCTGCTCGATGAGCCGCTGTAGCTGGATCTGCTGCTTGACGGCGCATTGTATGAGGGTCTGCTGCTACTTGACGGCGCACTGTAGGAAGGGCGGCTGTTACTCGACGGAGCAGAGTAGCTGGGACGACTGTTGCTTGAAGGTCTGTTGTAGTTGGACGGAGTGCTTGAAGAGCTGGGCGATGAGGGTCTATTGTAGGAAGGAGTACTATATGAGGAGTTGTTGTTCGAGGAACCAGACGGAGTGTTGTAATTTCTTGGATTTGAATATGTTGAGCTGGATGAGGCAGGTCTGGTCGTCGTAGTGGGTCTGGTTGTGGTCGCAGGACGTGTGGTCACACTGGAAGGGGTTACCACAGTACGGGTGACGGTGCCGCTCGGTCTTGATGTGGCGGAAGCAGGTCTGGTGGTCGTCGTGGGAGTGACAGTTCTTGATGTAGTTACAGTCGTTGTGGTGGTGGGCTTTGTGGTACTTGGGCTGCTCGGGGTTGTCGGTTTTGTGACCGTGAAATCTGAAGTGGAAGCAGGTGTCCTTGAGGTGCTTACATTGTTGGTGGTAGGTGTGGAAGTGGTGGAATTAATGGGTTGGGCAGTAACATCAGTGGGCTTGTTCAGACCGTTGGTTTCCGTGCGGGCTCCCGTAACTGTCGGAGTGCTTGGGGTGATCGGGGTTGCAGGGGTTGAGCTGTTGTTGCCTGAATTGTTGAAAGAACTTCCTGTACCGGTTGCTCCTCCTGCGAGGTTGTCGTAGCGTTGGTTGAAGGATGTCGGTGTCGAGGTAACGGAGTAGTGGTTGTTGGTCTCCCCGTTGCCATAACCGCCGCCAGCCATGTTGCCGTGAGGGCCGTTGGGAAGTTCGCCACGGTCGTCGCCGTTGCCAACCGACGGCCCGATATTATTGCGGTGACCGTAGTAGTAACTGTGGTTCTGGTCATGGTGGTTGTGGTAGTAGTCAATGGGATCACAGCCATGGTGATGATGCCACGGATCGTAGTAAGCCCAATTGTGATAAGGATCGTACCAGCCCCAGCCGTAGTGGAAACCGTAGTCATACCAATAGGGCGAATAGTAGTAGGGACGGTAATAGTAATTCGGCCACCACCAATTATATCCCATGTAAATACTTAATCCCCAGTTAGATGGATAGTAGTCATACCAATACATGTTGGTGAAATAGGGATCGTAATAACTCCACCCAGTGTAGTAATTGTTGTGGAAACGGCGGATGCGGGAACTGTAGTAGTAGTCGTAATAGTCATCGGGATCATACGAGTAGCTGCTGCCGCCGCCGGAAGAGTAGGTCGGGGAGGCATTCTCTTCCTCAACGACTTCCATATAGGTGGTGATCACCGGTTCGGTGCTGCCGGGATAGTAGGTCAGCGTACGCAGCAAATTACCGTTTTCATCGGTTTCATAAATGATGGAATCTGCCTCCACAGTGGCGTTGTTGTTGGCCGTTTGTGCGGGGGTGGATTTCACAGTTGGGGCACTTTTTTCACCCGATGACGAGTATATGTCGTCGTAATAGGCGAAATTAGCGGTGGAACAAGCTGCTAATAAGCAGGTTATTGCGCTCGCAAGGATTAAAAATTGTTTCTTCATAGTGTCCTCCTTATCTCTTATTTTTTTATTTTTGCACTTCAATTTTTAATAGACGGCAAAAGTACTAAAAAGTTAATATATATCAGAATTTATGGCAAAAAATTTTTGTACAAGAGATGAGAATTATTCGCAGTGGTATAATGACATTGTGAAGAAAGCGGATTTGGCAGAGAACTCCTCCGTGCGCGGATGTATGGTGATTAAGCCTTACGGATACGCCATTTGGGAGAAAATGCAACGTCAGTTGGATCAAATGTTTAAAGATACGGGTCATTCCAATGCCTATTTCCCGATTTTTATTCCCAAATCGTTCTTCAGTCGAGAGGCCAGCCACGTGGAGGGTTTCGCCAAGGAGTGTGCCGTGGTTACACACTATCGTCTGAAAAACGATCCCAACGGTGGGGGAGTGGTCGTTGACCCGGATGCGAAACTGGAAGAGGAACTCATAGTGCGCCCCACCTCCGAAACCATTATCTGGGATACGTACAAGAATTGGATTCAATCGTATCGCGATCTGCCGATTCTTTGCAACCAGTGGGCGAACGTGGTTCGCTGGGAGATGCGTACCCGACTCTTCCTTCGTACTGCCGAGTTCTTATGGCAGGAGGGTCACACCGCCCATGCCACTCGCGAGGAAGCTCTCGAAGAAACCGACAAAATGATCCATGTTTATGCTGATTTTGCAGAGAAGCACATGGCGATTCCTGTAATTATGGGTGTGAAATCCCCGAACGAACGTTTCGGCGGTGCCCTTGACACCTACTGTATCGAAGCTTTGATGCAGGATGGCAAAGCCTTGCAGGCAGGTACTTCCCACTTCCTCGGCCAAAACTTCGCCAAGGCCTTTGATGTTAAATTCCTTAACCAAAAGAATGAGCTTGAATATGTATGGGCTACTTCTTGGGGTGTTTCCACTCGTCTCATCGGTGCCCTTATCATGACCCACTCCGATGACAATGGCCTTGTCCTGCCACCGGTTCTTGCTCCTATTCAAGTGGTTATCGTACCGATTTACAAGACTGACGAGCAACGCGAACAGATTGCTGCTAAGGCAGATACGCTTGTGCAAAAGCTGAAAGCTCTTGGCATCGCAGTCAAGTTTGACAATGACGACACCAAACGTTCCGGATGGAAATTTAACGAATATGAACTCAAGGGCGTGCCTGTGCGCGTGGCTATCGGACCGAAAGATATGGAGAACAACGAGGCTGAAGTCGCTCGTCGCGATACAATGGAGAAATTTAATGTCTCTTTTGATACGTTAGTGGAGCATATTCAGGAACTTTTGGATGAAATCCAGCAAAATTTGTTCAATAAAGCGTTGAAATTCCGCGAAGAACACACATACAAGGCCGATACCTGGGACGAATTTGTCGATTTACTGGACAATAAGCCTGGTTTCGTGTATGCCCATTGGGACGGTACACCTGAAACGGAAGAAAAAATCAAGGATCTTTGCAAGGCGACCATCCGCTGCATTCCGTTCAACAATCCGCAAGAAGAGGGTAAGTGCATTTTAACAGGAAAACCGTCACACCAACGTGTACTTTTCGCCCGTGCGTACTAACAATAACAATAACTATAACTATAACCAGGACTAAGAACAGTCATAGTCAATAATCATAGTTATGGTTATAGTTATGGTTATAGTCATAGTTTATAGTCATAGTCATGAATAACCCTGATAAATACGCAGATGCACTCGCCGGTTTCCGGCATCTGCTTGAAATCATGGACGAGTTGCGCGAAAAATGTCCATGGGATCGTGAGCAGACGTTTGACACGTTGCGTAACTTGACAGTAGAGGAAACTTTTGAATTGTCCGATGCCATCTTCCAGAAAGATTACAAAGATGTGTGCAAGGAACTCGGAGATTTGATGCTGCATATCGTTTTTTACTCAAAAATTGCGTCCGAGCAACAATTATTTGACGTTAAAGACGTTCTTAATCAGTTGTGTGACAAATTAATTCGCCGACATCCGCATATCTATGGCGGAATGAAGGCGGATTCCGCCAACGAAGTACACGAGAATTGGGAGAAAATCAAGCTGCAGACAGAGGGAAATCGTTCTGTTCTTGGCGGAATTCCATCCGGAATGCCCGCTCTCACCAAAGCTTACCGCATTCAGGATAAAGTGAGCGGGGTCGGTTTTGACTGGGACAACAAAGAAGATGTTTGGAACAAAGTGAAAGAGGAACTTGGCGAATTGAAGGCGGAAGTTGACAAGGAAGACCCTGTCCGTATGGAAGAGGAATTTGGCGATGTTCTTTTCTCCCTTATCAATTATGCACGTTTCCTCCATATCCATCCTGAAGATGCCTTGGAGAAAACCAACCGCAAATTTATGAACCGTTTCCAACTTTTGGAAAAAATGGTGAAAGAAGATAGCCGCCAACTTACGGACATGTCTCTCGAAGAAATGGATGTTTATTGGGAACGGGCAAAGAAAGACTTGAGGTAAGATAAAATAAAATATGAATAGTATAAAAATAGTATATATCATATTATTGTGTATTTCTCTTGGTTTTTTGCCAGGAATCTCGTATGCACAAAAGACCTCGAAGGCGGTTCCGTTATGTGAGAAAGCCGGCAAGGCCATGCAGTCGCAGGATTTTGTTAAGGCGATGGACTATCTTAACCAAGCTCAATTGAAGGATCCCAATTACCCGGACATATACATCATGAAGGGCGATGTTTTTAATTTCAACCTCATGTCAGACTCAGCGATGTTGAATTATCAGCGTGCAATTGACTTGATCGGGGAACCGGATCCGATGCTCTACTATATTGCAGGTAATGAAGGTGCCAAGTGTGGTGCGTACGAGTACGCCCTTAAGACGCTACAGCTTTTCATGCAAAAAGGTATTCAATATTCAGAAATTCTTCCAGATGCGCAGAAAACGATAGCTAACTGCAAATTTGCCATCGAGTCTATGAAGAATCCCAGAAGTTTTGAACTGGTGAACATGGGTGCGAGTGTAAATTCCGAATGGGACGAGTATTTAGCTGCCCTCACGGCTGATGACGAGCAGATTGTCTTCACGGTAAAGCGTCCCCGGGATAAGGGTACAGTGTGTGCATTTTGTCTGAATGAAGAGGATCTTTACTACAGTAGTAAATCTTTTGGGGCATGGCTGCCACGTGAAGAACTTGGCACACCAGTGAAAACCGGATACAACGAAGGGGCGCAGTGCTTGTCTCCGGACGGGAAGTACCTTCTTTACACGATGTGCGATGCCGATTTCGGAATGGGCAGCTGTGACCTCTATTGGTCGAAACGTATTGGGGATCGTTGGTCACGGCCCCGCAATTTTGGAGCTCCAGTGAATACATCTGTTTGGGAAAGCCAACCCTCTATGGCTGCCGATGGTATGACGGTCTATTTTGCATCTTCCCGTCCGGGAGGTTTTGGTGGAATGGACATCTGGAAGACGACGATGACTTCCGAAGGCGAGTTCTCCGTGCCCGAAAATCTCGGTCCTACTATCAACACGCCAGGTGACGATGCAGCTCCCTTCATTCACAGTGACGGGCGTACGCTCTATTTCGCATCCAACGGACGTGTGGGAATGGGCGGCTATGACCTTTACTACAGCACTTTACAAACTGATGGCACATGGAGTGAACCGACTGATATGGGGTTTCCCATTAATTCTCCCGCTGATGAAATCAATATTTTCATCAACGCATCTGGTACTGTTGCTTACATTGCTTCCGACAAGGATGGGGGATATGGTGGTCTTGACCTCTATAGTTTTGAATTGGACGATCAATTACGCCCCAATCCTGTTACTTATATCAAAGGTCATGTAAAGGACGCTTTTTCCGGAGAACCTTTGGCTGCTCGCATTGAGATGATAGACTTGAACACCAGGCAGTTGCTGACTTCCACATCTTCCGATGCCGTGACGGGAAGCTATCTCGCCTGTGTACATACAGGAGGGAATATACTGCTCAACGTTTCCCATCCAGACTATCCTTTTTATTCTGAGAATTTCCAGATTGAGAAAACCTATACAGAACTCTCGCCTTTCTTGAAAGACATCTCATTGCAACCTACGGATGTAGGCACGGTAGTCACGTTGAAGAATGTCTTTTTCGATTTTGACAAGACCGAACTGAAACCCGAGTCCTTTGTGGAGTTGGACAGGTTGGTATCGTATCTACAACATAACTCGGTACGTATTGAGATCGGTGGTCACACGGATGATCAGGGTTCTGAGGATTACAACGACCGTTTGTCCGAAAACCGGGCGAAGGCGGTGTACGACTATCTGATTCAGAAGGGCATACCTGCTGATCGGTTGACATATAAGGGATATGGCAAACGAATGCCTGTGGCCGACAACAGCACAGACGAGGGTAGAGCAACGAACCGCAGAACGGAGTTCAAAATTATCCGATAGGAGAACTTTCCTCCATATTGCGTCGCGCCGGAAATCCGATTTTCCGGTGCGATGTTGTTTTTAGGTATCCCGACAGGAGGAGTGGGGAACTGTAACCATTAAATATGAAAAGCAGTATAATCCTAAGGATAGATACTATATATATTATGAACAAAGTGTGAAACAAAAATCTTGTTTTCATGTGTAAAATAAGGGGAATGCGAGTTGTTGAAAAAAAAGTGAAATTGTTGATTTTTTTCAATACGCTGACAATCAATATTATATAGTCAAAAATGAAAAAAATCGAAAAAAATAAGATAAATGGATAAACAATGAAAAAAAAATGTATTTTTGCAGGTTAAAAATTATGTATAGTGTAAAGTAATGTATAGTGTTGAAATATAGGCAAAAAAAGGGTTTGAATAAAGTAAAATAAATAATATAAATAACAAATTAAACAAAAACAGTATGAAAAAACTATTATCAATTTGCTTTCTAAGCATTCTGCTGGGGCTTTTCAGCTTCGGCGTTAGGGCGCAAAATGGCAATGGCTGTACAAGTGGTTTTTGGATTGAGAATCTTCAACCCGATACCATTTATGGTGTTGTGAATATGCCGCCCGATGGCAAATTACCATTGGTTCATACGCTGGGTACAGGTCATTACTACAACTCGGGCGTATTTAAATCAAACGTTTTGCCAGGAGAACAGCAGATGTACGAATTGCATTTCTGCAATACGTGCGGTCTCGATCCCAAGACACAAGTATCACTTGACTGGGTGCTATTGCGCTTAAACGAGACTACTGGCGAATGGGAAGAGGTGAATGCCAATCTTTCCGATTACGTGAATTTTTACATTTACACGTATTACGCGAAACTCAACCAGGATGGTGCATGTCAGTCCATTGGTTGGTTGGGTGGCCAGGTTGAAGATGGATTTGGCTACTGCGAAGACCAAGCCATCAATAGTGGTGATAATATCTATGACCACATTCAAGGAAATTTCAACCCTTGTAGCCCTTGGACGAATTACCCGGGCGCTATGCACGTTGGACAAGGTACTCCTATGGCAGTGCTGACCGCACTCGGACAGATTGTCCCAGCTGCTGGTCAAGTTAACATTTACAGTCAGAATCATGACTATTTCTATCTTGACTTCTTCGAACAAACTAGAAACATTGTTTACTTAGATTGGAAACAAGCTGGTAACTACAAACTGGTTATGCGCTTACGTGAACGTACAGGTGGTACTCCTTGGCAAAATGAATTCTGGAGACTGAGACCCAGCAATGACGGTACTTATACCGAGACCGATTTTGTTGGTGGTCACCAATCCTGCTGCGGCGATGTCATAGTGGAAGATACCATAGGCTATCCTACTTTCGGCGAAGATTGTATGGAAGTGTGCGAGGGTGGTTCTGTTGACTACGGCCGTCCGGTTTATCACTTTGATGTTACTATGCCTGACACCAATGTTGTCTTCGGTGAATTTAGAGGTGATGATCCTGCCTCAGATTGCTACTATTTCCATACCGACAGCGTGAACCGCTTCCATTTCTTTGTGCGTGAGACTCCGCAAGTGCAAACCCAAAATCTTGCTGTCTGCAAATGCACAGATATTGATCTGAACTCATTGGTGACTTTGGCTGACACTGCCAACAAAGGTGTTGTTTCTGTGAGACTTGAATGGTCTCTTAACGGCAATACGGGCTGGACTACAACAGTCCCCGCTGCTCCCACTACCGTGGGTACACATACCTACTATGTCCGTCAGGTCAACATTTATCATACCTGTGCCGAAATAGTGGAATGTACTGGTCCGGCCGCTCTTATCAGTGTGACTATCAGAGAGCTTCCTGCTCCTACGGGTGGTTCATACGATATCTGTAACGAGAGCGAAGCCACTACGATGACCCTTACGGTCAGCCGTGCCAACGACACCTACAACTGCTCTAATACGAGCGTGTGGTTCCTTAACGGCGATTCAGTTTACACAGGTGACTCTTACCCTGTTGATCTGACTGCTCTCAGACCGGCAACGAATATTGACCGTACCATTACATTTACGGTGAAAGCTTACAACTCTGTGAGCGATTGCTATTCAGCTGCTCATGCAACGGTGACCCTTACGTTCCACCAAACTCCGGAAATTGTCCTCAGTTATTTGGATACCGTTTGCCCGCATCCTGATAATGTGGATTTTGCCATGACGGTTACCTCGACACAGACGGAGTTCCCTTACACAGTAAACCAAACCTCCGATTTTGATGCAGACTACAATTCGGTGTTGGCCTCTCCGAACAACCAACAGACCACCACGTATAATAAGCCTTATACCAAGATTGTTGACTTTGTGTGTGACAGTATCTATAACCTTTATTATACGGTTACGGATGCCAATGGTTGTTTCGTGAAGGATACCGCTACCTTCATCGCTAAGGACATTATTGCCCCTGTTGTTAATCCCGCTACTTGGGAAGCAACACGGAATCAGTGCGACTTTGAAGGTGTCAATCGTCCTGATACCATCAAGACTCTCGATGGTTTCGCTGGCTTGACAACTATTTATGACAATTGCGGCGAAATTGCCAACTTCACCTGCAAGGATACCACTTATGATTTAAGTGCTTGTGAGAATGTGTTGGTGAGAACCTATACGTTCTATGATAACTGTGGTAACGCTTCCACGTTCACACAGACATTCACCGCTCACGACCAGGTTGCTCCGTATTTCGTGGGTACGTTGAACAGACCTATTTACGAACGTCTTCAACCGAAACGTGGTATGAACTGTACGTTCAACTCCCTTACCAAGGAAGAGTTCGTTATGGCATTCCTTGGTAAAGTGCAAGATAACTGCGTGGAATTCGACTCTGCATATCTTATGAATCACGCCGAATTCTATTGGGAGGAATCTTCTCGATTCGGTCATGTGGTTGCATACGATAGCACGGATATTTTCAGAGATCTCGTAGGTAACCAGCTGACCGTTGAGGTTGTTGTTGAGGATGATTGCGGTAATCAGGCCGATACGTTGGCTTTCTGGTTTGAACCCGATACGCTTATCGTTCCGAATGTTACGGTTGATCCCGTGATCTGTTTCGGTGACACCGCATTCCTCTCATTTGATTCTACTTTGGTTGATTTCGGTTACCATTTCGATGTGGCTCATCCGTTGCATTTCCAATGGGGTAGCCTGGAGGCTGATTCAATAATCAATTTCGGCAACAAAGATTCAGTGAACACATACGTGGTTCCCACTGCGGCTGGAGTTTATCATGTCAATATGACAGTCACCGATTTTTATGGTTGTAGCAAATCTTCTGATTATGCTACTGTGGATGTCCATGCTGCTCCCAATATTGTGATCGTTCCTCACGAAAACAATGTTTGCCAGCCGCCTTATACATACGTTCCTAATGTAGGCGTTGTATGGGAGGGTTCTTATACTCCTAACGTAGGTATCGTTTGGCTTGCTGCTCGCGATGCTTCCAATCCTTCCCAGACTATTCCGAATCTTACTTATCAATGGACTACTTCCCAGAGCTTGAATGTTCTTTCTGTTGAAGATACAACAGGTCTTTGGATTGTTCCTGACAGCTGTACCTATCTTTATGACGCTCAAGTTTTCGTAACTGACCTTTACGGATGTACCGCTGTGGATTCCATTTGGGTTCCTGTGAAAGATACGGCACCTGAATACGTTGGTGGCATTCACCATGATATCAGACCTCTTGAGGAACAATGTAGAATGACAGTTGGTGACTTCACCCATTATGTGGTGGGCAACCTTCAATATTTCTGCGGTATCTGGCCTCCTAAAGCAATTTGGCAAGAACCTGCTGCTGACGAAGAATTGACACAAGATACCGATGTCACCGTGTATGTCGTTTCACAATGCGGTGAAGATACCCTTAAGATTACGGACAAGTTCAGAGCATTGGTTTATCCTGACAGAATCCATGTCCGCGCATCTGTTACTCCTCGCGAAGATTGCGATCCGGCTACCTTCAATTTCACAGCCGTCGACTCTCTTGCTATTGGTCAAGTTAGCTGGTCTTGGTCTAAAGGTGTTGATACCTTGTCCCACAGCCAGTCTTTCTCCAACATTGATACTGTTGAAGCCGGTTCTTCCACTTCTGTCTATGTTTACAAAGTGACGGCTATCGACTCCGTGAACTGTGTGGCTACTGACACTGTTTCTGTCACTGTTCACGAAACACTTCCTATTCCTGATTATGAAGTATTCCCGAATACCCGTTGCGTTGAGCTTTATAACGGTCTTATCCGTTTGAAAAACATGCCTAAGGGTTATAGCTATAAACTCTACTATGAAGAGGAGCAAATTAACCTGATTGATTCTATTATCACTCAAATCCCTTCATGGGACGATTCAGTTCCTGTTACTTCTATCATTTTCGATGAACTTGCTGGTAACCACACCTATTGGGTGTTAATCATTACTGACTTTGGTTGTGAGACCACCTTCCCCGTTTATGTTGGTGAGGTGATTACGTATCCTGTATTCCACAACGAAATTGATTCAGTTGCTTCTACTTATTGTACCGCAAATGGAAACGGTCAGATTAATATCAATGCTGAACCTGGTTACACCTACTATGTGTTTGATGCCAATGGCGCTCCAGTCCTCTATCCTTATCATAACCTTGCTCCTGGTGACTATACTGTAATTAAGGAGAATGATACCACAGAGTGTTCTACTCCTCGTATTGTTCATATTAATTCCATTAATGGTTTTGACTTTACGGTTAATCAAAATGCAAATACGCATTGTGTTGCTCCGTTCAATGGCAAGCTCTCGTTCACAAAGGCTAATGTACGCTTTGTTGTTACAGATCTTTCTAACGATTCAGTTGTTTATGCTGGTCCGAGCACAACGCTCAATGGTTTGCATCCGGGACAATATTCAGTCTTTGGTACTGACACAATCACTGGTTGTACGAAGACTGTTACAAAGAGAGTGCAAAACAACACAAGCAATCCTGTGTTCACTTTCATTAAACATGATAATCAGTATTGCGACAATGACGCTAATCTCGTAAATGGTTCTATTACTCCGAGTCCTGCTACTTACACTTACCAATATGCAATGTTAACGGATGTCGCTGACGTTTGGGTAGAAATTACTGATCCTACTCATTTGGCTGTTGGTCAATATAGAATCAGAGCTATTGACGCTAACGGTTGTCAAACTGATTCTCTGTTCAACATTATTGATGCTTCTAATCCTCCTGTGGTTACGAACGTCGCTGTTGAGAATACCATTTGTGACCCTGCTGTTGCTGGTCATAACTATGACGGTAAGGTGACCTTCACCATTACTAATTACACTGCTGGTATGACATATACTGTTATTCTTGCTGAAGACACTGTTGTAGCTACTAACGCAGTTGTAGTATTTGACAGCCTGAATGCAGGTGTTTATAACTATAAGGTTATTGACAACTTCATGTGTGTTGATTCAGGTTCAGTTCTGATTGAACAACAAGATCTGCAAGATCTCATTCTCAAACAGACACCTAACACCTATTGTGTGGGTACATTCAACAAACCGGGTAATGGTACTATCACTGTTATGCCTCCTTACGATGAAGTTCAATACTACTATTATTCATACTACTACGCTTACCACACTGCTGAGGATAGCTTCGCAGTTGGTTCTGACGTGAATGTCAACTATGATGACCTTATCAACAGATTCTACTGGTTGATTGACACCTTCTACTATGTCCAAGTTCAGGATCTCCGTACCGGTTGTATTATTGCTGATACGATTACTGTCGAACTCGGACGTGACACCGTTCTTCTGACTGGTGTTCCTACAATGAATACCCATTGTGTTGAACCTTATAATGGTGAAATTCAATTACATACTTCCTACATTCCTGCTGAATTTGATTATTCACACCTGCCTCTCGATCCTAATATTCCTGAACTTCTTTACCCGAGAAACCGTGTCTATAAGTATAGCATTGATGGCGGTGTGACCTATCAGAACGACAGTTTGTTCACTGGTCTGGGTGCCGGAGTTTACTATTTCACTGTTTATGATACTATCTCAGGTTGTGTTTACAATGATTTCGACTCTATTGTAATCACCACTGCTCCTAACGATATTACTATTAATCATCAAGTCACGGCTAACCATGCATGTGTTGACAGTTTGTATGATGGTACTATCACAGTAAGTGCTACAACTACGACATTTGATCCTGCTGAGTTCAGATTTGTTCTCGACCATGGTAATGACACCACAGATGTGGTTGCTACCTGGACATTCAATTCTCTCTCTGGATTCCACACTGTCACGGCTATTGAAATTCATTCCGGTTGCGAAGTTGATTCAACGTTTGAAGTTCCTACTGATGACAATTGCAATACTGAGATTGACGTTGATCTGCGTAAGTACTGTCTCAATGAGGAGAATGCTTGGATCACTGCTACTGCCACCTCTGATTGTGAAGGCGATTTCACCTACAGATGGCATAAGGAATGTCACAACACCTATTTCGAAGGTGCTTCTGCTCCTGTAGCTACCGATCAGGAAATGTGCTGCTTCTACACTGTAACCGCCACTAATAACGCTACTGGTTGTTCTACAGCCAGAAGAGTTGAAGTCTGTGTATATGCTGCTCATCCTATTCAGTACACTGTTGATTTGGTGCCTATCACTGGCAATTCAACTCAGGTTTGTGAGAATGAATCTCTTACCATCGGTGTTGTTCATAATGGTTGGGCACAAGCTTGGTGGACTATGAACCATGTGACGGATACAGCTGTTATTAATCCTGAGTATGAGTTCCTTGTCTCTACACCTGACTCTGTTGCCGCATACGCAAGCGATCCTAACAAGTGGAAATTCAATAAGAATGTTTCCTTCTGTCTTGATGTGATTGATACGAATGGATGTCATGCTACTGGTTTGTTCAACCTTGTCATCAATCCTCTCGTCCGTAACACTGTTGACATCGAAGTTTGTGACCTCTTCTCTGAAGATCCTGCTCTCGATGAGGTGAATGATGCTAAGATGTTTGATGCTATCGGTACCGAAGATTTGGCCGAATTGATTGCAGGTACAGCTGAATATCCTTATGTTGTTCCTTCATTCACTGACACTATCGCCCGTGCCGAGGGTTGCGACAGCATCGTAACCTATAACATCACTGTCCTCGGCGTTCCTGCTATTGATGCTGATGCAGTTGAAGATGCTTACTGTTATGGTGTAACTCTTTCTGACATTATGGAGAATGTCACAATCACAAATGCTGCTGATACGACCTATTATGTCAATGGTACAGTTGTCACCGACATGAATTACACATTCGATTACAGTGTTGATCCTGTTAACGTGGTTATTGAATGCAATTCTGGCGATGCTGATTGTGCTGCTCAGCAACAAATCAATTTCTATATTGATTCTATCCCGGCCTTCACCGCCGATCTTGCAATTGATACACTCTGTGCTGGTGGACAAGTTGAAATTAATGTTCCTGCTTATGTTATCAACCATCATGATGCAACTGTTGATACAGTTAATGTCATCCTCGTTGATTCCACCGATGCTGACAACGTGATTGTCACTGTTCTTGAAGAGAATCTTGCTGGTACTTCTTACCTGATGAATCCTGTTAAGTTGTCTTATAATGACAAGTATTTCGGATTCATCGTTAAGAACAATTGTGGTTCAGACACCATCCTGACTCAACTTGTTGTAGATACGATTCCTGTTGGTACCGTTTCCGTTGATGCAATTTGTGCTAATCAAACTTTGACTACCAGCTGGCAGATTACCAATGGCGTTGACAGAGATGATGTCACGGCCGTTGCATACGTTAAGATGCCGGGTGCTACCGATTATGTGGAATTTGATATTACCACGACAGTTGATTATACATACAATGGTGCAAGTTTGTACTATGTGTTGTCAAATCACTGCGGTCAGTACACTACTCCTGCAACAACCATCGAAGTTAGTGATAAACCTACTATCGTGTTGAATCCTGATCCGTTGATGGATTGCGTATCTGAATTTGATGCCGATTTCAATCAATACTATTGTGGTAACACTGGTACTGGTGAACCTCTCATTTTGGGAGTTGAATCTCCGATTCCTGGTGCAGGCCTGACCGGTTATGTGTTGCCGAACGGTTCTCCGATTACCGCTAACGGTTGGTTACTCGTTGTTGAGAACGCTGGTGCTGAAGACACTTACGAGGCTATCACTATGGCTGAAATTAAGGAACTTGCTAAGGATACCATTATCAATGTTAAGTACTATGCTACTAATGCATGCGGTTCTGACACTGTTGGTGCATTCCAAATCGGTCTCTCCGACGCTGCTGAAGTTACTGTTAATGTGAATGGTACAATGTGCCGTACTTCTATGGTATCTGATGTGGTCACTGACACTCCTGTTTGGCATTCCGCTACTGATACTGAAGGCGAAGTTATCTACAAAGTCTTTGCAGAGGGTGAGGATATTACTGGCACAGGTCATGTTATTACTCCTGAAACAACGACATTTGAGAGCCTCCTTCCTTATAATGGTGGTAAACTCGTTGTTATTGCTGTCAGTGCAGAAGGTTGTGGAAATGACACGGCTGATGTTGATCTGAACATTCCTACTTGGACACCTACTGCTCCTGTGATGCAAGCTGCTTGCCGCGGTAGTCAGTTCTCTTACTTCATTGAAACCGCTCCTACGCTTGTAATTAATAATGCAACTGTTGCTTCTCAAGGTTGGTTCATTTTGAATGCGATGACTGATGATACAGAAATTTCATCCACTACTCCTGTAAACAGCGCTATTGAGGTTTACTACAAGTGGGTTACTTCTTGTGGCGATGTTATCACTACTGATACTATTGCTCTTGAAATTCTTGACAAGCCCACAGTTGAAATTGATGACATTACGATTTGCGCTGGTAACACTGTTGACCTTGCTCAAGCTAATTTATCTGTAACTGATCCGTCTAACGTTGTGAATGGCGAACCTACTTGGACAATCAATGGTGAGGCTTATTCAGCAACTGCTACTTATGGTGCTGAGTATAATAATGCCAATATCGTTGTGACAGTTCACACTGATTGTGGTGATGTCCCGGCTACGGCTACGTTGCATGTCATTACGGCTCCTGAAATTACGCTCACAGCTCCCGAAGGTGGTTGTGATGACGATGTCGCTGATGTGTTCACCGCTACGGAAGGCTTTGCTAATTACTTCTTCGTCCTGGACGATGGTGATACTGTTGAACAGACTTCAAATGAGTTCTCGGCTACTCTTCACGTTAATCCTGAAGATATCCTCTGTATGGGTGGTTCAAGTGTCCACACCGTTACCGTTACGGCTGTTGACGAAAATGGTTGTGAGACCAGTGAGCCTGGTTCCGCATCAGTGGTTATCACCAATTCAGTTGGCTTCATCTTTACCACTATGGATGGTGAAGTTACGAATGAGTTCTCTAGCTCTACAGGTGAAGGTCTTCAGTATATCTGGAAGGTGAATGATGAATGTCTTAAGAGCGATACGCTCGTTTGGGTTGAGTATGAGTTCTACCGTAATGGTGTTGCTCTTACCAACAGAAGCCCGTATGACAACCATACTCCTCTGACTGCTTCTCATATTGAGAATTACATTAGTACAGTTACTGTTGGTGCTGGTGGGGCTTCTTCATTCATCTGGAATACCAAGAATGAAATGGACTTCCAAGTGCTGAATCCTGGCGGTACAATCGGTAATATGCATGATGTATCTTACTATTTCGGTGCAAGTGCATACGCAGCTGAAGATTTCCCGAGTGTGAACAACTACTATGGTAACCACTTCCCGTATAGTAATTTGAGCTTCTTGACTACCACGAACTACTATGATGACTTGTGGATGCACTTCCTTGCTCAACGTCCGGTCACTCAAACGATTGCTCCGTTCCTGTCTGGTGGTGAATACACTGTTATCTTCAAGTTGTATTCTACCACTTATAGAGACAACTGGCAGAATCCTCATATTGACCAAGCTGAGGGTTGGAGCATGGCTGATAATACTATTTCTCCCAGAGCTATTGATCCTAACGGTGGTATTCTGATTGGTGGTCACTGGTATGCAAAAGGTGATCCTTGTTTGATTGCTGTTGACTCTATCCATATTTCAGTTGAGGAGGGTCCTGTTTATGAGCCTGAAACTCTTCCTGGTGCTCCTGAACTTGCTCCTGCTATCACAGTGGATGCTTCCGAGGTTGCTCCTGATATGGAAGTCTGGCCGAATCCGGCTCCTGCTATCACCACCACTCTTAAGGCTCGTGTCCACAACATGAGCGGTGAGGCTACAGTTACGCTGACCTCTCTCAGTGGTACGCAGATTTATGCTGGTAAGACCTTTATCGACAACGATAACTACTACTTCGAGTTTGGTGTCAACAACCTCAGTGTCGGTTCATATATCTTGACCGTTCGTACTGGCGATGCTATCATCACCAAGAAAGTGGTTGTTTCTTCCTTAGCCCAGTAGTCTGTTAACTGAATAATGCAAGGGAGTTGTGCGCACAGTGCGTGCAACTCCCTTTTTTAATGGTTATAGGTTAGTGGTTATGGGTTATTGATGCGGGGTTATAGGTTAGGAGGTAAAAGGTTATGTTTAGTTATAGATTCAAGAAAGGATGAGAAAAAGATTTGTCATACAGTTCATTCGTCAGTATGCAGGACGTTTGGCGGGGGTGTTCTTGCTGAATGTGGGGTATGTGTTGCTTACGATTTTCACGTTTCTGATGATTGAGCCGTTTGTGAAGCTCCTTTTCTATGGTAACCTTGACAACCTGAGTCCATTATCTTCTTATATTATTTCCCTCGTTGATAACGTTGTCCCATCCGGTAATCTACAGCAGTCTATTGCGTTGATTATAGTCTGCGCGGTTGTTCTTTATTTTCTTCGTAATCTTTTGGCCTATTCCTCACAATGGGTTATGGCTCATGTACGCAGCGATTTCCTTTATACATTACGAAACGGTTTGTACGACAAGATGGTTTCGCTGCCGTTGGGCTATTTCACTCGTCAGAACAAAGGGGATGCGGTAACACGTGCAGTGAATGACACGCAAGAGGTGGAATATACGATTTTGGTTTCCATTCAAAAATTCCTAACCGACCCTATTGCATTGGTATGCTATATTGGATTTCTGTTCTATATAGATTACCAGCTAACGTTTTGGGCGGTGCTGCTGATGCCGGTTTCGTTTCTAATTATTGGTTTTTTAGCCTATCTTCTGAAACGTTCCTCTAAAACGTATCGTCAGCGGTTGGGGGTACTCCTTTCTCATGTGGAAGAGACATTGTCGGGCTTGCGAGTGATTTATAGTTTCAATGCCCAAGAGCGTGCCTATCGTCGGTTTTCCCAGCTGAATCAACAATTCCATCAGAACCAGAAGAAAGTTTACAGGCAGAGTTATTTGGCCAATCCGTTGAGCGAGTTTCTCGGTGTTGTTTCCGTGATGGTGGTGCTGGTGATTGGTGGCTCGTTGGTGTTGTCGGAGCGAGCTTCGCTCTCCCCGGAGTTGTTTATTACTTATATAGCCCTGTTTTCGCAGATTATCACGCCTATATCAAATATTTCTTCTGCCTTTTCGGATTATAAGCGCGGTGAAGCGGCATTGGATCGCATTAACGAGTTCCTTTCTGTTGAGGATCCGGTTAGGGATTTGCCTGATGCGTTGCCTGTTTCTGATTTCAAAGATAAGATTGCATTTCGCGATGTCTCGTTCGCTTATTTTGATACAGAAGTCATCAGCCATTTGGACTTGGAGGTGAAGAAGGGTCAGACGGTGGCGTTTGTCGGTCAATCGGGTGCAGGGAAGAGCACATTGGCGGATTTGCTGATGCGGTTTTATGACCCCACTGACGGAGAGATTCTGCTTGACGGTGTTGCGGTGAATAAATTCCGTGTGGCATATTATCGGAGTCTGTTTGCGCTGGTGTCACAGGATGTGATGCTTTTTAACGATACGATTTACAATAACATCACATTGGGACGCGCTGCGACCATGGAAGAGGTTGAAGAAGCGGCCAAGGCGGCCAATATTTACGATTTTGTGATGTCGCTGCCGGATGGTTTCAACCACATTGTTGGCGACAGAGGAACGGCGCTTTCCGGTGGGCAACGGCAACGGGTGAGCATTGCCAGGGCGGTGCTTCGGAATGCCCCTGTGTTGGTGCTGGACGAGGCCACTTCAGCGATGGACACGGAGTCGGAGCGGCTGATCCAACAGTCGGTGGAGGAACTTGCCAAGCAACGCACAGTGGTGATGATTGCGCACCGGCTTTCCACGGTTCGAAACGCTGACTGCATCTGCGTCTTGGATGGTGGCCGCATTGCGGAACAAGGCACGCACGAAGAGTTGATGGCGGCGCAGGGGGCGTACTATCAGTTAGTAGTTAGCAGTTAGTAGTTAGCAGTTAGTAGTTGAAGATCCTGTTCGGTATTAATCCCCTTTATTTGTATAACCATTTAACTATAACCATCAATAACCAATAACCAATAACCAATAATCATTACAATGGCAAAACATAAATTGGCAAGATTTGCGGAGAACGCGACATTTGGGAATTTGTTTCAACATACGGAATACGATAGGATAGGGAAGGAGTTCCCATTGCGGGGGCGTTGGCGGGAGGATTATTTCCACAATGACTGTCCGATTGTGCTTGAGTTGGGCTGCGGAAAGGGCGAATATACGATTGCGATGGCGAAGCGGTTTCCTGAGCGAAACTACATCGGCATTGATCGGAAGGGGGCGCGACTGTGGCGTGGTTGCAAGGATGCAATTGAGCAAGAGTTGGCGAATGTGGCGTTTCTGCGCATCACCATCGACCATATAGGTCAGTATTTTGCGCCTGGCGAGGTGGATGAGATCTGGGTGACGTTCCCGGATCCGCAGATCAAGAAGGAACGCAAGCGGTTGGTGGGTCCGCATTTCGTTAATGACTATTACCGCAAAATTTGGTCCGAAAACGGCGGAGTTTTGCATTTAAAGTCTGACAGTGACTTTTTGTACGAATACCTTTTGGAAACGGCCGCTGAGCAGCGTTGGGAGCTTGTCGAAAATATCCCTGACGTTTACGCCGGCGGTGCCGATCCTTTGCTCACCGAGGTGCAGACGTTCTACGAGAAGATGTGGTTGGCGGAGGGGAAGACGATACATTATGTGCAATTAAGAATTAAGAATGAAGAATGTGATGAGGTGAGGAGTTTTTTAGATTTTCGCAATAATTATCATTGTTCATTATCAATTCTCCATTTTTTTTGTACTTTTGCACTTTCAAATGTCTTTAACAATTTAATTCAAAAATCAATATGAAAGAAACCGTTTACAGAGCGAAACATGAGGCGTTGGGCGCCAAAATGGAAGAGTTTGCCGGCTTTTACATGCCGATTCAGTATGACAGCATCACCAACGAGCACTTGCAGGTGCGTAACAAGGTGGGCGTGTTCGATGTGTCTCACATGGGTGAGTTTACCGTAAAGGGTCCCAAGGCCTTGGCTTTGCTGCAACACATCACCACGAATGACGTGGCCGCACTGTTCCCGGGCAAGGTGCAATATTCTTGCTTCCCGAACGGCAAGGGCGGCATCGTCGATGACCTGTTGGTCTATAACCTCCATGACGAGGATTATCTGTTAGTGGTGAACGCCGCCAACATTGACAAAGACTGGGCATGGGTGGTCGAGCAGAACAAGGCTTTCGGTGCTGAGATCGAGAACATCTCTGACGGTATCTCCCAATTGGCTGTTCAAGGTCCTTTGGCTCTCAAGGCTATGCAGAAGCTGACCAGCGCGAACGTGGTTGATATGGAGTACTACACCAACCAAATCATCACTTTCGCCGGTATTGACAATATCCTCTTCTCCACGACCGGTTATACGGGCAGCGGCGGATGCGAGATTTATTTCCCGAACGAAGTGGCCATGAAGATTTGGGACGCCGTGTTTGAGGCCGGTGCCGAGTTCGACATCAAACCGATCGGTTTGGGTGCTCGCGACACGTTGCGCTTGGAGATGGGCTTCTGCCTGTATGGTCACGAGATTGACGACACGATTTCCCCGATTGAGGCCGGCTTGGGCTGGATTACGAAGTTCGTGGATGGCAAGGATTTCATTGACCGCAAGTACATGGAAGAGCTGAAGGCCAACGGCGTGACCCGCAGAATCGCCGGTTTCGAGCTGATTGACCGCGGTATTCCGAGAAACGGCTACGAGGTGTGCGATGCCGAAGGCAACGTCATCGGCGAGGTGCGTTCCGGCACATTCGGACCGTCTGTGAACAAGGGTATCGGCACGGCGCTGATCAAGAAAGAGTTCGCGAAGTCCGGCACGGAGATTTTCATCAAGGTGAGAAACCGTCTGCTGAAGGCCGTGACGGTGAAGATGCCCTTCTACACGGCGAAATAGTCGGCGAATTTAGCGAATTTAGCGAATTTTTTGCGGAAGTTCGCGGAAAATGCGGAAAAGTGCGGAAATCTTTAAGGTTTCCGCACTTTTTGCGATTTACGATTTGCGATTTGCGGTTTGCGGTTTGCGATTTGCGATTTACCGTAAGCCGAAAAATCGTACTTTTGCGGCCGAGTATAATCCTTATGGCTGTTAGCGACACTTCTTCTTCCGGCGAAATCACCTCTTCATTCGAGAATATCTCGGACGTGTTCACCGCGTATGCGGAAATCCCGTCGGGTGGGTTCAACCGCTTGTATAAGGCGAAGCGGTACGGAAAGTGGTTCGTGCTGAAGGGCTTGAAGCCGGAATTTCAGAGAAAAGCTGTCTATAACGAGCTGCTGACCAAAGAGTTTGAGTTGGGGGTGCAGATGGACCATCCCAATATCGCGCATACGTTCAGCTTTGAGACTGACCCTGTTGCGGGGCCATGTATCGTGATGGAGTATGTGGATGGATGTACGCTCAAGGAGTTCCTCGCACAGAGTCCGTCTCGGGCCGTACGGATGAAGGTTGCGAAGGAGATACTATCGGCGATGTCCTATTTCCACGGCAAACAGATCATCCATCGCGATCTGAAACCCGACAACATCTTGATCACGCACAACGGACACAACGTGAAAATTATCGATTTTGGGTTGGCGGACACCGATTACCACGGCATTCTGAAGCAGCCGGCGGGGTCTGACAAGTACGCTGCGCCCGAGCAGAAGAGCGGCGGCGTGCCGTTGGACTGCCGTGCCGACCTCTATGCTTTCGGGGTGATTCTATGGCAGCTTTTTCCCCATGGTTACCGAGGAGTGGTACGCAAGTGTACACAACCCGACCGCGAGAAGCGCTTCGGCAATGCGGAGGAGATTCTGCAGCGGCTGCAACGGAGCCAGCGACAAATCCCCGTTTTCATCACTTTGACCTCTCTACTCGTTATTGCGGTGGGCGCGTGGGTGTTGTGGCCAACGGCAAGCGAGGTGCAACCCAAGCCTTTGTCGCCAGAGACAGAGGAAACCGCACCCTCGGAAACACCATCTGGAAATGTCGGGGAGCAGCAGGAGCTTCAGACAGTGCCATTGCCTCAAGTTGAACCGGGCAATACGGCTGCGCCAATAGCCCAAGTGGAGCAGAATAGCCAGACCGCACAGGAAAAGGAGGTGGATGTGTTTTCGGAAGAGTATATTTACCGGCAGATTCCTGCAGAGGCCAAGAAGATGATAGAAACCTCCTTGGACACGCTTTTCCGTCCGTTCTGGGATTGGAACCGGGCTGCGGAGGCGCAAGGGATGACTCCTATTGACAAACTTGCGCATTACACCGAGTCGGATTTTTTCAAGAACAATTACGAAATCCGGGAACGGCATCGCGAGGTGGTGGTAAACGACCTCCTGCGGCGTTACCCGCAGTGTGAGCCTGTCAAGGAGAAAGTGACCATGTACTACAATCTCCTGTTTGCAAGGCGGATGATTGCGGTGGGCAACGTGGTGTATGAGTGGCAGAAGGCCGCGCGCTAATCGCGGAGGCAGCGGACGGAAGCTCCAGAAGACAAGTTTAGTCCAAATATGCTGCCGACTACTCCAATAAGACCCCAAAATCCCAAATCATTGGCCTCAAATCCGGCGTAAAAAGTAGAATAAGAAGAGCTTTGATATTGGGTGGTCGTCCAAAAGACTGCCTTATCATAGAAACTTGCTGCACCTGTCCAACCAGCAGGTAAAGCCGAGAATCCCGTGGTGTTGTTTGTGGCAGGGCCGTTGCCCACTGCACATTCCGAGTCGGAGTAGCACCATCCTTTTGTGGAGGCTAACGACTTTCCTATGTTGGTGCTGTCACCACCGCACCAATATTCGTTATGGCCACGGACATAGGAGATCAGTTGCAGCCATTCCGCATTGCTTGGCACATGCCATCCTGTAGGACACACGCCTTGCACGCCACTCGGGTTGGTTTCTGAGGAGGCGGCACCATGCATCGCGGCCACCCAATTGTAAAGGTAGCCATACTCGGGCACGGTTAAGTTGTTACCATTTGGGGCATACAGATAGGGAGTCGTGGTAGAACTGCCGCTTCCAAAGGCGATGGCGGTCCCGTCAGCATAATGTGTGGTGCGCAAGTTTTCCCGCATCCAGCACTGCTGCCCGATGGGAATGGTGCGATAGACATTGCCGTCGTAGTCTGTCACCGTAGTGCCGCCACAGGAGTCGGCAAAATAGGTGGTGAAACTCCGTTCCTCACCGTAAGCAGTACCCACATCGTTGGTGGCGTAAGGTCGCAAATAGTAGGTGGTGCCAGGCGAAAGGCCGGAGATTTCACTGTTGAAGCGGCCCGTGCCGATGCCTTCGGAAGTGTGACTGTCACCCACGGTAGGGCTTGGGGAGGTGCTCCAACAAAATCCTCTTGTGGTTACCGCCGATCCGCCGCTGGCCGTCACAAAACCTATGCAGGAGGCCGAAGAGGCACCAATGTCGTCGAGGGTTGTAAGCGACACGACAGGCAAAACAGCCGTGCTGCTGTCCACCCCCGAATCATTTAGAAGACAACGTACGGAAACAACATCGTAACCACTGTTGAAGGAAATATCCCCCCAGTTACGGAACGTCTTTTCCTCGGTGTCCTGGCCGCCATCGCCGAGCCCCGATCCGAAAAACGAAAAGGAATCGTAACAGAAGAAACGGGCTTCATCATGGCCGTAAAAATTCCAGGAAAAGAAGCCTGCCGGCAGCGCAGAAAAACCGGTGGCATTGTTGGAAGGCAAATCCATCTTAGGAGAACACAAACTTAGAGGAGGGGTCACTCCTGCGCCATTTTTCCATCGGGTGGTGGAGGCCAATGCTTTGGATATGTTGTTGCCGTTGCAAGTATATTGGCTTTGGCTACCCACAAAATTCATCAACTGTTCGGATTCAGTACAACTGGGTATATGCCATCCCTCAGGACAAATTCCTTGCACCCCGTCGGGATTGGAGTCGTTTGCGTTAGCTCCATGCATTGCTGCCCCCATATTGTAAAGGTAACCATAAATGGGCACATTGCCACTGTTGTCTCCGGGTGCTCTTCGATAATTGTCATAGGAAGACGGGTACTCGGGGATGGTCATGCCATCGGGATAGTGCGTGGAGCGAAGGTTCTCCTTCATCCAGCACTGGGTGCCGATTTCGACCGTGGGATAGCGGTTGCCGTCGTAGTCGGCCACTGAGTCTATGCCGCAGTAGAACGGACCTATGACCGTGTCGGAAGTCAGAGTGGTAAAACTGCGCTCCTCGCCGTAGGCCGTGCCCACGCTGTTGGTGGCGTATGCCCGCACGTAGTACGTGGTGTTGGCGTACAAGCCGAAGATGTGGCTTGTGAAACTGCCGACACCGCTGCCGTCGCTGGTGTGGATGTTGCTCAAGGTAGGGCTCTGCGTCGTGCTCCAGCAGACACCGCGCATCGTCACGGCGCTGCCGCCGTCATACGTCACATTGCCGCCGCAGACCGCCCCGTGGATTGCGGTGTCCGTCACCATGAATGTGTGCACCTCCGGCAGATCCGACTGCGTGTCGAAGTAGAGGATGTCCCCGAAGGTGGTCCCCAACGCCGTCCTGGCATAGGCCCGGTAGTAGTAGCGGGTGCCCATCTGCAGGCCGCTGACCTCATAATGGAAACTTCCGCCGCCCGCGCCGTCCGTGTAGTCGGAGGCCCCGACCAACTGGGCGTTGTCGGTGATCAGGAAACCGCGGCTGAAAACAGGATACCCGGAGGTTTCCACTACCAAACCGTTCAGCTTGGCCTCCGTGGGCGTGATGTTGGTCGCGGCTTCGGTCGTCACGGTGGGCAGCGGCAAGTTGAACGGAAGCGTGATCAATTCCGAACTGTTTTGCATCTGAAGCACCGGATCACTGGTGAAATCCGTTCCCGCCAAATGGACGTCGCCCACATACAGCATCCAGTCGCCGAAGGAAAACGGCATATCGGTGCTCCCTTTGTCATCGCCACCCGACTTTCCCGCCCAATGCGTGTCATCCTTGCCGAGATATTCCATCCGGCTCTGTCCGCCATTGCCCGTGTTGACCATCTTGATTTGGACGTTGCCGTCGCTCGTTCGGGCTTGTAGCAGGTAGGTCTGCGGACTTGCCAGCCACGCCCGGAACAGGTGGCTTCCCGGATCTAAAGAACCTGAGTAGGTGGCCGTTACGATGCCGTTTAGGTCGCAGATTTCGAGCAGTACCGCTGAAGCTTCCGGCAGGTAGAGCACAAAGTCGGTCACTCCGTCAAACGGGTTCGGCACATTTTGGAAAAGACGCACGCCATCACTGAGTTGTTCGATTTCTTCAATGCCGGTTTGCCCGATGAAGAGAGTTGTGTCGGGATAGTAGAGCATCTCCTGCCAATGCCGGGTGACGTTTTCCACGGTGACGGAACTCAACGGAACGTACTGCCCGTATTGGTTCTGACCGGTGAATTGCAGGGTGACGGGGTCTTGGGCGTGGCCGGTGAAAATGGTGGCCAGCAATATGGCTAAAATGGCAATAAGTGATACTGTATGCTTCATTTTTTATTCGATTAAAACCTTAGCCGTTGCTCATCGGGTTCGGAAAAGGCGTTACATTTATATAAGTACTGCAACATGTCATTGGTGGCTCGACCATAGAGCGATGCGGTGAAACGATGCAGCATATCCATAACTTTCAGGTAGGCAAAGGGCTCTTTTTGACGACTCAATTTCCTTAAAGCGAGCAAATAATCCTCCCGACAGACTGTAGGAACGATGATTTTCGCCTCTCCCGCGTGGAAAAGCTCCGCGTTCATCATCATCCGTGCCACCCTGCCGTTGCCGTCGTCAAAGGGATGGGTCTCACTGATGAGAAACATCATATAGACAGCTCTTGCCATCGGAGAGGAAAGGGCGGCATAATAGCTGAATCCCACGTCCAATGTGCCGGGAACTAACTTAAAATCAACAAACTCCGTGTTTCCAGCCCTATTGTTTCGCTCCTTGAACTGTCCGGGATGCAAATCGGGCCTTCCCGACAGCAGGATGGCATGGCGGCGTTGGAGAATATCCTTTAGATCTTGGATGGACTCGGGGCATTGCTGCATCTCACTGCGGTTGGAAACCACGTTGAATGTCCCTAAAATGTCGTGGGAGTCTTCGGAGCGGTGGGCGGCTGGCAGACCAGTCTCCACAATTCTCCGGGCTTCGTCCACCTCGAATTCCGTTCCTTCAATATAGTTTGAGAAGTAACTTTCGTAAAACGCAATATTCCGGTATTCCAGCTCGGAGGAGACCGTCGGATATGAAAGAAAATGATGACTTTGCAGGGCATCGAACAGTGTCTCAAAGAGAGCTTTCCGATTCTCGTCGTAGGGTGCTCCTGCGGCCATGGCCTTGATTGTAGGCGATGCCAGAATATCTGCGGAATGGGTGGCCAAAATGGCCGAAATCAGAATATTGATTCGTTTGAACTCCCGATCCATGCCGAGACGCTGTGCCGTGGCACGCAATTGGTCCCGATAATCGTTTAGCGCATCCTCGCCGCCGGCAATCATCACGCTTCCCAATTTCTTTTCCACAACTTCCTGCGGCAGGACCTTGGAACTTTCCCCTTCTTTCTTGGTTTGCTGCATGTTTTCCAACATCCATCTGTGTTCACTGGCAATGAACATGTTTCCGTATCTCATGTCTTTTTCGTCCGGGGCAGGGCCTTTGAGAATATGGACGGTCACCCCTGGCAAATCCTTGACGTTCCGGTTGGAATTTCCGGTCAGGAAAAAGTTTCCGGAGGAGGTGATGCGCATTTCGTGGGCGCTTCGGTGACTGATGACTGTCCCGGGAAAACGCCACATCAGAATATGGAGGATGTTGCGACGGACAATGTTCTCCGGACTGTCTACGAGGTTGGAGGAATAGATTTTAGGGGCTATTTTCCGCAATTTTCCTTCAGAAAGCAATCGAGAAATAGCCCTTGACACCTCCGGATTCGAAGATGCGAACACAATTTCTTTATTCAAGTCAAGCTGGACCATACAAATTTTCGCGAATAAAACGCGCAAAAATACAAATTTTCGCGAATAAAAACGGCTTGCACACAAATTTTCGCAAAAATAGGCTCGGCGGTGCGGCCTACGGAAGGCATTCCATCGCCACTCTGAAACCGACGGCGACGCTGATGGCATCGCTGTCGTAGTCGTCGCGGCAGGTCGTGCGGCAGTAGGCGGGCAGGTAGGTCCACGCGCCGCCGCGCAGCACGAACTGGCTCCCGGAGTCGGCCAGCGGGTCGGTTTGCGGTGTGGAAGGGTACAGTCCGTAGGTGTCGGAGCACAACTCCCACAGACTGCCGCTCATGTCGTGGAGACCCAATTCGTTGGGAAGTTTCCCGCCCACGGGATGCAAAGAACCGTTGGCGTTTTCCTTGTGCCAGGCTACCTCATCTACATCGTTGCTGCCACTGTAACGCAAATGCAGAGACCGGTTCCTGCCCCGTGCGGCGTATTCCCATTGCGCCTCGGTAGGCAGCCGGAAGGGAAGACGGGTCATGGCACTCAGCCTTTCCACAAACCGCAATGCGTCGGTTCGCGACACATTGTAGGCGGGGAAATCATCCCCTCTCCCGTACTGTTCCGGCCAGTCCAGCTCGTTGCCCATGATTGTGCGCCATTCCTGTTGGGTGATTTCGAACTTGCCGATAAAGTAATTGCTGAGTGTCACCTCATGTACGGGATTTTCGTTGTCGCGGGCCTCGGTGTCGTAATTGTCGGATTGGGGGTCACTGTTTTGCGCACCCATTCTAAAAGTTCCACCCGACACGCTCACCATATTCGCAACGAGGTTCCGCACCACAATTTTCTGTTCGTCGCTGATGTCCATCGTGTCGGCCCAGTGGATCAGGATTCCGTTGATGTCATCCACCTTTGTGAAATCGTCATGCTCGTAGAGATAGTCGCCATAGTCATAAACGGGATCTTTCCCGCAAAAGGTAAAGAGAAGCCCCATCATAAAGAAGAAAACTTTCAAGATGCTTTTATACCAATATCGTTTTACCCGTTTCATTGTCTATTCTACATTCTTCATTCTACATTTTTCATTGGAAAGCTGAGCCCCACCCCCATCCTTACGCCCCACGCGCATCTTACATCGTTGATCGGGTTGAGGTTGTACATCATGCCCGTGGCTTCGGCGGAAAGGGCGAGGCGCCAGACGTGGAACATCACGCCGAGCGAGGCGGTGGGACCATAGTAGTTCCGTTTCGGGAAGTTATGCCAGCCCTGGTCGCTTTCGAAGTTGAGGGTTCGGTAGCCGAAACCGGCTCCAATATGGAGGGAGAACAGGTCGTGGGGACGGACAACCAATCCCAACTGTCCTTCAAGGTAGGTGGTCTTGGAGGCACCGGTGAGGATGTAATGTACGTTGGGACTGAAGGTGGAGAATGCGCCTTTGTAGTTGAAGTTGGTCATGGCGCTGAGATACCAGCCGAGTCTCCGCATGGTGCCGACCTTGAATCCGAAGGACCATTGTGGCATCGCGGTGTAGGTGGTGTTGAGGGTGAGGAAGGTGGTCAGCGGGTAGGCATTTAGGAATGCCTTTCGTTTGGCGGCTTTTCCCTGTCTTTCGGCGGCCTTTTCTGCGGCGAGAAGGGCACGTATGGAGACTTTCGTGGTGTCGTTGGCAGTCGTTCGGGAGGGTGGGGGAACTGTTTCTGTCTTCCCGACGCTATCCCTCTCATCCCGCCCTAAGTTATAGTCATTGTTATAGTTATAGTCATTGTCATCGTCCCCGTCCTTGTCCCCGCCATCGTAATCCATCGCCAGTCGGAATCCCGTGGAGGCATCGTTGCCACCAAGGTAGAAGGAGGGGGTGACGTCCGGGAGGAGACCCGTCTGGACGGCACACGTCCATTCCGATTCCGTGGGGAGGCGGTACTGCATATTCGTTTTCTGGTTAAGCCAGAAGATGAACAGTTGCACCTCGTCGCGGGAGACGTTGGTCACGGGCAGATAGTCGTCGGCCTCTCCGTTCGCGTGGGTGCCCATGACCTCGTTCCAAAGCCGCCGCGTGACCTTGTGCTTGGCGATGTAGAATCCTTTGACGGGGCCGGCACCCGTTTGCGCGGCCGAAGCGTCGGTCATGGACAGACAAGACGGCACAAAGCGCATCTCGATGACGGGGTTGCTGTTGTGTGAGATGTCGTTTTGGGGATAGAGGTGTGACGGGAAGATGGTTGATAAAAGGCACACTATCAGCGTGATAAGAAATGTTTGCCGTGATGCTGATGTGTTCTTTGCCATAAAGTCCGAAATTCTTCCATGATCTTTGAAAGATTCGGCAAAATTACAAAAAAATCCAAATCATAGCCTTTTGAGACAACATACTCACTATAGTAATTAAACATATCAGGAAAGAGAGCAATACATGATAAAGATTCCTATTGTTTTTTTCATTAAATGAGTGTTGGTTGCTGGAAAAGATGGTTTAAGGTAACCACGTGCTGGAAAATCCCGCTGTGCGCATTTTGGTGAAGACCGAAAGTGGTGACCAACACATGTTGCAAGGCTTTTTTTGTTTTGGTTTCTTTGCGAAACAAGGTTTCCCTGTTGCGAAGATGTTCTGCATAACTGGCATCTACCATGAAATTATCTTGAGCGTATTTCATTTCGCAAACACTGATTACATTGTCGTTCCGGTCTATCAGCAAGTCAATCTGCCCTCCTTTCCAGTGTGTCCCGTCCGTATCGGTAAATGGTTTGCAAATCCAAGTGTATGCGTTGCTCAAAATCCCCAGAATGCTCATGCTGCTTTTGATTTGATTCAAATGCAGCAGACACACCTGTTCGAAAGCATATCCAGACCATGCGTTTTTAGCCCCTGACCCTTGTATGTTGGTCCAGAAAAGCTCGTCTTGCCCGCTCCCTTTGGCTACAAATCGCAGGTGAAAAAGTGAAAAAAGGTCAGTAAGCTGATACAAGGTGTTCTTTTCCTTTTTTCCGAATTCGGTATATTTTCGTATGAAGTCGCATTTGCACAGATTCTCCAAGGCGAGGGTCAGTACCCCTCCATCTCCTATGCCGATTTCAGACATGATCTCTTTTCTGGTAAGTCCTTTGAGTTTCGTGGACAGAGCCTCCACGATGTTTTGGTAGAGTTTGGATTCTTTGAAAAGAGAGCGGAACAGAAAGGTATATTCATTCCTCAGAGGAGCGTCTTTCCCGAAAAACAGTCGGTCGATGTTGCGGCTCAACGGCAGATTGGTTTCCATCATGTCAAGATAATAGGGAATACCGCCCATAATCATATACGTTTCCAGAATCTGCATTCTTCCCCAATTTAATCCTTTGATTTTCAGAAAGTATTGTTCAGTTTCATCCAACGAGAAAGGGGACAAATGGATGGGACGGCAAACGCGTCCGTAAAGGCCGCCCTTGTCGCCGACAAATTTGTCAAGCATCCAAGTGGTGGCTGATCCGCATACAAACAGTTTGAGGTTGGGTTGTGTGGATCCCCATGTGTTCCAAAAGTTGGAGAAAGCGGCCAGAAAATTGCTCCGTGGAGTGTCCATCCAGGGCAACTCATCCAAAAACACGACCAGCTTCTTCTTGTTCAGCGTTTTCAAATAGTCTTTCAATGCGTCAAAAGCGGTGAACCAGTCCTTCAAAGGGGGCACTTTTTCGGTTGTAAGACGTGAAAGCTCTTTCCGGAACAGAGAAAGATGCACCGCGCGGGAGGTCTCGTACATCCCCGTGAAATAAAAGTCGAACTGATTCTGAAAAAAGGACTTCACCAAGTACGTTTTGCCAACCCGTCGTCGTCCGTAAATAGCGACAAGCTCGGCTTTTGGCGAGTCTAAGTATTGCTGTATCAAGGATTTCTCGTATTCTCTTCCAATAAAAAGAGGTGTTGAAACAGTATCCATAACGATGATTTTTCGCGGGCAAAAATACAAAAATATTCGGATACTATATCCGAAACCTATAAAAAAATAGTAGTTTCGGATATAGTATCCGCTATTGTTTATCCGTAACTATGCAAAAATATGGGGTTTCGGATATGCTATTGACGAGGAAGGCCGTTAAGGCTGCGGGCTCGGTGGCACAGGCTATTTCCTGATTTCCGGCTCCACAATTCTCCGTCTCCAGATCCATGATCTTGAGTCCTTCGAAGAGTGCCTTCTGCCCTTTGAAATACGAGTCTAACGTGGTGGACAGCTGGCTCTTGCCGAACTGGCGCGGCCGGCTAAGGAAGACGAAAGGACTCTCCTTGGTGATCTTCCAGACCAAGTCTGTCTTGTCGATATAGAGGTAGTTCTCTTTTCTCAGCCTTTCAAAGGTCTGGATTCCCACGGGGTATATTTGCGGACGGTGTTCATGACGGACGGTTTTATCGCGGCAAAGGTACAAATTTTTCGTTTATGGCTCATATACGATGCAAGGGCTTGGGAACGCCTTGCCGGCGAAATGTCAGCGTTGTTCTGTTCGAATGCTCCTCAACCGCGGGACAGGGTGTAGCCGTCCTCACTCCTTGACAACATATTTCGCCCGGTAGTATTCCGTGGTGGGCATTGTGGCCAGAGACTCGAGCCAAAGATAGACAGAGTAGCGCACGCGGGTGTTCTCGAAGCCGAAGTAGAGGGTCTTCACCCCTTTGGTGGGGATGCGGTCGTTGCACGACTGGGTGCCCTTCTTGGAGAGATCGACGTTGTATTTCAGGTCTGCCACGGGCTTGCCGTCGGCGAACTTCTTGGCCTCGGCGGAGCTGGTGAAGATGTAGAGGTTACAGTAGGCCTCCTCCTCGCGGTAGGGCTCGCAGGCGTTGAGCAGCTCGCGGAAGATGTTGGAGGAAGAGTTGTGGGATTCGTAAAGTGGTAATCCTAACAGCTTGATTTCCTTGTATTTTTCGTCCATTCTGCGGCAGAACTGTCCGTCGGCGTTTTGGTCGCTTTGTGAAGTGGAGATACGCAGGCTGTAGGCTACGTCGGTGCTGCCGGTGGGTACTTGCATGGCTACCACCGAGCGGGTGCCGCCGCCCGAAAACAAGGCCTTGCCCTGCGAGCGCAGCGTGATCTTCCTCGGTTCCTCGAACACGCTCTTCAGCTTGATGCCCTGGATTTTCTTTGCCCCGAAGTCCTTGGCGGTGCATTCCGTCTTTTCCTCTTCGATGTCGGGGTCTTCTTTGGATAGGTCCTCGGCCTTCGCCACGGACTTGGTTGCCGTGAAATCAACGTACTGGCTGCCCACGGGCTTGAGCTCCACCACATGCACGGCGGTGTGGGCGACAGGGATGGAGTCGTGTACCGCTTTTTTCCCGGCGTACGTTTTCAGCGCGGAGTGGCTGTCGGCGTTATAGACCCGCAAGGTGACGTTGCCCTGCGTCTCGAAATCGAGGAACAGTTTCTCGCCCTTGCGCAGATATACCGGGTGGGATTCCGTTTCCGCAATCAGGTGGTCACTTTCGGAGAGCAGCGGTTTGCGAATGCGTTTCAGTCCCGTTTCCAATAGGGCTTTGACGGACTGTGCCGTGGAGTCGGCCTCTGCCGCCAGTTTCCGGTCCGCGCGGAAAAGGTCCTCGTCATCGCAGAGTGTCTGCAGCTCCTTATGGACCTTCATCAGCCGTTTGAAGTTCTTCTCCGAGGGTTCCCGTTCGAACTTGCGCACGGCGAGGGCGGCATCGCCCAACAGGTCGTCGGCGTTCTCGGTGAGTTTCTCCTCCGGGCTTTTCTGGGGTTGTTCGCTCATCAGGCCGTTTTTAGTGGCTTCTTGGGAGGACTGGCTTTTGCTTCCGCAAGCGGAAAAGCCCAACGTCAGGGTCAGGAGGACGATGGATGCGAGTGTCAGTTGTCTTAAGGTGTTCATTTTTTATATCTTTTTGTTTTACAATATTTTATGACTAACTCAAACGTGGTTTACCGTTGCCAATGTGTGCAATATCGTTTCCAACGCCAACACCACCGTCTCGGTGGCCATTGAGGGTTGCTTGCTTTTCTCCACCACTTGGCAGGGCAAGTAGGGGATGTGGACGAAACCGGCCCGCATGTCCGGATACTTGTTATGAACCAGGTGCAGGGCGGTATAGAAGACGCTGTTGCAGACGTAGGCTCCTGCGGAGTTGGAGACTACTGCTGGGACGCCCGCCTCGTGAAGAGCCTCCACAAGACGCTTGACTGGCAAGTTGCTGAAATAGGCGTCGGGCGCCTCCGCACGCACCGGCATCTCCTCGGGTTGGTAACCGTCGTTGTCGGGTTTCTTGCTGTCGGCCATGTTGATGGCGACGCGCTCGATGTTGACCTCGGACCGTCCGCTTCCCTGTCCCACGCACAGCACCACGTCGGGACGGAACTCGTTCACGGCCTGCTCCAGCATCACTGCGGCCCCCTTGAAGGTGACGGGGAGGCGCACTTTCACCACCTCCACGCCCTCCACCATATCCGGGATGGCTTTCACCGCCTCCCAGGAGGGGTTGACGGACTCTTGTCCAAAAGGTTCGAAACCGGTGAGTAGTAATTTCATAACTATAATACGTTTAGGATATGGTGTACAAAATGGTATGCGTTCAATAAATCTTTCACGACGGTGTATTCTTCGGGTTTATGGGCATTTTGATAGCCGCAGCTGAGGTTGCAGCAGGGAATCTTCAAGCCACGCTGTTTCAGGGCCACCACGTCGGTCTTGCCCCCGGGGACGGGTGCATAGCCATATAGGTTGCGGATTTCTGCGGGAATGAAATCATCCTCACACAAGCGTACATCCGCTTTCTCCGAATAAGTGACGATGTCGCTGTTGCCTTTCCGGTCGCATTGCAGAATGTAACGTACGTCATTGAACCAGGAGAGGTCGCAAGCCCGGGAACCGCGGCAGCCGCTCAGCTCCCCGTCCTTTTCCTCCTGCACAAAGAAGGCTACCTTAAGGGTCTCCACCTCGTGAAGGAGTCGCAAAGCAATCCAGATGCCGTTTTTGTCATCGGCGCCGATGCCGACACGTTCCTCCTTTTCGTCGGTGGCGAAAATCATTCCGTCGGTTTCTTGCAGGTGACGCACACCAGGTTGGTGAACTTCATCAAGATGGGCTGCCACACAAGGATAATTGTAAGCCTGGCCCTTGGTGATGAACACGTTGCCGAAGGCATCCTCCACAACGGTCAGTGGCAAACCTTCCAGTTGGTCCAGCACCAAGCGCTTGATTTCGGCTTCCTGGCCCGATTTGCTATTGATCTGATATAGTTGCTTGAGAAGTTTCATACATTATAGGTTATCCGATTCTTTCGTTTTTTCTTCATCAATCCCGTATAGTTCTCGCCAGTAGGCATTCTCTATAGAGCGGGTCTTGTATTCCTCTTTGTGCAGTCCCTTCTCTTGCTTTGTTTCAAGATTGCGGTTAAGTGTGTCCGCGAAATTACAAATGGCGGTATGTACTGTTTTGTCGAATACCATCAGCTTGTACGATACTGTGATCAGTAGCACATTGGCATTTGTCCTTGATTGAATATACCGTGTGACGTTGTCTTTATTTAGTTTGGGTTGTACTTGGTGAGCATCGGTTTTAAGCCCCTTATCTTCCATTGTTTTGCTGAAATCGTCGTACAATTGTTTCAGCAGCGTACGGTCGCGGGTGATGCATTCGGGAAAATCGAACCCCGTTTCCCCTTTTTCTCCACCGAATTCGAAATGAAAATCGGTGATGTTTTTGACAATTTGTTCGCCGGCGACGACCACGATCCAATCGTTCTCATTTCGGTCGCGGGTGATGTCATCTATAAATTGACGAAAACAGGGATTTTCGGTCGTATCCTCCGCAACGGTGTAGAAATTACAACGCACATCTTCGTTGCTGTTTTGGCGGGAGAAAAACTCGTTGGACACGTAGTTGAAACCGCCCAACTGGGCAATGTGCCAGTCGAAGAAACTGAGCCCGTTGTCACCTATTCCGATAGGGTTGACAATGGTGACACTGGAGCCGCGTTCAACGTGGCTGCCGTAGGGTGTATTCAAGTAGAACTGGTTAACTACCAGCATATCGTTTTTGGGGCCTTCGTTGACGGCGGTTGCCAGATTCTTTACACGAAGGTTTTTGGCGAGGGTGACAGCCTTCAGAATTTCTTCTTCGGAGAGTCCAAGCTCAAGTTTGATGTCGCCGAAACTGAGATTTTTGGCTGGCCAAAAAAGGCCCTCTCTTTTAAAGCCTTTGATAAGCATAAACTTGTTGATATTTTTGGCGTTTTCCTTAAGTTCCTCCTCCTTTTGTTCGGCTTCCATCACTTCGGTAAAGCCAGAGCCAATGAGACCGGCGGGCACGGCGAAGATGGCGATGCCGAGGATACCCACGCAGGCGGCGATGACCTGTCCGGCGATGGTCACTGGCGGGGTGTCGGCAAAGCCGCCCGGGTCACCGATATACTGCAGGAAGGCCCACAGCACCGAGTCCCAGCCGTTCACATACACATCGGGTTGGGCGTTGTGTTCCACGAAGTAGAGGATGAGCGACAGGATAATGGTAACGATGCCGAGGAACTGCAACGACACCCACAGCTCGCTTTTCTTGGATTTGATTGCGCTGGAGAGGAGTCTGAACGAGTGCATAAAGCGGAATACGCGCAGCAACCGTGCGATTCTCAGCACTTTCAACGCGGTGTAGGGTACAGGGAAGAACAGGCTGACGTAGAATGGGTAGGTGGAGAGAAGGTCGATCAGTCCGTAAAAACTGAAGCAGTAGCGCACCCTGCCCCAGAAACCCTTGTATTTGTCGTCCAGCATATCTGCATTCCAGATGCGGAGCGTCACTTCAATGGTGAAGATGATAGTGGTGAAGATGTCGATGAACTTCAGTAGTCCACCGAACTGCTGCTCGGCGCCTGGAAATGTGGAGGCGAACACCTCCAACGTGCTGATGATGATCAGTCCGATGATGGCGTAATCAACGTAGTTGTGCCACTGTTTGGTGTGCAGATTGTCGTCGAAGACGCGGTTGAGTTCCTTTTTGAATTGGTGGATTCTGTCGGTCATATCGTCTTGCAATTTCTATTTTTTCTCAGATTCTTCAATTCCGTAATCCACTCGCTCGTCATCGTCTTGTTTTCGCTGATGTTGAGCGGATAGGCATACAGGTCCTGAGAGAGCTCTTTCTCCTCACGATCTTTTGCTTCTTTAGTGTCTTTAGTATATTCCCATTCCCAAAGACAAGTGTCTATCAGTTGGTTAACAACATCTTCTGGATTCTCGTCATTCTTAAAGGGAAATTTGAGGGCGCGCAGGGTCCTACGCAGGGTTGAACTCTTGAACGGGCCGCGGATGTGCCAGCGGATGCGGCGGCGCAGATTGCTGCTCATACCGAAATAGAGGGCCTGGTAGGTGATGCCACCGTGCTCCCATTCCTGCAGGGTTCTGTCCTCCTTTTGCAGAGGGGTCGTGAATTTTTCCAACAACTTCTCTGCCTCGGCTTTGGGGAACCACCAGCGGTAAACACCAGGGAGGTCTTCGACAGTTTTCTGTTCCCGAGACTCTAATCTCTGGCGCAATTCGGCGGCGGATATACAGTTTAGTAGTTTGCTCATTTTTTCAAGTTTTATTTCTCATTGAGGAAGGCCACTAACTTTTTACCGAACTGTTGAGTGGTCCAATCGCTTTCAAATTTGAAGCCGGTCTTCTCGGCAATTTCCCGCAGGGCAGCTTTGGTGTTGTCACACACCTCACCGGCTTTGGTGACCACTACCTTTTTGTCTTTTTTGATCCTGACGAAGAATTTCAAATTCTTCAGCCATGATTTTTTTGTGTAAAAATTTATTTTCCGTCGATAAAGTCGATGAGCTTGCTGCCCAGTTGGCGGGTGGTCCACTCAGGGTCGTATTCGAAGCCCACCTTTCCGGCGATTTCGCGCAGGGCCTCCTTCTGCACGTCATAGGTGCGGTAGGTCTCGATGCTGCCGCTCTCCAGCACGCGGATGACGTAGCTGCCTACAAAGGCGAGCTTGCCGTCGCCGTACTCTTTGCAGAGTTTGCGGCCGAACTGGCGGACATTCCATTCTGGATCATACTGGAAACCTTTCAATTCCGCCACCTCACGGAGAGATGCCTTCACATTGTCAAAAATGCGGTACACTACAATGTTGCCGCCCTCTTCTTGTTGGATGATGTATTCACCCGAAATCACTGATTTTGCTGCCATAACATTATTTTTTAGTTATTATTGTTTAACATACATTATTCATAGTTGATGCCTGCTTGATATAGCTTTTGGCTTTTAGATATTGGCTATAGTTTATCCGCAAAAGCAAAAGCCAATGGCTAATGGCCAAGAGCCAAAGTATAAGATACAGTTGTGTGCATAATATAGGTTAAGGGTGTTCTTAACATTATCGTCAATACTAACTGCTAACTACTAACTGCTCACTAATTAATCAGCCACGCCACGCCGAGGCCGATGCCGTTGAAATTACGGGGATCTTGGCAGTTAAACATCCCGTAGAGGTCGAGTTGCACGCGGGGATGCAAGAGGCAGGTGAAGCCGAAGTCGAGGTTGCATTCCGCCTCGGTGTTCCGCTTGCCGTAGCGGGTGAAGTAGTTGTAGCTCTCCACGAAGGCTCCGAAGCGTTCGCCGATGTTGAAGCCGAGGCTGAGAGCCAGGAAGGTGCTGGGAATATGCGACACGCCCGACCATTCCGCGCCGACGTTGTAGCCGATGTTGAACCAGTCGGTGACATCGTTTTGGAAAAGCAGGTAGAGCGACGGAGCCGTGTGGGGCTGCACATAGTTGTCGGGCACGCGGGAGAGCGGGATGGCGAGGTTGGCCATCAGGGAGATCTTGGGCACCCATTTGTAGCCTTCGAAGATCTTGACCTTGGTGCCGATGACGAGCGGCTGCACGTCGTAGGACCAGTGGCGGTCGTAAAGCCGGCCAAAGGTGCCGTCGTACTCTAACCGCAGTTCAGCGAACTTGGTGACGCCGAAGCGCAGCATCGTGGTGGGCAGCAGGAAGGCGGGATCCCCGTCCCAAGTGCTCTCAAAGCCGGTCTCCCACACCACTTTCAGGAAGGGGGTGACGTCGGGACCCGTGGCCATTCCGGGCCGGTCGGCGGAGAGGGTAGGGGAGTCGGTTTGGGCGTTGGCGGTAACGAAGCACGCCAGGAGGAGGAAAAGGGGGAATAGTTTTTTCATCATATTATTTCTCCCGCTTCAACGCCTCCTTGGCGCTTTCGATGTTGCGCTTGATGGACTCGATTGTACGGTCGTGGGAGGCCGCATGGTCGATCTTGGATTTGCGGTAGGAAGCCTTTGAGGAGGGCGAGGACGCGCTCTTGATCAGGCTCGCATAGCGTTCATTGTCTCTTTTCTTGGCCTCGCGCTCGCGTTCCAGCTGCGCCCTCAGGTCGATGATTTTCTTTTTGTAGTATTCTTTACTCATAATTCTGCTATTTCTGTTTTTTGCCTACTCTTTTCCGAATTTTCGGCATCCTCCGTGATATGGATTGTTATTTTTCGTGATTCTTTCGTGCTATTTCAAAGATGGTGAGCGCGGCCTTCACGTCTTTCTCCAAGTTTTCCCACTTTTCGCGACTCCATGTAGAATCGGAATTCGACGATATGTGTGAAATGAATTCTTTAACTTTCAAGGGTTGAGGCGATTCTCTGCTTGCCTTTTAGTGGTTCCCATGTGTTTTTCAAGCTCCTCATTCAGATTGACTTTTTCCGCCACCCGTTTCCAATAGCACCTGTCTGTTGCGGTGGAGCGAGACTTGTCGATTTCAAATGTCCCAACGAACTTGTAATAATTGAAACCCAAATCGTCTTTCTGGCGGAAAAAGGTAATCATTCGTCTGTTTTTCTTGACGGTGTTCTCCAGCATCCAGTCGTGTTGTTTGTCTGGATTGTTCGGATATTCGAGCAGATAGTGTCCGTCTTCGATCATTTCATTGTGCCATTGTTTGTTTTCGGCATTCGGGAACCATAGTTCCGTGTTGTCATAGAGAACAACGCTCCCTGCACGCAGGAATCCCCTATGTTTGGCCTTGGTGTGGAATATCTCGCAAATGTCGTCAATGGTTTCAACATATTCGTTGTCCTCTACCAAAAGATACCCCTTGCGTTGGTAATAAGCGGGCGTGCGCTCGTCTAATCCCACCCACGGGATGAACTTGTCGCCGAGTTGGATGACCTTTTGCCGGATCACGTCCACAATCTGGTCGATGTCGCGGTGCAACTCCGCCATGGGTTTCCGGCAGTCCACCACAAACACCTGTACACCTGCGATTTTGGAGACTTCTGCATTTCGGATGGCATCCCGTTTGTGCTGGTCTTCATTGTAGTGGTAGGGCTCATTGATTTCCACCACGATGTTTACTTGCGGCAGATACAGGTCGGCCAAGGCGTAGTCGTCATCTTGGACGCGCTTCACATACTGCTGCGAAACGAACTGCACGCGGTCATCATCAAGTCGATGCCAGATGCGCTGGATGACGTACGTCTCAAATCGCTTGTGGCTAATTTTACGGAACAAACGGGCCATGTAGTCCAGTTTGAAGTCGATTTTTTTGTCTATCCTCGTAAGGTTGTTCATTATAATTGCAAGTCAAAAAAATGAAGACTATCTGGCAAAACTGTCAGATAGTCTTCCATAATTATGTTTAGTTCTTTCCTGCGTCTTTCAACATGGACTTGTCATTCGACAACTTGCTGTCGTCAGAGCGGGCGACTTGGACATTGATGCCGAAAATGGATTTCATCTTGTACTCGAAGTCCATCACTTTCATCTCATTGGAAGCTTCGAAACTGCCCACTTGAGTGGCATCTCCATCAATGCGCAAACTGGCAAGGTGTGCCTTCGGGTTTGCTTTTTTGCCGCCGGGTTCGTAAACGCGCAGACTGGCATTGAAAGCGTCTCTAAATTCCTGTTGTAAGGTGTTCACCGTCATGCGGCCATCCACTTGGAACGAAAAACCAGCTAAATATTCCAGTTCGTAGCTGCCACGTTCCGTGCCACCTTTGGTTTTTTCAAAAGAGGCGACCTCAATGCCGAGGGTTTTGGCATATTCCACAAGAGTCGGGAAATTACTTTCACCCCACATCACTTTGTAGAAGATTACATCCGTTCCGTCTTCCAAGGTGATATACCAATGGATCTTTTTCCATTGCGCTACGTCGGAGATGGAGCGTTCGTTTCCGCTTTCGTTGGCCTCTTTTTCCAACTCTTTGAGGTCGATGAGGATTTTGTCGACACTCTTCGTAGAGGCGAATTTCTCGCGTGGGAAAGTTTTGTTCAAGTCTTCCAATGTTGCATAGGGGTAGATTTTCAAATAGGCGTCCACGATTCCTAACGCGGTCCAACCTTTGGCTTTTCCATAAACTAGTACTTTAGGTTCCATAACAAAATAATGTATAATAATAGCCTACTCTTTTCCAGATTTTCGGCTTACTCTGTTTACACTTATCTTCGGTGTTTCTTTCCTTTGAGAAGGTTGAGGATTCCCCTCCCGATTTTGCGTTCCATGCCGCCTTTGGTGGTCGGAATGCGGGTTTTGCGGGCGATTTTGGTTTTGAGGCCGGAGATGCCGAGGGCGCGTTTTAGTGAGAATGAAAGACCACGTACACGGGACATGATGCAATATTTTTTATGTTGAATGGGTGTTTGATTGAATTAAAACACATAAAAGTTGTACGCTGTTGTGCAGCGTACAACTTTGCGATTTAAAACGAAATACTATCTGCCTGCAGCAGCGATGGTGATGTCGTTGTCGGCCAGTGCGCTGTCGTCTTTGGTGGCGACTTGCACGGTGACACCGAACAACTCTTTCATCTTGTTCTCGAAGTTGCCGACCTTGAGGTTTCCGGCGCATTTGAGTTCGCCGCCTTTGACATCGCCCACGCGGATGGAAGCCAGCGTGGCGTCGTCGTCAGCAAATTGTTTGCCTTTGTAAACTCTCAGCGTTGCACCGAAAGCTTCTTTGAATTGTTTCTTCAGACTTTTGACCGTCAAACGGCCGCTAATGTTAAATTCTGCCATTTTTGATTGATTTTTAAGTGATTAATTGGGTTGAAAAATGATTCCGGTTAATATTCTCCTCTGGCGGCCTGCCCGATGGTGATGTTGTTCGGCACGCACTCCTTGCCAGCCTTGTCCTTGATTTGGACGGTCACGCCGAACGTCTGGTTGAATAATTTTTCGGCATCAGCAACCTTCGTGCTGCCCTTGAGTTTGAGTTCTGCATTGGCCTTTTTCACATCCTTGGCCGTGTGCTTGTCCAACTCCGCAAGCGTCATGTCGCCGTCCGCGATTATCGCCCCCTTGTAGAAGACAAGTGTGCAGTCGAAGCTTTTCTTAAATTCCGCCGAAATGGTTTTCAGCTTTTTGTTCGGAGCGACCGTGAACTCCGCGTTATTGAAACGGTCTTTGATGTTGTCGAGAATGCCCATAACAATTAGGTTTTGATTGTTGGTGATCAATGAATCAATACAGCAAGGGCTTCACTAGCAGGGCACGAAAAAAGGCGTGGCCTGTCTTTGTCGTCAAAGAGGTTCTAGCAAAACCCAAGCAGAAAACAAAAAACAAAAGAACGGCGTGAAATCCGTTGTCTGTGATTTCACGCCGCAAAGATAATATCTTGATTGATTGCCCGTTTGGTCCGAATTGGTCCGAATTGAAGGGGCCGTTAGAGGTTGCTCTCGCAAGAGCCCCTTTCATCGTCGCTTCATCGCTTCATCGCCTCATCGTCCAATTTCCTGCGAAATCACGGCTTAAAAATTTACAATCACAAGACTAATAGTTAACGTCATATTTGTAAACAACTGATACCGAGCAAGAAAAAATTTACGCAAAACCCTTGACAAACGGAATGATTTGATGTATCTTTGCCATTGGAAATACGGTTGGAAGAACGGTGTGTTACACAGCTGTCCATAGAGACGCGTCATGGCACATCTCCACGAACAACCGTCCGACCAGAACGAACAAAATAACAAACCTAAACAAAAAAATGACGAAAAAGAAAACAAAAAGAAAGTCCAAAACAGAATCGTTGTTAGACGAGGTGAATAGCAGACGGATTGACCTGACTCCCGAACAGGTGGACACGATCATCACAGAGCGAGGACTCGTGTTTATAGACCCGCTCTCAGATTTCGGTTTCAAACGTCTGCTCGGAATGGAGCGGACCAAGGACATCACTGTTCATCTCCTCAACACTTTCATGAGTGACGACACGGGCGTGATCAGCGACATCACTTTCATCTCGTCAGAACAGGTCGGACTGCTGCCGGGGAAGAAAAAGGTTCGTCTGGACATTCACTGCAAAACGCAGAACGGCGACCATATCATCATAGAGATGCAGCGTGAGCGGCAGTTGTTCTTTGTCAGGCGGTTGCGGGCATATCACAGCCACTCCACAATCAGCGGCGTGAAAATCGGTGACACGGTGTATGCAACCGTGCCGAAAGTGTTTTCTCTCAGCTTTATGGAGAAAGACATGCCCGAATTCAAGGGCAAAAGTAGGTTTCTTTGGAAGATTTACCCTAAAGATGACGACAATGAAATATTTTCTAAAGAAAATGTTTGGTGTTTTGTAGAATTGTGTAAATTTGCCGCGCAGTTGGAAACACTGGACCTCACCAATGAGAAGAACCTATGGCTCTACATGCTCACCCATGTGGCAGACATCAGCGAGGATGAAGTTCTAAGGATGGACCCGGTTTACCAACGGTTTTACGAAGAGTGCCGAATATCAAACCTTAATGAAATGGAAAAAAAAGAATACGTGACGAGTGTGTTGGAATACGACGATGTACGGGAGTCGATGATGTGCGAACGCGAAGTGGGGAGAGAGGAAGGTCGCGAAGAAGGACTGCTGCAAGGAGAAGTCAACACCAAACGCCAACTCGCCCTCAAAATGCTCGCCAAGGATTTCGCCCCAGACCTCGTGGCGGAAATCACCGGGTTGACAGAGGAGGAGATCTGCGCTTTGGTTGCTCATACTGATTGATGGAAGCTCGACAATTCTGTCAGAACCAGCCCTTGCAAGACAGGATTCCGTTCGGCCTCCCTCCTCTAACAAAAACACATATATTGTCGATACTCACCGCTATAACGGAAAAGCGAGGCATTGACCAGCCAAACGGAACCTCCACATCGCAAGAACAGAATGAAACGAGACACGAATATCCATCGCCTTTCATCGTCTCATCGCTTCATCGTCATAATATACTGCATAATCTGCACCGCATTCGTTGCGGCGCCCTTGCGCAAGTTGTCGGCCACCACCCAAAGGTTCAGCGTGTTGGGTTGGGAGAAGTCGCGGCGGATACGGCCCACGAAGACATCGTCCTGTCCCTCAGCGTATTTCGGCATCGGATAGACATTCTCTGCAGGAGCGTCCAGCACCTTCACACCTGGCATGTCGTTCAACAACTCATAGACTTCCGCCAAATCGTAATCCTGACGGAACTCCACGTTCACCGCCTCGGAATGGCCTCCTGTGACGGGCACGCGGGCAACGGTTGCAGTAACTTGGATGTTATTATCCCTCAATATCTTACGAGTCTCGTTCAACAGCTTGATTTCCTCGGTGGTATAACCGTCATCGGTGAAAGAGCCGCCATGAGGGAAAAGGTTCATATCGATGGGATGCGGATAGGCGGGATCGCAGGGAAGCCCCGCACGCTCACTCATCAGCTGATCCACGGCCTTCTTGCCAGTGCCCGTGACAGACTGGTAAGTCGAAACCACCAACCGTTTGATTCCAAAGCGTTTGTGCAACGGAGCCAGCGCCATCACCATCTGGATGGTGGAGCAGTTCGGGTTGGCGATGATCTTGTCATTCGGGGTGATGACATCACCGTTGATTTCAGGCACCACGAGCGGAATCTTCGGGTCGCTGCGCCAAGCAGCGGAGTTGTCAATGACCACAGTGCCGACAGCTGCGAACTTGGGCGCATACTCTAACGAGGCGGCACTGCCTGCCGAGAAAATGGCAAAGTCCGGATGCTGCGCGATGGCCTCCTCAACCGATACGACAGCAACCTCGCGGTCACCAAATGTTAATAATTTTCCGACGGATTTCGAGGAAGCAGCCGGAATGAATTCACAATCTTCGAATCCTCTTTCTACTAACACTTTACGCATTACGCCACCCACCAATCCAGTGGCTCCGACAAGGGCAATTTTCATAATTTCTTGATTTATTTTTAAAAAGTTATCAACAATACTTGATTTCAGCCCGCAAATGTAGTATTTTTGCAGACATAAACAGAAAACAAAAAACGGTATGATTAAAAAAACTTTGAAAGCATTACTGCTTACGGCATCTGTCCTGTTGACCCAAAACGATATTCTGTGCCAAACACACTCTGAACCAAATCGTTATGATATCATTATCAGCGAAATCATGGCCAAACCGACCCCCGAAATCGGACTGCCGGCGGTGGAGTACATTGAACTGCACAACCGTCTCCCCTACCCTTGCACCTTTCACGGTTGGCGACTGAAGGTAGGAAACACTGTCAAAAACCTCCCCGACATGACGATTGACAGCTGTGGTTACGCGGTGCTCATCGCGCAGAAATATTTGGAGGATTTCACGCCTTACTGCGATCACATTTTCACGTTGTCGTCATTGGCACTCACTGACGGTGGACAACAGCTGACCCTTTACAACCAACACGACGAAGTGATTCATTTTGTGAGTTATAGCAAATCTTGGCACGCTGAAGTTATCAAACAGGAAGGCGGATGGGCATTGGAAATGACTGACGCGAACTGGCCGTGTGTGGGAAGTGAAAACTGGAACTCCTCCACAAGCCCACTCGGCGGCACTCCAGGACAGCCTAATTCCATCCGCAACACATTGAATTTTAACAGCATACCACTCATCTCAGGAGTGACGACGCCTGATTCCACGACCTTGCGCGTCCATTTCTCAAAAACAGTGTCCGCTGATGTCACGGAGAATGACGGGAAATTCCGCACCGAGCCGCCACTAACCATTCTGGACATCAAGGAAGTACCGCCAGAATTCTCGTCAGCGGACATCCGGTTTGGAGCTGCGGTGAAGCCAGAAACAGACTACACGCTGTTTCTTTCCGGCACACTCACCGACTGCGGCGGAAACACGTATCAAATTGATGACCGAATCCCTTTCGGACGAGCCTCCCCGCCAGAACCTTTCGATTTGGTAATCAACGAGATATTAACAAATCCAATTGACAACGAAAATGCGGATTACTTGGAAATCTACAACCGATCCAAACACATCATCGACTTGAAGGAGGTGAAAGTCGGATACGGCGGCGACACCTTGCCACAAAAGGCGGTTGTGGCCGTTTCCAAAGGATGGCAACTACAACCCAAAACGTATGTGGCTCTGTGTAAGCAAAAGAACATCACCCTTCAGCAGTATGTTTGCAAGGACGAGAAACGGCTTGTAGAATGCGACTCATTGCCTGATTTCGCCATCAGCAAGGGCATCATCCATCTGACTGACAGAAGTTTGCAACCCATAGACCGGTTCAGCTACACCGAGGAGATGCACTACCCGAAGCTGCTGACCACCAAAGGAGTGAGTTTGGAACGGCTATATCCGGACATGCCCACCCAAGACGAAAACAACTGGCGTTCAGCTGCGGAGAGTGCGGGGTTCGGCACGCCCGGATACGAGAATTCGCAAGCGGGCAATGCGTTGGAAAACAACGAGTTTGAAATCACCCCTGAGGTGTTTTCTCCTGACAACGACGGCTATGAGGATTATACTGAGGTGCTATGTGCTTTCACCGAAGAGGAAAACCGTGTAAGCATCGTCATCTTCAACAACCGCGGTCAACCTGTAAAGCATCTGGCAAACAATGTGTTGTGCGGAACGTCTGCAAGATTCCGATGGGATGGCCTTGACGACCGCAACCAGTCCGCACCGGCAGGAATGTATGTGGTGCAAATCGAAGGTTGGAATCTTCGCACAAAAAAAACAATACGGAAACGTAAGGTGGTTTCTATCTATCGATTGTGATCTTCAAACCATCGTACCCTAACGTCACGTGAGGGGGCAAGGTTTTCTCCACATCGGCATATAAACCCATGTGGTGAGATACATGGGTCAGATAGGCGTGTTTGGGTTTGACAACGTCCACGAAATGCAACGCCTGCTCCAGGTTGAAATGGGAATAGTGTTTTTCGTGATGCAAGGCGTTAACGACCAACACATCCAAATTCTGAAGATGTGCCAGTTCAGAATCCGCCACAAAACTCGCATCGGTAATGTAGGCAAACGTCCCGATGCGGAACCCTAATATGGGAAGGGTCAAATGACGCACTTGAATAGGCTGGATTTCGACATTTTTCACAAAAAAGCGGTCATACCTTACGGGGTGGAGTTGGAACGAAGGCGCACCTGGATATGGATGTTCCTTGAAAGCATAGTCGAAATCCTTTCGCACCACGGAAAGCACGCGCTGCATCGCATAGATGTCCATTGGGTGTTTCTGCATAAAGAAGACGGGGCGGATATCATCAAGTCCTGCCAAATGATCTTTATGCTCGTGTGTCACAAGGACGGCATCGATATGAGAGATCTGCTCGCGCAAAAGCTGCTGCCTCAAGTCGGGACCGGTGTCGATGAGCAAGCTCACTCCATCGGCCTCCACAAAAGCGGAGGTGCGCAGACGGTTGTCACGCGGATCGTTGGATTTGCACACTTCACATTGGCAACCCACGACAGGAACACCCTGCGAAGTGCCAGTACCCAACAATGTGATTTTCATCATATTAAATAAGATTATTTGATGTGTTACTTTAGATTATTCAGCCTTTTTGACAATTTCAATGAAGCAGTCCTCCACGGATGGTTCTATAGGGATTATCTCCAAAATGGTTTGTCCATTCTGCTGCATAAAATCTTGAAACGACGGAAGTGCAGTCGAGATGTCATCATAAAAAACAATGTGGCACGACTCCCCATACGGATAATAGATGCAATTCAGCGGACAGGACTCCATCACCTGCAACAGAGAAAATATGTTTTCGGACTTGAACGAGTAGAGATGCCCTTGGAATTGCTGAACGATATTAGCGGGAGTGTCGATTTTGAAAATGACACCCTCCTGAATCATGGCGATACGGTCGCAACGAGTGGCCTCGTCCATGTAGGGCGTGGAAACCACCACCGTGATGCCCTGGCTCTTGATGGAGCGCAGAATGTCCCAGAACTCCTTACGGGAAACGGGATCCACTCCGGTGGTTGGTTCGTCAAGGAAAAGGATGTGCGGACGGTGGATCAGGGCGCAGCACAGCGCCAGCTTCTGTTTCATACCACCAGAAAGCTTGCCGGCCTTTCTATCCTTAAAAGGCATCAGTTGTTTCCATATCGGACTGATCAAACGCATGTTAGCACGAATGCTGCTCTCATACATCACGGCGAAGAACTCTAAGTTCTCCTGAACGGTGAGATCCGGATATAGCGAAAACGTTCCCGGCAGATAGCCGATCATGCGCCGGATCTCCTTGTAGTCCTTCACCACATCATAGCCTAACATGGAGATTTTGCCCTCTTCAGGCAGAATCAAAGAGGTGAGGATGTTGAAAAGGGTGGACTTGCCTGCGCCGTCGGGGCCGACCAACCCGAACACCTCATTCTCAAAAACATCAAAGGAAACATGCTGGAGTGCGCGAACGCCCCCGTCGTAGGTTTTGCTGACAGACTCTATGCTGATTGCATTGGTCATCGTGATGCGGTTTTTCGCAAGATTCTACTTGAACTCGACATCTCCTGGCATACCAATTTTGGCGGAGCCGTCATTGAGGAAATTCACTTTGACCGCATACACAAGATTCGTGCGATCTTCTTTGGTCTGAATCATTTTTGGAGTGAACTCAGCCTTGGGAGAAATCCATGTAACCTTGCCGTTAAAAGTGATTCCGTTAGACTTCTTGTCTTTTTTCTTGCTATCATTATCCTGAGAATAGCTGTCAAGATGCACAAGGACATCCTGATTCAGCTTGATGGAGGCCAACATATCCTCCGTCACATAAACTTTGATGAACATGTTGGTGATGTCGGCAATCTTGAACAAGGGTTTCCCAGCGTACGCCAACTCATTGGTCTCGATGTATTTGTTGATAATGGTGCCGGTAATCGGAGCTTTAATCTTGCAATTGTCCATGGCGTGTTCCAATTGTTGCAGCTGGAAGCGCATCGCCTCCACCTCCTCGAGGATGGACTGGTCCTGAATGGAGAGGGCGGACTTTTGAGCGGCGAGCTGGCTTTGGGTGATGTTGATCTCCGCCTGGATGTCCTCCAACTGTTTGGTACTGGCGGCATCAGCCTTCAACAAATTCTGGACACGGCGTTCCTCCTTGCCGAGGGTTGCCAATTTGTCTTCCAAGACGCGCATCTGGGAGGGCATATTCGGACGACGCGCCAAAGTAGCATTGATAGAAGATTCCAACTGCCTGATTTGCAGATAGGTTTGAAAAGTATCAATACATCCCAACAATGTGCCTGCCTCGTATGTTTGTCCCTCTTGAATGTCGAAATTCAACATTTTACCGTTACTTTCGGAAGAAACGATGATTTCCGTAGCTTCAAACACACCGTTTGCGGTGTTTTTGCGATGTTTCTTCCCGCATCCCGCGGAAAACAGCATAAACCCAGCCAATAGCAAGCAGGCAACGCCTAATCGCATGACTTTATGTCCAATTTGTCCAACTTGTATAGAATTGTCAAACATATTTTCCTAAAATTCAGTAACTTAAAAAAAGACTACTCTAGTGCGCAAAAGTACAAAAAAATATTATCCCTAAAAAAAAAATCCAAGACACACATCTTTATTTCAATTACAATCCATAATTCACCTCCTTCAAAGCGCAGTTCACACGCGAAAAAATCGTATTTTCGCGGCCTCAAAAAACAAACCGCAAGATGAAGAAAAACGTGTTCCTCACCGGCGCGACCGGCACCATGGGATGGGAAGGGCTCAAAGAGTTGCTCCGCTACCCCGAACAATATGACGTGACCATCCTGGCGCGCAAAAGCCACAAGAATGAGAAGAAACTGGCCCCCGTTGCGGACAAAATCCGCATCGTGTGGGGCGACCTGATGAATTACGATGACGTGCTGCGCGGCGTCACCGGCGCGGATATCGTGCTGCACGTGGGCGGCATGGTCTCCCCCTCGGCGGACTATTTCCCCGAAAAGACCCTGAAAGTCAACGTGACCGCTGCGCAGAACGTGGTCAAGGCCACCCTCGCGCAACCCAACGCTGACAACATCAAGGCCGTCTATATCGGATCGGTGGCGCAGACCTCCGACCGCAACGCGCCGTTGCACTGGGGCCGCACCGGCGACCCCGTCTGCTCCAGCGAGTTCGACTGCTACGGCATCAGCAAGATCATCGCCGAGCGCGTCTTCGCCGACTCGGGGCTCAAACACTGGGTAAGTCTTCGCCAGTCGGGCATCCTCTACCCCGGTATCCTCAAGAACTTCGACCCCATCATGTTCCACGTGCCCATCAAGGGTGTACTGGAATGGGCCACCGTGGAGGACTCCGGCCGCCTGCTCGAACGCGTATGCCGCGACGAGGTGCCAGAGGAGTTCTGGAACCGCTTCTACAACATCAGCAGCGGCCCCGAATACCGCATGACCAACTACGACTTCGAATGCCGCATCCTCAAGGCCACCTACTGCCCGAAACCCGAAAAGATTTTCAACTCCAACTGGTTCGTACTCAAGAATTTCCACGGCCAATACTATCTGGACGCAGACGTGTTGGAAAACTACCTCCACTTCCGCGCCAACATGCCTGTGGACGACTATTTCCGGCAGCTGAGCGGCGGACTTCCCGGGTTCTTCAAACTCGCCAAAATCGCGCCGCCGTTCGTCATCAAGATGGCGTTGCACACGTTAGCCAACAAGAAAACCTACGGCACGCAGTACTGGATCAAGCATAATGACGAAAAACGCATCCGCGCCTACTACGGCAGCATGGAAAAATACCGCGCCATCCCCGACTGGAAGGACTGGGACCTTTCGGATCTACCCGGACGCGAGCATGCGGTACACATTGACCACGGCTACGATGAAAGCAAACCGCTTTCCGAACTGACTGTCATCGATTTGCAGAAGGCAGCGGAATTCCGTGGCGGCAAGCTGGTTTCCACCGAATACGATGGTGACCCGGCCAAAAAGCTGACCTGGCAATGCCACGATGGACACACGTTCGAGGCCTCCCCGAAGCTCATTCTCGAAGGCGGCCATTGGTGCCCCGAATGCCTCCCGCCGGAATGGAACTACGCGGAACAGGCGAAGCACAACCCGTTCTTCGCGCAGGTGTACCGGGGATAGCTTGGGGCTGTTGGCTGTTGAAACTATTTCAGGTTTCAAGTTTCAAGTTTCAGGTTTCAGGTTTCAAATTTGCGGATGTTACCCTTCAAAATCGACCATTTTTCCACAACGCCCACTTCGAATCAAACTTCAAAAAGTGGGTGTTCTTTTTTCAAACCACTATATATCAAAATTTTACAATCAAATAATAAAAAACTGCGACGCAGACGAAGCAATGCAAAAAAATGCTACCTTTGCGGGCTTATTTTTTGAAATATAATGTATAACTAAAAATAAAAGATTTTATGGCAGCAATTGGCTCAATTCGTAAGCACGGTGTGCTTTTATTGGTAATCATCGGTTTAGCCCTATTAGCATTTATCTTAGGCGACCTTTCTAACGTTCACCGCACATTCTCGAACAAGTATGTGATGGCGAAAATCGATGGTAAGAAGATGGATCAACAGTACAGCAAGCAATATGAGGAGAACACCGCCCTCATGAAACTGCTGCAGAACAAGACCTCCTTTGAAGACAACGAGACCTACCAAATCCACGAAATGACTTGGCAGCAGATGCTTCAGGAAGCGGTTTTAGACAAACAGTTGGCAAAGTTGGGTTTGACTTTCACCCCGCAAATGATTGAGGAGTTCAAGGAGAACATGGTGGCTTCCCTCAGCACCCAGCAACCCAACCAGTTCATTGCTCAGTTCGCCAACGCACTGGCTCAGATGTACGGTCCGGAGAACGCAATGGGAATCATCTCCAACATTGAGACCCTTGCCAACCAGGATCAGGGCAAGGAGATTTACAACGCCTATCAGGCTTTAGTCCGCTTCGCCGTGAGTGCTGAAAAACAGCAGAACTACTTTGCCTTGGCACAAAACACCCTCTATTTCTCCGACCCATTGGCGAAACAGTTAGCCAAAGACAACAACATGGCCATGGTTTCCATGATGATGGTCAATCCGGAACTCACCGCTTTCCAGAACCTGAAGCCGGAAGTCTCTGAAAAGGAGATGAAGGATTTCTACAACATCCACAAGAACGATATGTTCGACCTTCAGGCTGGCAACCGCGACATCAACGTGGCCGTGTTCCCCATCAACCCCACTCCCGCCGACCTCAAGGCTATTGAAGACAGCGTGCGCAAAGATTTCACCGAATTCACCCAAAAACCTATTGCGGAATTCAATCTCTACAAAGGCAATGGTGTTGTTGACAGCACCTATTACAAAGAATCCGACATCAACCTGCCCGAACTCGACAGCCTCATCTTCAAATCTCCTGTCGGCAGCTACATTGAACCCTTCCTCTATGAAAACGTAAAATGGTATTTCGGCAAAGTGTTCGGTGTTGCCAACCGTCCCGACTCTGTGCTCGTGGCCACCATCGAGTTGCCGTTCAAGACCGCACAATACAAGGAAGCCCCCTATTCCAAGAAAGAGGCCCACAGAATCGCAGACAGCCTTATTGATGTGATCAAATCCAACCAAGCCACGATTTTCAACCTGCAACCCAACTACTTGTATGGCCGCGAACAAGGCGACACCACTTTCTGGATTCCCGAAAGAGGCACCATGTCAACCCTTTACAACAATTTGCTTCAAACTCCTAACGGCGGCATTTACCTTTACAAAGCCCCCAACGGTTACATCGTTTTCCAAGTACTTGACCGCACCCAACTCATTGAAAAACGTCAGTTTGCCCTGTATGATTATGATGTGAACGCCTCCGAGGCCACTTTCAACGCTTTGCGTTCCCAAGCCAACGAATTTGCCGCAGGTGCAACCAATAATGAAGAATTCATCGCCAATGCCGCCAAGAAGGGTATCCAAGTGGTCAACGGCGAAAGAGTGACCTCCATGATGGCGAATGTCGGCCAACTGCCCAACTGCCGTGACATTGTGAGCTGGGCTTTCGGCGATGACGTGAAGAAAGACGCCATTTCTGATGTGTTCAACATCAACAGAATGTATTTCGCTGTCGCCTGCGTGGCTCAAATCCGTGAAAAAGGCGTGCAGAAGTACAAAGATGCAAAAGATGATATTAAAACGATTCTGGAGCGCAAGAACAAACTGAACATGGTTGCTGACCAATTGAATAAAGACCTTGCCTCTGGTTTCGATGCCGTTTCCCAGAAATATTCTGTTGCTGCCAATGACAGCGTGATGCTGAGCTTCGCTGGCGACTACTACATGAACCGTGGCGTCGATAGCAAGGCCATCGGCCAAATCTTCAACCTGCCCGCCAACAAACCGACGGCAGTTTGCGGCAACAACATGGTGTATGTGGTGAATGTGAAAGAAAAGCGTGACGGACAAGCCTCTCAAAACCTCATGATGGAAAAGAATTATCTCCAAAGTGAGCTTCTGGGTCGCGAGCGCAACGAAAACACGTTGCTCAACTACTTAATCAGCCAGGCTAAAGTGTTAGACAACCGCGTGAGATTCTATCAGAAATAAGACGTTAGACTTGAGACGTTAGACGTTAGACGTTAGATAAAAAAAAAGCGCTTCGTTTGAAGCGCTTTTTTTATTTAACAATTCATATAGAATCGGGCCGAATAACCATTCGCCCCCACCCTTACGCCTCGTCCACCATCTTCTTGAAGAAGCTGGCTCGAGCCGCACCTTCGCCGGTGTTGAGGAGCACGGTCTCGCCATTGCGGATCTGTCCTTCCTCCAGGGCTTTGTAGAAACCGGCCAGACAGACAACGGAGGCGGGTCCGAAATAGATACCGCGCTCGTCCTTGACGATTTTGCCGTATTTCGCCAGCTCGACCTCCTTCACACGCAGGAACGTGCCGCCGCTCTTGCGCACGATGGGCGCAACAATGGGATACATACCCGGATTGCCAGCGGAAAGGATGGAAACCATGGTCTGCGGATTCGGGATGACGGGATAGTCCTTCTCGTAACCTTCCGGGAATCCGGCCTTCACGGCACTCTCCCACCCCTGCACCATCGGGTCGCAGGTGTCCTGCTGGATCAGCAGCATACGGGGCATCTTGGTTTCCGGGAAGGTGGTCTGCAGGTCGCGGATGCCCTTGTCAAGGGCGATAGGACCTGTGCCTCCCGCAACCGCCTGCACATACACATCGGGCATCTTCCCCAGCTGACGAAGGTACTCGAAGACCATCGTCTTTTTGGCCTCCACACGGATAGGGTCGATATTGCCAGTGGAGATCAGCACGTGGTTCTTCTCATGGAAGTCGTTGGCCTCCTTCTTGGCATCGCCGTAGTTGCCGTCGCACACGACCACATTCTGGCCATAGGAGCGAATAGCCGCAACGGAATCGGGGCAAGCGTCATGCGGCATGAAGACAGTGAACTTGATGCCGGCCTCGGCCAAATAACGGGCGTACGCCGTGGCGGTGTTGCCCGTGGAAGCCACGCAGAACTCCTTCACGCCGTTCTCCTTGAACAAAGAAGCTGCCAACGAAGCGGCAATGTCCTTGAAGGTGTTGCTGCCGCCGTTCAAGTCGTTGCGATAGACCATCACCTTGCAATCAACGCCAAATTTCTCCATAGTGTATTTCTCCAAGAAATCCCACTCCTCAATCGGAATGGCACCCTCGCCCAAAGAGACGATGTTCTTCTCGTCCATCACGGGCAGGAAGTCGAAATAGTGGTAGAAGTTCTCAGGATGATGCTCCGGTTTCGTCAGCTCCGTTATCTTGTGATAATCAGCCGAATAGACAACATCGGCACGTTTGCAGCCGCACTTGCACTGCTGGTTCTGCGAAAACCAAGTGGCAAAGTCGGGAATTGTTTCGCCGCACTGCGTGCAGACCAATTTGTATTTATTCTCCATAAGAAAGTATTTATTTTCTTGACAAAGCGAATGATGGATTCGCGGCCGCAAAAATACAATAAATTCCGAATGAGTATGGCAAGAAAAATAATGTTCCTGTCTAAAGGTATCCGTATTCCTCATAATTTCACCTCTCCTCCACCAGCCGTTTCATCTCGCGCACCTCGCGCTGCAGGAAGCCGTGGACGCGCACCTCGCGGCCGTAGGCGTAGAAGGTGATGGAGGAGAAGCCGGCGAGCGGGGTATGGATCATCACACTCGACACCGCCTCGTAGGGGATAAAGTCGGTGTTGTGGTGCAGCAGCGCCGGTGTTTTGATGGTGATGCCCTCATCGTTGAATATGATGGTGGGCGGGAACAGCACGTTGGCTTCGGAAACGCGGGAGGCGGTGAATTGGCGGTACATAGGACAAGAATTTAATTAATTTCTATGATTGTTTGATCGCATATAGCCACTTTTCTTTGTATAAAACTCCAGAGCCATGCATCCGTGCATTGTCCAATAATCCTTCATGGAACAGAGCCGACGCTCCATGCGCGCCACATCGTCCTCATTTTCAATATTGTTTTCCCTCTTCAAAGCCTCCAATTTCTCACGGATTTCGGTTTTGTAGTTATTCTCCTTTTTATACGTGTAATTCCCAAAAACATGGTTGAATCTTGCATCAAAATTAAATCCCTGCACAGCAATTCTGTCGGGCGAGTCAAGACCTTTTTCTGTCGTTGGCGAGGTATAGATCGGCACTTTGCACACCTCTCCATCCACTATCGCGTAATATTCTCCCACAAACAGATCGGCGGTGTCGTACTTTTGCTTTAGTTGTGCGAACTGGTCAGCCTCCAAGCCGAATGTGGGCACTGGAACTTGGCGGTTATAGGCCTTCTGTTTGCGGGTCAATTTTGTCTTCGGGGTGCTGTCGGCATGGTTATCCTTTAGACGGAGAATGCCGTTGTCATCGACATAATACTTTTTCTTACCCCATGACACAAATCGACGATGTGTGAACCCTTCCACATCATGTGAGAAGTAGGATGGGGTGTCCCATATACGCTGTCGTCCGCTTTGGCGCAGCGACTTGGTTTTGGCGTAAAACTCGCTCAGCATCTTGTCGAATGGCTTGTTGAGGTACTTGTTAAGAAGTCCTTCTATATGTTTTTCGTGCAACGATGCCCAACCATTACCTTTGTTGTAGCTCAATGTTTTGTGTTTGGAAAGCCTGTGTTTGCTCATAGAGAGCCTTTCTCCTTCATATTCATTCATGCCGTGGCGCGGAAACTCCGAGCCTTTTCCTCTGCGACCGCCGCGATATTTGTGCGGCACCCGGCTGTCTATCTTCCATTTCTTTTCCGACATTCTATTGGATATTATACACTTACCCTATCAACCTTCGTTCACTTTCCTGAAAGTGAGCGTTTCCATTCTTTCCAACCCTTCGCCGAACATGTTGGCATCACAGAATTTGTAGCCTTTTTGCTCATATTCGATAATGGTAGGGTTGTTCTCGTACACGCCCGGCTCCCCGGCGTTCAGTGCCACCACAGCGTCCGATCCGAAAGTCTCCTTGGCAGCAAGGGTATGCAGGGCGAGCATAGTCTTTATGAAGTCCTTGTCCATTGCTTTGCGATATTTGGGCGATTAAAAGGGTAACTTCCTGTTTCCATTTCTGAGTATATAATCTTTGCAACTGTCTAATTTTGAAGCCAATTCTTCTAATGTAATTGAAACCAAGGAGGAATATGGTTCCATACTGTGAAGATCATCTAACAAGGACTCCACTTCGGAAAAATAGACATTAATAAAGCGTCTTGCCAATGTGTAATCTGCGAACATCCATACATGGTGTTTCCTAAACAGTTGTATTTGACCATCAATACATTCCAAGTATCCTTCATAATCATTGCGCATTTCTTCGAGCAATCTTGGAGATTTGTTTTCAAAAACGCACACTTGATTACAATAATTTATCGCAGTCAATTTCACTTTCTTAATGAAATCGACCGTTCTTTCCATCATTTTAATGTATTCTTCTTCCATATTTATCTTTATTTTCGTCCAAGCTTCTCCATAACCCTTTCAAGGAACCTTTTTCCACGGATTTCAGTGCGCTCGCTATCGAGCAGTTCGTTGCATTGGTTGAGGAGCGGTTTGAGTTCACGGGCAGTGATGTGGGCCACCGTTTCGGGATCGTGACATTTTTCCTCCAACAAGGCTGCTGTGGAGGCGATGCGGGGCAGCAACTGCAAAATTTGCCGCCACGCTTCCGATTGGAGTTCAGAAGCGGCAATATATACAGGTTTGTCGCCATGTAACTCTTTGCAGAACTTTTGCCACAGTGACGGGTTGAAGGTTTTGGAGCCAAGCAATTGCAAGTCTTCCGCCATCTCCTTGAGGCCGTCGGCACACTGGGCCACCTCTTTAGGATTGTCTTTGAAGTTATACACTCTGGCATTGTACACTCCCATACAGGTGAGGATTTCTAATAACTGGATGTAGGTTTGGGGTTGCATAATTATACGATTATATTGGTTAATAACATGCCAAGATCGCTAAACATTTGTCCATGGACTCCTTAATTTGATCACTAATCATTTCATATTCATCCTCATCTTGTATAGTATCAAGAGGCTCCAAAGAGCGGAACAATCTTCTAAATTTGTATATTTCAGCGATAAAATCCGGTCCTAAAAAAGTCTCGCGTTCCAGAATGTCTAACGTGTCATTGACTCTTTTCTTTGTCTCATATTTCATTCGATGATTTTGTTCTATGCTCAACATAGACCATACTAGTATTTCCAAACCCGTTTTTGCTGAATAAAAGCTCATAACTGTGATATATTTGTTTAGTACTAATCTTTAAAAAATCATGTTATTCCACATCCCTGACTAGCCGGACCGACTTGGCGGGACCGATATAAGCAGGATAGTTCCAATAGCAGGAGTGGTCGCTGAAATATAAAGCCCAAGCGCGTTCTCCGCTATGTGTGGAAGATGTCCAGTAATTACCTTGGGCGGCTGTGGGGATGCCATTGCTGTAATAATGGATGGAAGTGCCTATGCGATCACCACCGGCAGGCAAAAACACCGCACCATGGTTTTCCAACTTGTTATTCCAGTCCGACAAACTGATCACATTGTAGGTGTATTCTCCGTTGACAGAGTTGTCGTTCACATGGGTTAACGAATAATAGGAATTATTCCAATCGTCTGGAAGGAGGATGACGCCGTAAATACCGTTCACCGTGGCTTTAGCAAAGCGACTGCCTGATGCTGTGTGGCGAGTCTCAAAGAGATACACCAGCTCTGAATACTCCAGTGTACGCCATAGCCCCTTTTGGTTCCCGCCATTGCTTATGGCATTATACACGCCCCAATCGTAATTGGTTCCTGCAATATCAACATAGAGTTCCCCATAATCCAACGATGATGAACTGGTCATCCAGGGGTTGCAGTTGTTGTAACCACTGGTGGCCCAACCCATCAGGTCCAACCAACCATTATAATTTTCAGACACGTTGGCGTTTTCAGCACCGACAATATCCCATTGATGCTCAGCGAAGCGCCATTTACGCTGGACAGGATGGAATTGCAGATTCCCTTTTGAGAAATAAACCTGTTCCCCCATCGCGACAGAAAACTTGCCGCTGAGACAACCCTCTATCACACCACCGCTCGGGTTGACGGGAGTTGTAAATGACATCTCCTTTCCATAGTATGCCTCGCGACTTCCCCGGATGACGTATGCGCGCACATAATATTTGGTGCCGGGCGTGAGATGAGTGATTTTACAGGAGAAAGGATACTGGTAGTCTCTTGTAAACATCTTATTGTCATTCGGGGTGGGATTGCGTTTTGTACTCCAGCAGACTCCTAATTCACTTAAAGGGATGTTCCCGTTAAGCACCACGTCACCGCCACACTCTGCGCTCTTGGGTGTGATGTTGGTTGGCTCGTATGTGGTGACTTTCACCTCTGCGTTGTTTTCGCAGCTGGCCACAATGAGGCATAAAGACAACAAAATCGTAGTAAATAACAAAGATTTTTTCATTTCAGTGATTTTTGATTTATAAATTTTTGATGTATTTTCGAATTAATATTGTTTACGTTCACGAGCATCTCAAACATAAACGACTTGCGGTGTGTCCTTTGATCCTTTTCGGAGAACCACTCGCATTCGGCCTCCTCAAGGTCAACATCTACCACCATCATGACGGGCCCGCCGGTTTTCAGCATCACCATGTCACCGATGCCGCACCCTTTGCGCTTGGCGCGACGTTTCATAAAATTTAGAAAGAGGAGGTCAGAGAGAAGGCCCATTGTAATAGGAAATGAATAATGATACAATATTGCTTTCTGATTTATTACAATCAATACTTGTTTTGAATATCAAAAAAGCCCATTATAGATACTTTTATACTCTTTCAACTCATAATCATTAAACGTTTCCTTGAAGTTTGTTTTGTCATCTTTCCATACACATACAACTTCGCTTGAATCGACTTTGATTACTTTCATCATTGGTCCTCCTGATTTTAACTGTACCTCATCGTCAATGGCAATGGTAATATTTGCTTCTTGATACGGAGACAATGACAACTCTCCAATACTGTAAATTTCTTGTTTTAAAGTGTTCTTGTCGAAACGAAGACAAGAAACCTTTTCACCTTCTATTTTTCTAACAGTTAAGTCCACATCTTCGTTAGTCTTATAGACAACCACATCCCCTTTCTTTAAATTCATAATTTTTAAGTACTTGATTAATCATGCCTACTCTATTAGCTTTTCGGCTTCCGCTTTTAACTTGAATCGTGATTGAACGGATGTCGTTTTAGTTCACGTTTTGCTCATTTTCTTGTACAAGCAAATATTTTACCACATACTCAACTCCTTGTTCTGTTATATTCGCATATGTGCAAGCCTCATCTTGACATCTTATTAAACCAGCTTTTAACAACTCTTATGCAGTGATTGCCGTGATACCTAAAGGTGTATCCGAACAAATCTCTTTAATACTTGAAAATTTGTAATCTTTGTCTGGTCGGGTGTTATACAATCCCATCAATAATGTTTTTGCTAATTCTGATAATTCTTCCATAAAACGTTTTTTTTAAAACTCTCTTTGAATTTCTTCCACCACTTTCTTATTGGCGAATGCTACATCGCAGAAATGCTTGTTTATCTTGAACATGTCTCCTCCGTTTTCATTATAATTTCGCTCAAGACAGAAAGTGCAATAGTCATGTGCTTCACAATCCAGACACTGTGGGAAATCTCCTTTGGTAATATTCCGGATTCTCTTTAACTGTTCCGAGTTTTCCCAAATGTTCCTTAATGTTTGTTCGTGAATATTGCCACAGACCAAATCATTCCAACCAGGACATGCACAGACATCGCCCGAAGATAAAACGCAAATACTACTTATTGCGGCTCCACATACGGGTTGTTTCTCTATACTTTCACTAATGCTTGTGCTATTTGACGATAGAGAGTACGTGACGTTTTTTTCTTTTTTTAGATTGTATTCCATAACAGAGTGCATTGCACGTTCTACATCACAAATTGATAGCCTGTGGGCAAGATTACCCGTATCAAAGTCAGCTTCAGCCATAATGATATAGTCGGTTGTCGCTATGGTGTGCAAAGATTCTGCATATTTTAAGACATCAACGAAGCTGTTCTTGTTTGCATTCATCAAAGGACAAGATATTTGAACAGGAATATTTGCTGCCACCAATTTTTCAATTGCACTTTTGGTTTTTCTCCAAGAGCCTTTTACTGTTGTGATTCTGTCGTGTATGGCCTCATCCATACTATAAAGTGAGGTTTGAATATGAGCGATGTTTGCTTGTTTCAAGAAAGGAATATGCTCATCCTGTAAGGCGATAAGATTACTGAGAATGGTAATTATAAGGTCTTTTTCCCGGCAATATTCAATGATTTTAAAAATGTCTTTATGAGTTAAACACTCACCTCCGCTAAGCCCGACATGGATTCCGCCCATATCAACAAATTGGTCGATCACGGAGCAGAAATCTTTATAATCCATATCTTGGCCGACATTTTTCCTTGCATTGGGAATGTAACAATGAATGCACCGCTCATTGCAAGAACTCGTTAACTCAAATTGGATATCGTTCAGTTGATAATTACCAGATTGAGCACGTGAAATCCAAAAATCAGAAGTGCTTTTTTCTTTTCGTTCATTTATAATGCTTACCGTTGATGGCTGTTGGAGATTTAGAAGCTCATAGTTGAAGTCAACATCTTTCTTTTTAATCTCATCGTTGCTCTCACCAAGCACTAAATAATGTTGTTCTGATAGTTCCGAGCAAAAACTCTCGAAATCTTCTTGCAGTTCAATCTTATCAACAGTGTCCCCATAAAGAGTTAAGAGTCGGTTTATAATTGCTTCTGTGTCTTGTGGAGTTCTGTTGATTTCTTTGAGAAAATCCGCACCTGCCTCATTTAGTACAAGATCGGAATTTGTAAACTGGTTGATTATATATGCATAATCACCATGATTTCTGATGAACGTGTTTTTGGATTGACAAACTAACATAATTAATTCAATTAAATTTTTCGTTTAATGAAGACTGATGGTAATATCTACCACCAGTCTTCAAAGAATACTATCGTGCCTTATAGTTTTCCATCGGTCCACAATAATTGCGAGGATGCTCACCATGGCAAGCGGCAAAACTGGAAGTGCCACTTGAGGCCAGACGCTGTACTTTTTGATACTTTTTCATAGTACTTTAAGGTTTTAAATTTGTGCCTACTCTTCAAGGATTTTCGGCTTCTTCCTTTTTGTTAGAAAGCTTTGTAGTTTAATTTTGAACCACAATAGCTTTGAGTCTGTTCGTCCCCGTGGCAGTTGGCGAAATTAGCAGTGCCACTTGAGGCTAACCGTTGAACTTTTTGATACTTTTTCATAGTACTTAAGATTTTAAATTACTGCCTACTCTTTCAGGATTTTCGGCTTCTTCCTTTTATTTCACTTAATCGTTGTATCTGTAATGCTCTGATTGTGATAGCTGAATCAGCAATACCCCCATACCTTAATGCCTTTAATTACTCCTTGGATTTCTTCTTTGCTAAATTTACCCCCATTCGCATAATCATCTACAATATCTTTCAATCGAATCCTATTCACTGTATAGTATCCCAGCTTATCTTGAGGACATTTTGGATTTGGTTCAGATATCAAATCGCAAGGAATAGCCACATCTTCTATTTCATAGGATATTTTCCCTTCACAAGGAGCTGAAGCACCTGTAAAAGAAAGTTCAATTTCTGAACCACTTAGTTCAGACAGCACCGATGAGATTTCGGCCAACACTCCAACAACATTGAAATAATTGTCATCCATATTTTTAGTTTTAGAATTTTGCCTACCTCCTTTCACGCGAATCAGCTTTCTCGTTAAATAATTGAATTGTCAAACTATTATTCAAAAGTTTGTTAATGAAGAAAGTAGCTGATTGTAGTCTTGAAGTTCTTGTTCAGGTACTTCAAGATTAATGCGCAATGGCTGAATTTCCTCGTCATTGATTTTCTCACGAGTTCTAAGATACAAAACAAAAGACTTCTCGTAGAGTTCATATTCTTCTTTCATGTTCTTAATATCGTTAATTATTGGGAATGTACCAATTATGATATTTGAAGTTGCAGTATTTGATGTTCTTCTGAATACATTTTTGATGTATTCTTCGTTGTCATCATTTGTAATCATCAAAGTCTTTGCTGAATTGATTGATGGGTGCTTTTTTAGAGTCTCTAATAGTTTGAGGCAAGGATTATTTCCATTTGGAATACCAGGGATACGAAGAGCAAAGGTTGCATGACAAGGATTTTCTAAAAGAACATAATTCAAATCAAAAATCCAAACACAATAAGCCTCTTGGAGTTGTTTCTTGCTTACTTTTAATGTGTTTTCGTTCTTTTCCATAATTTTTGTTTTTATTATTTCTATTAGCGTTATTTTTTCCACGCCGCAAAAGTACATCGCTTTCCCTCACGCAGTTAGGTTCTTTTCAGGTTCTTTTTCACGTCCTTTCCGGGTTTCACAAACGGGCATAAAAAAAACCGCGAACTTCATTGTCTTGAGTTCAAGGTCCTGGAAAAAACTGCAATGCCAAACAAAGAAAGCTCACGGCTGTGAACCGCAAGCATCTCGGCATTGCATTTGAAATTTTCCAGGTTTCGAACTTGCAAAGATAAAAGCGAAAACGCTTCTGCTATTTAATTATAATTGGTTCTTTTTTGGTTCTAATTTTCTTTTGTTCAATAATTTAAGTTGATAAATCCGTTTTATTCTTCTCCCCAAAAGGGAATGGGCAAAAAAAATTGTTTGTCAAGAGGTTATGACAGAAAAAAAGCACGTCGAGAGAAAAAAACATTCCGGCTGCAAAAGGAGACAAAAAATGTGTACTTTTGCATCCAGAAAAGAATAAAAGAGAATAAAAGAATGTTTGCAGTACCCTATCTGTCGGAGTATTTGCAGAACATGGATTGAACGAAATAGGCATAGAGAGATTATCCTGACCCTCACTTCACCTTCCGCATCAGTTCCATCCACTCCTTATACAGCCTTCGCCCCTCTTCTCGGTACTTTTTACTCTGCTCTAAAATCGGTTGATATATTTCGGGCTCTCTCACCTGTTGCTCATTGGGATATTGGGGGATGGGAGGATATTTTTGTGTGTATGATTTTTTCTTCGCCCCAATTTGGTCGTTGGCATAGTTGAAGAAACTGTTCCGCTTGGATTTAGGCAATCGACTTCGAATCTGGCACTCGCGAATCTTTGCCTTGTACTCGGCAATGTATATCAGATCGCGCAGAATATTGGAGGTTTTCACCTCGTCGCTTTTCACATACAAATCCACCGGCTTGAACATACTGTCGATGGTGAATTTGAAGTTGTAAATTGCTATGTCAAGGTCTTTTTGCGCTTGGTCTTTTTCCTGTTCCCGGGCATTTAGGATGGAGTCCGTGCGCTGCCTTCGCGCCACCACGGCCGGCGGATCCACAGGGTTTGATACAGTCGTCAACGGTTTGTCTTTGACATACGTCCCGCTGCTGTTGTCTTCGTAAGCGTGTGATGATGTGCGATTATGTGCAGATTCAGCTGCTTGCGTCTGGCTTGGTTCCGCCAGAAAAACGGTGTCTCGGACAGAAGAAGGCGATTCCACCGACGGTTGCATAGGTTCTGTTGTTTCGCCCTTCGAAAAGTGAAGTAGCGAAAAGACGGATAATACAGCAATAACGGCCATCGCGACCATTCCCCACGGCATAACTCTCCGCCATTTGCGGCAGCTTGCCATCGCTTCCGCCACCTCCTCCGCCGCCGAATACCGTTTCTCCTTCCTTGGCTGCAGGCATTTGCGGACAACACGCCCGTACCGATTCGGAATCAACTGCTTCAAAATCAGCCCGTAAGCGTACAAGTCGGTGCGGTTATCGACCTCCTCGCCTGCCAATTGCTCCGGCGCGGCGTAGGCTTTCGTGAAGGCCGGTTCCTTGAGCACAGCGTAATGGTCGCTGTCCGACAACCCGAAGTCGATCAGCTTGACACGGTTGCCGTTGTAAGTTACCAAAACGTTGGAGGGTTTGAGGTCACGGTGTATGATCAGCTTCCCGTGACAGTAGCCGATGGCCTCCAAAAGCTGCCGTGCTACCGACTCTCGCACACTCCGCGAGGGGTTTTCCGACAAAAACTCCCCCAACGTGCGCCCATCCACATATTCCATCACGATGCCGAGAGCGATACCCGGAATCTCTTCCCTACTATAGACCCGCACAATGTTCGGATGGTTGAGCTGCATCATCAGGTCGAACTCCTTCTCAAGCATCCCTTGATACACGGGATCGTTGGCGACCTCGGGCTTCAATGTTTTCAGGGTAAACCATTGACCGTTGCGCTGCGCCTTGAACAGCCGGCAGTAGCCTCGCGAGGGCAGTTCAAGGAATTCGGAGAACCGCCCCGAAACTACGTATCCGGAGGACGGAACGAACCCGGAGGTGGATATGTCGTCGGTATTATCTATCATGCGGCAAAAATAGCATTTTCGTCAGCACCTCAATGTGGAACACCGGTAATCCATGGATGCCTTATAATGCGCCTTCAATCCATCGGACAGAAAACTTCTACTCAAAAGCTCTTCCGCAGCAACATTCTCCGCTGCAAACCGGTCAAGCTCCCGCTCCACAATGCGATCAGAAAGCCCAATCCTGCGACCGAACTCCTTGAAATCATTTCTGCCAATCGTTCGGACATCGGAAAAGGTCATCCCCTCCCTGAACAGTCCTTTGTCAAGAGCGAAAATGCGAGGTTGATGCAGATGAAGACTGGTGTTAATCAAATCGTATGCAGGAGCCAGCCTGAATTCCTTTCCATTTCTGCTGATGAGGGAGAAATTCTTCAAATGGGCATCGTCATTTAAAGTGATATAGTTGAACATAACAATTTGGAAAAACCGTAACACATCGATTTGTGCGGCAGAAACATACTGTCGGATAATAGCAGCACATTCCTCGTAGCTGAGGTTGCTGTATTTGTAATCATTGCCACCGTTTGCTTTAGTCAAGCCGGCAATCGAGGCAAAATCCTCTTGCGGATATTTCCACTCATCGGGAGCGACATCGAAACGGCTCTGCCATCAAACAGCCTGCGCCGCGCTTCAGGCGAATACGTGTCAAAACCGCTTTTCAACGTGGAAGGGCAAACTTCAATCTTTTCCATTATCTATGGGTTTTACGGTTACAGCGCCGAGGGTATCCATTTGTGCCGTAGCCAAAAGGATGCCAAAATCGTCATCTTCGTCAATGTGCAGCATGCGCGATTGAATCTGACGATTCTCGCCTTCGGATAACATGTTGAAGAAATAAGGGAAAAGATGATTGGACAAATATGGTGTCTCCCGAACGGGCATGGACATACATACAGGCACACCACTATAACCGGTGTTGTAAACGAAGCGGAAAGAACCTCCGTCGTCTTCTTGAAGCAAACCAGCTTCTATATCATGAACAAAAACTTTACACTGTCTCATCATTCAATTTTTTTATTGTGATGTCGATTTGCAGTCCGAGAGTGTCAAGAATAGCAAGCAGCGAGGATAATTGCGGGTTTCCTTCCCCACGTTCAATGGCCACTACGGTGTTCACAGCCACACCGGAAAGATCTGCTACGGTGCGCTGATTCACCTTAAGCTCCTTTCTGCGATTACGGATACTATTACCAATATCAAGAGGACTCATAATTCCAATATATTGCGATTTCGGCGCAAAATTACATTTTTTTTCATACAGTGAACTTAAAAATCTCATCCTATTGGTATTTTAAATCATGTTGCTCACTGATCAAACAAAAAAAGAACCGAATAAGAACCTTCCCCGCATATCCGAATGTTTGCTATTTTTGCGGTCGAAAATTTTTAAAACCATGCCCGTGAATCCGCAATATATCACCCTGCTGCGCCAACTCGTGGAGGAGTCGGCGGATCATGCCATCGCCACCTCCAACGACTTTATCTTCCTGTCGGGAGAAATACAGGGACGGCTGAATGAGAACCTCAGTGTCTCCACGCTGAAGCGGCTCTGGGGTTATGTGGACGGTTATGCCTCGGTGCGTCCCAGCACCCTCGACATCCTTGCCCGCTTCACAGGCTTCCCCGACTGGGAGACCTTCGTGTCGGACTACTGCGAAGTGGAAGGCGTGCAATCGTCGCATCGCGTGGTGTCGCCATCACTCTATTCCAAAGATTTGGATGCCGGGAAACAAGTGAACATTTGCTGGAATCCCAACCGATGCTGCCTTCTCAAGCATCTGGGTAACAGTCTGTTTGAAGTCATAACGTCAGATAATGCCAAACTGAAGTCTGGCGACCGATTCCTGTGCCAACGCTTCACCCTGAACCAGCCGCTGTATGTGGAATTGCTGACCAAAGACGGCAATACGGAGTTGTTCGTGATGGGCAACAAAGGCGGATTGACCAGTCTTACTTTGCTCTAATCCATCGCTTTCCTTACCTCCAACAAAAAGCCCAGAGTCTGACTCACCCCGGGCTTTTTGCGAACGTTTGCTATATAGATGGACGTATGCAACACGTCCCTACTATTGCCTATTGCCTTTTGCCTTTTGCTTTTTGCCTATTGCCTATTTGATCAACGCCATATCGGGCATCGGTTTGTCGTATTCGCCACGGGCCAGGCGTTCCTTGATGTCGCGGAAGGCGGCGAGGGTGCGCTCCACGTCCTCCATGCTGTGGGCAGCGGTGGGAATGATGCGGAAGATGAGCATTCCCGGAGGAATGACGGGATACGTGACGATGGAGCAGAAGATGTTGTAGTTCTCGCGCAGGTCAACAGCAATGTTGGCGGCCTGGTTCACACCACAATACAAGTGTACTGGGGTCACACATGCCTCAGCAGGTCCAATCTCGTAGCCGAGCTCGCGGAAGCCATTCTGCAAGGCGCGGGTGATTTTCCACAGCTGGGCTCTCAAACGGTCGCCCTCCTCGCTGCGGATGATCTCAAGACGTTTCAAACAGCCGACCACGATGGGCATCGGGAGTGATTTGGCGTACATCTGGGAACGCATGTTGTAACGCAAAACGTTGATGATGCTCTTTTCCGTTGCCACGAAACCGCCGATGGTGGCCATGGACTTCGCATACGCACCGATATAGACATCTATATCGTCCATCACGCCGAAATGCTCGGAGGTGCCTCTTCCGTGAGGACCCATGGCTCCGAAACCGTGGGCGTCGTCGATGAGGATGCGGAACGGGTATTTTTTCTTGAGAGCCGCAATCTGGTCGAGGATGCCGAGTGCGCCGGTCATGCCGAACACGCCTTCGGTGATCAGCAGCACACCGCCGCCCTGCTCGTCGGCAATCTTGCAGGCGTTGCCGAGAATACGCTCACAATCCACAATGTCGTTGTGGCGGAATTTGAAGCTCTTGCCGAGGTGCAAACGGATACCATCGCGCAAACAAGCATGTGCTTCCGCGTCATAGACGATCACATCGCGTCTGCAGACCAGCGAATCGATGGTGGACATGATACCCTGATAGCCGAAGTTGTACTCGAAAGCAGCTTCCTTATGCTCGAAGTCGGCCAACTCACGCTCCAATTGTTCGTGGAGAGCGGTCTGACCGGTCATCATACGGCTGCCCATCGGATAGGCCATACCCCAGCGGGCGGCGCCTTCCGCGTCGGCCTTGCGCACCTCAGGATGGTTGGCCAATCCGAGGTAGTTGTTGAGGCTCCAGCAAAGCACCTCCTTGCCGTTGAAACGCATGTGCGGACCCAGCTCGCCTTCCAACTTCGGGAATGCGAAATAGCCGTCAATCTTCTCGCGGTACTGCCCAATCGGACCACCGGATGACTCTTTTATTCTTTCGAAAATGTCTTTCATATTATTGTCGATTTATTTGTTGTTTATTCGTTGTTTGGTGATCAGTGATCAGTGAACAGTGATCAGTGATCAGTGATCAGTGATTAGGGAATAGGGAATTATAGCAATAAGTAGTATCTATTAGAGAATACATCAATCATTCATCGGTTTTCATCGTATCATCGTATCATCGTATCATCGTATCATCGTATCATCGTCACTCCTGCTTCCGTTTCGCCTCTTCCATCTTTTCGTACTCCTCCAAGAACTGCGGGATGTTGGACATCTCAATCCGTTTGTTGAGGATGATTTCGTGGCGGCTGTTAAGGATAAACATGGCAGGATTGCCCATCTCGTAGATGTTGAAATACTCGAGGTAGTCCATGTTGCCCTTGTTGCCCCCGACCTGGATCCAAGGATAGTTGTTCTCCTTCACATACCTTTTCCAGCGGTCAGTATCGGAATCGTTACCGACGGCATAGACCTCGAAATTACGCTTGCCCAAGGCCTGCAGCGAATCATATACCGCACGGAGTTTCTTGGATTCCTTCTTACAAGTCGGACAATCGGGATCATAGAACCAGAGAATCGTGTAAGGCTTGTTTATTCTGTACGATGAATGCCACTTGGTCATATCATCCGTCAAGGTGGTGTCAGGAATGAAGAGTTCGGGCGCAATTTTCCCGATAAGAATGGGTTCTATACGTTTGATACGTTTCTGATACTTGGCCAAGACATCTTCGTCAAGCCAGTAACATTTTCCCTCCAGCTGGTTGGTTTTGGCGATATGATAGAACACCGCGTCATGCCCAATCACCTTGCTGGTCTCAAACTGGTAAGAGAGCCAGTCGCAGCAATAATGGTACATAAACGTGTCCTTCTCCGTCTTCTTCAAGAAAATATCGATGTATTTGTTGATGGTATCAACCTCCTGATGGTAAAGGAATTTCAGGAAATATTCCTTCAATTTAGGTTCAAAGGAAGGAATATAGATGAAACGATGGTCGCCCAAATCAAAATTGTCCCAGTAATGCAAACGGTAATAGGCTGCCTGTGCCTGATAGTCTGTCGTGCCATCCTCTTTTTTATACTCCGGAACATCAATGTTTTGGTAAGATTTCTGCATCTTGGAGAACAGATAATCCGGATTCTTGGCTATCAGATCCTCAATGAAAGCGGTCATCTCGTCATTAATTCCGGCCAGCTTTTCCTTATAATAGTTGGCGCTGTCGGCGTTTCCGGCTTCGTCAAACTCCTTACGTTTCTTGGACCATTCGTTAGCCAACTGCGACGCCTGGGCGGTCTTTTTCTGGAAACGGAGCATCTCCGCGTTTTCTGGAGAATTCTTCACCGAGAAATTCTCCGGATTCATCGTGGTGTCCAGATTGTACTCGAAGTGCTGATTGTTGTCGAGGATGAAGTTCAGATACAACTTTTTGTCCATGGAAACCAGCGAATACAAGCCGTCATCGTAGCGGTCGGCTCCCTTGAACACGAATTTTCCCTTTGCCGCTGGCTTCACGGAATCCTTGAGAATCAGTTTCTCATTGTAATGAACCACCAAATACACCAACGTGTCCTTGGAATCTTTGACGTTGAAAACCAGCTCATGACCGTCCTTGTCACGGTAATTGGCCGGATTGTTCCTCGACTTCTGCAGGTTCTTCGGCACATCGTTCTGGGCGGTCGCCGCATTCGCGAACAACATCAAAAAACCGAACATCAAACCCGAAATCATCAAAAAAATAACGTTCTTTCTCATTATTATATATCGTTTTATCGTTTCTAATACAATTGTATGCGATCATATAGGGCGTTTGTGATACGCATCGTGGGGTGTATGCGATACACACACGGGGCGTATGCGATACGCCCCTACGGATTATCGTTTATGTTCCATCAACCGCATAATTTCATTTAACGTAATTTGCCGTGCGATTATTGCATGATTTTTTTCATTATCTATCAACAGAATGACCGGAGTGGTGACGATGTCGAAATACTCGATGAAATCCTCGCTGGTTTCGCCCATGGAGGTGCTGAGATTGATCCAGTCGCTGAGGCCGTGTTTTTCGGAGAAGGCCGTCCAGCGGTCGTAGTCGTCGTTGACCTCCACGGCAAAGACCTCGAAATCAAGCTCGTCGGCCCGTTGCTGATAGAGATCGTGCAGAATCGGGGTCTGTTCCTGACAGTGGTCGCAGTCGGGGTCCCAGAACCAGAGAATCGTATATTTCGTTTGTATCTCGTTGGTGGAGTGCTGTTTGCCGTCAATGTCGTAGGCGGTGAGCTCGGGAATCTGCGCACCGGGGGCGAGCTTGCGGACAACATCCATTTTCCGTTTGGCCAGACGCGCACGGTCGCCCAAGCAACAGGGAAGATTGTATTTGTCATAAAGATGCAACAGAATTGGATCGTAAGCAGGTTCTCCTGTCGCCCAATAGGCATTGAAAAGATAAGTTGCCAAGAAACCGGGCCTAAAGCAACCCGCCAAAAGACTATCTATAGCGGGAATCAAATATTCTGTGTCATATATCTGATTATCTGTCAAATATTTAGAAATAAACGGATGAATCGCTGACTTGGAATTCCACATCAAAGGATCTGAAAGGTTCAATTTCGAGATCACATAGTCGTAAATAGATTGAGGTATGGATAACTGCGGATTCTCTTGGAGGACAGACAAGTATGCAGAAAGTGCAACATCGTACAGATAATACTGTTCCACAGAACTGCCAGGTGCATCGGAATATTTCTCTATTATCTTCCGGAAAGCATCCACAGAAACGATCGCGTTTGAATTACGACGAATTTCATCAGATAGATTCGCGTAATTTGCCTCATAACTTCCTGACTTACAAGCAAAATTTCCAACTTTATTGTACCCATTGCCGTATGTCATCAAGCTGTTATGAGAATTTCGCAACATGATATCCCAAACGGGCGCCCCGCCTTTTTCATATACTAAACGATACACGCCCTTTTCGACGGGATGCTTGCTTTTGAATTTAGCTTTGCCTCCCTTGACAACAGCGCTGTCCAGATAAACGGGTGTTCCACATTGATAACCTTCCAGATACAGAACCTTATGATTGGACACAATGTCCTTGTCTATTACTTGGATATTATAATGTATCAGGTTTCGCACGGAGGTCATACACCCGCATGGTTCATCCACCTGAGCGCACACCATCCCCGCCGTCCCCAAAACCAGGGCCAGCAGCATAGCGATTATCCGGATATGTGTTCGTTTGGTCATTCGTATTATCGTTTCATCGTTTCATCGCTTCATCGTATCATCGCTTCATCGTTCACCCCCCTGCCCTTCGGGCATCCCCCCTAAAGGGGGGAATGGTGCTTCGACCCATTCAGCATTCAACATTCAGCATTCAACATTCAACATTCAGCATTCAGCATTCATCATTCTTCATTCCTCATTCCTCATTCAGCATTCAGCATTCAGCATTCTTCATTCCTCATTCAGCATTCAGCATTCAGCATCCTACATTAGTTCCCGTATGTCCGCCATCAGCTTGTTTGCGATGTTCTCGGCGACCTGCGGGGTGAGTGCTTCGGCGTAGATGCGCATGATGGGTTCTGTGTTGGAGCTGCGCACGTGTACCCAGCTGTCGTCGAAATCGACACGCACACCATCGACCGTATTCACTTGGTAATTAGCGTATTTCTCGGCTATCTTGGCCAAGATCGCCTTCAAGTCAACGGAACTGTCGAGTTCGGTTTTCTTCTTCACGATGCAGTAGTCGGGATAGAGGGCGCGGATCTGGCTGCAGCTCTTGCCGCTCTTGGCCATATAGGTCAGGAAGAGCGCGATGCCCACGAGCGCGTCGCGACCGTAGTGCAGCTCGGGATAGATGACGCCTCCGTTGCCTTCACCACCGATGACGGCGTTGGTCTTCTTCATCATCTCCACCACATTGACCTCGCCCACAGCGGACGGTGTGTAAGTCATTCCGTACTTGTCTGTTACATCCTTCAATGCACGGGAAGACGAGAGGTTGGAAACGGTGTTGCCGGGCGTGTGCTGCAGCACGTAGTCGGCCACGGCCACCAACGTGTTCTCCTCAACAAACAGCGTGCCGTCTTCCTTGACGATAGCCAGTCTATCGACATCGGGATCGACCACGAAGCCGACATCGTAGTTGGAGCGGTTCATGGCGTTGCAGATGCCCGCCAAGTTCTCGGGAATCGGCTCAGGATTATGGGCGAAAACACCGTTCATCTCGCTATTGAGCACCGTCACATCGTTGACACCCAACGCTTTGAGAAGCACCGGAAGTGCCAGTGCGCCAGTGGAATTCACCGTATCCAGAATCACCTTGAAGTTAGCCTTCGTGATGGCGTTCTTGTCCACCAACGGCAGATTCAGAATGGCATCCACATGATCCTTGATGGCATTTTCGTACAAAGTGTAACTTCCTAATTTGTCAATCATTACATAGTTTAATTCATCCGATTCTGTAAGTTCCACGATGCGTTTGGCCTCCTCGCCGGAAACGAATTCGCCGGTGCTGTTGAGCAGTTTCAGGGCGTTCCACTGCATCGGGTTGTGACTGGCGGTGATGATGATGCCGCCGTCGGCTTTTTGCTGGATGACCGCCATCTCCGTCGTCGGGGTCGTGGAGAGGCCGAGGTCGATCACGTCAATGCCCATGCTCTGCAACGTACTGCAGACCAAGCGGTTCACAATATCGCCGGAGATACGGGCATCGCGCCCGACCACCATGCGCATAGGGTTGGTTTCCTCCCTTTTTTCAAGCAAAAAAGTGGCGAAAGCCGTTGTAAATTTCACGACATCGACGGGTGTAAGGTTCTCGCCGACAGTTCCTCCGATGGTTCCGCGTATTCCGGAAATGGACTTAATAAGTGTCATATATCTTTGTTTTTTTAATATTCAAAACAAGCCGCAAAAGTAAGAAAAATCGGCATAACTTGAGACGGCGCGGCGAAAAAAGTAAAGAGCGAAATTATTCCCAATTTCGGCAAACATCAATCACTTTAGTCTTATTTTATCCCTAATGCTTTAAAAGCAGCATCAACGGGGTCTGTATATATTTCTAAGCTGAATCTTGAAATCAGATCTGCGGGCACTTTTGAGTATTTTATCATATCAGCTACAGGAAGCAGAACCCGTTTTGCTCCTGCATCGCTTGCAATCTGCAAAGCCCCAGCTAGATCATTTGAGGGTAATATCGCACCTCCAATGCTCATTGATCCAAGAATACACATTTGTGGCTGGACACTTCTGGCAGTTAAACCAGACACCAAAGAAATAAAGATTCCAAGTTCAAGTCCTTCAAGAGTTCCAATTCCATTGATATCTGTTGCCTTCATATGCATTTCATGATCTGCATAATGAGCACTTTGGGAAATACGACTCAAATTTGAACGACAATAATTAACAGCTTCTTTTAATTCATCGCTAATCGAGCTCCCGCTTCCAAATCCCGTATGGGTGAATTTCCCATTTCCTGGCATCACTTGTAGATCAATACGAACTAAACCAAGATTACCATCGCCTGGTTGATGAGCAACCCCGTAAAGAGAGCCCGGCTGTAAATCGCCCTCAGGGATAAGAGCGGAACCGCCATTCTCTGGTGTACTCACATACCGTTCCTCTCCGTTTTCAAGATCAATGTAACTGAAATGAACATCATAGAATTCCAAGCCACCAATTTTCTTCAACTGCTCTTTAACACGTCTACGTCCAATTAAGGCATACTCCAAACACAACCGAACATCCTCTTTGTCGAAATACCCATCGGGGAAAAGGAGCTTTAATAGACCACTAACGGTTTTCTTTACGGCAATGACATCTCGTTGGTTTAAGTCCTTCCCCAACCGGAAATATTTCTGAATAGCATCGCTATAACTGCGTTTTCTCAATTCGCGCAAACATTCTGAGAAATAATCAGATATGAAACCGAAAGAATCCGTAAAAAATTCAGGTCTCATTTTGGGGATTTCCCAGCCTGGCAAATAGAGATGAAACCGATCAAAAAATGCCGTGTCAATCATATCTTTCGGAAAAGGCGAAAGCAAATGACTGACTTTCACTAAATTCTCAACACTTCCATTGATATTTCCAATAAAGACCATAGATGCATTGGCATTAATGCTTTCCTTGCCACGACTGAAGGAACCGTTAGCCATATAGCCCTTCATGATTTGGATACCATCCTTGTCTTTCAGATTGATTCCTGCGACCTCGTCAAAAGCTACAACATCCCATATTCCAACTAGTCCTACTGTATGTCGTCCCATATTATAGAAAAGATTGGCAACCGTGGTCTGGCCACCAGAAATCAATATAGAATACGGGGATAATTCATCATACACATAAGATTTACCTGTGCCACGTGGCCCCAATTCGCATATGTTGTAGTTGTTTTCAACAAATGGGATCATACGCGCAACAAGATGCCAACGGGTCTTTTCGTCAAGATTGGATGGTTCCATACCCACACTCCGACAAATGACTTCTATCCATTCGTTGAGTGTAAAGTGTTTGCGGCCTTCCATAAACTCTTCCACATCTGTTGCTGGCATCTGAATGGGTTTCAAAGACAAGATCTGAAATGGACTCGCTTTAATATTCTCATCATAATTGTATTCCATGTCAATAATACACCAAATACCCCCACAAAGCAGTTTTTCATATTTTTTCACATAGTCATCAACAATATGGATGTGATTGATGTTGATATTGAAGATTTGCCCTTCATAACAGTCTGTCCGTTCGTTGAGTTTAGCAGAAACTTTGTCTATGATTTTGTAGTGGCCGCGTTCACGAATCTTCGACTTAATTTTCTCGGCTTCATCCGGACGCACAAAATTATCTGCTAATACATGCTTGACCATGTCCTTGCCGTTGTCAATATCCTCCTCATTGTCTGTGGCGCAATACATACCAAGAAGGTACTCCAACACATAGCTTGGAACGTTTGCACCTTCTTTGATACTCTTCGTGAGATCTTTGCGGACTACTTTGCCACCATAGTATTCATTAAGTTTTTTGTCTATCTCGTTCATGTTTACCATTCTGCTTGGAACATTATTTTTACCGTGTATGAAACTTCTTTATAAGTTGTAAATTGATCGGAATTTGGGACTTTCTTTTCCATTCTCAACTTCACTTCTTGCCCGTTGAGTTGTGAAAGTTGGTTTTTAAAGACAAATTGGTGCTTCTTTTCTCGTTGTGTACTTTCGGTGCTCTCACTGTCAAACACCAAACTAACAGCATCCGAAATCAAGTTTCCTCCGGCATCATAAAAGCCAATGCGCAAGGTGGTTCCCTTCACTTTGTCGGTCACCGCCTCACTCTGATAGAAACTAATGATCTGATTGTTAGTGGTCAACTGGGGTCGTTTGTTCAGGACATCCACATCAACCTGACTTATATCAGCAGATTTTTTGATGTTCACATGAAGCAAGGGGACAACGATTTCCTGAAGCATTGAGCCTCCATGTACAAAACGGCACCCGCTACCTTGCTTTCTCATACGGATCAGGCCCTTAGCAATCTGTATCTGTCGTCCTTCCTTAAGACCGACGTCTTTACTCTCCCATGTCTTGACAGCAGAACCAGGCTGTAGGTTGTTTCCGATGATGAAACGACGGGTGTCGGATATCACATCGCCCATAACCTTGAAGTCGGAAAAATCCGTCTCGTCCAATTGCTCATTCTGATAGAGATAGCCATGGTCTGAAGTAATCAGGATGTTAGAACCATTACCATTACGGATTAGTTCCACTATCTTGATGATGTTGTCAAACTCGTCTTCGGTAGCCTGAAACACCTCTCCTTCGGTGTCGCGCTTGTCACCCGTGGAGTCTATTTTATAGCTATAAATATAGATGAGGTCAAAATCCTTGAAAAATGTCTTCGGGTTGGTGATTTTCAAGAACTCACTGGCTGTAATGGCCAGACTTTTCTGCACCCGTGCACTCAGGACTTTCGTGCGGCTGTCTGTCCCCTTTGTGCTTATGCCGTCGGCGAATACCTCGTCCTGCTGTTTTTCGTATGAAAGCTGATGGTTCGGCAACAATGCAGCCATACCTAATTGAGTATATGAAGGTAACATGCTGAGCATCGGTGTCTTCATATTAGTTTCCATACGGCTCAGCCCGGCTATACGCTGTTTCAACTCCATCATGGTCTCGTAACGGAGAGCGTCACTGATAATGACAAATATTTTGACACCTTTATTCACATACGGAGCAACAAACAACTCAAAGAAATTTCGTTGTGAGAAGATACCGTCAATAGACCATTTGTTCATTTGATCAACTAAGGACTGCCATTTATTAGCCAACACCATTAAATAACCATTCGTATATTTACGTTCTACTGATTTGGTGATTTCGGCTAATAGATTTTTGCTTTCAGCTTGTCTTTCTTCTCGGAAATAATGCCGGTAGTGTAAATCTATTGTGTATAATTCTTTGTAGTATAAATTAAAACCTTCTTTTGCGGAATTGATATGCAAATGACCATTCTGCATTTTCTGATCAATGTCTTCCATCAAACGACGTGCCTCCAACAAGGCTTTAATTGTATGGGCGGCTTCTGCGAAAAAGATTTTATGTTCTCGTTCATCAACAATTGATTCTATCTTTTCGACCGACATTGTGCCATTCAACACTTCGTTTTGAAGAAGCATTGCCAACACTTTGTCCACGCAAGGGAAGGTCTCAATCATGATGAGTTTTTCAAGGTCATATTCCTTCATCTTGTTGAAGACATCCAACTCTTTTTCGAGCATTATTGCCCATTGCTTGTATAATTCGCCATATTGACGGCTGTCTCGCCAGTCGCGCATAAAGATATGCGCCTCGTTGTGAAGGGTCGCACTTCCAAGTCGGCTGTGCAAGTCCTCGTTGAAGAGTACTATCAGCAAATCTTTTATCTGGTGTTGCTGGTTATACCCGAATACAGTCTCAATCTCCTGCCAATACAGGACAAGCAAATTGTACTTCTCCAATTTCCCAAGCATATCTGTCGATTCCTCAAGGCACTCCTTGGCAAGAGCCCAGGTCAACTGATCGTATGTGGGTTCTGTTTTACATACTACCGCCAGCATCTGCTTTTCTATTTCTCCCACATCCATTCCTTGACGGATTCGTTTTGTTAATTTCCTACGATTGTCAGCAGTCTTAAAGAAGTCCGAATGCCTGTCAACCACCTTCTCTTTCTGTTCTAATGGAATATTGCACTCGGTTGCATATAAGGAGCCCATGTCTGCCGAAAATAGCGCTGCCGTCATTTGCAGATCCAAAAGCCAGTTGTCATCATCTTTCGGTTTTGCCTCTGGACTATATATGACAAAACCTCGTTCAGGTTTATCCTCCTTCAAAATGCGGTACTTTAGAGAAAATGCATTGTCCTGCAATGTGAGCAGTTCCACTCCCGGTATGTCGAGCGTGTTTGCAAAAAGCTGCATGTGCCCGCCTTCGTCATACCAGAATACAAGTCCATACTTGTCAATGAGGTCACTTAACACCCCTTGTATTTTTGTTAATGTATTATCTAACATGGTTGTTATTCGTCTTCTTTAATATCTAAACCTTTGATTGGCTCAACCAGCGGATAGAACTTTGGGTAGTTCGCTTTTACTCCGTCATCGAGGTCGATGGTAATGCGGGCACTGGCCATCTCCACCAGTTGGGTCTCGAAAGCCTTCACCTCGCGCACCTTCCCGCGCAGCTCTTCCGCCAGTTTCAGGGCTTTGTTATGCTGTGCCTGAGTGAGATCATCGCGGGTGGCATTGTCCTCTGCTTCTATCAATTGCTGTTCTACCTTTTGTAAATACGGATGAACGTAGTCTGCATGCATCTTAGACAACGTATCAGCTTCCAATCGGTGCATATAGACAAGTGCCTTGAAATAGCCTTTCTTTTTCTTGTCACCCATCGCGCTGCTGAAGAGCCAGTAGATGGGACGCTTAGCCCCTTTCACAGAGTACATCTGCTGATGGTCAGCGTAGAAGTTCTTATAGAGGTAGTCGCGAAGACTCATGCCCAGTGCAGTCTTGATATACTTCATGTTGTCGTAGAAGTTCTTCTCGCCGAGCAATGTCTTCACAGCTGTCTCTATGCGCTGTGTGAGGTCATCGGTAAAGAAGTCCTCTTCCATAATAACGGGGATGATGCCGTCATCGTCTATCTCAATGGTATGTGCCGGCAGGTCGAGGTCTGCCACCTTTTGTCCTTGACTGGCAATGATGAGCCCGGACTTATCCGCAGAGTAACGCCCCATCAAGCAGCCAACAAGCCAACTGATGAACTGTTTGATGACAACATCGTCGTGCCACACGATGCGGTTATCCTCAATGCTGATCTCTCCCTTTTGCAAAATGGTAATCTCGTCCAAGGGTACATCAGGTGTCAGTTCGTCCTGCAAGCCATAGATTTCGATAAACTTACGATTAAGTTCCTCCTCGTTGCGGTGGAGCTGATGGAAATGGTCTTCCCATTCTGATTTATAGTTCTCAACGAGAATCTCCAACGGCTGAAGTAAGTTGGGCAAGTTGAATGGGCCGATATCGTCAATGGTCGCGTTCTCGGAAAGCGCGCCCCGATCTTGCATGTCATAGAGTATGGTGTCAAGCTGCTGTTCCCAAAGTGGATTACGCAGGAAGTCCCATGAGGTTTCGTGGGAGTCCCAGTCAAGTTTGGATATTCTAACACAATTATCACACAAATCCGCTATATCTTGTTGCCTTTCGCTACTTTTAATCAATGGAATCTGACCAATATCTCCTGGATTAGCATTTACAGTAGGATTAATGGCTTTAAGGAGCTCCCTTGATAATTTAATATTGAGAAAGGCTAATACATATTGTATGTTTTGCCCAAACCATGCGTTTGAAGCTGAACTAAACAAAGAACCTTTGCACATTAATCGCATAGATGTGTCAGAAATGGTCACCGATGACCAAACGATTCCTTGCGTAAAAATATAGTCAAGGTTAAAACAGCCAGCTCTCAGTTTCCCTTCTTCATTACGTTCTGTTCTGAGTTGTTCTCCGTTATGTCTCCATAAAACAACGTCCTCGTAATTTCCAAACCATTTTCTAAAATCGCCACCATTTGCATATGGATACCACTTTTGGTCATTATTTTCCGATTTCTCCTTGTCAAAGTTGAAAGCGATATTAGAATATGACACCTCTCGCCAATTACGGACAAATTTTTCATTCAAACCAGTATACATACCTTTTCGAGTTGTACCAAGTTCTCCCAATTTTGTACCTTTTATAAATGATTCAAGAAGTTCTGTTGATACCCAATAACTAATGTTGTAACCAGGAATGGAAAGAAAGTTTATCTGATCTGTTTCGAATGATTCGCACTCTTTGTTAAGATATAAAGATTCAATTTGTTCAATAGACCTGACTAGTGACATTTTCTTGAATAGCCGATAGTAGTACCCCTTTCTCTGATTATTAGTGTTTTGCAACACAAAAGAAACAGAGCCAAAATCAGCTCCAAATATTCCACGACCAAGATGAAGCATACTGTGGATTTGTACTTGCTCTAAAAGATTCTTGCGAAAATCAGTGTAATTATATACAAACATCCAAGATTGGAAATTTATCAATGAAGAAAAACCGTTTGGAGCATTTAAGTTGGCACATTGCTCCATAAACATTACCATTGTGTCTCCTTTTGAATTTCGATATTCTTCAGCAGCATAGTTTTTCAATGCGTCCCCAAATCCCTTTCCCAGATACGGCGGATTCGTCACCACGCAATGATACTTCCTCGACAGGTATTCTGCTTGTTTCTTCAACAACTTCTGCCGAACACCAAACAGACTATTCGCTTCCACACGAATAGCTGCACACTCCTCTGGTGTAACCTTCAAGAGCGAACCGATTGTATCGATATTCTCAAACTGCCACATCAAGGACTTCTCTCCCCATGCGCCGGCAGAGTCAATCGTGTCATGGTCAATCTTCTCCAATGCTATGACATGAGGATTGACAGTGCTACGGAGATAACGGCGATAGTATGCCCTTGCCTTCATGGTAAGGGCGAAACTTGCCAACTGATAACAACGACGGTCAATATCAATACCATAGAGATTGTTTTCCAGAATGAGCGTGGGAATGTCTTTCGTCTGCTCGCCTTCTTCCTCATACATCTTGCAGAACAAGTCGAAGGCATAGACGAGGATATGACCGCTACCCATACAGGGGTCTATGAAACGAATATCCCTGGCTGAGTGAATGTCTTCGGGAATGGTATCTGTCTGGCCGTCCGGTGTCGCAATGTAATATGGCATTTCCTTTATCAAGGAACTTTCCGGATGCAGCGTCATCCAGATACGGCCAAGACTGTTCTCCACCATGTAGCGCACAATCCAGTGAGGCGTGAAAAGCTGTGTGGCAGCAGCCTGCTCATCGCTCTTCAGCCCCCCTCTCCTTGACTTTTTGGCTTCGGCATCAGCCTTACGATCGGTGATATAGAACTGATAGAGCCAGCCCGTCAGTTCCACATTCTGACAATCCTCATCTGTCATTCCACGACGAATATCCGTCACAAAACTCTGGTCGGAGAGGAGATCATCAGGCAACAGCAACTCAGTGTAGTCGCTGATATGCTCAAAGAGGAATGGCATTGGTTGAGACATTTGCTTGTTGCAAACCGCCACAAGGAGTTTGCGATAGAGTTTTGCTTCTGGCAGAACTTTTTCTTCAGCTGTCAACATCAGCGCATCGTCGATACTGCCGCCCATGGCATCCTGAAGAATCTCCGGGCGTGTCTGTCCCTCAGCGGGAGTGACCACCATCGGAGCATTATAGCCGTTGGCATCCATAAAGCGGAGTGCCATCACTCGGTTGAACCAGGTATAGGCTACTTCTTCGATGACAATCTTCTCTGTCTTCTCGGCTATCTGCTTGCGCAGTTCGCCAATCTCACGTTCATAACCACGAAGTTCTGCCGTATCGCCATCGAGAACGAACTGCATCTTGGTAGTAATGAGCGATATGAGCTTCGCACGTGTCTGTTGCGCGAAGGTCTTCAATGCTGATGTATTTGTTGCCATAGTGTATTTTATTTGCTTTTGTTTCTATTTCTACGCAGTTCTTTCTTGGCTTGGCCTTGTATCTTATATTCGTAATTCTTCAAACCGCCGTCCCCAGTAAAAATCTCGACTTCACAAGTGGGCGCAAACTGCTTGGCAATCTGTACGATAGCTGCATCGCCAATAGATTGCTTTTCTGAGATAACCGTCTTTTTCCATTCCTCCATAAGGGCAGAGAGATTATCAACATCCCATAGAGAATGCTGCATGTCAATAGCAATCCAAGGGTTTTCACCTTTAGCCGAAGAAATGATCATAGAACTGAGTTCTTCTATAGAATGCTCTTTGTTACCATTTGCATGTGCTATGTGGTTTCCCGTTTCTATAATCGTAGCAATCGGCAAGACCAGTTTTGTACCCCTTCCCCTTTCTTCTTCTATATGCCGGGCTACTATGTCATAGGTGTATTCGTTATTTTTACCCGTTGTCTCCTTACCTGGCACCTTAAGCCATACACACATAATAGATGTGTCAATTATTAGTATCTTTGTCATAGTTTAAATTCTCCCTTTTACCATTGACAGACCAATGCTTCCACTTGCCATCAAATTGACAAGATTTTCATTTTCGTCTAAAGTTTTCAGTTCACTGCTTCCTGTCTGCTCATTTCGTTTAACGTAAGTGATACATGGAATCATATCTGTTCCCAGCGAGTCTATCAAATACGGATTATGGGTCGTACACAACACATCGATGTTGCGTTCTCTTCCGATTTCCTCTAAAGCTTTGATCAATTCTTTTGATCTGGAAGGATGAAGACCATTGTCAACCTCTTCTATAAGAAGCAAGGTCTTTTCAGGTAATGTTAGTAATGCCGTAACAATGGCAATAAAACGCAGAGTACCATCCGACATACCTCTTGCATCCAGTTTCTGAATCTTTCCTTCAACCCAACTCTCTTCACAATAGAGCATAGCATCTTTGCCAAACATGCCTACTGTTTCTGTCCATATTTTTACAATGTCACGCTCCGGAAGAGGCCGGACAAAATCTGCAATTCTTTTCTGAAGTCTGCTTTTCTCGGACTCTTCAATAGCAGCAATCACTCCAGCAATATTTGAAGCATCTTCTTTAAGTTCCTTTTGTAACGGAGTATAATTCCTCATCAGTGGTGCTATGGGGTTAAGCATGAATATGTTCTTGAAACTATTGAGCACTATGTTAATTCCATCTGTCACCTCTTTGAGCAGACCCGCAGAAGCGAGTTGGAACAAAGCACTTTTGTCCCTAAGCACTTGTAACGTTCTCCTACGCCCTCGTTTTGCAGTATATGATGTAATAGGCAAGAGCATCTTGTTTGGCAAAACCTTGTTGTCATCTGTTAGCAACAAATCCTTAGAATTTGCAGACAAACGTTCTTTGGTAATAACAAGTTTCTCGTCAATCTTGGAAAACTCAATAGTATAGAAGTAGTCAATGTCATCATTGTGAATTTTAACATCTAAGCCACAGCAGTCATCATCACGGCTGATTATCCAGTCCTTACCTCCTCTAATGTCAGATCCCACGTCATCTATTGCAGCTCCTTTTGCCAGCTCAGACAAAAAGTGCAATGCATCAAGAACATTAGACTTACCACTGGCATTAAAACCTATGATAAATGTAAGTGGTTCAATGTATAATTTGGAATCTTTATAACTCTTCCAATTTCTTAATCTTATTTCTTCTATCATAATTATCGAATTTTCAATTAGCTCAACATAATACTCTTGTTCTGTTCGATGAATTCAAGCAGACGCTCCAGAAGTGCATTGACGTATTCCTCAACATCTTCCTTGGTTTCAAGTACATTCTTGGAGAACTGCACATTCATGGCGTTTGTCCTATTTACGTATGTCTTGACTGGGCGAGCAGGAGGTTGTTGTACACCTGTTCCTTTTTGTTGTTGTGCCTTACGCTCTGCATCTTCCTTTACCCATTTGTTGATAGAAGTCAGGCAGGTGTCGTAAGCATTGCCTATTTCTTCGCCCATAGCAATAAGGTTGCCTATGAAACGTTCATTCTCAGCCTTAGCCTTCAGAGCTGCGAACATGGCAGTTACCTGTCCCTGCTGGGATGCTTCGAGTGTGGCGAAGGTTGACAGGGTTGTAAGGGCGGTCAGCTTTGCCTCTATGTTTTGGAGTGCCGCCTGGCGTTCTGTCTGCTGTCGAGTCTGTATCTCATCACCTATGGCATCAAGAGTGTCCTTCGCCTTTGTCATCTGGATCCACGGTGTCTTGGAAACGTAAACATCATCGATTGTGTCTATAAGTTCCTTGGAAACATAGTTGAAGTTGGCCTGGTTGCCATTCTTCGTGGTGGCAATACGACGGAAAATATTGAACTGATTTCCCTGTACGAAATCGTTGATAACATCGGCTTCGTCAATCTTACGGTCGATAGCTGCTTCTATCTGACTGGTCTTGTTGTAGAGAGCAGGATATACGCATCCAGCCAACTGTTGGAACTCAGGTAGAATCTGCTCAAGTGGCTTGGCGAATTCAAAATTGTTTTGATCCTTGATGCTTCGCAGCTCAGAAATCACCTGATCAAGTCGGGTAATAAACTGCTGATGCACTTCTTTGGCACTCTGGGCAGCACAACTTTCGTCATTGAAGAACTCCTTGTAAAGACCTTTCAATTTAGCTATCTGTGAAGCAGAAATCGTCTCCTCAATATCAACAAGTAATGCAGTCTGTGCGTTACTGTTGGTCATATTAAAGTAGAGGTCACGGTCTGCAACAGGACTACCATTCGAACGGAAAGAAATCTTGTCCATCTTGTAGAGCTTGGCAAGAATGCAGAGCGTAGCAGTCTCATACCAGCCGTATGTGTTGCCACGGAAGTGTTCAACGAGGTCTTTCACTTTCGAACGAACACTTAGTTGTTTGTTACGGTTAATCCAGTTGAAGACTTCCTGCTCGCAATTACCCATCGTGTAGCCGAATGGGCCTGTGGCATTCGTATCGGCAATGATTTGTTTGAGCATGGTGTCATCATACTCTATAGTGAGCATCTTCAGGTTGGTATAGACTTGCTCTACGAGTTTCGCCATGGCTTCGTTCAAACGCGGTTTGATGTCGGTCTGACGAATATCGGTAATCTCCTGGCCACCCATATATAGATGAGCTCCCTTGGTGAGATTGGTCAGACGAGTCACAATGTCTTCACGACGACGAGTGTTCACGCGGCGCTTGTCTGTGACTATCTGCTGACGATAACCATCCTGATTAGCAGGGAGCAACCGAGTGAGACACTTGTCGGCTTTCTTGAACATAGCGATATCTTCGGCCATATACTTATCCTCGTCGAGAACTACAAGTAACTGGTCGGAATGTCCCATAGAGTACATTAACATAGCCTGTTGGTCGGTAGTAGGAAAGTTGTTGAGCGGTGTGATGAAGTGGATATACATCTCTGCATCGCGTCCGTCCTGCTGCTCATCGACGATACGACCGTATGAGAAAGTCTTGAATGTGGAGAGTTTAATCTTGTTGTCAGAGAATATATCATCACGGAATATCTTCTTCAGTTCATTGTTGATAGCATCTGGCTGGAGATCCTCATTCTTGATTTCGGTCTCAATGTCTTTTTCCTCGTTGGTTTGGTAATGGTACTCGTCGTTAGCCCCCTTTTCAATATAAGAGGTGTGAACAAGTCTGTTGAGCGCCTCCTGAATCTGACTTTTGTACTCGGGGAAGTCAGTGTCAAGAGTCGGGAGCATAATCTTGGTGATATTGTCAACTGTTGAAGGGAATCCCTTTACGTATTTGACAAGGAAGAGAACTTTCAGCACCTTCAAGGCCATTTCGTCATTGAGTGTGCGCTCCGCCTGCTGGATATCAGACTGTACCTTCGTCTGGAGAATACCACGAATACCTTCATACATGTCACAGAACTGCACAATCTGTTCAAGGTCTTTGTCCTTATAGGCCTTAGCCACTTCCTGAGTGATGGTCAGAAGCGAGCGCTCACCCACGGACTGCTGTTTGCCACTGAAAGCATTGTTTTTTGACAGCTCTACAATACTGCGCTGGAGCAAGTCAAACTGATAGTCAATGAATGGGAAGTCTGTGGCAAACTGCTCGTCTGACTTATAGGCAGATTTGAACTGGCTGTTGTCGCCAAAGTTGAAAAGACTCTTAATGATATTCTTCTGGCGGTCGTAAACAGCACACAATGCTTTCTGAGGTTCTGGTTTCTTTTCGAGCAGACGACGCTGAATAACCTCGTCTGCATTAGCACTGGTAAGGCTGATACGGGTAGTGAAACGGGCCTGAATACGCGAGAAGTCATATTCCTGTTGCTTTTCAAGATTACCCAAGGTGGCATCAATATCCATTTGCGAAGTCACGATGATGGAAGCACGACCACCCGTCTTATCAATAAGACCTTCTGCAATGGTCTGTAATGAAAGCATACGATGAACGTCCTTTCCTATGAACTGGCCAACCTCATCGACAAAGAATACCATGCGACTGCCGGGAGCCTGTTCATCAAGATGTTCCATGATGAGCTTTACAAAGCCATCGGTATCAAGGGTGTATCTGCTTATATGGGTAGTGATGTTGCTCTGTGCCTCTGCCTCGCTGATACCTTCCATTTCTGCAAACAGTTTGGCAAGGTTCTGCTTTTTCAACAAAATGGAAGGTCTGTCTTCAATCCATTCCTTGTTAAAGCGATTTTTATATTCTGTTTTAAGCCACTCGTATTTCCCTTTCTTTGCAAAATATCGTTCTATCTCTGCAATTTCAGGTTTCTTGTCGTCAAAACCAAGTTTGCGATTAAATTCCTTCAGGAAAATATTCAGGACAGGGTCAATCTGGCTTTTACCAATACCGTCGAGTTTTTCCTGAATGTTGAACAGCACGCTTTCAGTCGGAACTTTGCAAGCCTTCAGAATATCACCCTTCAGTTCAAAGTCATCACCGGCTTTTTCAGCAAATAACTCTGCACACCTGCGACCATCTATCTCTAATTCGTTTTCCAATACGTATGAGAGAATCTTCAGTAAGTGAGATTTACCACTACCGAAGTCACCGGAAATCCATACACAGGTGGGGTTCTGAGGTGGTATTAGCATCTTAAAAAAAGCAGGCAGCAACTGCGGTTTCTGCTGTTCGGCTGTGATGACATACTCGGTTACCTCATTAGCAAGTTCGGTTTCACTACCTGCCTTGATAACGCCATTGATTGGACGTTCAATGTCCTTTGAATAGATGTGCTGCTGTATCATAAGTTTTTGTTTTTTAATTCATTTCATTGAGGTTATGACCTCTGTAGTAATTCTCGTCTGAGATAATGCCAAACAATTTTAACTGCAGATTATTGTAATCTCCAGGGAAGAAAAGAATAAGATTACATTCATCGGTAAGCTCGTCAATATTATTGAGTATACCATGTGAACGGACGAAAGGATAAACGCTACCGACACCGCTTATGAAAGCATATTGTGGCTTGGCTTCATCAATGACTTCTTTTATCTCAGGTAGGATAGCCGTCTTAATGTCAAGAACGCTATCCAGGGTAGATATGATGTCTTCTCGCTCGATATCAGCTTCGCCCTCTAAAATTGCATCGAGGACATCCGCTTCACGCAGGATATCCATGCACAGGTCGTAGAGGTTTATTGAAACGGATTCAATACCTTTTTTCTTCAATCGAGTTGAAAGCCTCATTATCTGACTTTCAACATCAAACTGTTTCTCTGCTGGAACAGGCTGAATAAATAGAGGTAGCTCACCACCCAGATTCTTTCCAAAATCTGGAGAGACAAGTTTGTTATAAACACCCTCAAAAATGGTTTCAATGTCAATTTGACTATGCATATAATTCAGCAAGATTACTTATTTCGTTGTTAGAATAGAGATAGATAGCAAGCCATTTGGGATCGTCTTTAACGACCAGACGCTCCACTGTCTCTGAGAGATATGGCCTCCTTAAGATGCCAGATTCAGCATCCTCGATAATTTCCAGTTGTTCAAGGATCCTGAAAATGACCTGGCGCATTTTAGCCACCGTTTGTTCTGTGACTTTCTCCAACTCTGGATGAACATATTTGCTCTCGTTGTAGAATTCATTGAAATCTGCATAAGAAATACGCTCATATTGATTATAGAAACGATCACGAACTATTTCTGAGATGAAATCATAAATGAAGGGGTGAGCCTTGCAAATGGCGAGGAGAACTATTAACCGGCGTACAGAAACTGTGCTATTAACAAGCATTGCCAACTCTTCATCATTCAATGCTTCAAGACGCTGCTTCATCAATGTGAAATATCTGGCATTAGACGTAGCCTTGTCTTTCTGCATGAGATTTTCCTTAAAGGTGACTTCTTTAGTTTTATCCCAATCACCATCACAATCCACTAAAGCAGATGCAACTGCATGCGTTTCATTCAGCATGGCAGCACCTGCCGTAAACGACATGTTATATGTTGTTGTTTCGTTTGGCATTTATAGTTTTTTTAGCCTATCATTATGGCTGTTTTGACCTTAACAAACATCTCGCAAAATTACATTTTTTATTTATATGTACCAAATCAATTTTGTCATACTTTCATAGCGCTCAACGATAAAACTATAATAAAGCCTATCTTCTTGCAATCACTAACTCGCTGACATTGCCTCTTGAGGCCAAGGCGAATTCCGCGACCTCAAAGTTGTGGTGATGGTATCTCCTACCCTATTCACGAAATCCGAGGAATCACCTCCACCTTGCTGCTGGAATTGTTCCCTTCTTGAACCACCTGAATCTGCACCGGAATTCTCTCCTGAAGCTCCTCCACGTGGCTGATGATTCCCACGTGGCGGCCTGACTTGGTGTGGAGCGAGCGCAGTGTGTTGATGGCGTTCTGCAACGGTTCGCCGCTGAGCGTTCCAAAACCTTCATCGATGAAAAGCGTATCCACCGCCAACTGCTGGCCTATATCGCTGAGGGCCAATGCCAACGACAGTGAGACAAGGAAGCTCTCCCCTCCGGAAATCGTGCTCGCCGCCCTGCTTACATAACCTTGGTAGGCGTCTTCGATGGAAATGACAAAGGTGCCCGGTGCAACTTTCAACGTGTAACGGTCCGTCAGCGTTTTCATGTAGCTGTTTGCCGAATGAATCAGGCTGTCTAACACATAACTCTGGGCGATTTTCCTGAACTTGCTGCCCGTGGCATCTCCTACGAGCTGGTTCAACCGCGACCACTTCTGGTAGTCAGTTTCTTTCTTTTTGGCATCCTCAATGAGTTGACCAAGTTCTCTCTTCTTTTCCTCATTGGCTTTCAACTCTTGTTTGATACCACCCATCTTCTCCGAAATCTCCGACAACGCACTGTCATTACCCTTGATGCGAGCCTCCAACTCCTCAACAGTGTCCTCCTCGTTCAAATCTGGCTTGGCTTTCCGGTGTTTTTCAAGATTATTGATGGCATCGTCCATAAGAGCTTTCTGGGTAAGCACCTTGTTTCGGTCTGCATCAAGCGACAAATGAATGACTTTAATATTCTGCTGAGTGTAACCACTCAATCCAGCCAGTCTCTCCATGTCAATGCCATCATGACTGCCCAAGAATGTTTCAAGCTGCTGATTGTTGGCTTTGATCGTTTCATCCGCTTGTTTCAGCTGCTTAAGAACAGTGGTTGTATCGCTCTTCACATCATTGGCTTTTTTCAAAAGATTGGGTACTCTCTTTATTTCCTTCGCCGTAAAGTTCTTCCATTCGGGCATCAGTGATTTGGTGTCCTCTATAACATCGTTAATTGCCTGACAACCTTCGATAATATTCGAGAGTCTTACTTCGAGGTCTTTTTTCTTCTGGACACTATTCTGATAGACAGCGGCCTGCTCTTTCAGTTTGATTGAGAAATCTTCGGGATTAACGCTCCAGTCAACAGTCCATTGGCCAGTAATGTATGAGGCAGCATTCACTTCTGCATCTTTGATTTCCCCTTTTTTCAATTTCACAACCTCTTCAGCAGTGGCTATTTTATTTTTGCAGTCATCAACGGCTTTTTGGGCAGCGGTCTCGGATTTCTTTAATTTCTCCAAATCCTGACGCACTTTTTCAAGGGCTTTTCTCTGCATTTTAAGGTTAGTTTCCTTTTCTTCGCCTTCGGTAATCTGCTTTTCCATTTCTTCCAACTTCGCAGCGGTCTGATGGCGGAGATTTTCAAGTGTCTGGAGCGATGATTCTTCAACAGTTTCAATTCCACAAACCTTACAAGCAGAGACCGCTTTTTGGGCAGCCATTTCAACGGATTTATCTTTTTCAAACACCTCTTTTTCAGCTTGATATGAATTCTTAGCAGCCAATATCTCGGCATCCAGTTTGTCCTTTGCTTTTATCAGTTTCGTGTAATCCGCTTCGGCTTCTTCAAAAGCATTTTTCAACCCATCCACAAGTTTGGCCAATTCATCTTCATGTGGAAGTTCGCTCTCAATTTTTTGCCCGCATATAGGACAAGTGTCGCCCAGATGCAGTTTCTGACGAAGAGTCTTGGAAAACTTGTCGATGGTGTCTTTTTGCTTGTCAAGCATTTCTTTGCAGGTGTCCTTCTTCACTTCGGCTGCCTGAACCAGGGGCTTCAACGCATCAGACTCTTCCTGTTTCTTCACAATCTCTGCACTTTTTCCTTCCAGGCTTTGAGCCGACTTTTCCCTGCGTTCTTTCTCATTTTTCAGCGTATTAATGCGTTCGACAGCAATTTTGATGTTGTTCAGCTGCTCTCTTGCCTCATCGCGCTGTTTTCTCAAGTCGTTCAGATGAAGATCTTCCAGAGCTTTTTCCTGTGTTTTAAGATTTGCTTCCTGTTCGTTAAAGTTTTTTTGCGCATCCTCCACATCCTTCTTCACCTTATTGAAAGCAGGCTGTAGTTCTTCATTAAGAGATTTTTCATCCTTTTCTATGCTGATTTGGTTGGTTTCTATCTTTTTGCGTCCTTCAACAATGATGTTTAGGTATCCGGCAATAGTTTGTGCGTTTTCATATACCGCCGCACGTTCCTTTTCCCCGTCAAGATAATCGGCAATCTCCCTGATGTCGGCTTCCGTCTTCCGCTTCTCTTGGTCGGCAAATTCATATCCTCCAAGCACATTCACAAAGTCGGAGGCTAACGTCGTCAAAAGCTCTTGCTGCTTGACTTTTTCGTTCTCCGCATTGTTCTTCGCCATCAACCAGTTCCGAGCCTCTATGGTGGCATTCCATTGATTGACTAACAATTCTTTTTTCCGAAAGTCTTCACTTTCTAACACTTGCTTTGCTTTTTGATGTTCTTCGGTAGTGGTCGCCACGTTCTTTTCGAGTTCCGCATCGGTCTTAATCCATTGCAGCTTGGTTTTATCCAATCCACCGGCTGCCATTACGCCTTTATGCTGCTCTTCTAAAGCGACCAATTCTTCCTTTTTGGCCGCAACTTCTTCATCATTCATCGATTCTGTGCCCTTCACCTTCTCGTCAGCAGAAATCCACAGTTGTTTCTTTTGACTGGTCACTTCAAAAATCTTACTCCCCACTTTCGTATAGATATCCACACCCGTGATCTTCTCCAAAATCTCCGCCTTATTTGCATCATTGCTGTTCAAGAAACGAGTGAACTCACCCTGCGCCAGCAACGTGGTTCGACAAAACTGGTCGAAATCGAGCCCGATGGCGGTCTTGATTTCTTGTCTGATTTCCACATCTTTGCTATAGGAGTAATCGGTATCAAGGTTTTTCAGGGTCCATGACTTTCCTTGAAGTGCTCCCGTCGCCTTTTTCCTTGCACGAGCCACCGCCCAAGCAGCTTCGTAATGCACGCCGTTGCTGCCCGTAAAGGTAAGCGTGACAGATGCTTCGCCGGTATTTCTTCTCATTAACTGACGAGTGTCTTTTATCGTGATGTCCTTCTCTTCATCTTTCGTATTGCCCTCCATCTGGGTGCTCTTCAATCTTGGCGTATTGGCGAAAAGCGCCAGACAGATAGCATCCAGAATCGTGGATTTTCCCGAGCCCGTTTTGCCCGTTATCAGGAACACCTCGCTGTCTGCCAGTGGCTGCGCCTCGAAGTCAATGACGGCATCCTCTATGGATGCTATATTATGTATGGTCAGTTTCTGTAATTTCATTGTTGTCCTCCTTTCTTAATCGTTTCGTGAATCCTCGGCCACCACAGCCATGGCTTCCTTGAACATCGACTCCAGCTCCTCATCGAAGCAGATACCCGAATATTCAGCATACCGTTTGGCTATCTCAACAGGATTTTCTTCCTGGAACTCCTGTACGGTCAACACCTTAGCCTCGCTCTGGCGGTCCATCTTTCTCTTCGCATTGATATAGCAGAACCGGCATTTTTTCCTCTTGGCCAGACTTGCCGCTTCCTCATTAGCCTCCACAGGCAGAAAATCATCAATCTCCACGTTCAGCCGGAGGTAGGCGGGAATATCGTCAGGAAACTTCTCCAAGAGTTCTTTTGCCTCCTCCCAAGACGCCGCGCCCTCGGTGGGCAGCGTCACCAACGGACGGGGATTATCAATCTCTATTTTCTCCACCACAGGTTTTTCGCCATGCTTCTCAATCTCAACCATGCTGACGGAATGAGGGAAACTCTCGTCAAAACTGACAGCCAGCGGGGTGCCGCAGTATCTCACATTATGCTTGCCGCTATGCACAAACTGCTCGTGATGGATGTGTCCTAACGCCAAATAGTCGTAGCCGTCGCCCATCTGTTCCAGTTCGAACGAGTCTATGCCTCCGACGGAATATTCCGATGCGTGGTCATGTCCCGTAAAGTCACAGCCCTTCACGGTCGTATGGGCGGTCAGCACCACGGGCAACCCTTCCGAATTCCTTTCCGCCACCCTGTCGAGCAGCTGCTGGAAAAAACCGTCGGGGATATTCCGCTCATTCGCATACGGCACTGCTATCACATAGCCCTTTTCCGGAACTTCGATGATATGCTCGTCCATGTTCTCCTTCTCTAACTGTCCGATGGCATACACACCGAGTGCCCGCCAAGGAGTCCGGAAAATCTCATGCTTCGTGCCGCTGTCGTGGTTGCCGGCGGTCATCACAATCTTCATTTGAGGATGCGCGTTATGAATGTTCACCATGCCGTCCGTGAGCATAGTCTGCACGGCAGCTGACGGTTGCGACGTGTGATAGACGTCCCCGCACAACAGAAACACATCCGGTTTCTGCTTTTCCACAATCTTCACCATCTGGTCCAGCATGTTCTGCTGTTCGTCTGTGCGATCATAGCCGTAGAGCACGTGCCCCAAATGCCAGTCGCTGGTATGTAGTATTTTCACTGTTTATAGGTTTTTAGTTTTTTCTGTTAAAATAATCGTAATTACAAATTTGTCAATCGGAGTAATTTGGTTCACCCTCCTATTGCGATATCGCACAAGAACGCCACAAGCGACAGCAGCAGCGCCGACACCCAGAAGAGGACGGAGCCCCTATGTGACATGGTCCACCCGAGGTACTTGAAATCCTCGAACTCTTTGCGTTTCCACAAATCGAGATGGTTTCGCAGCCAGCGGACAAACTCGTCCATTTGCGGCTGGGCGTGGTGGAGGAAGTAGTCCTTGACCTCCAGGTCCAACACAGGCTCGTCCATCCAACTCAACGTCTGGCACCACTCTACCCTATCGCCGTTCATGCCAAGACAGACGACAAACTCGTTCTTGTTGCAGCCTTCCCAGTAATCGCGCTGTTTCAAAGCAATTTCAACACCAGCGGCGGCTGGGAAGAGCAAGACGAACACGTGAATCTGTTTCGCAGAGCCGCAAAAAGCGTTGAGTATCTGCAACTCAGCATTGGCCTCGTCCAAATCGCCCGCGTAATCTAGACCCGGTGACACCAGCAAGACAGGCTGCTCAAAGCCCGAAATGGCAGGATATTCAAACAGGCCCAAACACTTCGCCTCGGCACGACTGACGCGCTGTCCCCGGAAAACAGAGTGGGAGTTTTTGACCGAATTGCGATAACGGTGGGTGTAAGTGACGGTCTGGGTATTATACTCGTCGCCGTCCCAGTAGCAGACTTCGCCGTCACCGCCTTCAACGCAGTGGGAATGATACACTCGGATCAATTCCGTTCCCGTACCCCATTGCTGGCACATTTGGTAGAACAATCCTGAATCAATTTGCGCTTTCAGTCCGGTGTTAAATTCCCAAAAATACTCATCAGGATGGTTAACATACTTCGTCTTGACCGTATAGGTTTTCCCATTCGCACCATATACTGTTTCTTTCACCTCTTTGCGCTCCACCCAGGCAAAATGGTGGATGACGCTCGTGACATAACCGCTCAAATACTCCTTGGACCTCGTTGCGAAGAAAAAGACAAGGTAAAGCAGTCCCTCGGCGGCCGCAGTGACAAGCAGGTAAGCCCACCAGTATTCAACATCGGCGCCACACAGCATGGCGGCGGCGAAAGCCACCAACGGAAGGGCAAAAGCAAATATATACATGACAGTATCTGGTTCTCAGGACATTAAAGAGTTAAGGTTTCGTTATCGACACGTGTGCGCATAACCTCATTGGTGGCGTCCGATGCAATGACGACATAGTCTATCGGCTGCTTGTTACGGATAAACCAGCCTTGCGGCATGGAGTTGATTAGCGTCTCGCGCTCACGGATAATGTCGAGCATTCGTTGCTGGGCGTTGCTAAAACTGACACGCTGTACCTCAATACTTTGCATCAAACTATTGTAGAGGGAGGTGTCGAAATCGGGATTGGACTCCTGAATCCATTTCATCGTGGCGGATCCGGCATCACGATAGCGTCCGGAGATGAGCTCGGGATAGATTTTCTCAAAGGTCTCCCGATACTTTTCGGCCACCCCGGCCTTCTCCTTGATGATTTTCCACATGGTGTCGTGTACGGAGGTGATTTTCCCCTCCTGGGCCTCCGCCTCCTTGCGCAGCGCCACCTCGCGGTTGTTGAAACTGAAATACATGGCCACCATAAGGATGGCAAGCGCGATAATGATAATAAAAATGATTAACATAATGATACTGTTTTTTATTTGACTTTGACTTTTGACTTAAACTTAGACGTAGACATAGACTTAGACGTAGACGTAAACCTAGACTTTGGCTATTAGCTATTAGCTTTTGGCTATTAGCTTCTCCATTCACTAATCACTATTCACTATTCACTTAACACGTGAAATATATCGTTTTTTTCAATACAACGCAACAATTTTAACAAAAAAGATAAAATTCCGCCTATTGTTACAGGTTGCAAAATTACATTTTTTTGTAAGATGCCCTCTCCCTGCTAATCTCAAACTAATCCTGACTTGGCGGTGGCAAAACCGCATCCTCCCCCACCGACTGACACCGCAGCAGGTAGGATTACTGGTAGAGAGCCGTGGCAACGGTACGAGCCGGCGTTCCAGCTTCTCCATCATGTTCTTGCTCTTGTTGTGGCTTTTCATCCAATGGATAAAGCTTTTACAGACGACACAACTCATCATCGTGCAATACTAAAAACTGAAATGGTTTGGCGCGGCAATAATACGAAATGTTTTTGAAAGAGAGGGTGTGCGAAATGATTTTAAGTAATTCAAGTTTTGCAAGCTCTTTTTCCCCTTTTGACCCCGTATGAGATGCATCATTCCGCCAGTGACGATGGGAGCTGGCGGAATCTCCTACGTTCAACAACAAACCTCCCTAAAACTACATGACCGGAGCTTGCGAAACTTCAGTGATAATATAAACCAGATGTAAACCCGAAACGGCGAATCACAATGATTAGCTGAAAAAACTGCAGACATAACCTCTGTTCCAGAAAAAAAAGCGTAGTATTACCGCATAAGAATCGCCTTTAATTCCTACTGCATCGCCTCCACAATCCATTGCCTGAAAAACGGATCCTCCAATTCATAACGATCCGAATAAATCACATAACCGTCCTTTTGCAGGCGTTTCAGGGCGCTATATACTGTGCTCGTCGGGTACTCGCGCGATTGTAACGGGCTGCCTGTGGCCAAATGCTGCAAAATCCACTTGTTCGTCCGATTGAAATTCATCCAAAGACGCTCGTAGTCCAGTCCGTGGGCTTTCACAATATGGTCGATGGCTGCCGCAATGGGATCCTCCTTTTCGGGTTGCAGCACCCCCACCTGCCACACATTCGCCGCCAACTGCTGCGAATAATATGGATGACATCCCGTATAGTCCAATATACTGTCCGCCAAGGCATTCTCTCTCCCTTTGAAACAACCGGCCAAGCGCTCCGACAAATAACGGTGGAAATCCTCGCGCGGCAACTTGCTCAACCGCATCAGCTCGCCAAAATGGTAAAATGGTGACTTTTTGTTTTCAAAGATATCTGTCATCATACTTTCCTGACTCCCAAGCAGAATGTAGTTTATGTGCTTCTGCTCCTGCATGATGGAGCGGAGCTGCCGATCCAGTCGCGGTGCTATTTCGCGGATTTCCTGGAATTCGTCCAACACGACAATGATTCTGTTCTTCTCCGAATGCGCCCTTTCAACCAATGTCAGCACATCCTCCAGCAGCACCGCACCATCCACTCCAGGCTGGAATGAAACATCCATCGTTCCCGTCACAGGGTTTGTGGATACTGTCGGGATGATTCGGAAATGCGTGATGAGATGGCGAACCCGCTCCAGTGGGTGAACTTTGAAGAATTCCTTCAAGAGCTTTGCAGACAAATCCGCAACCGATGTCACCTGCTGCAAATTCACCGTCATGAACTTACGCCCCGTCAGCTTCACCGCTTTCGTAACTACGCTGCTCTTGCCGAATCGCCTCGGGCTGATCAGAACCAGATGATTAGCGCTTTTCACAAACTGGCAGATATACGCTACCTCCTCCACCCTGTCGGTGAAGTACTCTTCTTCCACAATGGTGCCAAACTTAAAAGGGTTCTCCATACTTCGTATTTTTTCGTTACGACTTTTTTCGTAATCGTTTCACGCTGCAAAAATACACAATAATACGAACCAGCAGGTAGGGAATCTGAAATTTATTAACGGGTTAACAATCAGACCATGTAAGTTTATCATTTTATACCTTATCATCATCCGAATCAGGCGGTATTTCCACTCCCTTCTGGGCATATAATTGTGCGATTTTCAGGTCAATGGACCATTCCATCATATCTATAGCATTGAAACTGTTATGTTCGGCCAAGGCGTAACCCCAACATCCTTCGCTGTCCTGCCGTTCCCATTCGTCGTAGTCGATGTATCCGACCATTTTCCCGTTTTCCATTTTTTGTCGCAGGTAAGGCTTACTGGCCTCATGCATTTTACATTTCAGCTTGCGAAAAGTATCGCATCCCTCCACATATCTCGTGATCAGTTGTTCCAGAGATTCTTTTGATTCTCCCGGCAGTTTCCCTTCTTTCAGAAACATTTTGGTGCCACCCGTGTGGAACAGCAGTTTCGGCTCGCTGTATGCCTTGTTGAGGAGTTCAGCAACCCGTTCAGCCACCTGCTTCTTTGCTTCTTCTTGTGATGCCTTTGTTAATTTCATATTATATCGCTATTTTTCCGTTATTGATTTTACGCGGCAATAATAGTTCGTTTTTTTGAGATACGGGTTATTTTACGAGTAGTAACCCATCATATCCCCTTCGCGATGCCATCCTTGTTTGTTTGGTATTTGTGAACATTGTGTTTGAATGTCGTTGTTAAAGGTCTTTTTTCACAAGGAATTCTGATATTTTTATATTACTACCCTGCCTTTCAGGCACCCCTTCTAAAATAGAAGGGGAATTTTCGCGACCGCACTTGACGTGCGGAAAATGGAATTGATTTCAAATCGTAAATTCGACATTTACCCACAACAACTTGTGTGTCATATTTTTATAAGTATTTTCTGAAAATTATCGCATCAGCAGTAAATATTTCTCAAACGTCTCCAGCATCCGTTCCAACACCCCAAAGCTGTCCATCTGGGAGATAGACACGCTCCGAAAAACTGTCTGATTATTCCATTTCAAGAGTATTGTTTTGATACTTTTCATTCAAGAAACTAATCACATCCTCCGGAGAAAGATACTTTCTGTATGTTTCGGGAACGATATGAGACAGTGATATGACCCCCATATTGGAGAGTCTGAATTCCACGTTGCTTATCCTGTTTTTCAGTGGGGTGAGCTGTTGTTGGTGGAATTTGTTCGTGATTTCACCTGTGCGCAACTGCTGTTTGAGCTGTTTCTGTTGCAGCTTCAGGTCGTCGAGCTCCCGTTTGCCTTCCTCTTGCTTTTTGCAGTAGTCGGCATACCAGACTTCGAACACGTCGCGCCTGCTTTCAAAGTACTCCTTGAGAAGTGCGAGCCGCATTTTTTCCATCTCCCCAACTTTGTCCTCCAGTTTCTGTGCACTGCACTTTTTAATTTCCTGGATTTCCTGCCGCAGGGTGATATTCTCCCTCTGAAGGATATACACCATCCTTTCGGTCAGGCTGTCGCCTTGGTCGTTCGCCTCCAGCAATGCAACAACCTCCTCCAACGAGTAAGCTTCATAACGCTCCTTGGCCTCGTCATAGCGTGTGTTGACTTCCACGAAAGACCTCCAAATGGCACTGAACGGACTGGGAAGACTTTCCGACCGGCACTCCCCCTGCGGGTTGACAATGCCGCAGCTGTTCCTGCCCGACAGCGGACTCCCTGCAATGTGATAGACAAGCCATGCGTTTTTTCGATACCGGCCGATAATGGCAGGAACGCACGTCATCCACCATTCGAGGTACACGCCCAAGGTGGGACGGTGGAAACCGCTGGCACCTGTGTAGGCAATAGCGTTCTGCACAGGTACAGGGGCGAGGAACATCCGACTGTCGCTGAGAATCTGTTCGCGATGGTCAAGGAAGAAAAAAGCATGGTCGGTGAAGAATTTCTTGGCCTGTTTACGTCTCTGTTCCAATTCTGGGGATGTCGGCGATTCAACAGTTTTCTTACGACCGACACGCAGGTACTGTCCCGTAGTATCCAATTTCATCGTGTTGTCGATGCGCGGCGAGATTTCCACCCTCGGATAACACGGCAGCGTGCGGCCGTTGAGCAGGGTGATGACAGGAGTTGTCGGTTCGGAAGTTTTCACCATATTGTCCTTGGCATTCTTTTCCATTTCTTTCATTGCGTTTCTTTCTTCTTGCAAAACATTCCTCATTTTAGTCCAGTGTATTTTATGGTGGGTGGCTGGAGAGAATGCTCTTGGAAAATGGTGTTCCTTCCCACAGTGCGGGCAATAGGCATTGATTTCCCAATAACCTCCGCCATTCACATGGCCGGCCCATTGGGTGATATAGGCTGTCTCGCCGCAATTCGGGCATTGAATCTGGTATTCTTCATGTTGCCAGCAGCGCACCAGTTCGGCGATGGTTATCGGCTGGCTATACGCGCAAGCCCCCAACCCGCCAGCCGAAAAACGGGTGATCTCTACAAAATAGAGCATGGGTTTGTCCAATATGGCCTGCATATTCTCATACAACACTGAAAAAGGGATTTTCTCTTCCATTTTACTGTTTTTTTTAGTGCCATAGACGAGAAACGCGGTGTCCTTTTTCGCTAAAGAACACCGCGTATGGCAGTTTGTTATTTAGCGCGTTTTTTAGAGAGGTTGGCAATTTGACATAAATCCGTTCCTCTTTCTCATCCGGCGGCAAAACTACGACATATTTTCGAACTATGGGTGATTTTAAGAATTTTTAAGAAAAAATTGGACTTTGGTGTGATTGCTTTGGAAACGAAAAAAAGGGGAATAACCCGAACGGAAGTTTTTGTATTTTTGCAGCTTAAAAAAAAGCACTATAAACTTATTGTCCTTGAACTTTGAACTTTGAATCCTGAAATTTAAATCCACCATGTACTTCACCGACTACATCACCGGAACCGTCATCCAAGGGCTTGGAAACGGACACAAGTTCGGATTTCCGACCGCCAACGTGCAGCCTGACACTCCCGTCAAGCTGGAGAAAGGTGCCTACGCCGCTTGGGTCAGATACGACGGGAAACGTCACAAAGGGATGCTCTACGTGGGCACGCGCCCGACGCTGAACCTGCGCGAAATCACCTACGAAATCCACATTATCGACGCCAACCCAAGACTTTACGGCAAAAAAATCGCGTTCAAGCCCGTTTACAAAATCGCGGAGGAAAAAAAATTCACGAGCCAGAAAGAGCTCATCGAGGCTCTTTTTGATTATAAGGGAACCGCCAAAATGATGCTAAGTCCAAGCCGTTCCCATCTTTTCAAGCCAAGATTAGACGACATCAACGACATCATGAGAATCATCGGGCAGGCGAAACGCAGGATGAAAAAAAGCGGCCTCGACCAGTGGCAAGATGGTTACCCCGATGAAGAGACCATCCGCAACGACAAACGGAAACATCAGGCATGCATTGTCAGGAACTGGTTTGGGCCTGCCGCTTACGCCGCCATCGTGTTCGGCAAAGATCCCTATTACGAAAAAATTGACGGACAATGGCTCAGCAACGACGAGCCCTACGTCACCGTACACCGTCTCGCCGTTGCCGACGAATTCCTTGGTCTCGACCTCGCCAAGCACATTCTCAGATTCGCAGAACGGAAAGCCCGTGCCAAGGGCGTAAGATGGTTCCGCATCGACACCCACCACGACAACCTCCCGATGCGCAACCTCATCCGCGACTTCGGGTTCACTTTCTGCGGCGTGGTACAGGTAAGGGACGGGAAGAGGATGGCGTATGAGAAGATAATTCATAATGCATAATTCATAATGCATAATGATAATTATGAATTAATAAAGTTATGGGCAAAAGAGTTTTTTTCTTCATAATAATAATATCCGTTTTTACATCTGCTGTTTTTGCGCAGAAGACAACTCTGCTTTACGCGCCTGATGATGACAGGAAGGTCTTTACGTCGATTGAGGAGGCGCTGAAGTCGGAGAAGCCTGTCTATCGGTTGAAAATCACCAAGTTGGCAAATAAGGATTCGTTGCCAGAAGAGTTGTTCCGACTCACGGAGTTGCGAGAACTTACGGTGAAAGGTTGCAAACTCTTCCGATTGAACCAGAGCATCAGCAAGCTCGCTCATCTTCAATATCTTAACCTCGACCACAACAAGCTGTTGCGGCTGCCCGAAGCCATCGGCAACCTCACCGATTTGCGCACGCTCGTCATTTCCCGCAACATCTTGGAAGAGCTGCCCGAGAGCATCGGGAACCTGCACCAACTCGTCACCATCGACGCGTGGGGAAATCCGCTGTATGTACTCCCCCACTCCATCAGCGACATCAGCAACACGTTGGAAATTTTGGACTTACGGCAGATTCCGCTTACAAAATGGGAATACGAGGCCATGGAGCAGCTTCTTCCTAAAACAGACATCCAGTTCACGAATATCTGCGAGTGCGAGAACCGAAGGGATCATGATTAGAGGATAAGATAATTAGATGATATTTCGGTCGAAGCACCATTCACCTCCTTTTAAGGAGGGGTGCCCGAAGGGCGGGATGGTCAAAAAAAAATCGCGACTGGCAGAGATGCCGGTCGCGATTTTAGTATTCAAAAAACCGATGGATTAGTCGCCGAGGGTGGCTACCATCACAGCCTTGATCGTGTGCATACGGTTTTCAGCCTCGTCGAACACGATGGAGTTCTCGGATTCGAAAACGTCCTCGGTGACTTCGATGCCGTCCAAACCGAATTGTTTGTGTACGTCGCGGCCCACTTGGGTTTCGAGGTTGTGGTAAGCAGGCAGACAGTGCATGAACTTGCATTTCGGGTTGCCGGTAAGAGCCATCGTCTCTTTGTTGACCTGGTAAGGTTTGAGCAGTTTGATACGCTCAGCCCACACTTCGACGGGTTCACCCATGGAGACCCAAACGTCGGTATAAAGGAAGTCGCAGCCTTTGACGCCCTTCTTGACGTCGTCGGTGACGGTCACCTTCGCGCCTGTCTGTTTCGCGATTTCCTGGCATTGTTTCACGAGGGCTTTGTCGGGTTGCAGGGCCTTGGGAGCCACGATACGGACATCCATGCCCATCTTCGCGCCGCCGACCATCAAGGAGTTACCCATGTTGAAACGGGCATCGCCGAGGTAAGCGTAAGTGACTTGGTTCAGGGGCTTGTCAACATGCTCGCTCATGGTGAGGAAGTCGGCGAGAACCTGTGTGGGGTGGAATTCGTTGGTCAGGCCGTTCCAGACGGGAACGCCGGCGTATTCAGCCAGTTTCTCGACGGTTGCCTGGGCGAAGCCACGGTATTCGATGCCATCAAACATGCGTCCGAGCACGCGGGCGGTGTCTTCCATAGACTCCTTCACGCCAATCTGGGAACCAGTGGGTCCAAGGTAGGTGACGTGTGCGCCTTGGTCGTAAGCAGCCACTTCGAAAGCGCAACGGGTACGAGTGGAGGTCTTCTCGAAGATCAAGGCGATGTTCTTGCCTTTCAGACGAGGTTGTTCCGTGCCGGCATATTTCGCGCGTTTAAGGTCGCGGGCCAGATCAAGCATGAATTGGATTTCCGTCGGAGTGAAGTCCAACAGTTTCAGGAAGCTTCTGTTTCTTAAATTGAATGCCATAAACTTTTTGTATTTAATAATGATGAAATTTTTCCGGCGGCAAAGATACGATTTTTTCCGTTCATAATCGCAGAATGCTTACACACATCCATGGAAATCATACCCAAGCCAAACGCCCTTTTCAAACTATCTCTTCACCACCTTGCGCATGGCCACTCCCTGCGGCATAGTGATACGAAGCGTATAAACACCCTTTGAGAGACTGCTGATGTCGATGTCGCGAACATTGTCATACACGCCAACAATCTGACCCATCATGCTGTAGCACTCCACTTTCAGTACATCCTCCGCGCCAATATGCAACAGACCCGTTGTCGGGTTCGGATACACCTCAATGTTTTCCAAATCAGCATCCATGTCTATGACATTCGCGACACCCTTACCCTGCACAGTATTATCAAGGTTGATGTCATCAATGTAGTTGACACTGTAGTCCAAATAGGTGGTGCTCATGCCCGTGCCCGGCACCAGCGTGTTGCGGAACGCGATGCGGTGACCATTGCCCGTGTAATTGGAGAAGTTCACCGTCTTGGCCTCCATATTACTCGTGTTGCTACACTTTAATGTCTTCACCACCGTGAACTCGCCGTTCTCGTTCAACACGCCCACTTGCAGACGGTAAATGGACTTGGGCTGTCGCAGGTTGAACGTCATCGTCAAACTGCCCACATTGATGTTCTCGCTCAAAGGCTTCATCGCATAGACACAACGGTTCTTCATGCGTAAAGAGTAACTGCCGCTCGTCGCGTACCCGCGATACAACTGAGGCATCGTGGATTCGGTCAGCGACACGTCTTCCGTAATCACCTCCCAGCAGCTGGGCTGGACACCCGTTTCCGTTGCGGTCGTGGTAGTGTAGCTGTCGAAATTCTCCGTGTATGGCAGAACCGCGATCTCACATGAGTTGGCGTATCCAATCTCGATGTCGTCAATGTAATTGTAGCTATAGGCTAATGTGGAACCGCTCTTCAACGTGTTGCGGAACGCGATGCGGTGACCGTCGCCATTGTAGTCGGTGAAATCCACCGTGACAGGCTCTTTGCCCGTACTCGCATTGTTGATCGTCTTCACCACCGTGAACTCGCCGTTCTCGTTCACCACGCCCACTTGCAGACGGTAGATTGCATTGGGCTGGCGCAGGTTGAACGTCATCCTCAGAGCATTGACCGGGACTTCCTCGTCAAGTGAAGGCATGGCATACAAACAACGGTTCTTCATACGCAAAGAGTAGCTGCCGCTCGTCGCGAATCCGTGATACAACTGAGGCATCGTGGAGGCTGTGAGCGCTACATCCGGGACAAGCACTTCCCAACAGTCGGGCTGGACACCCGTCTCCGAAGTGGTGACATTCGTGTATCCCTCGAAATTCTCCGTCCACTTACCTGATTCCTGCGCATCGGGAGAAATCGTATAGCAGCCTTCCGTGGTAAACGTCATCTCATCGCTCCAGCTATCTGTAACATTGTCACAGACCGGGCGTACCTTAACGACATAGCTCGTTTCGATGGACAGGCCTGTCATAGTGTAGGTATTCTCCGAAACTTCCACTTCGGTGAAGCGATTCTCAGTTGCGGAACGATAGGCAACCATCCAAGAGGTAGCTTCGCCGTTCTCCGTCCAGTTTACCACAGCACTGCGACGACCGGTCACAGAAACTGCAACATCCGTGGGTGCAGGACAAGAAGGTTCCCTGTCGATAAGCACGCGGATCTGGTTTTTCGAAGTGACACAGGAATTATTGCTTGCACTCGGGCTGCTGGTATCTATGTTACTGCCATCTTGATAGCTGTAATGAGCCTGATTAGAAGAGACTGTATAAGTGAGGAAAGAAGTATTGCTTTTGTAACTACCCGTGTTATCATCAACGATAATAGCCACATTGCGAGTGCCGTCATACTCAAACGGCGTGTCAAGCGTGATGGTCGTCCAGTCATTGTCAGCGAAACTCACCGTACCGCTGAACACTTTGTTGGCTGCGGAGACCTGAATCCAGTCAGAACTGCTTGAGAAGCTGCTCTTGGTAGTGCTCACCATATAAATGTCCAAATCACGGTTGCATTGAATAGTGTTGTTCTTGTAGAAGTCAATGCTCAGAATATCGCCGGCCTCGCCCAATTCCTCAGTAGTGTAAATTTGTTGTGTAAGGGAATAGTTATAATAGTTGTGGAGAGGCAGGCAATTGCTCGTGGAAGTGCCAGAGCCGATAGTCACCTTGTCGGAAGGCACGAAGCTGACCACGTTGCTCCAGTTGCTCTGCTCGTCGCCGCAGTTGGCGCGCACCTTGGCGGTATAGGCTGCCTCGGCGGTGAGGCCGGTCAGGGTGTAAGGATTGGCAGTGACGTTAATGAGGTTGGTTTCGTCACCGTTAAGACAAATCTGCCATGCATTGGCCGTGCCGTTCTCCGTCCAGCTTAACGTGGCGGTCGTGCCGGTGGTTTCCGTGATGACAAGATTGTTAGGTTTCGGACAGGCTGAAAGACCGCAATCGACCGTATAATTGGTGGTGGTCATTGCACCGTTGCCGGAAACAATCACGTCACCGAACACATCCAATATTGAGTAGGAGCATTCACTGTTATAGCTGCCGTTCACCCACACGAACTTGATGGCTCTACCGTTGCAGACAGAAAGTGTGTAGGTTTGTGTTTCGTTGGCATCGGCGGCATTTGTGTTGGAAAATGTTCCAAGCACCTCATTGGAGGCCTCATCCACCACTTGGATTGCGGCACCGTTCCAACCGTCGCCGTAGCTGTCGGTAAGCTCAAACGTAATATCGCAACGGTCTTGGGCAAGACAATCGGTGGTGAAACCTACAGCATCCGTCCAGTCGCTCAAGTCACCATCACCACAGTCGGCCTGCACCTGAACATCGTAATGCGTGGATGAGGCGAGATTGGTGAGCGTGTAAGGGCTTGTGACATTGGAAATGAGGGTGTTGTTCAGCTTGATATTGCAAGATTGGGCTGTGGAAGACCAGCTCACCACAGCGGAAGTGCCGCCGTTGTAATTGACCGTCACATACTTAGGCTTCTTGCAAGAATTCGTGTCCGTGCTCACCAACTGCACATTCTTGGTCAGCTTGGCACCATCCGTCACGTTCACCGTGATGGTTTTGGAGTTATAGCCCTCGGCGGAATAGGTCACCGAATATTGTCCGCCCTTGATAGGACGATGGTAAGTACCGTATGGCAATGCGGTTTCCACGTAGGAGTGGTATGCGTCGTGGTTGTTAACATATACCATCGCCTGCAGCGGCTCGCCTGTTAGCGAGTCAGTGACCGTGCCGTGGATACCGTAGCCTGATTCCTCTATTAAGTTCAACAGGGAGTGGTAAGCATAGTTCCAATAACTCGGAAGCGAACTGGTGGAGAGCACTTTGTCGCCCACCTCAATGGTGACGTGGCGTGTGCCGAGGAACCAGTTGTGGTAATCCTGCATGGAACCGGTGATGACATACCAGTCGCCGCCCTCAGTGATTCCGTTGTTCTCCTCCGTGAAATAAGAGGACGAGTAGGTGTGACAGGTATCGGCGAATTTCCGTCCTATATACTGCCACCACGCGTCATCAGCGTGAGCGCGCGTCGATGTTCTCCAGGCATCCCACGGATAGTTGAAGACCTCCGCGCCGCCGTGGAAGTTCGCGGCCAAGGTGAAGTTGTGCTCATCAAAGAACTGCATCATCGCCGACACCTCAGGCTCATAACCCGAGCCAATGGTTCCCTCTGCCTGAGGGAACGAGCGGTTCAAATCCACTCCATTGTAGTTCGCTCTTGTGGAGGTCGGTGAAATGTTGATTTGGTTGTCGGAAGTGTGGTATGTTCCGTCCGGATTGTGCAGCGGGCAAATCCAGATGTCGAAATTGTTCACCATATTCGTAAGCCGCGTGTTCGTGTTGTAGTTGGAGAGCAGCATGTCAATCAAACGAAGCATGAAATAGTAACCGACCACTTCATCGCCATGCATAGTGGAAGTGTAGAAGATGGCGGGTTTTCCCATATTGTCGTTGAGATTGTTGCTGATATGGGCGCAAAGAACCTTGCGGCCGCCCGGGGTCGAGGCCAGAATCGTATCAATCTTGCACAGATTCGGATAGCGGGTCTGGAAGGTATCCATCATGGCCAAATAGGTGCTGTAGGTCGGATAACGGTTCCACCCGTTGACCATCTCCGCATAATTCGTGGCCATCGTCACCGTGGCACGGGTCGGCTGAACCACCGAATACGGGATTTCCCGTGCGAGGAAATTGTCGTAGTCTTTGTTCGACAGCCAGATACGCGTGTTGAACGTGCCATCGGTGTTGCGTTGCACACGGTCAATGGAGAACTCCTGCGACAACGCATTCAGCGTGGTGGCATCCAGCACAGTTTCCACGTATGTTTCTGAATTAGGGAAAGTTCGTCTATCCTGCGCGTAAGCAGTCCCTACCAAAAAACAGAACAATAAAGTAAAAAGTAAAAATTGGATTCTTTTCATAATGTATTCTTTTATTGATATTTACTGACGATAACGAATATACTGATAAATAAGCCGCAAAGGTAAAAAAAATTTGAAATCGGCACTATTACACTGATTAAAAAAATTGTAGAGACGATGAATGGGTGATGAATGAAACGATGAAAAAACGGGTACCGGTTGTAGAACCGATACCCGTTTTTTTATACGCGAGATCCGTGTGATCCGCGGAGATTACCGTTTCACGAACGGCTTCGTCACCACTCCCCTGTCCGTGGTCACGCGCACGAAATACATGCCCGCGGCGAGACCCGAAACGTTGATTTGAACCGGGGATTGGGCGGACGCGGGGGAATCAGCGGACGCGATGAATCGCGTCCCTACGGTGGTGATGATTTTACCATACACGTCAACAATCTCGATTCCCGAACATTGTACATTGTTCATTGTACATTGTACATTGACAACATCCTTCGTCGGGTTCGGATACACCACAACGTCCACCTG
>JAFXTE010000060.1 GCA_017525245.1 Bacteroidales bacterium | reverse complement strand
CCGTCATGGCGTAACCCTTGGCCACACCGTTGACGAGGACAAGACGGTCCTTCAGGAACTCGAACTGTCCCATGCTCTCGTGCTTTTGTTCGTATTGGATGAACTCATAAATCTCGTCGGAGATGATGATGATGTTCGGGTATTTCTTCAGCACCTCGGCGATGGCAGTCAGTTCGGCCTTGGTGAAGACGCTGCCGCTGGGGTTGCAAGGCGTGTTGAGCATGAAGACCTTGGTCTTGGGCGTGATGGCTTTTTCGAGTTGTTCGGCCGTAATTTTGAAGTCGTGGGCGATGTCGCTTTTGATGATGACGGGCACACCGCCTGCCAGTTTCACCATTTCGGGGTAGGACACCCAGAACGGGGCGGGAATGATGACCTCATCGCCGTCGTTGACGACCGCCAGCAGCACGTTGTTGATGGCCTGCTTGGCACCGTTGGAAACCAGCACGTCAGTTTCTTTGTAGTCGAGGCCGTTGTCGCGTTTCAGTTTGTTGGCGATGGCCTTGCGCAGTGCGGGCGTACCGGGCACGGGCGGATAGTGCGTGTCGTTGCCATTGATGGCGTCGATACCGGCTTGTTTGGCCGAATCGGGCGTGTTGAAGTCGGGTTCGCCGATGCTCAGGCTGATGACGTCGATGCCTTGAGCCTTCAGTTCGCGGCTCTTGTTAGTCATGGCCAGCGTTGCCGACTCAGCCATGTTCAAAACTCTGTTGGAAAGGATGATTTCGCTCATGATTTATGTTTAAATGTTGATTGTTGAATTGTTTATTTGTTGAATTGAAAGGCAAAGGTAGGCCTTTTTTTGATAGGGTGGGCAGAAAGCGGCGTTTTTTGTTGGTTTTTGTAAAGCGTGTTGCGAACAAAGTCAAATTTGTGAAACATTCAAAGGAAAGGCGCGAATTGTTTCAATAGGTTGCTTGTTCTGATGAATTCATGTAAAATTCGTAGTTTTTTTACAAAAAATCCAATTGTTTTTGTTGTTATGTGAATTGTTTTATCTATTTTTGTAGCGAAATAACAAAATAATTCAAACGGATATGATACGAGAGTTTTGGGTCGAGAATTTCCTTTCTATAAAGACGCGACAGTTAGTAAATTTTGAGACAAAGAGCAAGGATGATGAGTGGGCTTCTGTAGATTGTGGTGGCGATAAACGCGTGAATAAATTGGCAGTTGTCTATGGAGCAAATGCGTCAGGGAAATCAAATCTGCTTTATGCCATTCAAAATGTTTTTGAATTGTTGTTCCATGCAAATAGCAAACGAACATCGATGGTGCGAACGAGAAAGCCATTTGCACTTTGTCCTGAACAACCAACCAAGATGTATGTTTCGTTTTATGCTATGGGTATCAGATATGATTATGAAATTGAATATGCCCAAGAGCATATTATTTATGAAAAAATGGAATGGTATCCCAATAAATCAAAGGCTTTGTTTTATGAAAGGCATTATGTGTCTGACGAATCTCAAGTGAATCTAAAATTCGGATCGGGTTTGGGCATTTCTGCCAAAACAAAGGATGTGTTTTTGCAGAATACCTTAAACAATCATACGGTATTGTCCACATTTGAGAAAGCTTCTTTTGATTTGGATGTCAAACCTATTGCTGATTTGTATAATTGGATGGCATTTTGCGTACACGAAGTAAATACCAGACAAATTTCGCTGATTCGTTCGATGAAAACGGTAGAAAAGGATGAGAAAATGAAGCATTTCTTCTTGCAGTTTCTGAACAAAGCTGATTTTAATATATATGGTTTTCATACAGAAATGATTGTGGAGGAAATGTCAGTAAGTCAATTAAGTATTTTTGACGAATCAATCACTGCTCCAGAAGATGGCATGGCTCAGGTTCAAAAGATGAAGTTGTTTTTTGAACACGGCGCGGGGAATGATAAGTTTTTGATGGAATTCGATTCGGAATCGCAAGGAACGAAAAAGATTATTTCCAATTTGTTTGTTTTGAATAAGGCAATTACAGAAAATCATGTGTTTTTGTTGGATGAAATAGATTCAGAATTGCATGATGACTTGTTGTTGTTCTACTTGAACACATTCGTTATGAATTCTAAGGGTTCTCAATTGATTTTTACAAGTCAGGAAATGTCATTATTGCAAGAGGATTTGCTAAACACCCATCGCGATTTCGTTTTCTTTGCGGAGAAAAACCGTGAAGGTGCCTATTCTGAATATACACGTGCAGATGAATATGGCTTGCACAAGAATCTTTCGCTATATAAGTCGTACAGAAACGGTCGGTTAGGGGCTGTCCCCCAACTGGGTTCACCTTTGTTATATTTGGATAATGATAATGATGAAGAAGATTAAGGAACCCATAGCAGTTATCGGTGAGGGAATTACGGAGTACTATTATTTCAATTCGTTGAAAGATGATTTCCGTCAACTCAATATAAGACCTACATATCCCAAACATTCTTCGGGGTTGGACTACCTTGAGCAAGAAATAGATAAATCGGTAGAGGCGGGTTATTCATTGATAATCTGTGTCATTGATATGGATAACAAGAAAGAGGGGGAGGAGAAGGAGAAATACGAAAAGTTCAAGAAGCGTCTGGAGGGTGTCCATTATACGAAGAAGCCCAGAGTGAGGTATGAAATACGTTTTATTGAAAATGAGCGGTGTACTGAATTGTTTTTCTTGTATTACTATGCTTACACATCTCGTTGTTTCCAGAACCAGCCTGAATTGCTTGCCGCATTGAACCAAAAGTGCTATTATGAGAAGACAGAGAAGTTTTTCAAGAAACATCCTCTTCATCAGTATTTCGAAGAAATGGGTGGTGATTTCAAGAAAGCATTACGCAATGCTGCGAAATCGATGAAAGAGAAAGAGGAAACAGGTAGGGATTACACCTATTCCCAAATGAAAGAATTGTTTGATGCGTTGGGAATTAAAGTTGGATGATTTGAGCGTTATTCGAATGGTAAACTATTACTATAAGTAAATGTTCAAAATTAGTTTTCTATTAATACTATCAGGCTGCGATTCTCGTTATCATAGGACAAACCCTAATGGATATGAGAAAAGCAGTACGATTAGAATTAAGCGAAGCCCAGCGGTTGGAACTCGAGAGAGGATATCGCATGGGGGAGAGACACTGCTTCAGGATGAGGTGCTTGGCCTTGCTCCTGAAAGCGGAGGGACTGTCCGCCTCGGAAGTCGGCGAGAGGACAGGGATGGAACAGCATACCGTGAGAAAATGGCTGAAACGATACGAGAAAGAAGGCATCAAAGGCCTGGAGACGCGTCCGGGCAGGGGACGCAAGCCAATCATGGACTGCTCGGACGAGGAGGCCGTCCGTTGGGCGATAGAACAGGACAGGCAGAGCGTGAACAAGGCTCGGGAGGCATGGCAGCAGGCCAGCGGCAAGGAAGCCAGCGAGTCGACGTTCAAGCGTTTTTTATCAGCATTGGCGCAAGATATAAGCGTATAAGGAAACGCCCAAGGGGAAAATCTGTCAGAGAATCAAGGGGATAAGGGGAACGGATATCGCCCTGGTCATGCTTACGGGCATGGAAAAAAAACTTGAGTTCCGCATCCCCCGCGACCGCTACGGTAACTTCCATCCGCGTATTTTGGCCATCCTTCGCGACCAGGAGGAGGAATGCGACCGTCTTGCAGGCGTCCTCTACACCAAGGGGCTGACACAGGAACAAGTGGGCAATGTCTTCGACGAGATCTACGGCCAGCACTATTCCAAGTCGAGCATCAGCAGGATGGTCGAGAGCGTCAGGGACCAGGTCGGCCAATGGCTGGGACGGGGACTTGACGAGTACTATCCCATCGTGTTCGTGGACTGCGTCCACATCAAGATCCACCGCAGCAAGTCGGTGTCGACGGAAGCGTTCTACGTTGCCTTGGCGGTGACGGAAGACGGCACGAGGGAGGTGCTCGGCATCTTCAACATGCCGGTTGAGAGCGCCACCGGGTGGGGCGAGATATTTGACGAGCTGAAAGAGCGCGGTGTTCAGCGTGTCGGCTTGATGGTGGCTGACGGCATCACAGGGCTTGACTCGGTGGTTGGCAAAAAGTTCCCCGGGGCTCCGTTGCAACGCTGCGTGACGCATCTCAAGCGCAACATGCTCGCCAAGGTGAGACACGGCGACAAGGCCGCCTTGGCCGAGGACCTTCGCGACGTGTTCCGCACCGGGCAGCGTGACTACACGGTGGAGAAGGCTTGGGAACGGTGGCAGGACTTGTGCGACAGGTGGGGCAAGGACTACCGCTCCTTCAAGAACCTGCGCGACGATGCCGACTACAAGGCGCATATGATTTACCTCAACTACGCGCCGGAGATACAGGGTATGATCTACACCACAAACTGGATAGAGCGGCTCAACCGCGACTTCCGGCGCGTCACACGCATGAGGACTGCGATGCCCAACGAGGAGTCCGTCCTCACCTTGCTG
>JAFXTE010000059.1 GCA_017525245.1 Bacteroidales bacterium | reverse complement strand
GGAAATCTATTTCCAGAACACGTTGTCGGTCATCTTCAAGCTGATGGGGTTGTATGTGCAGGTGGAGCGTCACACGAGCCGCGGCCGCATGGACGTGACCATCCAGACCCGCGACTATATCTATATCATGGAATTGAAAGTCGATAAGCCCGCAGACGAGGCGTTGAAGCAGATTGAGGACAAACAGTACGCCGCCCCCTTCGCCGCCGACCCGAGAAAGTTGTTCAAAGTTGGGGTCCGTTTCGGCAGCGAAAACAAGGGAATTGACGAGTGGAAGGTGGTGGAACGATGACTGAGGGAATATGGGAATATTAAGGTTAGAAGGTTAACTGATAACTAACAATCGGACATGGTAGAAGTAGGTCTATGAAATTTCACGTCCAATACAATGCCATTTTGAACCAATTCATCAAAAAATATTAGCATTATGAAGAAAAAATTGTTTTTAGCGTTTTTTATCAGCTGCTGTTTTGTCGCGTTATATGCGCAAGATAATCCGCAAGCACAAGCTTACGAAACGTATATCCCCGCAAACCAGCCAGATACAAGTTTCATCCGTGGCACTCAAGTGTTGTTTGATGCAAATGGCGGCACCGACTCTCATGTTCAGGTGACCTGCAAGGACGGATGGTTTTCCGTCAACAACAACGATTGGTTAGATGTTTCGGAGGATGGCGACCACCTGGTCGTGAACTGCCACCCCAATCCATACCAAACGGCGAGAAGCGGCCACGTCACCATTATCGGCGGGAGAGGAACCCGTACCGGTTTTATCACAGTCCGGCAGGAAGCTCCGGGAATAACTGTTCCCAAAACCGGCGCGCAGACGAACACTACACATACCGCCGAGAACAGGCCTATCACTTTGAAAATCTCCTTTGAAGCAGGCAAGGAAACCCCTTCCTTTGAAAATGTTTGGAAAATACTCAAACTTTTAGAAGACAACAAAAACCTCGGTCTTCAAATCGAAACTCATTGGTGCAAAAACAATCACAACATTGAATTGATTGAAAAAAGAAGCCAAGCCATTACGGATTTCTTTGTTGCCTCAGGAGTTGGCAAGGAGAGAATTTCGCAGCATATTGTCATTGACGCGGAAGACAACCATTCAGATTGTGACCGCGCCTATCTGAAAATCACAAAACAGACGTATTAAACACGTGGATCTGGATTGAGGGAACCTTTTCTCCATTCCTCAGACAGCAAAAGACGGGAACGCGCAGAACAAAACGTTGAAAACGTCTATATTATCATTTGCGTCCAGTCGCTGTTCGTATCCACACGTATCGTTTGGATGCCCAATGCGGCGGCGGCTTTGGTGTTGCGCTCACTATCATCGATGAAGAGCAGCTGTTCTGGTCGGATGCCTTCGCTGCGCAACACGTGTTCGTATATTTCCCGTGACGGTTTCAGCAGTTTGCACCGGAAGCTGACGTAAAGGGCATCGAAGTAGTCGCCGATGGGGTGGCCCTTACTGTCAAAGGCCCCGCTTTCAGCCCATTCGAAGAAGAAAGGGTTGGTGTTGGAGAGCAGGCATACGCGATAGCCCATTCCGCGGAGTCTTCGGATGGCATCGAGATTGCGTTGCGGAATCTCCTTGAGGTATCCGAGCCAGGCGTAGAGGCACTGCTCGTGTGTGAGCGGCTTCCCGATGAGGCGGCTCAACTCGGTGACAAACTCCTCCGCAGTGACCTGTCCGCCCTCCAATTGTCCGAAGAGCCCCTGCTGATGGTAGGGATTCAGGTAGTCGCGGGCGTTGGCAACCCCGATTTCTTCGAAACGCGAAACGGCCTGCTCATGGTCAATGTGGAGCACCACACCGCCCATATCCAAGGCTATATGAGTGATATTATTCTTCATTATACTTTCACCTTGTTATTAAGCGGCAAAAATACAATTTTTCAAGACCAAAAACACATCTTTCCCCGAACCTCTCCCAAAGCACCAATCCGACTCGCCCACATTCGCTTTTCTTGTCCAAACCAAATCACCCGGATTTGATTTTTTCTACCTATCCGTATTATTTTTTTATATACTTTTGCCGCGTTTTAATTTCAAAATTCCAGAAGGATGAAAACCAAGTACATCGACCTGATTTCACAAACCTACGACTTCCCGCAGGAGGAGTTTGACGTAGAGGACAACAATCTGTTATTCAACGAAGTACCGTTGATGGACATCATCAAACAATATGGAACCCCGCTGAAAATCACCTATCTGCCGAAGATCTCTGCCAATATCCAAAAGGCGAAGAGATGGTTCAACGTAGCCATCGCAAAAGCCGACTACAGAGGCAGTTACCACTATTGCTACTGTACGAAGAGCAACCATTTCGAGTTTGTGATGTCGGAGGTGCTGAAAAACGACGTACATATCGAAACTTCATCCGCTTTTGATATCAATTTGATCGAAACGCTGCATGAACAGGGGCTTTTCGACAAGGAGAACTACATTATCTGCAATGGCTTCAAACGGCAGATTTACATTGACAACATCGTGGATATTCTGAACAAAGGATACATAAACACCATTCCTGTCTTCGACAGCAAGAAGGAATTCGACTTGCTTGCACAGAAGAAAATCAACACGAAATGCAAGGTCGGCATCCGCATTGCCTCTGAGGAAGAGCCGCGGTTTGAGTTCTACACTTCGCGCCTCGGCATCCGCTACAACGACGTAATCCCCTTCTATCGCGAGAAGATCAAGAACAACCCCAACTACGAGCTGAAGATGCTCCACTTCTTCATCAACACGGGCATCCAGGACACCGCATACTACTGGAACGAGCTCACCAAGTGCGTGAACCTCTACTGCGACCTCAAGAAGATCTGTCCTGAACTGGACTCTCTGAACATTGGCGGCGGCTTCCCCATCAAGAACTCGCTCTCCTTCGACTACGACTACGAGTACATGGCTGAGGAAATCATCGCCCAGATCAAAATCATTTGCGACCGTGAAGGCGTGCAGGAACCCGACATCTTCACCGAGTTCGGATCGTTTACCGTGGGCGAGGCCAGCGCCGCACTCTTCTCCGTGTTGCAGCAGAAACGCCAGAACGACAGGGAGTTGTGGAACATGATCGACAGCTCTTTCATGACTACCCTACCCGACACCTGGGCTATCAACCAGCAGTTCATCATCTTAGCCATCAACAACTGGGACAAGGCCTACGAGAGAGTCTTCCTCGGCGGCCTCACCTGCGACAGCCACGACTACTACAACTCCGACTCGCACCTGAACGCCGTCTTCCTCCCGCAAATCGACTCCGCCAACTATCCGGCGGGAGACAGCCCTGAGGACATACAATATATAGGTCTGTTCAACACCGGCGCCTACCAAGACGCCCTCGGCGGTTACGGCGGAATACAGCATTGCATGACTCCCGCGCCAAAACACATCATCATTTACAAAGACGAGGAGGGCGAACTTTGCACTAAACTGTTCGCTAAAGAGCAGAGTTACAAGTCGATGCTGAAAATTTTGGGCTATTAGTCAAACGAAACGAAAAAATTGTATTTTTGCAGCGGGTAAGTCTTATACGATCTGCTCCCTTATAACTCCCCCAGGACAGGAATGTAGCAAGGGCATTAAGGTTGTAGCGATGCGATATAAGTCGCTTACCCTTCTTTTTTAGGACTGAGGACTGTGGACTATGGACTGAAACTTGAAACTAAGATTATGTTACTAAAGATATACCCTGAAAACCCGAACCCGAAAGCCGTGAACACCGTGGTGGAGTGTTTGCAAGACGGAGGCATCGTCATTTACCCGACCGACACGATTTACGGCATTGGCTGCGACATCTTCAAACAGAAGAGTATCGAGCGCATTATCTCCATACTTGGGGAGAAGAAGAAAAAGGACGCACTGACTTTCATCTGTCATGACATGAGCAACCTGTCGGATTACACCAAACCATTGGACAACAGCGTGTTCAAGACGATGAAGCGGGTGCTGCCCGGACCATTCACCTTCATCCTCGAAGCCAACAACAGCGTGCCGAAACTGCTGCAGAGCCACAAGAAGACCATTGGCATCCGTATTCCCGACAACAACATCATCCGCGAAATCGTGCGGCAACTCGGCCATCCCATCCTCTCCACCTCTGTGAAGGACGACGATGAGGTAATTGAATACACCACCGACCCCGAACTCATCTACGAACGCTACGGCGACTTGGTCGATATCGTCATCGACGGCGGTTACGGCGACAACACGCCATCCACTGTTGTGGATTGCACCGGCGGCGGGATTGAGATTGTGCGTGAGGGAAAGGGAGACGTTTCTTTACTTTAGTTAGCAGTTAGCAGTTAGTAGTTAGTAGTTAGCAGTTGACACCACCGTGACTATGAACACTATATGTGCAATCGCAACGCCCGCTGGTCTCGGGGCCACGGCGATGATCCGAATCTCCGGACCGGAAGCGTTCGGGATTGCCGGAAAGCTCTTTCCCGAGAAATCCAACCTCGCCGGATTAGAGCCAAACCGTGCAAAATTTGCGTCTTTATACGATTTTTCCAACGAAAAACGAGAACTTATCGATCAAGTGGTGGTGACAAAGTTCGCCACGCCGCACTCGTTCACGGGCGAGAATGTGGTGGAGATCAGCTGTCACGGGTCTGTGTATATCCAGCAGAGAATCATCGAGTTGTTAGTTAAAAATGGCTGCCGCATGGCCGCTCCGGGCGAGTTCACGCAACGTGCCTTCCTCAACGGGAAATTGGATCTGCCTCAGGCGGAGGCCATTGCTGACCTCATCGAGGCGCAGTCGGAGACCGCGCACCACGCTGCCATGAGGCAGCTGCAGGGCGAACTGTCCGGCAAGATGGCTGTCTTGCGCGAAGAGCTGCTGCAAATGGCTTCCTTGTTAGAGCTGGAACTCGACTTCAGCGAAGAGGAAGTGGAATTCGCAGACCGCACCACCCTACTCAACCTCCTCGGACACATTAAAGCGGAAGTGAACAATCTGCTCCGAAGCTACAAATGGGGCACAATGCTGAAAAACGGCATCCCCGTGGCCATCGTGGGCGAGCCCAATGTCGGGAAATCGACCCTGCTGAATGCGCTGCTTCAACGCGAGCGCGCCATCGTGTCTGACATTCCCGGCACCACCCGCGACACCATTGAGGACACTTTTACCCTCAACGGAACCCTGTTTAGGTTCATCGACACCGCCGGCATCCGCGAATCCGGCGACACCATTGAGCGCATCGGCATCGAACGCGCCTTCGACACAATTCGCAAAGCAGCCATCATCCTGTGGATCACAGACGCACGCAAAAGCAGTCAAGAAATCGAATCAGAATTATCCAAAATAACGGATTCAATCGAATCGGATGACAAAAAAATCATTCTAATCAGAAACAAAGCTGATTTGGTTTCAGATTCATCCAACCACATTGAAAACGCAATTTACATTTCCGCAAAGAAAGGGGAGAATCTGGAATCAGTGCTTAACGAGATTGATTCATTCGTGAAAGAGAACCACATCCAGGACATCACCCTGCTGACCAGCGAACGTCACCAGGCTTTGCTGAACGGCATCCTCATCTCCATCGAACGAACTGAAAACGGTCTGAAGCAACAATTCCCGACCGATTTAGTGGCTGAAGACGTGCGCATGGCCCTGCTCGACCTTGGCGAACTCACCGGCACTATCTCCTCCGACGACATCCTCAACAACATTTTCGGGAAATTCTGCATCGGAAAGTAGTGACGATGAAGAGATGAATAAAGACGTCGTATATGAGCCTTTTTCATTCTACATTCTACATTCTACATTCTTCATTCAGCATTCAGCATTCAACATTCAGCATTCAACATTCAGCATTCAACATTCAGCATTCAGCATTAAAAAGTCCATCGCCACCATCGCGGCCATGGCCTCCACCACGGGAAGTACCCGAGGCGCGACGCAGAGGTCGTTGCGGTCGGAACCTTTCATCACAACCGGATTTCCATCGAAGTCTATCGTTTCGCGGTCGTAGCGCACCGACGGAATCGGCTTGAACGCGACGCGGAAGTAAACATCTTCGCCGTTGGTGATGCCCCCCTGGATGCCGCCGTCATGGTTGGTGCGGAAGGAGAAGTCGGGATTCTGCAGGTCATGGTATTCGCTGCCGGACATCTCCGCCGCCCGAAAACCCAATCCGTATTCAAAGCCCTTCGCCGCATTGATGGACATCATCGCGTATGCCAGCCGGGCGGAGAACTTGTCATAAACCGGTTCGCCCAATCCCGCGGGGAGACCCTGTATGCGGCCCTCCACAAGTGCCCCCACAGAGTCGCCCTCTTGCGCGGGAGTCGCGATGCTAAGCACTTTTGAGGAAATTCGCACTCCCCTACCCTGCAGCCACAGTTTGGCGATGGCACCCGCCACCACCCGGCACACGGTCTGCCGCGCCGACGCCCGTCCGCACTGTTCGTTGTCGGCAACCCCGTACTTGCGCATATACGTGTAGGAGGCGTGCGACGGCTTCAGCACGTGACGGTTGACCTCCGACACCTTCACATCTACATTCGGTATTCGGAAACGGATGGGTTCGCCGGTGGTCACGCCGTTTTCAATGCCGGAGAGGAATTCCACACGGTCGGTTTCCTGTCTCTTCGTGGAAAGCGCGTCCCGACTCGGGGCTCGCCGGCTCAGCTCGGCAGCAACGAAGTCCATATCCACACGCACTCCCGCCGGACAGCCCTCTATCTGGCCCTCCAGCACTTCTCCATGTGTGTCGCCCCAATCCGTGAGGCGGAATATGTTTCCAAAAGTGTCCATTATTGCTTTTTTTAAGACTTAAGACTTGGGACTTAAGACTTTGTGGTTCTTATGTCATTACGTCTCCAGTCCTCAGTCTCCAGTCTCCAGTCCTCAGTCTCCAGTCCTCAGTCTCCAGTCCTCAGTCTCCAGTCCTCAGTCCTCAGTCCCCCTTTCATCGCCTCTTCGCCACATCCGACACATCAACTTTCGAGGCCAACGGTTCCCACACGGAGAAAATCTCAGCTGCGGTGTCGCCGTCCGCCCTTGTAACCAGATGCACGTAGGTGTTCTCCGCGACTTGGCGCAGTGTACAGGTCAGCGTCTCGCCGAGGTACGTCTCGTGCAGCCAGTGGATGATGAATCGGTTCGTGCGATGGGTGGTCAGGAACTCGTCGGGCACAGTAAGCATGGCGATGCTGATGTAGCTGCGGTTGTTAACGTGCCCGTTAAAGTCGAGGTCGAGCTGGTTCACCGTGTGCTTCACCTGCTTAAGTGCCTCACCTTCCTTGGGAAACCGCACCTTCTTGTGGCTTTCCGTCATCATTTCCGGCAGGACCGTGATTTTCGGGGCCACGCAATCAGTGGACTCCAACTTGCGGGTGTCGGCGTTCATCAGGTTCCAACAGCTGGTGCCCTTTGCAATCAGCACGCCCGTGTCCGCATTCGTCACACGGTAGTCGGCATAGACCCGCAGCGGCGTAATCTCACTGACCCAGATGGTCACTTCGATGTCATCGCCCCAGAACGTATCGACGGGCAGCATCTCCGCACCCATCTCCGTGATAATCCACATCTTCCGCTCCTTGACCAAGTCAAATGCGGCCAAGTGCAGACAACTCATGTAACGGGCGAAACTCTCCTGAAAATATAGCAGCACCGCCGCCGGACTCAACCGATAGTCCTTGTTCATGTCCTGACACGTGACAGTGTAAGTATGGGTATAGGTGTTCATTGCGATTTACGATTTACAATTTACGGTTTACAATTTACGGTTTACAATTTACGGTTTACGATTTGCGATTAAGAACATCCGCCATAGTCATCGTTATAGTCATAGTTATATCTAAGCCAAAAGCCAACTACCTCTGTTTCTTCGACCGCGATTTGATCTCCTTGAATTCCTTAGTAAGTTTCGCGATTTCAGCGGCATTAGCATCCTTGTCTTTTTCAAGTTCCTCCAACAACATGGAAATAGCGGCGAAATAATATGTCGGCACTTGCTTGGAAAGATCGGCCTTCCGACCGTATTCCACCGCTTTGCGGAGATTGAGCAACTCCTTCTCCGTATTGTTCGCATCCTTATAAATGATGCCTTTATAGAAATAATTCTGGATAATATCCCCTTCCACTTCCGCATTATACTCGCTGTTGTAGAGCATTTGCAGAAGCTCGTTCGATTTGTCCATATAATCCTGCGCGGAAGGAATCATATCCAAATTATAGAATACGACACCGTTTTCGCGATATAGGATTGCGGTGCGATAGGTAAGGTTCACATCGCCGTCGTTATTAAATTCCTTCACCAGGTCAATAAGCGTGTCGCGGGTGTCGATGGCACGGTAATACCACAGTTCCGAATGGGCGGTGTCGATTTCCTCGGCCATCTGCTCATAACAGTCGGCCAGTCTGGAATAGATTTCCGTCAGATTCCCTTTGTGGGTCACCGGGGCTGTATCCGCATAAAGCACTTCGCTAGCTTGGATGCATTTCCTATACAAGTCAATAGCCAACGGCACGGAGTCGTTGGCAGAATAGACGTGAGCCATGTTATACACACCGCGCAGATAGGCCAGTTTCACGTCATGCCCCTGTTCTTCAAGATACACCAAACCATCAAGGAGATCCTGTGAATATTGGAGAGCCTCTTCCTTGCCGACCTGTCCGCCGTTCAGCATCGTTTCGGCATTTTGAATCAGCTTGAAGGGATATTCCTCGTCATAATCCACGAATATCCGGTAAAAATCAGTCAGATCCGCCACCGTCCGATAGTAATTCTGCTCATCATGCGACTCCTTATAGAAATCGGCCATAACGGACTTTGCCCGCTCGTACGTCTGGTACGGCCGATCCATCGAGACATTCTCGTAGTAATCCACCGACTGTTCCACCAACTGGCGGCATTTTTTGACATCCTTATTCTGCGCAGCCAGCACCGCTTTGCCCCAGTACATCTCGCCCAACAAGGCATACGCATCCTCATCTCCGAGAGAAATGGCTTTTTTGAAATACTTTTCCGCCGTTTTGTACTCCTTTTCCGCCCGCGCCATCTCGCCCATATCCTTATATACATCCCCGACATAATAATGGGAACTGCCCTTCATCGTCGTGTATTTCGGCATAAGAGAAGCGGGGATCTTAGGCTCGAAATCCAAAATCTTCTGATAGGTCATCATCGCCCTGTCATACTGGTTCAGGTTAAGGTGCGCGTCGCCCATTTGCAAATAATTGTTAAGATAGGGGATCCATAGCTGTTCATCCTGCGGAAGGGCCTTCTCACAGAGTTCGTTGGATTGCAGGTAATACGCGACCGCCTCGTCGTACATCTCGTTTTTGTAGAGCGTCTCCGCTATTTGATTAGCGAACTCGGCCTTTTTCGCCCATATCGTCTGCGGGTCATTCTTCGCCTCTATGCTCAACAGACGGTCTGTGAACGCAGACAATTCAGAAGAGAGCGCGAACTGTTGATACGCGGTTAGGAAGACTTCCAACGTGGCATTGTAGTTCAGGTAAATCTCGTTGAAAGCGTTCGGGAAGTGAGCGTTCACCGCATCATAACTCTGCTCATACATGCGAAAAGCCTTGCGCAACTCTTCGTTGCCGGAGGAGGTGACCAAACAGGTGCCCACAAGTTGTGAAGACACTTGCACATTCTGAATGGCATAGAATTCCGGGAATGCGTCTGAGAGCTTGAACTCCAAAACGGCAAGCTGTTGCAGAATCTCCTTCTGTTTTGCAGCGCGCCCTTCCACATCCGGCACATACCGGAGCCACAGCACGGCATTCTCCGCCAATTGCAGCTGCAACAACAAGTTAGCAGTATCAGCCTGGTAATTCTCCACCGAAGCGTTATAGATGTCGTCATAGAGCATATAAACCGTTGAATCAGGAATATAGGACATATTATAATCTAAAACATCCAATATATTCCGGTAATACGCGATGCGTTTCTGATTATTTTCGTAATCATCTACAGGATATAAGGACAGGAACTTCTTCACAGAAGCAAGCGCACTGTCGATGGTGCGGGTGGCCGATACGCTATCATCCAGAAAGGCGTAGGCGTAATAGAGGTTCTTCTGCGTCCAAAACAAGTCGCCCAAAGTCTGGGAACAGGGATATTGCTCATACAGTTTGCTGACTTTTTCCAGTTGTTGCTCGGCGGAGGCTTTGAGCTTTGCTTTGTCGGTATTTACAATATATTGTACAAAATATGGACCAAACGACATCGCATATCGGGGATGGCGGTTGTTCGAATGCTCCACACGGGCGATTTCGTTGGCCTTGTCAAATTGGGAGTTCCGGCACAAATCGTTGATATAATCCACAACCGAATAGGGCTCGTAGTGGTTCCGATAGAGGATTTCCGAATACTTGCTGATCGTGTCCTCGTCTTCGTCGCTTGACTCCAAATTCCGGAGAAAACGGTAGAAATCTATCCATTCAAGGTTTTCGCGGCTGTTGTCATCCAAACGGACATGGCTCTTGGCCATAACGACGGCCCTGTTGACATCGCCGCTCCGCGCAAGTGCCAATGCCTCTGCGAATTGTGGCTTATCATACGTATAAGCCTCGTATTTCTGAAGATCCGATGCATCGGAAGCACAGGTTTTGACAACATCAACGATGCGGAAAGTCGATTCCACCAACGCGTTAGCTGTTGCAGAGACCGACTCCGCCCCCATTTTAATGGAATCCCGGAATTCCTGCGCCGTGGGCATCACGTCCTTAGAATAAAAATGACGGTATAGCTGCTCGAAAACGTTTAGAGTCTCCTTCCGATACTGCTGTTTTCCAGTCATGTAGAACTGTAAGGTGTCCTTGGTCTGGAAAAATTCGAAAAGGGATTCTGGAGCGCGCCCGACATAGACATAGCCCTCCTTCTCCCATTGCTCCAACGGCAAAAAGGAGCCTTTTTTTTCTGCGGGGAGACTGGCCACCGCAACACCTTGCGCGTTGGTCGTGAGCAGCTGCCCGAACAACGTCGTCGTCGCGCCAGCCACGGGCTGTTTCGTGTCAAAATCAACAACCCGGAAAACCTGCTTCACTTGAGCCGTACCCGTTAATGCAAGCATCGAAAGCACTATCGTGATAACTAATTTAGTTGTGTTTTTCATTTCGAAACATTTTTAATATACAATGTAAAATGTACAATTTACATTGGGGATTTTCGAATATTATTTTTTTTCCTTTTTCAGAAATTCACTTGCTGATTTAAATATAGATGAGCATTACGATTATCACTTGTACATTGTAAATTCTACATTGTACATTGTTCACCTTCTCAACTCGAAATTCGTTCCTAAATACACCTTCTTCACGAGGGGGTCGGCGGCAAGTTCCTCTGCGGTGCCGGCCTTGAGGACGCTGCCCTCGAACAGGAGGTAGGCGCGGTCCGTGATAGAGAGGGTTTCATGGACGTTATGGTCTGTAATGACAATACCTATATTCTTATCTTTCAGTTTTTTAACAATTCCTTGAATATCTTCCACCGCAATAGGGTCAACACCGGCGAAAGGCTCGTCAAGGAGGATGAACTTGGGGTCGGAAGCGAGGCAGCGGGCAATTTCCACACGGCGACGCTCACCTCCAGAGAGATTGTTGCCCTTATTGTGGCGCACCTTCTCGATGTTGAACTCTGAAATCAGACTCTCCAACTTCTCCTTCTGCTCCTCACGGCTCTTACCGCTGAACTCCAAAATGGCGCGGATGTTATCCTCCACAGTCAAATGACGGAAAACCGAAGCCTCTTGCGGCAGGTAGGCGATACCCATCTGTGCGCGCTTGTACATCGGTTCTTCCGATATATCCTGATCATTCAAAAAGATACGTCCAGAATAAGGCTTAATCAGTCCCACAATCATGTAGAACGAGGTGGTCTTGCCGGCGCCGTTCGGCCCAAGCAACCCCACAATCTCGCCTTGCGTGAAATTGATGGAAACTTCGTTGACTACCGTGCGGTTCTTGTATTTCTTGACTAACTTGTCGGTGCGAATCGTGTATTCCATATCAACTGTTTTCTATGGCTTTTTTCAAATACTTCATGGCTGTGCCCATGAACTGGTTGACCACCCCTTTGATCATCCCTTGCAGAAGGAAAGGCACATCTGCGTCGATTTTCGCCTGCAACGAACTCTCGGAGCCTTGCGGGACTATGTCAAAAGCGGCCGTCGCAGTGACATGCGGGGACTCCACCTCCGCATGGTATGCCACATGGGAGTTGGGCTGCTGTTCCCTAAGGGTGAGCCGGCAGGTGATATGGTCGGACACAGTGAAGCGGCAACCGTCAGCGAACGACTCCCAATTCGACAGACCGGGGATGTCCTCCACCGGACGTTCAAAAAAACGGGTCAGCACTTGGTACACTTTTTCGGGGCTGGCCGAAATGGTCTCTTCTGGACTGTTGATATGAAGCATATTACTCTTTGTTTGAATCGGCAAAGATACACTTTTTTGCTTTGGGCCGGACCACACATTCGCTGTAATATTTGGTCAACAAATGCGCGACAGACTAAAGTGTATAATCGGTATTTAGATTGCTGACAATCTTGGGATTGCTATTTGTAACTTGTCGCAACCTCTTTGACAAAACTCATAAACAGCGGATGCGGATGCAGCACCGTGCTGGAGTACTCGGGGTGGAATTGCGTGCCGATGAACCAGCGGTGACCGGGAATCTCCACGATTTCGACCAAGTCGTTGCCGGGATTCGTGCCCACGCATTGC
>JAFXTE010000058.1 GCA_017525245.1 Bacteroidales bacterium | reverse complement strand
CCACAGTAGGCTGCGCGTGACCGACCACGCAAAGTTCCGCCTGCCATTCATCAATAACCTCCACAATGTCGCCCGGTCGGAAGCGAATCTGTTCGGGCGTGCGGCCTTTGAATTGGCGTTTGCAGGCGGCATCAAGCAGGCACTCGTCGTTGGGTTGCCCGTCGGCTGTGTAGGTGCGCACCGACTGGGTGCTGCTGCATTTCCACACCTCTGTGTCTAGTTCGTATTCCGTGATTCTGTATGCCAGCACGACGTCATGCCCGAAACGTTTCTCATCGTTATGGTATTCTTCCTTCTCCGCAATGTCTTTCAGGCGTTCGCATTCACTCTCTTGGTATCCTTTTGAGTCATGGATCATTTGTGCTTCCGCTTTGACTAAAGTTGAAAACAACCCCATACTGTTTATCTGACTTTTCCGAAGCGGATAGCGCGTTTTGCTGTTGGTGGAGATTCTGGTTAATTCAAAAACGGTTTTCATAACAATCTTTACAAAATATCATTTGCACAATGCGACACATACTTATCGCAACCACGAAGGATCTTTACAAGTGAAGGTGTCAAAGAACTCCATTCCAAACCATTCGCGGAACAACTTTTGAGGATACGCGAGGGTCGTGTCGCCCACAACCGTTGCGAATATTTCGTCAAAAACGCGATCTTTTTCCCACATAGACAAGTTCCGCTGTTGCCTCAACGCTTCCTGGTACTCCGAATACAGCGCTCGGATTTCCTGTTCCCGACCCTGCAGGCAACGGCAATCCTCATAACCCTGCAGCAACAGTTCCCCGGGTTTTCGGACAAGTTCGCTTTTCCAAATAAGGATTCCGTTGAAAGGCGATGTCATTTTCACCCAGGTTCTCGGACAGCTCTGTTCGGTCAGGACTCCTTTCAGCTGCGTGCCGTCGGCGGCTGTGGCCTCCACCTCTTGCGAAAGTTCCTCCTTTTCTTCTGTCGCCTTCAGGATTCCCCAGCAGAGCACCTCTGTGGTAGCCTCGTCGAAGGTCTTCTCTACGATAATCTGCCGGCAAGCCGCCAAGAGCTCCGGGTCTCCCATCCCTGCGATGTCGTACCTGTCGTATATCTCTGGCTTGTAGAGGTCGGTGATATGCGGCATAAGGCACACCAAGGGCTCCTTGCGGGCCATCTCCGAGAGCGGAAGGTCCAGCCAGGCCAACCGTTCCACCCACGCCTCCGCCGCGCAATAAACGACGGTGCGGAAGCCAAGGCTGATACCGCACATATCAATATACGCTTCTGTCAAAAGCCTCAGGGCTTTCATCTCATCCCGATGCTCACCCTTTTTTGCATAGTCTTCAATTCGTTTCATTGTCTTGTTTATTTATGACACTCATCAATCTGTTTCTGTAGTGGTCCACCTCGTCTTCCACATCATTGAACTCCGGTCCGAGACTCCTGAAGAAATTGCTCCGCTCGGTAAGGTCGAGCAAAACGCACGCTTCGTCAAACTCCTTGCTGACCGCCACGATGAAATAGGCGGTCCCGTTTTCTATCGGGGTTCCGACATTCACGGTGTAGTATTCCTTGAATCTTGCAGTTTGAATATCTTTGAGAATCTCGTTCTTAAGCAGCCCCAGCTTTTTTTCTCTCTTGGAGTTTTTAATCGTTTCCCAATATTCATCAAAATGATTGTGTGTGGAAATGAAACCGGCTTTTGAGAACCAATTGTCTCTGAGTTCAAACTCCGTGGTTGGGATTTCGGGAAACAGGTGCACAAGCGCTTCCTTGGCAAGGGCGATGCAGCGCTCTTCTTCTGAAAGTCCCGAAAGGGATGTGTTTTGCGCGGGAACATAGACATTCGGGGCTTCGAGCCATTCAGTGCTTTTCCGCTCGCGCTCCGCTTCGGGCAACTCGTTTTTGTCCACCACGCGGATGATGTCCGTCTTTTCTGCGATACAGACAAAGCCTTCCATCGGCTTTATTGTCTGCATCAAGTAGATGCCCTTTGAGGCGGAGATCACCGATTTCACGAAACCATAGTAGGGTTCACGCTCGACATCTTCCTTTTCAACAGCCTCGCCTCCAAACATTTCGCACACGTGGGCTTGCGGTTCGCTGGTCATAAAAAGCAGAATGTCGTCTTTTTTGTATGTCGCAAGGTGTTTTCGGATGATGGGCAGCACCACGTTTTTCACCACCTTCTGGTTCATCCGGTGCTCGCCGTCGAAAGTCTGCACGTTGGGATAGTAGCGGGCAAACTCGTCGCGGCAGTTCACGGTGGTGTCTCGTGTGCCGAACAACCCTATACAGAGGACGTTCTCGGGGGCATCCGCCTTCCACTGGTCGAACTGGTGCGCCTCCATCTCGCGATAGTGCTGGATGATCTCCTCCGTGATGGTGTACTGCGTCTGCCCGTCCTTGCGGGGCTGGAAGAAGTCGAAGGTGCCCACCTTCATCACATCGGTGATTTCAGAGAGGTGGAGCGCCGGGTTGACGCAGATGCGCACGAAGTCGGCGGGCAGTTGGTGGGCGTACATGCCGCCCATGCTGGTGCCGATGATGACGCTGAAATGCTCCTCCTCGCAAAGATGCTTGAGGAACGGCAGCGCCTCCGCCGGATCGACGGGAATGTCGGGGGCTTCGATGTGATAGTAATCTGGCAGGGACTTTTTCAGGTATTCCACGGTGCTGCTCTGCCCTGACGAGCCGTAACCGTGCAGGTATAGGATGTTCATGGTTGATTTGTTATTTGATTTTCACGTTGTAATGGGGTGCGGTAGAGACGCACGGCCGTGCGTCTCTACAATTTTGCGATTCACCCTGTAGAGCCGCGGTGCACCACGGCTCTACCAATTTTCAATTTTCCATTCTCAATTCTCCATTTATTTGTTGAATCCGATGGCAGCGGCCTTGCCGGCATGCAATTTCTCGCCCTTGCACCACGCCTCCAGCATTTCGAGGGTGGGACGGTTGCCCGTGAGCACCTCCTCCATAAAGCTCTTGCGGACGATGTTGTCGATTTCGCCACCCGACAGGTCGAACTGGGCGGCCAGCTTGCCGCAGTCTTCCTCAGGGAGCCACGAGATCTTGCTCTTCCAGATGGCTTTCTTCGCCGCCTTGTCGGGCTGACCGAACTTTACCTTGAAGAGGAAACGGCGCTCGAAGGCAGTGTCGAAGTTGTTGCACAGGTTGGTGGTGGCGATGAGAATGCCGTCCAACGTCTCCAGTTCCTCCAAAAGGATGTTCTGCAGGGCGTTCTCGGTCTGGGCGCAGTTGCCGGAGTCCACATCACGGCGCTTGCTGAAGAGTGCGTCGGCCTCGTTGAACAACAGGATGGGCTTGCGCTCCTGCGTTTCGCACATGCGGCGGTAGTCGGTGAAAATTTTCTTGAACAACTTCTCGCTCTCGCCGAACCAGCAGGTCTTGGAGGCGGCAATATCCACATGATAAACGCTGCGGCCGGTGGCCTTGGCAATCATATCCACCGCAGCGGTCTTGCCCGTGCCCGGCAGCCCGTGGAAAAGCACCGCCACCCCCTTGGGCAACGAATTCTCCTCCAAGCGTTTCTGCAACTCCACAAAAGCGGTGTCTTCCAGACTGTTCTTGACGAAGTTGAGGTCTTTGGTGAGCTCCTCACTGAAGAACAACTCGCGGGACGGAATCTTCTCGGGGGCAATCAGCCGCTTGTCGGCCCCGCCCTTGCGCTGGAAAAGGTCGTAATCCGCCTCCAAAAACAGCTGCTTGCCCTTCTCGGTCAGCGCGAGGGAGGCATCGCCGAAGAAACTGGCAGGCAACACCTCCACCAACTCATTGACGATGAGCGCATGGTCCTTTTCCATGATGGACTTGGCCACATTGAGACGGCTGCGGCAGGTGTCGTAGATGTCCGACAGCGTGCAATCGAGCCCGGTGGCAGCACGTCTGCGGTTGTCTCTCACAAAATCATCGCAGATTTCATAAAAGAGCGTACGATCCTCCACAGAACTCAGCAACTTTTTCACCTCCTTGACCAATTTGAGCTTGCCGTTGTTCTCCTCCGATTCTCGCACAAGATTGAAAAGTTCGTGGGTTTCAATCTCATCATCGCTGCGCATCTCGATGAGGTCAGAAATGTCCGCACAGAACCGATAACGATCCATCGGTTTTTCCTTTTCGGGCTTGAAGGGCGTGTGGTTGAGGAGCGCGGTCTCAGCCGCCTTGCTGATTTTGTACTCGTCATAGCGGCGGTGGCGTTCCATCATGCGAATCTGTCCCTTTTTCAGAAGGGTCGGGAGACAGTTTTTCAGCGGAAGGAAGTCCAGTTCGCTGATGCCGAAGAAGCGGGTGATGTCGCGGGTGTCGGCAGCTGCATTGTGTACCAACTGGTAGGCATAAATGGCGATGAATACCATGGCCTCCACAGGGGTGGCTTTCAAAAATTGACTGAACGCCTCGAGGTTCTCCTGAAACTGCTGACGCTCACTTTCCGATTTGATTTTCGGATCTTTACGATCAACAGGAATCTTGGCAATGGTCTCGTCATACATTCCAAGGATCTCGCTGTGCGAATCGTCCAATAAACGGGCCAGGTCGGTGAAGGTGCTGATGGCGTTGAAGTTTTGTGTGCTTTTTTTCATGATGATTATATTTTTAGTGATTATTTATTGATTTTGATGTTGCAAAAATAGCATAGCACTATGAAATTGTATGGCATAGTGAGGAGGAAATCGCCCAAACTAGGCACACAGTCATATATAACCGGATTCATGAAAAGTTTACCCTTTCAGAATCACGGTGCAAAGATGAGGAAAATAGTAAAGAAGGTGCCATTTTTGCGAGTAGCAAAAACGGCACCTTTCTAAAATGCTATAAATGCGCGACTTATTGGTAGGGCTGTCATAATATGAAAGCCCTACGAACAAATTATTCCTTCACCACCTTAAACGTGCTGACACCGGTGGTGGCAGCGATACGTACCATATAGACGCCAGAAGCGAATTCGCAGAAGTTAAGTTCCGTGCGCTCGGCAGCGACTTTGGAGGTCATCAACCGTTTGCCGAAAGCATCAAACACGGTGATGTCGGCGCCCACCGCGTCGCTCTCAACGGTCACGTAACCGGCGGTCGGGTTGGGATAGACGTTGGCAGTAATGCCGTATGGGTGGATATTTGCTGTAATGTTGCCCACCACCACATCGTCCACATATACGCCCTCGGCATTGTTCGATCTCGCCTGGAAAGCAATCTGGTAGGTTGCCGACGGCTGCGGAAGAGCTACAGCCACCTGCTCATATCCATCGGTCGGGAAGAGGTACTGTGCAATGGAGTGCCACTCGTCGGTGGCGGAGGTGCGGTACCATACCGACAGCTCATCCACATCGGTATAGCCCTGCAACTGCTTGCGCTTGAAGAAAAGGTAGGGCTGGGTAACAGCGGTAAGATCCAACGGGAGAGAAATCAGCCGTGCCTCATCGCCCAGCCATGAGAAGAAAGCAGCATTGTTGACAATAAGATAACCATGGTCCACCACCCAATTGTCAGAGCCGGAGATGGGCTCTGAAGTCCAGCACACAAAATTGTCATCTCCCTCAAAATCATCTCTATAGGGGTTGGCATCCGTAACCGGGAACACACCACATTCGGTGTTGAACACTACCGGCGTGGACCAGTCGGAACTGTTGTCGGCATCGCAGTTGGCCTTGATACGCACCGTATAATTCGTCTGCGGGAACAAACCCGTCAGCGTGAAGGGGTTGCTATTCACATTCACCGGCGACTCCACGCCGTCCAGTTCCAAGCTCCAGCTGGTTTCGCCGTTGTTGGCTGTCCAGCTGAGCACAGCAGAAGTGGTAGTGATGTCGGAAACCTGCACGCTGGTAGGCCGCGCGCAGCCGCCAGCCACCGTAATCTCAATGTTGGTGATATAGTCGAGCAAGCCGCCCATATCACGTCCCCAAAAGGAGATTTGATACGTAGAAGAAAGGTCGGTGAGGGGATACGACTGTTCCAAGTAATCGGAACTAAGGGTGTTGAGCACTCCCAAGGTGTGCCAACTATCGGTTTCAGAGGTACGGTAACTCACCGTAATCTCATCAACACCAAGATAACCATACAGGAAATAGACAAACGACAGCTGAGCCGAAGCAGCCCCCGACAGGTCGAAAACGGGAGAAATGATGCGGGCTTCTGCGCCGGTGCTGTCGCTGGAGTAAGTGAAAGCCATGGCCGATGCGTCGCTGCCGTGAATATTGACCCAGCGGCCACCATGGAGCGTGTCGGCCAAGGTCCAGCAGTCGAAACCGTTGCCGGAAAAATCTTCAAAATAGGGTTCATCGGCTGTTACCACTATCGGGTCGCACTGTGCGAAAGCGGTGGCAATGCTCAGAAAAAGGACGGCTACAACTGCCGACAAAGATGGAAAATGGAAAGGAGTTTTCATAAAATGGATTTATTAAAAATGATGGTGCAAAGATACAAAAAAATCCCGCAGTTTCCTGCGGGATTTTTTAACACGTATTCCGAACAAATTATTTCTTCACAACCTTGATAGTGGTGATAGCAGTAGTGTTGGCAATACGTACCATATAGACACCAGGAGCGAACTCGCTGAAGTTGAGTTCAGTGCGCTCGGTGGCGACTTTGGAGGTCATCATCAGTTTGCCGAAGGCGTCGAACACGGTGATGTCGGCGTTGATAGCGTCGCTCTCAACGGTCACATTGCCAGTGGTCGGGTTCGGATAGATGTTGGCTTTGAGGCTGTAGTTGTTGATACCATTGGTGTAGTCGAATTCAACAGCTTCGCTCCATTCGGAGAGGTCATCCTCGGCGCAGACAGCCTGAACGGCCACGCTGGCGTGGGCACCATTCTCGAGACCTTCAACGGTGAAGGTGGTGGTGGCGACGGTGGTGTCGATCACAACTTCACCAGCAACGGTAACCTGAACATTGTAGTTGGCGGCGTCGCCAGTCCAAGTCACAACATTGTCGTTCACGGCCACGTTGGTCGG
>JAFXTE010000057.1 GCA_017525245.1 Bacteroidales bacterium | reverse complement strand
TCTGTTTATGCAGATAAAAACTTCAACAATGTGAAAAAACTTGTGGTGGAGATTTATATGCCAACACTGGAGGAACTCTCTATGCGCGGGCCGGGTGACGTGACGGTAGAAAAGCGGAACGAAGCGCAACTGACAATCATCAATATGGGCGCGGGCGACTGCACCCTCCAATGTTTGAAGATTGAAAAAACGTTGGAATTGCACAGCAAAGGTCCAGGCGACATCATCGTCCCCGTCTCCGATGCCATCAAACAAGAGACTTTGCTCATCAACAACTCGGGCGCTGGCGATGTGAAAGTCATGGCCAGTTCCACCAGTAGTTCATTGGTTGTCAATAACATAGGGCCGGGTGATGTTTCGGTGAACCTGATGAGCATCCCTACCGAAGAACTGATTCTTCAGAATAGAGGCGCGGGGGACATTAAAATGCAAAATATCACGGCAAAAAGGATAGAGCTGCGGAACCAAGGCCCGGGTGATATGATGCTAATGAACGGTAAGGCGGAAGAGATGACGCTGGAAAACACAGGTGCCGGCAAAGTCAACTCGCAACTTCTGAAAGTCACTACCGCGCACATCACGCACGCCAGTGTCGGCTACATCATCGCCACTGTAACGGGTACCGCTTATCTTACCGACAAGTCCGAACTCGGGAGGGTCACCATTCATGGCGGCGGGAAAATTGTCTCGGAATGATGCCCCGTCATGACCAATGGATAACAAAATGTGCATCTGTGTGAGATGTGCATTTTGTTTGTTTTCAATGTTTTAGGCAAACAAATCAACCAAGATTACCTGTTGGTTGATATCCTTTGAATGCTCGTTCGGGACAATGCCGTTTGTTGTTATCATCACGAGTTGGATGGAGTGAGTTTTTGTATGTTGCCTGCTGGCAAGAAACGCTTCTATTTTGTTGGCCAAAACACTTTCATAATGCTTGTCAATGACGAATTCATGCTCACTGAACTTCATTTCACAAATGTAATCAGTGCGTTCGCCTTTCCATTCTAAAACAAGGTCTATTTGGGCTGTGCTGCCGTTTGGCGCGACACCACGCCAGCAATAGTTCCGGCTTATAGTGGCAATGCGTAGTTTTTCTTTTATTTGGGTGAGATGTTCAATACAGAGTAATTCGAAAGTGTTGCCAGCCCAAGCGTAGAAAGGGGGTGTCCGTTGTATATTACGCCAGTTGCCAGCTGTGGTTCCCTTGCCATAGATAAAATGGAGGTAAAAAAGGGAGAAGAAATCTTTTAGCTGATAAACTGTTTCCACACGTTCCTTACCATAGCGGGGATATTCGCGGGTGATGCCCGACTCGTGGAGGTTGTCGAGAATCTTTGTGAAGGTGCCACCGCATTCAATTCCGATGGCTTCTGCAAGCTCACGCCGTGTCATGCCGTAAAACTTTGTCCCCAAGGCTTTGACAACGTCAACATATCGCTCCGAAGTGGCATACAGTCCCGTATAGACATCTTTGAATTCTTGATGGATTCGTTCATCCTTGAAGAAGAAGTCGTCAATGTTTTCAGACAAGTTTTTTACGTTGTCCATCCGGTCCAGATAATAAGGGATACCGCCAAAGGCCATATAAGCCACGGCTATTTCATATTTGGAAAGATGGAACCCATGTCTCTTGAAATACAATTCGCACTCCTTCAACGAAAAGGGCAACAAGCGAAGAGTGCCAGTGAGGCGACCATGCAATCCGCCGTAATCACGAATCACATTGTCAAGCATCCAGCTGGTTGCCGATCCACACACCACCAATACAATGTTGCGCTGGCGGTCTGCCCAGGAGTTCCAAAAATAGCCGAGTTCTGTAATCATCTCCGAAGACTGGGGGCCAGCGAGCCAAGGCAGTTCGTCGAGAAACACGACACGCCGTTTAGCCCGAATTCCCTCCAAAAACATCCGAAGCAGTCGGAATGCTTCACGCCAGTTGCCAGGCCGTGGCGTTTCTTCTGACATACCGCTATCTAAAAGACTATCGTAAAAATGATCGAGTTGTGTCTGCTTATATGTTTTTTCGTCTTTCTCCTTGATGTAAGAGCCTATGGCACGAAATACAATTCTATCTTTATAGACTTCCTCAACAAGGAAGGATTTTCCCACACGTCTGCGCCCGTAGATGGCTATAAATTCTGACTTTGAAGACTTCAAAAACCTCTCCAATTGTCGAGTCTCTTCATTTCTGCCTACGATGTTCTTATATGTCATAACACTAAATATTCATGCTGCAAAAGTACGAATTTATTTCAATGACACAAAAAAAATCAGCCGTTTCTTAAAAAAAAATCGAAAACGGCTGATTTTTATGAAATCAAATAGCGTGTCATGTTAAATAGAGACGATGTGCACATCGTCTCTACTATTCCCTACTACTTCTTCCCCGTCAACAACCCTTGTATCTCGTTCAACTTCATCAGCGCCTCCACGGGCGTGAGACTGTTGATGTCCAAACCGACGATGGTCTCCTTGACTTCGAGGAGCAGCGGGTCGTCCAAGTTGATGAAACTCAGCTGGTAGCTGTCGTCCTTGGGCTTCTCGATGTGCACCTCCTCGCCCTTCTCTTCGCGGCGGGCGCGGGAATCTTCGAGCTGCTTGAGAATCTCTTCGGCGCGGCGCAGCACGGCGGGAGGCATACCGGCCATGCGGGCCACGTGGATGCCGAAGCTGTGCTCGCTGCCGCCCTCTTCCAACTTGCGCAGGAAATAGACCTTGTTGTCGAGCTCCTTCACCGACACGTGGTAGTTCTTGATGCGGGGGAACTGCGCGGCCATGTCGTTGAGCTCGTGGTAGTGCGTGGCGAACAGCACCTTGGCGTGGTGGAGCGGGTTCTCGTGCAGATACTCGGCAATGGACCACGCGATGGAGATACCGTCGTAAGTGCTTGTGCCCCTGCCGATTTCGTCCAGAAGCACTAAGCTGCGGTTGGTGACGTTGTTGAGGATGTTGGCGGTCTCGTTCATCTCGACCATGAAGGTGGATTCGCCGGTGGAGATGTTGTCGGAGGCGCCCACGCGGGTGAAGATCTTATCGACGATGCCGATGGTGCACTCGCGGGCGGGCACGTAGCAGCCCATCTGCGCCATCAGCGTGATGAGGGCGGTCTGCCGCAACAACGCCGACTTACCCGACATGTTCGGACCGGTGATCACGATAATCTGCTGCTTGTCCGTGTCCAGGTAGATGTCGTTGGCGATGTAGGGTTCTTCGGGCGGGAGCTGCCGCTCGATCACCGGGTGACGGCCGTCTTTGATGTCAATGCTCTGGAAGTTGCTGATGGTCGGCTTGGTGTATTGGTACTGCACGGCGCAGTAGGCGAAGGCGTTGAGCACGTCCAAGCGGGCGGCGAGACGGGCGTTGTTCTGGATGATGGGGATGTAGTCGGCGAGACTGACCACCAGCTCGTTATAGAGTCGCACCTCGATTTCAAGAATCTTCTCTTGTGCAGTCAATATCTTGGTTTCCAGCTCTTTGAGTTCTTCGGTGATATAGCGTTCGCTACCGGTGAGGGTCTGCTTGCGGGTCCACTCCGCTGGCACTTTCGATTTGTAGGTGTTCGTCACCTCAAGGTAATAGCCGAAGACGTTGTTGAAGCCGATTTTCAGCGAGTTGATGCCGGTTTTCTCGGCTTCGCGCTGCTGGATGTCGGCGAGGATGCCGCGACTGTTGGTGGCCAGGTCGGTGAGTTCATCGAGTTCGGCATTGACACCGTGCTGGAAGATGCCGCCCTTGCTCGGCACCACCGGCGGGTCTTCGCGAATCTCCTTCTCGATGCGCTTGCAGACGTTCACGCAGGGGTTGAGCTTGTCGGCAATTTCCTTCAGGATAGGCGATTGTGCTTTCTCGCAGAGGGCTTTCAGCTGTTCGGCGGCGCGCAGGGAGGTGGCCAACTGCAACGCCTCCCGCGGGTTGATCTTGCCCGTGGCAATCTTCGAGACCATACGCTCCAGGTCGCCCATCTGCTTGAGAATGTCGGTCAGCTGGTAGGTAAAATCTTGGTTGTTAATAAGATACTCCACCACGGAAAGACGCTTGTCGATGAGTGACTTCTCCTTCAGCGGCATGAGAATCCATTTGCGCAGCATACGCGAACCCATCGGGGTTTGGGTTTCGTCGAGCACGTCAAGCAAAGTGACGGCGTTCTCGTTGGACGAGTGAATCAGTTCGAGGTTGCGGATGGTGAACTTGTCGAGCCAGACGTACAAATCCTCCTCAATACGGCTTATCTTGGTGATATGCTGTATTTTATGGTTCTGAGTCTCGTAGATGTAATGGAGGGCGGCGCCGGCGGCGATGATGCCGAGAGGCAGGTCCTCCACGCCGAAGCCCTTGAGCGATTTGGTGTGGAAGTGTTTGGTCAGCAGCTCGCGGGTGTAGTCGGTTTTGAAAACCCAGTCGTCGAGCTGGGTGAGCAGCATTTTCTCTCCGAAATTCTGCTTGAAGGTCTGCGTTTTGCCCTTCTGGATGACCAGCTCCATGGGTTTGAAGTTCTGGAAGAGCTTGTCAAGGTATTCGTAGTTCCCCTCGGCGATGTAAAATTCGCCGGTGGAGATGTCGAGGAAGGCGATGCCGCTCTGTTTGTCGGTAAGATGGATGGCGGCGAGGAAGTTGTTCTCGCGCTGTTCGAGAACCTTGTCGTTGATGGAGACTCCGGGCGTAACCAACTCAATGATACCGCGTTTCACGAGGGTTTTGGTGAGTTTGGGATCTTCGAGTTGTTCGCAGATGGCCACGCGGTAGCCGGCGCGCACAAGCCGCGGCAGGTACGTGTCGAGGGCGTGGTGGGGAAATCCCGCTAGCTCGGTCTGCGACGCGCCCTTCCCGTGACGGGTCAGCGTGATACCTAAAATCTTGGACGATTTGACGGCGTCTTCGCCGTATGTCTCGTAAAAATCCCCCACGCGAAACAGTAAAATGGCATCGGGATGTTTGGCCTTGAATTGGTTATACTGCCTCATCAGAGGGGTCTCGGCACTCTTTTCCATCTTCTCAATTTTAAGACGGCAAAGGTACGATTTTCTTTGGAATTTTGACCACTATCTCCCCATTATCTTCCGTTTTAATGCATTATTATCTTTTCTTAACACATTTTGTGCAGAAAACGGGAAGTTATTGGTTAGGAAAACAATTCGTTCAATTTTCGTGTTGCGTTTGTCCAGTCGTAATGTTCATATACGAAATCGTGTCCGCGTGTCGCATATTCTTGGTAATAAGCGGAATCCGTGAGCAGACGGTCGAGCGTGTCCACGTATTGGCGGGTGGTGCTGCAGGCGATGACGGCTCCTTCCTTGGTGGCGGGGTCCAGCGGCTTGGCGGCCAACGGCGAGGTGACGCACGGCAATTTCATAGCCATGGCCTCTAACAGCTTGTTTTGCAGACCAGTACCCAACCGCATCGGGGCGATGAAGATGCGTGCTTGGGCGTAACAGTCGGTCATGGAGGGCACCCAACCCGTGACGGTGACGTGGTTGCTTTGCAGAGCACGGACCTTCTTGGCGGGGTCGGCACCGGCGAGCATCAGCTTCACCTCCGGATGCTTTTTCCGCAGCTCGGGCAGAATCTCCTTGACCAAATAGACGGCCGCATCTATGTTGGGTGGGTAGTTCATGTTGCCCGAGAAGATCAGGTCGTGGGTTTTCGGCACTGCGTCGTGACTGAATTTGGCGAAATCCACCCCGTTGGGAACCACCACAATTTCCTCTTTCATAGGGTGTTGTATGCAATCACGGTCCAAGGCGGTGATCATGGTCTTGCCCTCGAAATCGTCAAAGATGTCGGTTTCATAGTGGGCGATGCGGTGGCCTTCCATCCGCATAACAGACCGGAACAGCGGGAATGCCTTCTGCGCCCGCCGCTCCATCCCCATGGAGAAAGCATCTTGATAATCAAGTACTTTCGGAATCCGGCAGTGGCGTACGTACTCCGCCATCCGGAAGAGTTGGCAGTAAATCCGGTCGGGCTGCACCTCCTGGATGATCTTGTCGATCCGCTTGTGGTTGCGGTGGCTGTAGAAATAACCGCATTGCAGGGGGAGTCCCACGAAAAGGGAGGCCGCCATGTTGAGGGCGCTACGCAGGGGAGACTGTCGTAGAAAGTGGATCTCGCGACAGTATGGGGTCAGTTCGCGCATCGCCTCTTCGGGCACGCTACGGCTGTAGAGCGCCACCAAGTAGAGGTCGTGCCATTTCGACAGTTCCCGGATCTGGTAGTAGGCTCTCAGCTTGTCACCCTTCTCCAACGGGAAGGGGATGCGGGAAAGGACCACTAATATCTTCATTCTGACAATATTACGACTTAAAAAGCCGAACGTTCTGTTCGGACGGCAAAGATACAATTTTACCGCACTTCCCAGCCCTCGATGTTCCTTGTCTCCTCCGAGAAATTCACCCCGATCTTGATTATTTGACGGCTGTCGGCGGTGAAAGGAATCATATACTCTTTGGTGTCAATCTGTTGCAGTGCCTCTTGCGCCGATTTGTCGAATTTGAACTCGAAGACGTAGGTGTAGTCGTCGGTCTTCACCACCATGTCGATGCGCCCGCGAGAGGTGCGGTATTCGGCAATGGTGTGGTAGCCCATCAGCCGGCAGACGGTGAACAGCACGTTCTGGAAGTGGTTCTCGCAGTCGCGGATCAGCTCGTAGGGGGTGTCGCCGAGGAAGGCCGTCATCCGCTCCATAAAACTGTCGATGTCGCCCTTCCGCAGGTCGCGCACGAAATGCTCGATGTAGAAACTCGACCGGTTCTCCGTGCCGCCCACATATTTCGGCAGCAGGAAACGCAGAAAACTCAACTCCACTTCCTTGTTGGGAAATCCGAGACTGTAGCTGTCAAAATCCTTGTCGAAACCCTTAATCGTCAGATAACCAGTCTGATATAACAATGCCACAGGCTCGGTGAAAAGGGAGTCCTTACCGGAAAGGTCGGTGGCTGTAATGTCCCCTTCCGAAAGATCCTGAATCTTATACTGCCCGTCTTTCAGCAATTTGACCAAGAACGTCGGGGTGCCGGTGGAGAACCAGTAGTTCTGCAACTGGCAGCTGCTCAGCGCATTCAACACACTGAACGGGTTATAGACATCTTTCGACATATCCGGCGAGAAGTGGTAGCCGTCGTATCTGGCCTTCAACTTTTCCATCATCGTATCCTCATCCACCTGCTCCTGTTTCGCGAATTTCTGTATATAAGGAGTGAAAGTCTGCCGGATTTCCTCCTCGGTGAAGCCGCAAATGTCCGCGTATGCATTGTTGAGCGAGATGTCCTGCAGGTTGTTCAGGTCGCTGAAGATGCTGACGTGCGAGAATTTGGTCACGCCGGTGAGGAAGGCGAAGCGGATATGCTCGTCGCAGGTCTTGAGGTTGGAATAGAAACCCTTGAGGATGTTGCGGAACTCCGCCAGAAGTGGTTCGTTGTCAATGACTTGTAACAACGGTTTGTCATATTCGTCCACCAGGATAACCACCTTCCGACCTGTCGTTTTTGCCGCTTGTTTAATCACCACCTCGAATCTTGTGGCCACAGACTGTGTTTTTTCCGGAACAATGGCATATTCCTCCTCCCATTCGGAAAGAATATAGCCAAGGCGCTCCTCCAAAGCCTCTACAGAGTTGTAATTTCCAGTATTCAAGTCTAAATACAATACAGGGTAACTCGCCCAATCTTTCTCCAATTCGGCGATGGCCAAACCTTCGAACAGCTCCCGCTTGCCTTGGAAGTAGGCTTTCAGCGTGGAGAGGAACAGGCTTTTTCCGAACCTGCGCGGCCGCGAGAGGAAGTAATATTTTGACTCTTTAGCGAGCGTGGACAGCAGGCGTGTCTTATCAACGTAAAGAAAGCCATCTTCCCGAACTGATTTGAAACTTTGTAATCCTATGGGCAGTTTTTTCATATTCCGACCGATTTTTAGAGAGTGCAAAGATACAATTTTAATGGTTATGGGTTATAGGTTATGGGTTATTGAAGCTGGGTTGGGTTTCATATCCCGCCGAAGTCGCTTTCCACTATCACCCATCTTTTTTCGGTTTTGGAATAAATGTTTTAATCAAAGACAATCGTATCCGAACAACATTATTGTAGTCATAAATAACCTCCAACAGCCCTAATCGTTCACACTATTTTGTAATCAACCTTGCTGGTCTTATACGATCTACAACAACCGTTTCCTCTTCAATATGAAATATATAAACCCACTTTTTGTTATGGGACACCATTCGACATGCTTTTGGGTGATAGCAACGTATGTCGGCATACTGGCTTGGTTTGTAAAAACCGGCGAAAACAGAGAGCGATAATATTTCGTTAAACATGGCATCCAAATACTTTTCTGCACCTTCAAGTGTCATTCTCGCTTGTAGCCAAGATGTAAGTTCTTCAATATCAGCCCTTGCAGATGGATCCACTTCAACTTTATACGTTCTCATACTTTTTTCTCAGTACGGTTCTGATTTCATCAAAATATTCCGAAACGGTCAATCGATTTGACTTGCAAGTTGCAGTATCAAAGGATAGACACTCTGTCGAAACACTATCGTTTCCATTAATGATTTGCTGACCGTAAGCAACCGCCGCTTCCTCTACACACGTCACTGTTTTTTCTTTTGTCTGATATGGTTTCTTTTTCATAATGAAGTTTTAAAATAGCATCGGCAAAAATACACTTTTTTCAAATCCCAAACGATCCTTTCTGGCCGCGTCGTGCTGAAGGCACGCTACTGTTTATCTGCTATAACACATTAATCAAAGACAAACGTATCCGAACTTCATTATTGTAATCGTAAATCGCCTCCACAAGCCCTAACCGTTCGTTATATCGGTAAGTGACAGAGAATGAACCTCTTTTTGACTTTGCAAAACCTCTTTGTTCGCAAATCTCTACAAGTCGGTTCTGGTATTTCCATTGGGAATAAGACAAATATTGCATTTTGTACCGCAAGAGCAAGGTGCATTGGCATAGGGGATCATTGAATGAAAGGAAGGAACGCTTGTATTTTTTCCCGATTTTAACGGGATAGCGTATTTCAGGAAAAGGATAATATTGGAGAAGACCAAAACCGTGCGTTCTCGGGGGATGAATCCACAAAAGTTTGCTGTTTTCCAAAATCTCCGTAGTCTCAATGAAACCGTTTTGGTCAATCAAAGAGGTCGAATCCAATGCTGCGGGATCATCAGGCAGGGAGTCGTAATAATCATACGTGATCACCCCTTGATGGTACATTTCCTTGTCCAAAACACGCATGACAATATAACAGGAATGCTGCGTGTTCTTGGAAACAGAGTCCACTTTTACTTCAAATATAAAGATGTTTCCAGGTTTGTATATGGTGTCGTGATTGCCCATAGCAATATCAGAGGCGATTATCCTTATGGGAATAGTAAAGAGAATGGCTGTGATACAAATGCTATGGAACGTCACAGTTTTTTCTTTTGTCTGATATGGTTTCTTTTTCATAAATATGATTTTAGAATAAGTCCGCAAAAATAAAAATTTCCTATTTTATCATCGGCAAACAAAACGCCGCCGTGAATCCGCGCTAAAGCGCATTTTCACAGCGGCATTTTCTGTTGTTAACGATTCCGATTCAATCGCAAATCGCAAACCGTAAATCGCTACTACCCGATCACCTTCTCAGTCTTCTTCATCAGGCGGCGTTCGATTTGGTCGGCCTTGACCACGTAGTCGTGCGCCTTGTTGATCATCATCTCGGCCCACTCCTTGTCTTTCAGCGAGGAGGCGTTGATTTTGACGTTGAGGTAGGCGCCGTGGACGGCCGCGCGGGCGCAGAGCACACCGACACCGGCGTCGGAGACGCTGGCGGGGTTGCCCTTGTTGATCATCGCCTCGCAGATCTCGAACACCTTGAAGGAGGTCTCGATGGTGCGCATCGGCACTTCGGTGGCGTATTTGGTGGCGTCCTGGATGGCCTGCGAACGGGCTTCCTTCTCTTCGGGTGTGCCCTTCGGCATACCGAACGCGTTCATGATCACGTTGAAGGCGTTGGTGTCCTCATCCACGAGGGCAAGCAGCTGATCCTTCAAGAGTTGTCCCTTTTCGGCCCATTCGGAGAACCAAGCCCACTTGTCGTCCCAGCCGGGTTTGTGGGAGGAGAGGTTGGCGACCATCGTGCCGAGGGCAGCGCCGAGGGAGCCCATATAAGCGGAGATGGAGCCGCCGCCAGGCGCCGGGCTTTCGGAGGCCGTCTCGTTGGCGAAACCGGTGCAGGTCATATTGACCAACTTCGGCGTAGTATCCTCTTTCTCAAGGAGATATTCGATAACTTTCTCTTCAGGGTTGAAGGGTTTGAGGTCGTCCAAGCCCATGGATTTCACGGCGATCTTCACCATCTCCTTCTCGTCGATGCCGAGGGAGCGTTTCTGTTTGGCGAGGTAGTATTTGCCGGCCTGGATGAGCACTTTCTTGGGAATCAGACCCACGATTTCGGCGCCGGTGACGCGGATACCGCGCTTGGCGGCCTTGGCGGTCACCTCGTCGAAGGCGACGTGCAGCGGGGTGGCGTTGATGTCGGTGATGTTCATCGAGACTTGGGCGATGCCGTATTCCTCAATGTACCAGCCGATGGCCTTGGTGCCCTTCAGCGTGCCGGGAATCATCACCACGTTGCCCTTTTCGTCGAGCACTTTCTTGCCGGTGATCTTGTTGCCCTCGCGTTTCGGGCGGCCCTTCTCGCGCACGTCGAAGGCGATGGCGTTGGCGCGGCGCGTGGAGGTGGTGTTGAGGTTGTAGTTGACGGCGATGAGGAAGTCGCGGGCACCCACGGCCGTGGCACCGCTCTTGGCGACGCTCTCCGTGAACTTGTTGGGACCGAAGTCGGGCTTCCACTCCTTGGAGGTGATGCGCTCCTTCAGGGCTTCGTACTCACCCTGACGGCAATTGGCGAGGTTGCGGCGCTCGGGTTTGAACGCGGCGTTCTCGTAGCAATAGACGGGGATATTCAGCTCCTTGCCGACTCTTTCAGCCAGCTGACGGGCATATTCTACGGTCTCTTCCATCGTGATGTTGGCGATGGGCACGAGCGGGCACACGTCGGTGGCACCGAAACGCGGGTGGTCACCGTGGTGGTTGCGCATATCGATGAGTTCTTGGCATTTGGCGATGAGTTTCACGGCGGCATCGACCACATAGTGCGGTTCGCCCACGAAGGTGACGACCGTGCGGTTGGTGGTGGCACCGGGATCCACATCCAACAATGTCACGCCTTCGGCCTGACGAATCACGTCGGCCACTTGGTTGATAATCTCTTGATTTCTTCCCTCACTGAAGTTGGGAACGCATTCGATTAACTGTTTCATTTTATAAAATGTTGATTATTAATATTTTTGATTATTCAGAACAAGTTTGCAAATGTACATAATTTACGAATACCGCCATAAAAAAAGGCGGTCGTTTTAGACCGCCTATATATAATATTGTAAGTGTCGGGATTATCTGACCACGATTTTTTGAACCGATTGGCCGTTTTCACTGTTCAGGTGCAGGAAATAAACTCCTTTGGCCAGGTTATTCACATCAAGTTTATACGTGCCAGTACCTCCGTCATGGTTGAATTGGTCAACATAAACAGTTTTGCCCATCATATCCACCACGCTTGCGTTGAAGTGTTGGACTTCATCGGAAGTAATCTCTACATTCACGAAAGAAGTGGCAGGGTTCGGATACACATTGATTTCAGTTTCATCAAATTGGTTAATGCTGTTACGATGGCCGTAGTATTCAAATTCAAAACCAGAACCTTGTAGCATATTGTCAGAGGCAAAGCGGATAATGAATCTGGAAGAGGGTTCACCGGCTATGTTATAGAGAGGGGCATCAAAAGTATACACAGCAGTCGGTATATTGTTCATATCGTAATGGGCAATCAATTCTTTAGTGTTTGCACTGGGTGTTTTTTGATTGTAAATGTCCACAAAATCGCCTTGTTTCAGGTCAAATTTGTTGAACACATAGACTATTTGGTCAGTGTATTTCAGATTCAGGGTATATTCGCAGACATTGGAAGCGCGGTAAGTATCATCACCTGTGGCGTTGTTGGGTTTGTCTGTCAGGACAAGGTGTTGGTCTGAATAGGTTTTGTCGTTACAGGCGGCTTTACTGTAGCTTTTCACGGCATAGTCAAGAACAAAGCCGTAGTCCGTTTCCGAATTGGCAGTGGAGGTGAAGACCACCAGCACGCTATCGGCATTGACAGTGATGGAGGCGGGAAGGGCTTGGCCTTCATAGTCGCCATGTTCGCAGTTCGCGACGTTGCTTGAATAGTCATTACAAGCGGCCATCAGGTAGTTTCCGCTGTATTGTTGTTTGATGCCGGAGGCTTCCGTACCGCCGTTATAGACGATGACTTTGTCACCGTTTTTCACTTTCAGTTTGGAGAATTTAAGTTCGTAAGAGGTGGCATCAGGGCAAGCCAGCACCCAGCGGCGGTTGGAGTTCGGGGCGTATTTCATATTGCCTGCACCGTCACTGATAGTGCCGAAGCTGGCGGTAACGCGGGTGTTGCTTTCAGCGGGTTTTGTGATGAGAGCGCTGTCGGGCATAAGTTTGATCATCATGGAGTTTGATCCGGATGCGTTAAAAGTACCAGATCCAGCCGTTGACTGCTTGTTGATTAAGTAGTAGCCGTTGCTGCTGCCGGCCCAACCCCAGTTAACGTGGAAATAGGTGGCGTTGCCGATGGTGGTATAACCGTCCACAATCCAAGCGTGGCCGCCGACACCCTCAATGTCACTTGTGCCGGAGAAGAACAGCGGTCTGTGTTGGTCTAATTCCGCTTTGGCCTTGTTTTCCCAAAGATACATCAACGAGTCATTGGGGACAACATCACCGACGATTTGGAATTGGGCGTCTTCAGAGAATAAAAAATGGCTTTGCAAAGAGCCTAATGCGTATTCGGACTGAGAACCGGAACCATTATATCCGTAAGACATGAGAACAGACACACCACAATGGTGGAGCAGTTTTGCCAATTCGCCATCGTAGCTATTCAGTGAGTTTGCCATTGCATTGTAATCGTAGCTTGCCTGCCCATAGTTGACGGTTTGCACAGGGTAGGTGTAGGTGACTTCATGGGTGACATCGTCATACTCACGGGGAATATAAGTGACGCTGCCGCGACCATGATCCGGGAAACGGTAGTAATATAAGATATTAGCCATTGTTAATGCCACACAACCGACAGGGGTGTGGTAGTCGTCATTGTAAGAGTTGCGGGGGTTGTAAGGGCACATGGTGTTGTAGTATTGCTCCTGAGTCCAGCGGGTAGTGACTAAAGGTTCCACACAGGGATTGCCCTTGGTGGCATACGGCTTGAAGTCAGCGGCCAAATAGTGGTTCCAAGAATTGCGGACACTCAATGCGGAAGTAGGGTTATCAATCAGATAGGACAATTCGTTCTTATAATTATCCATATAAATGTCTGCGCCAGTGCCTTCTTGGAAATTACTCTCCAGGGAGTAAGCCAACACGGGATTGGCCAGATCGGTGGCGGAAACAACGATGAAGCCATGGTCTCCGACACTGAAACGATAGGTGACGGGAACACCCTCTGACGAATATTCCGTGTTAACCAGAACCAGTTCAAGCTGACCGGCTTTGGTGGCGCCGACACGCTCGGAAAGGAAATTTTTGGACGCTCTCATAGCATCCTCAACGGGAACAACGTTCACCGCGTAGCTCATGGCTACAAACATCAATAACGATGCTAACAGGGTAAATTTCTTCATACTTATAGAATTTTATTTATAATTATTCCAATTAATATTATAGCCCGCAAAAATACAAAAAAAATAAATAAACCCAATTTTCAAATCGGATTTTAAATTTTATTCAGATAACGCGGTTTTTTGTATTTTTGCACTTCGGTTTTTTTACCACTCAAATGTTTTATAAGACAATTAGTTATATTTAATTATGAATACTTCAAGAAAAATTTCAAACGATTTGTGGTATGTCGGCGCATCCGACAGAAGACTTGCTCTTTTTGAGAACATGATGCCCATTCCGAGCGGCACTTCCTATAATTCTTATGTGTTGACTGACGAAAAGACCGTCCTTTTGGACACGGTTGACCAAGCCGTGAGCGCACAGTTCATTGAGAATCTGACGGCTGTGCTGGCAGGACGAGTGCTGGACTACATCGTTGTCCACCATGTGGAACCCGACCATTTGGCCTCCCTGACGGAAGTGCTGGTTCGTTGGCCGAATGCCGTCATCGTGTGCAGTCTGCAAGCCTCCCGCTTCATGAAACAGTTCATGGATATTCCTGAACATGTTCAATTCCAGATTGTCAAGGAAGGGGATTCGTTGAATACGGGCAAGCATACGCTCAATTTTGTAGGAGCGCAGATGGTGCACTGGCCGGAAGTGCTGGTCTCCTACGATTCTACCGACAAGGTGCTTTTCTCAGCCGACGCGTTCGGCACATTCGGTGCTCTGAACGGCAACCTCTATGCCGATGAGGTCAATTTTGACCGCGAATGGATGTACGAAGCCCGCCGTTATTATACTAATATAGTAGGCAAATATGGGATGCAGGTGCAGAATCTCCTGAAAAAGGCTGCCACGCTCGATATCGCCATGATTTGTCCGCTCCATGGCCCCATTTGGCGCAAGGATTTCGGAAAGTTTATCGAAAAATACGACAAATGGAGCCGTTACGAACCCGAAGACAAGGAAGTTCTCGTGATTTACGGTTCCATGTATGGCCATACGGAATCCGTGGCCACCGTTTTGTCAGGAATGCTTGCCGACAAAGGCTGCCGCAACGTGCGCATGTACGATGTCTCCGCTACACACGTATCTTATTTGGTGTCAGAGTCTTTCCGTTGCAGCCACATCGTGCTCGTCGCTCCGACCTACAACGGCGGTCTCTATCCTCCAATGGAGAACTATCTGCTCGACATCAAGGCGCATCTGCTGCAAAATCGCACCTTCACGGTGATTGAGAACGGTTCCTGGGCACCCGTCTCCGGCAACGCCGTAAAAGCCATCCTCGGCGAGATGAAGAACACCACCGTCCTCGAACCTGCCATTACCTTCAAGTCCGCCATGAAGGAGACGCAACGCGCCGAATTGGAAGCGTTGGCGGATGCGATAGTCGAATCATTATAAAAAAATCTATTCATTAAGCAGTCTCGAAGAGACAAGACGTGCGAAGCGCTAATAACCCCACACAAGCGAAGCGCAGTGTGGGATAATAACAAAAACAAACAAGACTATGTACAAAATCGTCAAAAAGGAAGAACTAGGTCAGGACACGTTCCTGATGGAGGTGGAAGCCCCGAAAATCGCGCAGTCGGTGCTGCCCGGACAGTTTGTCATCGTGAAGGCGAACGAGACCGCCGAGCGAATCCCGTTAACCGTCAGCGACACATTTCTGCCTGATGGAACTATTACTTTGGTAATCAAAGCAATAGGGGTTTCAACCCGAAAAATAGTCTCCTTTCCGGTAGGCGGTTTTTTCCATGATGTGGTGGGTCCGTTGGGCAATCCGTCGGCCTTCATCCACCGTCCGATTGGCATGTTGCGCCGGTCGCGTTACTGTTTCATAGCGGGAGGTGTTGGCATCGCGCCGGTCTTTCCATTGGTAAAATGGATGTCACAACACGGGCTGGAGTGCGATGTCATCATCGGGGCCCGCAACGCGTCGCTGCTCTTCTATATCGAGCAGTTCCGTAAAATCACCAACAACCTCTACATCACCACAGATGACGGTTCCATGGGTTTCAAGGGCACGGTGAACGACATGTTGGATTATCTGGTTCATCATGAGGGTCGCCGCTACGATGAGATCACGGCCATCGGCCCGATGATTATGATGAAGTTTGTGTCGTTGAAAGCCAAGGAGTTAGGGATTCCCTGCGTGGTGAGTCTCAATTCGCTGATGGTGGATGGCACGGGCATGTGCGGTGCCTGCCGTGTGCAGATCGGCGGCCAAACGAAGTTCACCTGCGTGGATGGTCCCGAGTTCGATGCCTCCCTCATCAATTTTGACGAGTGTATGCACCGTCAGGCTATGTATGACCACATTGAAGGTCGTAAATTATTGGAAGAAGAAGAATTACGTGAAAATCACCAATGTCATATCGGCGGTATCGCACATGAGGCCCTTCCACCAAAATCACGCGTGCCGGTGCGCGAGCAAGCGCCCGAGGTGCGTCGTTCAAACTTTAGGGAGGTTTGTTTCGGCTACAATGCCGAAGAGGCGGTGGAAGAGGCTCGCCGATGTTTGACCTGCAAGAACCCACAGTGTGTGAGCGGCTGCCCGGTGCATATCCGTATCCCCGACTTTATCTCGCTGATTAAGGACGGACAGTTTGACAAAGCTGCTACTTTGATACGTGAGGACACCGCTCTGCCGTCTGTGTGCGGTCGCGTATGTCCTCAGGAGAGCCAGTGCGAAGGTAAGTGCATCCTCTGGCGCAAGGGTGACCCTGTGGCCATCGGCAAACTGGAACGTTTCATTGGCGACTGGTCGATGAAGAACCATATTGTCGCCCAGAAACCCACCGTGCGCAAAGGCCAGAAAGTGGCCGTGGTGGGTAGTGGTCCCGCCGGTCTGACCTGCGCTAAAGAGCTGCGTTGTATGGGCTACGATGTAACAGTGTATGAGGCGCTTCACGAGTTTGGCGGCGTGCTCGTCTATGGCATTCCGGAGTTCCGTCTGCCGAAAAAAGACATTGTAAAGCCCGAAATCGACACCATCAAGAATCTCGGTGTGCGTTTTGAGAGCGATGTGGTGATTGGTCGCACGATGTCGGTGGACGACCTGATGGAAAAATGGTGTTATGATGCCGTTTTCATCGCTTCGGGCGCAGGATTCCCCAATTTCATGAACATCGAGGGTGAGAACCTATGCGGTGTGGTCTCCGCGAATGAGTTTTTGACAAGAAACAACCTGTTGTTCTCCTACAAAGAGCATTACGAAACCCCGAACTTTGTCGGTAAGAAGGTGACGGTAGTGGGTGGCGGCAACGTGGCCATGGATGCTGCCCGCACGGCTATTCGTCTCGGTGCGGAAGTCCATATCGTCTATCGCCGTTCCGAGGAGGAGCTGCCTGCCCGCCGCGAGGAGGTGCATCATGCCAAGGAGGAAGGTGTTGATTTCCAACTGCTTACCAATCCGGTGAAGATTATCGGCAACGACAAGGGCTGGGTCTGCGGCATGGAGTGCGTCCGTATGGAGCTGACGGAACCTGATGCTTCGGGTCGCCGTCGTCCGGTGAAAATTCCCGGTTCCGAGTTCGTGTTGGATACCGATATGGTGATCATGTCCATTGGCACTTCGCCTAACCCGCTGATTTACACCACAACGCAAGGTTTGGATGTCAACAGTCACGGCTGCATTGTGGCCGATGAGGTAGGAGCCACCTCACGGGAGGGGGTTTTTGCCGGTGGTGACATTGTTTCCGGTGCGGCCACGGTCATCCTCGCCATGGGCGCGGGAAAGAGCGCGGCGAAGGCGATTGACGAGTATTTGAGGAAATAGGCAACAGGCAATAGGCAACAGGCAAAAGGCAATAGAAGGGCTACCGCAATGCGACAGCCCTTCTTTCAATTATGGTGTTTTTACCTTTATAATTCTACAGCAGGCCAGCCGTAGTCCTGGTAGTATTTGACGTTGAGGTTGTGTTTTTTCACATACTCGCGCAGCTGCTCCTGACGGACGGCCTCACGGACCTTCTCATTGGAGTGGATGTTCTGGTAGATGTCGAAATAGCTGCCGAAAATGCGTTGGGCGCTGGCCTCGTTGCCGGCCCCATCGACAGTCTGCTCGAAGGAAACCACCTTGTACTGGTCGCTTTCCTTCTTCAGGGTCATCGTGCCCGCGTGGTTGCCGCCTGAGACGCACTTCAGCGTGTCGCCGGCTTTGTCGTACCAGTACACCCAGAAGTCGCCCATGAAGAGTTCGTCCTCCTCGTGTACCATAATCATCATAGGGATGCAGAGTTCGCCTTTCTGGTAGTGCTCGCCAATCTCGTTCACCAGATAGTCGCTGATGGCGTTGCGCACCACTTGTTCCTTTTTGTTGATGGCGATATGGCGGATGCAGTCGGCCTTGTGCCCGTCGAAGTCGGATATCAGCCACTGGCCGTTCACCTTCTCCATATAGAGCTTATGTTCCTCTACGTCAGAGTTTTCGTCGAACGAGCCATCCTCCCATTTCTGGCGCACCTTGATGGTGGCCACCGCGTGGGTGTTGTCGGTTTTTTCCACGCCGGCCACTTCAAAGTCGGCGATGGTGCCGCCGTTGCCGGTCACGAAATAGTAGAGCCATTCGTGGTCCATGGCCTCGAACTCGGGCAACAGGTTGAACATCGTGTCCAAAACGGCGTAGAAATCGGCCGTCATGTGCGATTTCGACTTCTCCGACAGTTCGTGGTCGGGGATGTACTGGCACAGCTCGGCCGCACGTTTCTGCAGCTGTTTTTCAGAATCACTACATGCCGCAAACAACAGCGCGGCGATGGCAAAAATCAGGATTTTTTTCATAATATTGTTTTTTTTAATTGTTATTTGCAAAAATCTAATCTCTACTTCCGGGCATAAGGTCGATGAAGGTTTTCTTGACCAGTTCGTAAGCTCTGTTCGGATTAAATCGTTCTGCTCCACCGCGAAGCAATATGCCCATATCACCTAAAAATTCCGGAGTTTGTAACTTCAATTCCATATTTTGCACGAACTGTTTATATGAAGGAACCTTTTCCACCACAAATTCCATATACTTTTGGTAGCATTCTAACACTTGCGCTACGTCTATCTTTCCGCTTTCCAAAGCCACTTGCAGATCAAACAAGTCGCGACCTTTTTTTCTTTGGTATAAGGCCCGCAACTTGGTTCCTATCAATTCGTTAAGGGTGTAAGTGGTAATTTCGCATTTTCCGCTGAACCAGGTGTTTTGAACTTCAAACGGCATTTTTTGCAACCCCAGGAGGTTAAAGTGTTCGTAGCAATTGATTTCAATCTTCAGTCGTAAAGGTTGTATCGGCGGAACTTCAGATTCCATACGGAAAAACATCGTGTTGTTGTACCGTTTTTGCTTCGTCACTTTGCCAGGAAGCCACGAAAGCACCTCCCCAAGACGGAACAAGATGGGCTTGATGGGCCCGGGATGGATTTGCACGAGGTCAATGTCTTCGCTGTAGCGAGATTGCGGAGTGAGGTACAGCTTGTGCAACGCCGTACCTCCGCGAAAAGCCAGCTGCGAAGCCAAAAATTCATCGTTGAATATGCAGACCAGGGCCTTGCAGATGATGAGGTCTTGTTCGACCATGGTAGCATATATCCACGGTGCCTGTTCATTCCATTCTATAATTGCCGATTTGTCTATCATAGGTCATCTATTTCAATTTCAATGTTCATATTCACATGCCATCGATTACCCATACTACTGCTTTTTTCTTCGCTGGCATTGCTCATCAATACCTTTTTCCATTTTGGAGTTGATGCTTTCAACAACTTATACAGTTTGTCGGCTTTATGCTGCTCCTCCAAAACAAATTCTAAAAGATAACCCAAGCGTTGAACGGTTGCTGTAGTAGTATAAGGTAAAACGGATTCAATTCGCTCTACATCAACACTTTCCATTAATTCCGCAAGAACCGTGGCTGCTCGTTGGTAACCACCAACGTGGCTTGCAAATTGGACGAGGTCAATGGCTGTCAGTTCGGCAGAGGAATAGACTATCACCCCCATTTCAGCATTTTTCTTCATCAATAATTCAAAAGGAATTAGCTGACGATAGTTCCAGTTCAACAAATTATTCATCTTCGAGGGCTTTAATCGGGGTGCTATTGTCATCACTTGGGTTTGCATAGCTCGCTGGTGGCTGGCACCGTAAAATTCTGCGGCCGACAGCAAGCATATATAATAGGGTTTTCCGACAGCATTCATCAGATTATCAACATAATAAGTAGGAGGAACAACACCCTTCAAAGCATACTGGGGAGGTATAATGACATAGAAACCGCGATAAGGAATGCATATTCTACCGCGAGCCACTTGCCGTTGCAATTCTGTGACAAGCGAATTGTCCGACAAGTTCACAGCTTGACGGACATCGTCAATTGTGAACGTCACACGTCCTCGTATCTCCCTTTCGCGTATATATTCTGTAACTGTCATATTACCTTTTTGTTGTCAAACATATCGGTTAATGCGTGTCTTTACTACTTTTTCGCTGCAAAAATACAACTATTTTTGATTCAACCACATTTTAGTCTAAAAAAACTTATACATAACAAAACTGTTGGATTTATGATCTCTACCGCACGCCGAGTTCCTTAAAGATATTTCCCAGTATTTCCGCATCGTTGCGACAGAGATAGGAGTTTATTTCCATCGTTTCCCCGGGGCACTTCCAACCACTTTTGTTTTTGTTGAATGCTCAAAATTGTAATAGGTATTCATCTTTTGATGTAGTAGTTATTATTATTAGATTTCGTATAAAGTTCAACAATGTCACCGCTGCAAAAATACACAATATTCTATTTTACGTGTTTTCGATGCCTTATAGCACCAAGTGTTTCATCGGATGGCCGCCCCAGAGGCTGTCGTTCAAGTAGCGGAATCCGACGCTGGCGTAGAGTGCCTCCCCGCTGGGGTTTCCTTTGTCCACCAAAAGCCCGACCACTGGCAGTCCCATCTCGTTGGCGCGCTGTTTGGTGGCCATCAGCAGTCGTTTGGCGATACCTCTGCGCCGGTATTCGGGCAGCACGGCCAACGAATCCAAGTAGAGTTCCCCGGCCTGCGTCTCATCGTCCATGCCGGTGTGGTCCTTGCCGATCTGGGCCTTGGCGGCTGCGAGGAATGCTTTGCGCAGCTCGTGCAGCTTTCCGCCGTCGTAACTCACGGAGACGCCGACCACCTTTCCGTTGTCCACTGCGACTAAGGTGTTTTGGTAGCTGTATTGCGAGTCTTTTCGCTCCACGAGTCCGGTCATCATCCGGCGGAAGTCGTCTAACCCGTAGCCTTCGCCGCAAAAATAGAGACAGCACTCGTCGGTCATGGCCGTCATGATCAGGTTGGCGATGTCGGAGGCATGAGATTTGCTTGCTTGGGTGATTTCAATCATGATCATTGATTTTCATATTCCATACTCTTCGGGGTCTTCTGCCGCCATGGGCAGGCTCTCCTCGTCAATTCGGATGTAGGATCTGGATTTGCGGCCGAAGGTCTTGATGTAATAGTCGAGCAGCTGTTGCTCCACTTGTAACATTGTCTGCTCCAATGTTTTGGGCTTCAGTTGGCATTCCCACACCACGATGACCTGCCAGCCATTCTCGGTGAGAATCTCATAGTTCTTCCGATCCCTTTCCTGATTCCGCTGTATCTTCGCCACCCAAAAATCCCTGTTTGTTTGTGGTATCTTACAACAATTCGAGGACTTAACTACTAACTGCTCACTGCTAACTACTAACTCCACATCGTGTCCGTGCCAAAAGCACCCGTTCACGAAAATCGCCGTCCGGTACTTGCGCATCACGATGTCCGGTTTCCCCGGCACGCCCTTCACGTTGAGGCGGTAGCGGTAGCCGTGTTTCCACAGCCACTGCCGCACGCGCTTCTCGGGCGTGGTGTCCTTGCTATGGATCCGCGACATGCAATAGTGCCGCTGCTGGGGTGTCATGATGTCGGTCATAGAATGTTATTTGTCAGCATTTTGCACTAATCCGTATTTCTCGCACAGCCGTCGGAGCGAGCCGTCGGCCTTCATCCGTCGGATGACACCGTTCACCAATTCCAGCAGGTCGTCCTGCCCCTTGCGCATCAGTACGCCGATCTCCCCGTGGGTGAAAGGGGCGTTCAGGAGCGGTGCGGCCAAGCGGGGATCGGTCTGCACGTAGTAGGGCGCCTCCGTGATTTCCGTGATCATCACATCGGCCTCGCCCTCGGCGATGAGCGACGGGATCTCCTCGTTGTTCGGATGCACGATGATGGTGGCGTGGGTGAGGTGCTCGTTGGCGAACTGCTCGTTCAGACCGCCGGGGTTCACCATCACTCGCACGTCAGGTCGGTCGATGTCGGCCAGCGAACGGAAACGAGTGGTGTCCTCCGTCCGGCAGAGGATGGTCTTGCCGTTGGCCAAGTACCCCTCGCTCATCAGCATGATGGCGCGCCGGGCATCGGTGATGGTGATGCCCCCGATGGCGAGGTCGAAGGTCAGGGGTTCGGCCATAACGTCGGCGGTCAGCGTGGGCCACGAGGTCCGGACGAACTCCACGGGAACGCCTATGCTGTCGGCGATTGCCTGTGCCATTTCGATGCCGAAGCCCCAGTATTCGCCGGTTTCGGGCTCGCAAAAGGTCAGCGGCCGGTAGTCGCCGGTGGTGCCGACGAGCAGCTTGCCCCGTTGCTGGATCCGTTCGATGGTCGGGCGCGCGACCGAGTACTCTTCGGTGGTGCAGGAAGTCAAAACGACCGCCCCGCCAAAGAGGAGCGGCGTGGCGGCGGATATGAGGACGGTGGCAAACGCCAGCAGCCAGGTTCTTAATTTTTTCGTAACGAACTTTTTCGTAATAATCACGATGCAAAAATATGAATAATATTAAAACTGGCAAGGAAATAATTATTCATAAAGGATGGTTTTAACACGCTGAAAAGATAGAAAATAATTATAGATAATCAACCAAAACACGATAAAACAACATAATTTTGGTTAGCTATCGTGATGGATAAGTCACCAAAATACCTGAAAAAAAGTGGTCTTGGCTAATTCTGCACTATCTCTTACACTCGTTTTGTCGGAAATGGGCGGGCGACTGTCCTTTCAGGCGCTTGAACCATT
>JAFXTE010000056.1 GCA_017525245.1 Bacteroidales bacterium | reverse complement strand
GGTGACTGCCCAGGCGATTACTATTCCTATTATGATTATCGTCGTCATCGTATCATTGTATCATTGCATCATCGTATCATCGCATCATCGTTTCATCGTTCTCATCCGTATCATCGTGTCATCGTACCATCGCATCATCGTTTCATCGTTCTCATCCGTATCATCGTGTCATCGTACCATCGCATCATCGTTTCATCGCATCATCGCATCATCGTATCATCTCCCTCATCCGTGCCCCTACCGAGCTCTTGCCCCTCCGGGGCTGCTCAAGGAAGTGGTTTCACCCCCCTGCCCTGCGGGCATCCCCCCTAAAGGGGGGAATTGGGCTCTTCCGTTATATCTAATCACTAATCACAGCTCACTGATCACTGCCCACTAAATTCCGTATTTTTTCATCTTGTTATACAATGTCTGCCTTGTAATCCCCAGCGTGGCGGCCACGGCGGTGAGGTTGCCGGCGCATTTGGCGATGCACTTGCGGATCATCTCGGCCTCCATTTCATCCAACGTAGTGATTTCCTGGACGTTATCCTTCTGTATCGGGGTCGTGAGCTTGAAGTCCTGTTCCTGCAGCTCGGTGCCGTCGCTGACGATGACCGCGTGCTCCACAGCGTGCTCTAACTCACGGATGTTGCCGTACCACGGGTGTTCCATCAGCTTACGGACGGCTTCGGGGCTCAACCTCAGCGCGGGCTTGCGGTACTTCTCGGCGAAAATCGTCAGGAAACGGTTTGCGAAGGGCAGGATGTCCTCGCGGCGGTCGCGCAGGGGCGGGATTTCCAGATGGATGGTGTTGACGCGGTAGTAGAGGTCCTCGCGGAACTCGCCGCGCAGAACTTTCTCGTCAAGTTTCTGGTTGGTGGCGCAGACGAGCCGGAAATCGACGGGAATGGCTTTGTTGCTGCCCACCCGCGTGACTGTGCGCTGCTGGATGACCGTCAACAGCTTGGCCTGTTGCGGGAAAGCGAGGTTACCGATTTCGTCGAGGAAGAGCGTGCCGCCGTCGGCCTCCTCGATTTTGCCCGCCCGGTCGGTTTTCGCATCCGTGAAGGCACCTTTCACGTGTCCGAACAGCTCGCTCTCGAAAAGGGTTTCGGTGAGCGCACCCAAATCCACGGTCATGAACGGTTTGTCGTGACGGGCGGAAAGGCGGTGTATCTCTTTGGCCAACAGTGTTTTGCCCGTGCCATTCTCACCCGTGATGAGGATGGCGGCGTCCGTCGGGGCAATCTTCTCCACCATGAGGCGGAGGTCTCGCATCGCCGGGCTGTCGCTCCAGAACAGGGCGCTTTCGTCCTGCGGTTTCCGTTTCGGGCTGCTTTTTTCGGGAGTGCAGGCACGGATAAGGGTCGCAATGAGGCGGTCGTTGTCCCACGGCTTCACCACGAAGTCGGCGGCGCCCTCCTTCATGCCCGCCACCGCCAGCTCGATGTCGGCGTAGGCGGTGAAGAGCACCACGGGAAGGTCCGGGTGATGGGCTTTGATCTCGCGGAGCCAGAAGAGGCCTTCGTTGCCGGTGTTGAGTCCGGCGGAGAAGTTCATGTCGAGCAGCACGACATCGGGGCGGCACTGCTCGATCTGCCGCAGCAGGGTGTTGGGCGACGGCAGCGCGAACACCTGCCGGAATTCGCGCTCCAGCAGCAGCTTCAGCGCCGCGAGGACGTTGCGGTTGTCATCGACGATGAGAATGGTGTTGAGCATCTTAAATGGTTATCGGTTATTGGTTATTGGTTATAGAAGCAGTATATCGAATTCCGTGCCAAAAATAGTAAAAAAATAAATATCAAGGAAATGTATGAGAAAGATTAAAGAATCATCGTCCAAAAATGAGACGGGGGTGTCAAAAAATTGGACGGTGGTGATTTGCTGTTGGCTATTAGCTGGTTAGGGGCATCATTGTCCGCGTATCTCGCTACTCAATCCAGATGAAACGGGTGTCCACAACGGTCCACTCGCCATTCTGTTTCTCCAAGATCACTTGACCGCCCTCGTACACGAACCGGAATAAGACGACCGCCCGATTCATCTCCGGGTTAAAAATAATCTGTTCCGCTTTCGGGTAGGTTTCATACTGCCAATAGCCGCCCCAATGTCCATAATAAATGTGAGCTGCGTGATCTATGAACTGTTGCTTTGCACGACTGTCACCTTTGGAAAAAGCCGGTTGCATGATATTATTTTCGCCCAAATCAACATGATCGTCTCCCAAAAAAGCGTCCAACATTTTTTTGTACTTTTTTGTCAAATAGACCACTTTTTTTCCTTCAATATGCACCGGAGGCAGGAAAGCGACATCCGATAACACCACTGTATTTGGGATATGCATTGGGCCCCAATCGTTATAATAGTTAAACCAGAAGCCAGCCCAAGCGTCGGGAGGAAGGTTCTCCAACCATTTTTTTTGATAAGCCGTGTCGTCAGCATAGACCGGCAAGCAGCGAGCTATCATAAACGAATCAATTTCCTCTTGTTTATACAGGATATATTCCACCTTGCCAATTCTCCAAAGAGAACTCTGCACGATGAAATAGGGTTTATCATCATACATGGTTTGCCGCTCATCACGCTTAACCATTTGCATAGGTTGGTAGAACGCGGCAAACACCTTATGAGCCTCCGCAACATAAGGGTCTTTCGCTCTTTTCTCATTGGATGTCACATCTTTGGCCCAATTGTCGAAAAACTTGAACAGCATCTCGGTGGAGTTCTCCTCAAATGCTTTCCGTAACAGCTTGGCCTGTTGCTTGTGCTGAGCCATTGAGGACAATGCGGGCACAAAAAGCAGTAACAAAAGGAACAGTTTTTCTTTCATAATGATTCACATCAAGAGCTTCAAGCTCGAGACACAGCTGAAAGATTATCACAAGCTGATTTCTCCATACTTTTTCCCGTTCTTCCGTTTCGACTTCTTCGACTTTTTCATCATTTTATCGGCTTTGTCCATGACACCAAACAGTTCGTCGAGGTGGGCGAGGTGGAGCGACACGTCAAAATAGATGTCAAATGTCTCGTCAGGAGCCTCGTCTTCATAGACCGTCATCTGGTCGCAATGCCCGATCAACGCCTGCGATTTGAGGTTAAGCCCGAAAATGCCATACAGGATACAATACTCGTCCGACACCTCCAGAACTTTGAAAGCGGTCTTTTCCGTCCGCCCGTCGCCTGAGGAAAGAATAACGTTCACAATCTGCCCTATCTGGGTGGAGTACAGGGCATTGCTCACGCCAAGGCGATTGGCGCAGGTATAGGCTTTGAGCAGCAAATCCAGCGAGCAGGGTGATTTCTCCAGCTCCTTCTTGCATTGTTCAAAGGCAGGCCGGTAGGATTCCGATTTCATCAGATCTCTCAACTCCTTAGAGGCGTCTTTATAGGAATAGTCGGGAGAGAAATAGCTGCCGTAATAGATTTTCGCCACCTCCACGTCCGTCAAAGTGGTGTCGCCCGAATTGAAGCGGTTGACCAACGCCTTGAAATCTTCGGTTTGGTTTTTGGCGAACTTCTCCATCGCTTTGTAGTCGATGTTCAGGAAGGATTTGCCATTCTGTTGGGCTGTCAGGCTGAAACCAGCGAATAACAGCAAAACCGCGATAAACATTGACTTTTTCATATTGTACATTTTTGGTGAAATTTCCATTTTTAACTATCTCAAAAGGCACGATACCATTACGGCACTTCCGTCGTAGGTGACAAGATATATCGAATATGGATGTCGGCACCATCTATGGCCAGCATGCCGGCGGAACCTTCGGCGGTGGAGAAGGGTAACGTCAGGCGGCTGTCGCCCGGACCGAGATTCCACCAACGATTTGGCTCGCCAAAATAATCATAAAAGGTCCACCCTTGACCCAATTCCTTGACACGGATCAAATCATTGCCGTTCCTTTGGGCAATGAACACCTCATTGTTGCAGCTGACGACATAGAGCAGTTGGTCGTGTGACACAAAAGCCCCGTGAAACAGTGTGTCCGTGGGCATCGTGGAAGAATAGTGCTTTCCGATGCAACAACCATGGCATACAAATCCTCTAAAAAAATACCAACCGCCATAACCGCTTTGGGAATCGCACCATTTGGATTTGTCATGGCGTAACATTAAATTTTCGTCCGTAATGTCAAAAATGGTATTCTTCACCAGCGGATTTCCCGGGTTTTGGTCGATGCGCAGACTATCCACCCGTTTGGGGTTAATAAAGTAATAGTAATTCCCATGGCGCAGTATTTGATGGAATTCCCCGGTGAAATAGTATTGCCGGTTCACATATTCATACTGCAACCACCCATTGTGAGCGTCAATGTACAAAGAAGGCCGTTTTGCCGTGAAGAGGATGTCTTCGCCATAATTGTCTTGGCTGACCATGTAAAGGTCGTCCTCGTACAAGACGGAGGGGTACGGCCTTGACCTTGTCCAATGCCATTTATCGTTGTACCCGCTGCTGAATGAGTAACCGTCCCTGTAGAAATGATCTTCTGCTGTGAAAAAGGTGTCAATCCGCACGATGAGGGCTGGTTGCGCCAATCCGACGTGTATCACGCCTTGCAAGAGGAGCAGGAAAAGGGTAATAACTGCGAATTTTTTCATATCATTTGTTATGGACTTCTGTTATTTCTCTCTTCACGTCGTTCCCGTCGACGATGCGAAGTCCGTTAACATCATACATAGACAACGACGCTGCAAAATTACAACTTTATTTACATGATGCAAGAATTTCAAAAGGTTGTAGTGGGCAAGAATATTTTTCACCACAATCAAAAAAAAAGTATCTTTGCGCCTGATTTCGTGTGATTTCGTGCATTTTTATAATTAACCGAGCTTTGATTCCAATATGAAAAAAACATTAACCGTTCTCCTCTGCGCCGTCCTCTCCGCGCTGACCTCCTTCGCCCAGAGCCCGATTCCGGCGCACTTCGACGAATGTGTGGAGCTGATGGCCACGGTCTGGCGACTTTCGGGCGCCGAAGAATACAATCGTTGCAGAGTTCCGCAATACGCGCACGAGGTCGATTCCGTTTTCGGGCCATACAAAGACCATCCCGTCGTGCAGTTGGCTCGCCAATACCAGAACGAATCGGGAATCAGCTATGACGCAGTGGCTTCTTACGGTTTGCATCTGACGGTGAATGCCAACGATGCTATCGTGTTTGACGACAGCTTCTTAGAAGGCAGCGATGACTCTTTCGACCGTTGGTCGGAGCAGCAGAAAAAGGAGTTCCTGGAACCGCTGAACGATTTTTACCGCAAATCCCACTTCCACGATTGGTACTTGCAGCAGGATATCCTGTTCGACGAGGTGGAGGAGGCGTTCGAGGCCATCAACCAGCAAATTGATTACGATTGGTTCAACGACTATTTCGGCGCGGAAAGCGGCAGCACCTTCCGCATCGTGCTCAGCCTGTTAGTGGGTCCGAACAACTACGGGTGCAGCGCCAAACTGAAAGACGGCACTAACGCATTGAGCCCCGTCATCGGCTGCTGCCAAGTGGATGATAACGGAAACATCTCCTACAACGCCAATGTCGTACTGCCCGTTGTCATCCACGAGTTCTGCCACCATTACTGCAATCCGCTGAACGGCCAGTTTTGGTCGTTGATGGAGGCATCCGCCGAAAAGGTGTTCAAGGAGAGAGAGGAGCAACTGCAGCAATCCGCCTACAGTTCGGCCCTGATTATGATGAACGAAACGTTTGTCCGCGCCTCCGTCATTCGCTATATGAGAGTCCACTATCCTCAGATCGAGGAATCCGCATTTGTCGGAGAGGAAGAACGGCAGGGTTTCATCCTCATCCAAACTTTGTGCGACGCGCTGAAAGAGTACGAGCAGCAGCGCGACAAGTACGCCACGATGTCCGACTTCATGCCTGTCTATGCCAAGATGGTGAATGACTTTGACTTGAAGCAGTACAACAAGCAGCAGAAAGCGCTAGCCAAGAAGAACGCCACCTACAAAGTGAACCTCAAGGACGGCGCGAAGGATGTTCCCAGCGGTCCTTTCACACTCGTCATCACATTCTCCAAGCCGATGCTAAACAGTATCGCCCTGTATATGAGCACTTCAGGGGCGGATTTCCCTCCTGTCAAGAGCTATGTCTGGCGCGACGACAAGACGTTGGAGGTGATTTTCTCCCTGGAGCCGTCGCACCAATACGGGTTCGTTGTCATGGGCACCGAGTTCCCCACGAAGGACGGGCACAGTGCCGGCAAGAACACGGAAATCACTTTCACGACGGGGAAATAGGGGTTGCGTCTTTACTGTAGTGACGAAAGCATCCTGTATGTTCGGTTCTTATTACAATTCATCGCCCCAATTCGCCGTTTATGGCATCACTACCGAGTAGCTGCCCTTCGCGTCAGTGAGAGCCACTCGCACTCTGACCTTGTCGCCTTTCTTCACCGGCAGACTGTGGATGGTCTCCTCGCCCGTTGCCATTGCCCTTTCGGGAACAATCACCTCTCCGTGCGATAGTACGGAAATCGTCGCACTACCCTCCTCAAGTCGATTGGTGATGACCATATCCGGCGCATCCTGATTTGCCTTAAAGGTGCCGTTCAGAGTGCCGTTGATCTGCTTGAACTCGCAGCTCCACTTGTTGTTGAAATTCGTCCGGCGCAGGTTCCTCGTACTGTAGGAGTCGCAGGCACTGAGCAGTACGGCAATCACCACTGCCGCAAATCCCATAATTAGTGCATGTTTTTTCATTCTTGTACTTTTTAATTTTGACATCTTTATTGTTGTCATCCAATGACTCGGCAAAGATATAAAAATTTTTAGTACCTTGTATTACAAAGTAGCGTTTTATTTTATATCATCTGTGCGTCGCTTCAGACCCTCCCCCGTCGCTGCCTCAGCCAATACACGAGGACGGCGGCGAGGAGGAGCGACAAACCGACCAGACCAAGGAGGTTTGACAGAGGAAAATGGAACATCTTAGCTTCTAAACTCACGACAAGAATCATGCATCCAACCTCTACCATTCGGATGATTAATCGCTCATCAGGGACAACCCGCACAAGATGGCGCCCCGTCAACAGCACAAACACTAATCCTGTAACACCTGCCACCATAATAGTAAGATTGCCAAAAGGCAAATGCCCTAACTTGAGGAAAAGCCCGAAAAGATTCAATGCAAGAAAGGCGATACCCGTCCAATATGCGCCACTGCGATGGTAATCCGATGTTATGGCGACGGTGCTTCCGTTCAATCGCAAAGTCTGCGCCAAAAGTTCGTCACTCATCTTGACAAGGCGGTCCATGTTGCATATTATCAAGATAATGGATAAGATCAGTATGAACGCCAAAGGTACGTATGAAATAGCTATTTCCCGACGATAGTCAATCTCGCAGAGGAACCATATCAGCCACAAGCACAAGGCAAAGACCCCGGTCATCCATACGATGGAGAATCTTGTGCGTATGCACTCCATTTTCCAAACGAATGATTGAATATCTGAATCTTCTGTATTGATTTTCAGCACTTTCCGGCAGCTCAGCCATTCAAACAACCCGATTAAGGCGAAAAGCAATACGGACATGACCATGAAGAAAAAACGGAGATCAAAACGATACCAGCTCCAACAGACTGCGGCGGCTAACAATCCGTAGGTAAGCATAATCTCCATATTGCGACGCCTGAATCCTGTGATTTTTGTATGCAAAATCTCGTGAATCAAGTCATTGTTGACGATCTCCTGCTGGTTGAACTTCTCCTGGAGTGACTGATACTGCACCTTCAAGTCATCCAGCTCCATTTCTTGGTTTTGATTTTCTGTTGTCATAATGGTAATGAATTAATGGGTGACGGATTTTGATTTCTGAACCAATTTTTCCTTGATACGGTGCAGTTTTATGCCGACATTGGCAACCGTGATGCCCATAATGGCCGCAATTTCGTCGTAACCGATGCCCTCCAACCACAGCAGCACGAGTCCGCGGTCCATGACATCCAGCTGGTTGATGAGCGCGTAGAGCTGGCGGACCTGTTCGAGCGAGGAGTCCTGCGGGTCGTAGGGGTCGATGTCAGTGCTGAGCGGCACTGTTTGCGGACGGCGTTTCGCCCGTTTGTCGCTGTTGATGGCGGTGTTGAGCGCAATACGATAGACCCACGTGTTCACACTGCTGCGTTGCTCGAACTGGTCGAAGCCCAGCCACAACCGCACCAGAATCTCCTGAAAGAGGTCGTTGATTTCCTCGTTGTCGCGGGAGAACATGTAACAGACGGAGTAGATCGTCCGCTTGTACTGTTTCACCAGTTCCTCGAATTGCTTTTCTTTGTCACTTTTCATCTGACCGTTTGGGATTTTATGACGTTAGACATCATCGCCCGAGAATCCTTACAGAAAAAAATTCAAATAATTTGTTTTCACGCTGTCAGATGTGCCGATTGGCGGTTATTGCAATCTCTTGATTTCGGCATCCACGACAAAGAGGTCACCCTCATCATCCACCAATACATTTCGAGGCAGTAAATCCCAAACCTCAAATATCCCATTCGTGAAACGGCCGTTTTCCGATATTTTCTCAAATCCAAGAGCGGCCATATACGTGTCAATCTCTATACGAGTTGCAGGAAATGCGTCTTTCACCAATCTTTGAACAAAAACAGGCATAATTGTTCGTCCATCAACACCCGTAAACGCATGAAAAGAATAGGCTGTTTCGTAAAACAGTGTATTATGCCAAACCATTTTGTCAAAATGGGATAAGATACTGCCTGAGCTCAACAAGTTGTTGACCTTGTAAATCAAATTGTTGGAAACATACAAGTCGTTTTCGTTTCCACTTGGACCGGGTACACCTAAATCAAAAACTTCACTGAGCGGAATCCACAAATGATTGTTTTTGGCATACAATTCCGCCGCTCTTTGCTCAATCTCGAAACGACTTACATTTTCTTCGCCATTTCGAAGTTGCGCTTCATATAGTTGGCAGCATCGACGGAGTTCATTGGCGATTTCATGGATTCTAATATTTTCCGGAGCTTCCTCAGCACTGCCTCTTTGTGAAATTGATTCAAATAGGTCATCTGTCATTACTTTTGATGGTTTTTCTAAACGGCAAAAATAGCATTTTTTCGTATATCATCACTTCTTCCTCACCACAATCACCCGGAAGCCGACCTTCTCCATGTCTTACATCTAAAAATTCACCCCCACCAAATCAATAACGATCCTTGACCCGTCAATGTTGGTGTTGTCCATTTTGACAAAACCGTAGGTGTCGTTGTAATAGGCTGTGAGGTAAGTTTTTCCGATGCGGTTTTTGGCAACTGCCTCCACCTTCACGCAGGGAAGCGTGCCCATCGGCGTGACCACCTCGCAATCCGTGTCGGTGATCTTGTATTTGTACTTGTTGACGATGCCGCCCGTCCAGGTTTTCCAGCGCTCGTCACCCCACTGGCTGCCGATAGAGAGCGACCATTTCCAAGCATTTCCCTTTTTGATGGGATATTGGATATAAGGGAAAGGATTGAGTTCAAGAATCCTGAAAAGACAATTCCTAATGGGATGCATCCATAAATTCCGTTCATTCTCCACGATGCCGGACCATGACGATGGCCAATTCGACCGCCAGCCATCAAACAGGAAGTAAAAAGCCCCCACCGTTTGATTATAATCTTTACTGAAAGGCTTCGCTGTGCATAAAACTTCTACCTCATAACGATTGATGCAAGAGTCTTTAGCATCAAAAACATCCGAAAAGGAAAAATCCGCCATATAATAGGTATATGTGGCGGTGTCGCCGGTTTCCGTAAGTTCATATCCCTGTTTTGGAATACGTTCGTAACGCATATAGCGTTCTTTGCCCTGCGGATCATAATAGCGGAACCCGAAGGTGAACACACGCTCCGCCTGATAGATTTTGTTGTCCTCGGTGTAGCGGCAGGGATTCGCGGTGTCGTTTCGCACCTCAAACCAGACGGACCCGCTCCGCGAATATTCGGTGGTTTGTGAAAAGGAAGGAAGACAGGCGCAAGCTGTCAGGATGACGATGGTGATGAGCTTTTGCATGTTGTTTTTGGATTTTGAAGTTTAAGTATGTATTAGTGAATTATACGTGCAGATCCGCGCGATACATGGAGATAAAATAATCTCCGCGTATCGCTCGTATCTTCACGTATTGTTTCATCGTTTTCCATCGTCTCATTTTTTCCTTACCGCAATCACCCGGAAGCCGACCAGCGGGGAGGAGTGTATCTATACAAGCGGAAAATGTATCTATATCAGGTTTTCTTCCAACAGAAACGGAATAACGCCCATATACATGATGCCGTTTTCATCGGTCCAAGGCTTCGCGTTTCCGTCCACAATGACAATCTTGCGGAAGAAGTCGCCCGAATTTTTCAACGAGAAGGTTTCCTGACTACGTTTCTCCTCAGTGTCCACGTTCAATGCCGATTGGATATAGACTTTTTCGCGACCCGTATTGACAACGAAATCGATCTCGTATTGCGACTGTTGCCTCTTGCCGTCCTTCACGCGGGTCAGCTCCACCACGCCCACATCCACACTGAAGCCTCTGCGGATGAGCTCGATGAAAATCATGTTCTCCATCAGGTGCGATTTTTCCTGTTGCCGAAAGTTCAGCTTGGCATTGCGCAAACCAGCGTCCATCGAATAGTATTTCAGTGTGTTCTCGAAATAGCGTTTTCCTTTCACATCAAACCGCTTCGCACTCACGAAAAGGTATGCTTCCTCCAAATAGTCCAGATAGTTTTTGATGGTATTGTCCGAAGTGTTGCGTTTCATCAGCGTGCCTGCCGCATTGGCCAGATTGTGCGGGTTGGTCAGCGAGCCCACGGCCGATGACAGCGCATTAATCAGTGCGTCCAGCACCTCGTCGTCCTTCAGTTTGTAGCGCTCCACGATGTCCTTGATATAAACCCTCTTGTGGAGTCCTTTCAGGTATTTTCGCTTCTCCGTTTCGTCCTTTTCCAGCACCGCCAAGGGCATCCCGCCGTAGGTCAGGTATTCCTCCAGCGCATCCGCCTTTTCCATCCCCGAAACGGGGTAAAATTCCTTGAAAGACAGCGGATAGACTTTAATCTCCGTTCCGCGGTCGCGGAAGTTGGTTACGATGTCCTTAGAGAGCATCTTGCTGTTCGAACCGGTGACATAGATGTCGAGATTTTTGCGTGCCATCAGGTCGTTCAGGATATCGTAGAAAGTGGTGTAGAGCATATCACGATCTTCTTCGGGAACCAACCGTTCGTCCACATCCTCGTTTTTCACTTTATACGACAGCTGAATCTCATCGATGAAGACGTAGTAACGCTTCTCGTCATCCTTCGTCTTTCGGAGCACATAATCGTATAGTTCGTTGGGATTCCTGTACTTTACATGTGCCTTCTTGTCTAATGCCAGCTCCACGAAACACTCTTGCGTCACCCCTTCGTTCAACAGGTAGTCCTTGTAAAGCGTGAAGAGCAGGAACGATTTTCCACAACGGCGTATGCCCGTAATGATTTTCACTTTCCCGTTCCATCTTTTGCTTAACAACTCACTGATATACTGATCTCTTTGTATAATCATCGTCTATCCTTTTAATACGTTCTACTGCAAAATAAGTCGTATTGTTCGACCATTTTTGCAGTGCAAAGATACAATTTTTTTGAACCCGACAGATATCCTGTTCACTTCTTCCTCACCGCAATCACCCGGAAGCCGACCTTCTCCATGTCTTACATCTAAAAATTCACCCCCACCAAATCAATAACGATCCTTGACCCGTCAATGTTGGTGTTGTCCATTTTCACAAAACCATAGGTGTCGTTGTAATAGGCTGTGAGGTAGGTCTTTCCGATGCGGCTTTTGGCAACTGCCTCCACCTTCACGCAGGAAAGCGTGCCCATGGGCGTGACGACCTCGCAATCCGTGTCGGTGATCTTGTACTTGTACTTGTTGATGATGCCGCCGGTCCACGTCTTCCAACGCTCGTCACCCCACTGGCTGCCGATAGAGAGCGACCATTTCCAAGTATTTCCCTTTTTGATGGGATATTGGATGTACGGGAAAGGATTGAGTTCAAGAATCCTGAAAAGACAATTCCTAATTGGATGCATCCATAAATTCCGTTCATTTTCTACGATACCGGAATACGACAATGGCCATCTCGATTGCTGATCATCATACAAGAAACAAAAAGCCTCCACCGTTTGATTATAATCTTTACTGAAAGGCTTCGCTGTGCATAAAACTTCTACCTCATAACGATTGATGCAAGAGTCTTTAGTATCAAAAACATCCGAAAAGGAAAAATCCGCCTTATAATAGGTATATGTGGCGGTGTCGCCGGTTTCCGTAAGTTCATATCCCTGTTTTGGAATACGTTCGTAACGCATATAGCGTTCTTTGCCCTGCGGATCATAATAGCGGAACCCGAAGGTGAACACACGCTCCGCCTGAT
>JAFXTE010000055.1 GCA_017525245.1 Bacteroidales bacterium | reverse complement strand
TGTCGCGCTTCACGTAACGATGGTTGACTGTCAGCGTCACGATGCTGTCGCAGCCGTTCGACCGCGACATCCGCAGGATGAACGTGTTGGCCGAGCCCGCTACGGGTTCTACAGTAACTGTTTCGGGATGCAGGGAGGTGGTCGTCACGCTGCCGTCGGTGTTCACTGTAACCGACACATTCTCACTGTAAACGGTGGTGTAAGTGTCTTCATAAAGACAGAGATCAAGAACATCTGTGCCCTCAATAGCCGGGAGCACTATCAGCATCAGGTACGACACCGTATCGACCATACTGCCGTTAATCTCCCGCTGGCCCGGGAACTCGTAGTAGCCCTGCGCGTCGGGAACCATTCCTGCAATACAATTGGCCTTGCCGTTCGCGTACCAGCAGTAGTCCGACACATTGTCCTGCCAGATCTGCGCCGGGGTGAACGTCCGGTCACAGATCGTGTCGTAATGCGGCTCCTCCACAATCAGGATGCGAGTGGTGATACTGTCGCAACCGTTGCTGCCGGAGAGCGTGTCCGTGTAGGTCAGCACACCGGAGGTTTCCACCCAAAATTCATGTCCGGCCAGATCCCACATATAATCCTCCCCCGGGACATGCAATACATTGTCCACCAACGTATCTCTCTTCACCTCCTTTACACGCACCGTCAAATGCACGATGCTGTCGCAGCCATCCGTCGTATGCATCCAGATAACAAATGGAAAATCATCCCCCACATGCTCCAAAACCTTTATCTGATAATCACCAAGAGTCTGCAAATCCACGAACCCATCGTCTTTCACCACTATCGTAAAATCCTCATGATTCCAATACGGAATTTCCATAAACCCTTCAGCATGACATATTTCCACCATATCCTCGCTCTCATACACTGGATTCACCGTAATATCCAAATAGGTCACCGTATCTATTTCCAATCCATTCAATCCCATCTTTCCCGGAAATTCAAAATACCCGTTTTCATCCGTTTCCATCTGTTCCAAATCATACCCGTTCCAATATTGAGCATCTGCATTGGGCTTCCAACCGGAAAGCTCATACTCGGATTCACAAACGGTATCCCGAACTATCTCTTCCACAATCAAATAGATGGTAACGGAACTATCACATCCGAATACTGAAGTGAGCACTTCTGTTTGGGAATACACTCCCGGTCCTTCTATGTCCTCAAAAGTGACACACGCGACCGTCACCTGTCCATCCTCAACGATGTCGGGGGGAACCACATAGTATAAGGTATCATCGCCTTCGTGAACCACAACCTGACTGCTGAAATTCAAGGTGTCGGGACCAAATATCACAACCGCATCATAAACAGAAGTCTCCTCCGGGCTGACCTCCATTACATTTAAATTATTGTCCAGCCAATAGGCCTCTATCACATCATAAAATTCACGAACCGGACGTATGGCATACGATTCCGTCCCATTGCCATAAAGGATAGAGCCGTCTTGTTGCAAATAATACATCATCACGTCACTGTTCAACGATTTCGTGGAACTCCAATGGGCACACTGCGTCATGTTCGTCACATTTCCTCCTGCCGACTCCACGGTAGAACGGACAATCGGCAAAACACTATAAAATTTCCGAAGTTGCACAATATCAGGAATATACCATTGTCTATGGACATCCACGGCCGAGGCTGCAGGAGACCGACCTGACAAGAAAAGATTTTGGGTGTTTTCCCATCCGGTATAACTCCAATAGCCCATAAAGGCAACACTGGTAGGTTCATAATTGTTCCATCTTTGCAAATTTTGAGGACACTGGCCAGTCCACAGCGCATACGTGCCGGGCAAATCATTCAGGGCTACAACCCAGCCGTGGTTGGGGTCTTCGGGATCGACATAATACACAACCCCTTGCGACCCGTCTGCGAAAGTGTATATCTCCCCTACCCGATGTCGCTGAGCAGAAAGCGTCCACACCAATCCTGCACAAAAAAACAAGCAAAACAAGATTCTAATAATGGGTAAAACAATTCTCTCTTTCATAATTTCTACCAATTTGTTGTGAATATTTTAGTTGTGAATATTCCTTATATTTTTAAAAAGCAATAATGGCCCGAACCAAATTTTCAACATCCATTTCTTCACTGAATATGCTGCCTGATGTGGATAAAGCCCACGCATAGCCGTTCTGCTGAACCGTGGACGACCAATAGTTGCCTTCCTGAAGCAGTTGGGCAGGACCATAATAATATTGCAGTTGCCATAGGGTGTTGTTCACCTCGAACATATTGTCATACAGAATATTACATTCACCCAAAGAGGGTAAATACCACCCAAATGGATCAGAGCCTGTCGCGGAAATTCTGTGATCGTAATAGTAACAATGAGAGGCGGCAATAGCCTCTCCACCGAAGCCATTACTTTCTGCTTCTTCCAATTGTTGCTTGAGGATGAGCGTGTTACCCATCCCATTCATATCTAACGCCGCATCCGAATAGTTGGCCGCCAAAGACATAGAGAGATTCAACATCGGCGGATCGGCAAACGGAAGGAAAAAAGAGGTCAATGCCACCGCCAAACCGTGCAACCCGCTCTCATCCACATAAAAGACCACTCCTTTGGGCAATCTACCGCTCTCGAAAAATTCAGACGGGGAAAGAACCGCCCCGTCAACACAAACCACATCCCCCACATGGACAGGCTCCGGTATCACATCCGCCCAATAGGAACTGCTTTGTTCCGAGGCACTGATTTCCAACACGATAGAATGCCCTTTACAAATCTCACCTCCTGGTATGTCCACATCCAAAACTGTGAGATGCAATATGTCAAGACTGTCGCAGCCTTCGGGCGTTTCGGTCAGATACGCATAATGCCCGCTCTCCCAATAAGTTTTGCCATGCCAGCTAAAAAAGTCGCTACTCAAACTGCTGATAGTCACCACCGTGTCCCTGTGAGGCGGGGGAAGAACCGTGAGTGTGAATATGGAATCAAAGAAGTGGATGCCGTCTTCCGAAAACGGTCTCGTAAAGACATAGGTGCCGGCATGACGCAGCGCATCATCCAACTCTTCGGTAGAGGCAAACAGCGGTGCCACACCATACGGGTCGTCATAATTGGCCGCCTGGCTCTGACAAACCACATCGTGTATAAACACCGAATGGCACACCCTCACTTCCGCGACGACCACCCCATGTGTCATCGCGGCGCTGTCCCAAACATCCAAAGTGTCAGCACACAAGCCCTCGACCCTCGGACACAAACCCTCCTCAACGGTAGTAAAGAGAAACGTCCTCCGAACAATGCCGCCCGTGTCATAATACGACCATGCCGAATCGGTGATGATTTCCGTTTTCAGCAGATGGGTAAGCTCACAATCGGCATACCACCGCAACGTATAAGGGGGTTCCATGTCCGTCCGAGCGAAAAGTCTGGCAGTGTCGCCGAGGCAAACCGTGTCGTGTATGACGTGAATGGCGCAAGGGGGAAACGAATCCTTGTCCAGTCTTACGTCCATGGCGAGATCCGCATCCATGACAGCGTGGTCCAGCATCTCCGCGCACCTTCCGTGGAAACGCATTTCCCATTGTGGAATCAAAACTTTCCCCTGTAGCAACACGCAGGAGAATAACAACATCGTCCAAATCAGAAACTTTTTCTTCATTATTCCAATAATTTAACAGATTGTAAAATTAACCACTTTCAAACTATATTTGAATATTATTGATTATTCTTATTATACATTCAATTTTTCATCATAAAACTAACAAAACACCATAACAACCTTAATTTTTACTATAAATATTTAATTTTATATCCAATTTCAACAAAAATTGATGCGACAAAAATAAAAAATTTTTATTCACAATCAATACAATTATTAAATTATTTTTTGCTTATGATTTTTTAAGAATTAACAGTTAAAATTAACGACAAAAAAAACAGCGATGAAACCATGTTCATCACTGCGACCAACTGTTATTCAAATAAATGATTAAAAAACAATCACCTTCATCTCACACTTTCCACAATCAAACTCCAAGCGGAACCTGAACCGCCCGGAAACCAAACAGAGCGGTTGCGGCGGACATTTTTCGGAAGGATTCCGGCTGCACCAGCCTAACTCGTTTCGCAAACAATACTTGCAGGTCATAACGGTTTTGCCTGTATAATCCTCCGTCTTGTCCAACCCGTACTCGATCTCTTTCGCTCCAAAATCCTCATACACAGATTTATGTGCTTCATTGGTGATATTAAGAAGATAATCAGCGTGTTGAAACAAGGTTTCGGGATGATAGGATAACGGAAGGTCTTTAGGACGGAAATGCTCCACCCGAACTGCCGCCAACCGATCCATCACTTTGGTTTTCAATTCGTTGATAAACCCAGCCCGAAGAAACACCGTGCATGTTGGAATAACGATGTTACGTGCCTCGAACGGTGTGCCGCCCAACTTCGACAAGACCGTGCGCAGGGTTTCTGCCATTTTTTCCGGCTGTTGTGCCGGGACCAGCTCAAGACATTCCTCCACGAATGCTGTACACCCGTCTTCATCAACGACTGTAAGCCACACTCTGTCAGACAGTTCCTCAAAACGCATATCCACCGCAATCTTCCGCTCCGCCGTCTTCCCCGACAGCACTTTCTCGAAATTCTTGTCGATATTTCTATATAGGGCGACTTTTGTAAACGACGACAACGGCTTATGTGGAATAATACGATTTCCTTCCACTCCATTTACCAAAAAGCCTTCCAATTCACCCTCTGTATTGATGAAACACAGCCCGTCACCATTGACGATTGTGCTACCGAGCTTCTTGCCCCTGCCGGGGCTGCTCAAGGAAGATGTTTTTGAATATTGGGGTTCAACGTAATATTTTCCGTTTCTTTGGATGAGTGCACCGATGGGTTCGCCGATTGCCTTCGGGGTGTCAAAGGAGGCAATTTGTTCGCGACGACCATCAATGAAATACTGGGTGTATTCGCGGTTGAAGGTTTTGTGCAGGTCGGGAGTGAAGAAGAAGCGAGTAATGCCGCTGCCAACCCGTTGATATTCAGGATTTCCCTCAAGAATAGCATCCAACCTCCGACGGTAAAAGGCGGTCACGTTCTTGACGTAACTCTCGTTCTTCAAACGACCTTCAACTTTAAAAGAGACGATGCCTGCTTTCAGCATAGCTTCGATATAATCGGCACGACACATGTCCTTGAGAGAAAGCAGATGTTTGCCGCGTATCAGCGTTTTGCCGTTGGCGTCCTGCAGGTCGAAGCGGGTGCGGCAAATCTGGGCGCACTCTCCCCTATTGCCGCTTCTGCCCGTCATCATCCGGCTAATGTAGCACTGTCCGCTGTAACACACACACAACGCACCGTGTACAAAAGCTTCTAACTCAATGTCCGTTTGATTATGAATCTGTTGTATAGTTTCCAAGTCGGTTTCCCGCGCTAATACCGCCCGCGTGAAACCTAACTTTTCAAGGAACTGGATTCGCTCCACTGAATGGTTATGGCATTGCGTGCTCGCGTGCAAGGCAATCGGAGGGATGTCGAGTTTCAACAACCCTAAATCTTGAATCAACACGGCATCCACCCCAATGTTATATAACTCCCACAGCAGTTTTCTTGCTCCTTCTAACTCATTGTCATACAACAAAGTATTAACAGTCACATGAACTTTGGAACCGTAGAGATGGGCATACCGCACCAGTTCCTCTATGTCGTGGAGGGAATTGCCTGCTGCCTGCCGCGCTCCGAATGCCGATGCTCCGATATAAACGGCATCCGCGCCATGGTTGATGGCGGTCATGCCAGTCGAGAGATCCTTGGCGGGCAGCAAAAGCTCAATCTTACTCATCAGCAAAACGTTTCGCTTTCAACGGGAACTGTTCAGCCAGCTCGCCGGAAAAATAAAAGTCGTTGCAGATCACCCCGAAAGTGTAAATTGCATCATGCACGGTGATGTGCGAGCCGCCACATTGCGGGTCCGGACCCGGCTTGGAAGCCGCGAAACCGAGATTGAAAAGGGTGAACAGAATATCCGGACGGTTCACGATGTCGTAACCGGATCGCCGCCATTGCAACATTGTCTGGTGCAGGATACAGCCCGTGTAAATGTATGAGTAAAGATGGTTCCGGTAATTTGTAAGACGGCTTATACGTTCCGCCTGATGATTTTCCGTCTTGAAGTCGAGAATATGCTCGTAGGGCTTGCCCATATAGAAAATGGAGGCTGTGTCGGTGAGGTTGCGTTCCACCTGCATGGCGGTGAAATCCTTGATGCCGTTGACACCGAGCGAAAACTGCGACTGCACCGAAAGCACCTTCATCGGGCCGAGATACCGCTTGTACATCTCGCGCTTGCTGTTGAACAGGCGCACCTGCTCGCCCACAAGACAGCCCACAATCAATCTCGGCTCAACACCCGTAAGCCGCGCCGCCTCGTAAATCAAAGCCGAATCCTTCAAGATGGCGGCTTTCAACGCAGGCCAGGCAGAGTCGTTCATCCAGGGAATCACATTTCCCTCAAATGGCTGCATTTTTTTGGATTTCAAGATATTATCCACATCATCGACCATCTTACGATAGGCGTCAGCGTGGTCATCCTCTTGCATGTACATGTTGGCGGCGTAAATCATCTCCTGTACCGCAGTGGGACGGTCGCTATACCGTGCGGCATTGAAGATGAGGTCGGCGTTTTTGGGATAAAACTGTCGGAGAACGGACAGATGACGATAGCCGTTAAGTGCTGCCTCCTGACTGTTCACGGAATCAGAAGATGCCAAATAATGTTGACTTTCAGTAAGATATCGATTGTTTTTATCGGCACCGCCTTTGTTGTTGGTAAAGCCCAACTCAAAAAAAGCCCAAGCGCCAAGAATGCCTGCGCCAACCAGCGCAAACAGGTGCAACACAATCAAATAGAATTTCGTACGCCCTTTCAGCCGTTTCCACGATTTCCATAAGGAACGTTTCTTACGCACCTTTTTCGTGGGTTGTTGCGACGTGTTATCAGATGATTGTAGAGACGTTTCAGGAAACGTCTCTACAGAATGATTTGTCTCTTCCATCTCGTTTTTCGGCCTTAAACTTTAAACTTTGAACTTTGAACCTTACACCAGATTCGCAAATCCCATGAACGCCATAGCGAGGATGCCGGCGGTGATGAGCGCGATCGGAACGCCCTTCATGCCTTTGGGGATTTCCACCAGCTCGAGCTGCTCGCGCAGACCTGCAAAAATCGTGATGGCCAAGGTGAAACCTATAGCGATGGCAACCGCGTATATCGTGTTGTCAATCACGGAGAAACCGTGGCCGGGAATGATGGTTTGCTGGGTCACGTTGATGGCGACACCGAGGACAGCACAGTTTGTCGTGATCAGCGGCAAGAAGACACCCAATGCGCGGTACAGCGAGGGGCTGACCTTCTTGAGGATGATCTCCACCATCTGCACCAAGCTGGCGATGACCAAGATGAAGACAATAGTCTGCAGAAAAGTGATTTCCAACGGAACAAGCACATATTTCTGCAGCAGCGAAGTGACCAACGTGGCTAATGCCATGACGAAAGTGACGGCCGCGCCCATGCCGAGGGCGGTGTTCACCTTGCTGGAAACGCCCAAAAACGGGCATATACCGAGGAACTGCACCAAAATGATGTTGTTGACCAGTACAGCTCCGATTATCATTAATATATATTCCATTGTTTTATTTTATTCGTTTGTTATTTAACAGTGATCAGTGAACAGTGATCAGTGAATTGTGACTTGAGACTTATGAATATCATACGTCTCACGTCTTATTCAGCAGCGCAATGTTTCTTCTTCTCCTCTCTTTTGTTCACCAGGAAGCGCACGGCTGCCATCACAAAGCCGAAGACGAGGAACGCGCCGGGAGCCAACACGAAGATCAGGATGTGGTATTCGGCGGGGATGAACTGGAAGCCCATGATGGAGCCGGAACCTAAAATCTCACGGATAGCACCGATGAGCGTCAGCGCAATGGTGAAGCCGATGCCCATGCCGAGACCGTCAAGCAGTGAGTCGAACACGGTGTTCTTGTTGGCGAAAGCTTCCGCACGGCCCAGCACAATGCAGTTCACCACAATCAACGGGATGAACACGCCAAGGCTGGCCGACAATGAAGGCAGAAATCCCTGGATCAGCAGATCGATCATACTCACGAAAGTGGCGATAATGACGATGTAGCTCGGGATACGCACCTTGTCAGGGATGATGTTCTTCAACGCGGAGATGAGCATGTTGGACATCAGCAGCACGAAGGTCGTGGCCGCGCCCATACCCAAAGCGTTGGTCACCGAGGTGGTGACAGCCAGCGTCGGACAGCAGCCCAACACCAAAATCAAGGTCGGGTTCTCTCTGAAAAAACCCTTGGTCAATATGCTTAACTTGCTGTTGTTGTTATTGTTACTCATGATAATCCTCCTTTATTTTCATAAAAATGTCGTATGCGCGCTGCACTGCGTCACAGTAGGCACGGGAGGAGATGGTAGCTGCCGTGATGGCATCCACATCGCCACCGTCCTTTTTAACCACCAGTTTGAAATCCGCAGGATTCTGATGGTTGAACTGCATCGCGAATTCGCTCTTGTCCTTGTTGATTTTGTCGCCCAAACCGGGAGTTTCGCCAGCTTTGAGCACTTCCGTATTCACAATGGTACCTTCCGCATCAAAACCGACCATCAGGTCAAAGCGGCCCGCGAAGGCTTTCTTGGTATAGGTTTCGATGCCTGCGCCACAAAGTTCACCGTCCTTGCCAATAGCCAAGTGAACCGGGATCTCTTCGTCGTCGGCATCCACAATCACCGTGTCGCGGACTGTTCCTTCATAGTCGGGAAGCACAGCCTGCAGAGCCTTCTCTTTTTTCTCTTTCTGACCCAGTTCGATAGGTCCTTTGGTGAGGGCATAGACGCCTGTGAGGGCCAATGCCGCCAGCAGTGATATGCATGTCAGCACAATCACCAATCTCCAGATAGAATCTTTCTTTGCCATATCGATAGAATTTTAGGGTTAGTGAGCAAATTGTTTCGGTTTGAAGCCTTTGTTAATCAACGGCACCACGGCGTTCATCAGCAGGATGGAGAAGGAGACGCCTTCGGGGTAGGCGCCGAAGAGGCGGATGATGATCGTGAGCAAACCGCAGCCGCAGCCGAACACGATCATACCCCACGGAGAGGTCGGGGAGGTCACCATATCGGTGGCCATGAAGCAGGCACCGAGGATGAGACCGCCGGAGAGCAAGTGGATGAACGGGTTGACATACTCGGCAGGGTTCGCCAAGTGGAAAATGCCAGCCACCACAAACACCGTTGCGATAAAAGAGACGGGGATGTGCCACGTGATGATGCGTTTCCAAAGCAGGAAGGCCGCGCCGATGAGCAGGGCAATGGCTGAAACCTCACCGAAGCTGCCGCCCATCTGTCCGAGGAGCATGTTGGCGTAAGTCGGAATCTGGCTCAGATTGCCGCCCTCCTTGATGAGCCCGAGGGTCGTGGGACCCGTCACGGCGTCGGCAAAGCCCCAAATAGGAGTCGGCACCGGCCAGGAGGTCATCTGCACCGGGAAGGCGATGAGCAGGGTGACACGCGCCACCAAGGCGGGGTTGAACGGGTTGTGGCCCAGACCGCCGAAGGGCATCTTCGCAATGCCAATGGCGACAATCGCACCAATCACCATGATCCATATCGGCAGATTGGAAGGCACGTTGAAGGCCAGCAAAAGACCTGTCACCACGGCAGATCCATCATCCACAGAGGGTTTCTGATGCAGCATGAAACGTTGGATGAGATACTCGAACAGCACACAACATCCAATGGAAACAGCCGTCAGGATGATGACAGGCAGCCCGAAATAATAGACGGATACCAGAAACGCCGGTACCAGCGAAAGAACCACCGACCACATGATCTTCTTCACAGACTCGTCGCTGTGAACGTGCGGTGATCCCGAAATGTGTAACAATTTATCCATACAGTGTGATTTTAATATTTCCTATTCTTATAAGTTCAAAGTTCAGGTTCAAAGTTATAGTTATAGTCATAGTTATTGTCAAATCTGGCCGCGCAATGCCAAGAGCTCGTATTTGGCCTTCAGCAGTTGGATGCCATGAAGTTCTTGGTTCATAAGTGATTGCAGTTCATCATTATGTTGACGAATATAGTCGATAGCGGTAATCGTGCCGTTTACCAACTGGCTGGAGGACGTCTTGGTGAGGTTCTTGTATTTGGCGGTGATTTGCTCGTCGAGGACCAGCATCTGTTCGATTCGGTGTATTTCGTTCAGTTTGTCCTGAATGGCAATCTGGTTGGCATTCCGGAAATCTTGCTCCTTGCTTTGCAGAATTTCCTTCTGGATGTTGATGACCTTACCCACGCCGGAAGTTTTCGCCCACTCGATGACCGGCACATGCAAATGCACGCCCGCCATATAATACCACTGATTTTTGTTCAGGTAATATGCATAGGTTGGACGACCGTAACCTCCTGTGGCAAAAAAGGAGAGGCTCGGGAGACTGTTGGAGAAATGCAATTTGCGCTGATACTCCAGCTGACGCTTCTGATTCTCGAAAATAGAGAATTCCAGCCGTTGGGAGTTTCCGTTGAACACATCCGTCTCTGGCAACACAGGAATGTCAAACACGACATCGCTTAAATCCTTTCCGGTCAAAATGGACAAAGAACTGATGACGGAATTCTTTTTGGCTTTGATTTCCTCGTAATTCTGTTCTATTTTCAATGCCTCCAACTCCAGCTGCGACAATGTGTTAGCGGATATCACGCCTTCGTGCAGCAAAACTTTGAGCTGTTTGATCTGGTCATCAAAAGTACTCTGCACATTCTCAATGATTCCCATTTGCTTGTCAAGAATCAGATAGGAGAGATAAAGATTGATCACCTGAGCTTTGATTTCATTCATAGCCAGGTCGATCTTATAGATTTCAGCCTCATTTTTCAGATGTTCGTAACGACGACCGAAAAAGATTTTTCCACCCTCAAACACGGTCTGCTCGAAATCCAGGCCGATATTGTATTGCATTTGGTAGGGAAGATTATTGTCGAAAGGGGAAACATCCGCATATTCTGTACCTTCCCACGGGTTATGGGCGGATTGATAGGTAAAATTCCCATTCAGGGAGAGTTTGGGGTACAAATGTGCAGAAGCGTTGCCAAGGTTCTCCTTCAGAATCTGACCGTTGAGATCCTTCTGGACATTGGCCGAAGTCTGCGCCACCGCCCAGCTCTGACACTGGTCAATGGTGACATGCTCCTGCGCAAAGAGACGAACACCAATAGCCAAAAGGCAGAGAACAACATATAACTTATTCATACTCAATTATAATCAAAAAAATATCATCTTTACGATAACAAACTGCAAAGGTAATATTTTTTTTGAATGCGCGGTATTTTTCGCAAAGGTCACCGGATTAACGTCACTGTGCCTGTTTTCATCATCATTTCATCTGGCGTTCCCATCTTCGCGTAGTGGATTTTCCACAAGTAAACACCCTCGGGAGCTGGTTTTCCCCGCACCGTACCATCCCAGCCCATTTCCGGACTGTTCGTATGGAAAATCAATTCACCCGTACGGGCGTATATCGTGAACTCATACTTCACCACATCCTTCACTTTTGGCTGAAAAACCTCGTTTTCGCTATCCAAATTCGGGGTGAATCCAGAGGGCACAAACAGCGCGAAATGATCCTCCACGGGTATCACCTGAATGGTGTCGTCGGAACAGCCATCCGAATTGGTGACCGTCAAATGCACCGTCATAAAGTCGCTTGATGTGAGATGGTAAGTGTGCGAAGGCTCTTCGACGTGAGAGGAATGCCCGTCACCGAAGTTCCACGCATAATCGGTTATATTGTCACCTGTGGAACTGTTGAAGAAGAGAACCTCCTCTCCGTTGCCAGGTTCCGCCGGACTGAACGTGAAATCTGCATGAGGGTAATCGGCAACATGAATAACATTGTTGTATTTGAGGGAGTCGTTGCAACCGGGGGCACTCTCTACATACAGTGCGACATTGTAATATCCTGGGCTGGGCAATGACGGACGGATAGTAGCCAGGGAATCCTCGTAGGTATAATCCGTGCCGTTGTCGATTCTCCAAAGCAATTTGGCAGTGTCGGGTGAAAATTGTGTATTCAACGTCACGGACAGCGGAACGCAACCGCGGTCGGGCGTATAGGTGACGGTAAAGTCGGGTCTGGGAACGATGTTGACCCGCACCGTAGCCGTGTCTGTCATGCAGCCCCACTGGTCGGAAGCAGCCACTTTGTAGGTACGGCTCTGCGTGATGTTGCAGGCGGTGACTAAATTGGCGGTGTCGGAAACAACCAACGTGTCCACGATACCGATCGTGTCAATCCAATGGTAGGTAAACGGTCCAATGCCGCTGGCCTGCTCCACCTCAATATAGTCAAGGCGTTCACACCTTGTGAAAACGGTGTCACGCAAGCGAATGCTGTCGTTGGCTCGGAGATAGAGCACAATCGTGTCTTTATAAGGCGGGAAAGCATCCATATATTGCGTTGAGCTGCAACCTTGTGTCTCAACATAGATTTGAACCGTTTTAACGGGCATATCCGAGGTAAACTGGGCTGTCGGCAATATCATGACATGGATCTGCTGGACAGTATCGCCGGGCTGATATGTGAACACATTCGTTGCAGGGGTTATTTCCATGCCATCCCTTGTAACAAGGGAGTAGTCTTGCCCCATAACGGCATTCCCGGATGTGTTGATAATGATGTCGGTAGTGCCGGTCAGAGCGGGGCGTGGCAGTTTAAAGGTGAGATCCAAGTCACGGCAGTACTGTATGAGTGTGTCCCCGCCTATCAAGTTATTCTCCCAATCCTGCTCAATGGTCACACGAGGACTGTAAAAACTGCCCTCTTCCAAAAACACACCGGAATCATATCCATTATCTCCGACATTACCAATGGCCATCTTCATGTGATATTTTTGGCAAGCCAGAATGGTGGCCGCTGCCGTCAACGCAACCGTATGGCCGTCATATTCCACTCCAGACGGATTACCGACGTAAAATGAGGAATACTGTCCTGGGGTTCCCGTACACCCTGACGAAGAGCCTGACGATCCCGGACCAGAATTGATGGAGTTGATGGTTACGGGTACACCGTTCGGATTGCTGCTTGTGATGGTTCCGGGAATAATGGCTACGTTTCTGTTGTTAAATGACACCATCGTGACGGGATCAATACCAGACAGGAAAAAAGCGAACACATCGTTGAAATTGGAACAGGCAAACTCTGGATACTCTTCTGAAGCAAAGATATAGTTAAACGCGAAAGTGTCAGCCGAAGCCACAAAATCAAACTCCAAAGCAGCGCAATGTTCAAGACCCGACATCATGTTCGACAGCTGCGAATCAGTATAGTTCGACACCCCGGTGGTGGAAGAACTACTGCCTCCTGAGTTCGGACCTGCTGCCACGGAAACATTCCCCGTGGTCATAATAATTCCTGTTTGAAAAGGAAACGAGGAATTGTTGCGGTTGAACGTTCCAAGCTGTGCCGACTGCACATTTCCCGCCACATTGTTGAATTTTCCAGGTTGAAAGGAGCTGTTAATATCCGGATAGGGACACCCCGACAACAAAACGCCTTCTCCCGCCAAGTGCTGTTGTAAAACGGTTTCCACCGGAGTACCCACCATCGAACTCACCGTGAGGTTGTTCTGTGCATAAGACACACCCAACATCAAAACACAAACAGACAATAATATGCTTTTTTTCATAATAACAATAATAATAATTTGTATAACGAAAAAAAGGGATGGAGGTTACACTTTTAGATTTTGGCTGTTAGCTTTTGGCTGTTAGCTTTTGGCTGTTAGCTTTTGGCTGTTAGCTTTTGGCTATAGCTATTAGCTATTGGCTGTTAGCTATTGGCTGTTAGCTGTTATCCCATCACTATTACCTTTTGCCTAATCACCAAAGCTTCAGAACCGTCGCAGGACGCTCTTGTCGGGCACGGGGTCGAGGGTGAATTCGGGTTCAAGTTCGAAAACAGACTCTTCCTTGACATGGATGATGATCAGACCGCTCTCCTTGGCCAGTTCGTAGGCACCCTCTTCGAAATTCACGGCGGCGACACCGGCCAGCACCTCCTTGTCCGCATGTTCGGGGCAGAGTTTCTTGAAACGGGCCATCTTCTTGAGTATTTTCCTGATATCCCTTTTCTCGCAGTCGGCTTTGACCTCCACTGCTATAACCATGGTCTCTCCATATTCCATCACATCGATTTCCATCGCAGTTTGCCGTGTGTCTTTGTCGCCAATCTGCACCCGTTTGCAGCATCGGCTGATGGGATAGCCCGCGTCTATGAACATCTTGCGGGATGCGGGGCCGAGAAGACCCTCCACGATGTTTCCAGTGACGGAGGACACCTGTCTGGCGAGATTGGAAACGGCCTCCGTTGCTCTGTTCACACTCTTGTCTAACTCGTCCATCCTTGCTTTGAATTTTTTGTCATCTTCCTCCCTCTGTTTTTTGAAGTACTCGTCAGACTCCTTCATTCGCCTATGGAAATCTTCTCGGGATTTTTTCAAATCCTCATCGAACTTACGATGCCTTTCCTCGTCCTCCTCTCGGGACTTCTTCAGTTCCTCTTCAAACTTGCGATGCCTTTCCTCGTCCTCCTCTCGGGACTTCTTCAGATCCTCATCAAATTTGCGATGCCTTTCCTCGTCCTCCTCTCGGGACTTCTTCAGATCCTCATCAAATTTGCGATGCCTTTCCTCGTCCTCCTCTCGGGACTTCTTCAGTTCCTCTTCAAACTTGCGATGCCTTTCCTCGTCCTTCTCTTGGGACTTCCTGAGACTTTCATCAAACTCTTCTCGGGATTTCTTCAAATCCTCTTCGAATTTACGATGCTTTTCCTCG
>JAFXTE010000054.1 GCA_017525245.1 Bacteroidales bacterium | reverse complement strand
CAAACACGAGGTGCTGAAGCTCAACGACCAGTACCTGCGCGTCATCAAATAACTAACCCAATAACTCACCAAAACTCAAACCTCATGGGACAGATCATCAAATACCAGCAGGAGGCCTTCAACGGACAGATGGTGAACGGCGCTCCCGACTACGACATCCTCTATCCGAAGACCAGCGCCGACCAGGTGGAGGGTCTCGCCACCCTCATCCAGCAACTGTTTCCGGCGGACTCCGACACCAAGGTGCAGTCCGTCACGCTGACAGACGGCACCTCCTCGGCGGGTCCGAAAATCACCGTCGTCCTCACGGACGGGACATCGGTGACCAGTACCACCGTCAACCTTGCTTCCACCTCCAAGTACGGCGTCACCAAGCTGACCAGCGCGGTGAACAGCACCTCCGAGGCGCTGGCGGCAACCGCCAAGGCGGTCAAGACCGCCTACGATTTGGCGAACACCGCCAACACCACCGCCAACAGCAACGCCTCGAACCTTTCAAACCTCCACAGCAACCTTGAGGACAAGTGCCTCAAGGTCGTAACCTACAACGACCTCTCCATCCTCAAGAAACCCACTGCACTCACCCTTGACGATAAAATCAACGCCACGAACCTGGTCAACGTCATCGCCTTCACCATCGCGAAAGACGGAATCGCCATCGTCAACGAGGGCGTGACATTCGCCATCGAGGGCGGCAAACTGCAGGTCAACAGCACCGCCATCACGGTGCACCGCGTGAAAGTCGTTTACGAATACTCCTTCTCCTGATGCTGACGATAGAGGTCAACGGAAACGCGCTGCACATCAAGCGGGGGACTTCCCTGCAGATGGAGGTGAACAGCAGCCTCTTCTCCACCGACGGGGTGGAGGGGGATGTGATGTTTACCTTCGATGTGCCCGCGCAGAGCAACGACACGGTGTTCCGCCACGCCCGCTTCGTCTATGTGCAGCGGCTCAAGAAGTACGCCTGCACCGTCAAGGCGGGAGGGATTGAGATTGCACGCGGCGACCTCTACATCCAAAAGGCGACCATGACGACCTACTCCTGCGGGCTGGTCATCAACCCGTGGCCTGTGGGTTTCGCGGACAAAAAGCTGAAAGAGAACGACTACGGCGACGATGTTGTCATCAGCCAAAACGCTTCGGAACACAACGCCAAATGGCTTGAGTTCCTCAAGTCCACCCTCAATTCGGATTCCGTGGTCAAGTTCCCGCTGTTCCTGGACACGACTTTCTACGGCAGCGGGAACAATGACTTCGGCTGGTTCCTCACGCAGTACGACAACGCGCCGGAGAATGCCAGCGGCATCCAGGCCTCGCTGAACACCAACGACAACATCGGGCTTGACCGCTGCTACATCAACCGCCTCTTCTTCAACGCCAACGGCGATGTGATTGAAGAGAGACCGGGAAACCGCGGCGTGCGGGTGTTCAACAACCGTCTTGCCGACAACCCCAACAGCTTCGCCTTCTGCCCAGCCCTTCAGCTCACATGGCTGCTGGGCAGGGTGGTGGCGAACGGGGGGTATCTGGCTGAGGGCGGCTTCCTTGACAGCCCCGACACCGCCAAGATTTATTCACAGAGTCTCCGCGCCATGGACGGGCTGCTCACGCAGTTCACCGAGGAGGCCGCATTCCGTGCGCAAATCACGCCCTCCGTGGATTACTACCACATCATGTTTTCGGGGATGCCCCCGATGATGCAGCCGTTCACCGATTCGGACGGCAACGAGCAGTATCTTTTCTATCCAAGGTCGGACGGCACGCACCATTTCCACGTGGTTGTCAGAACATACCTGCCCGCCAACGTGGTGCAGAACGGCTCCGTGGAGGTGGAGGAGAACGGCAGCACCGTGACCAAACACTACGAGGAGGCGCTGGTGTTCATGATGACCGACAGGCTCAACAACCTGTGGAAAGCCACGGCCTCCAATCTCTACGGGAATTGGGACGACATGGATTCGCTGTTCGGCCACTGGTACACGCCATATTATGTGAAGTCGTTCAAGTCCCAGCATCTCTCCTCGTTCGGCTATGCCGGGGCGGGGTTCTACGAGATAACGTTTGACTTCACGGTCAACGACATGAGAGCCAACCAGATGTATATGTTTGCTTTCGCAAAGTGCAGGGGGATGATGGAGGAAGTCGGCGGCTACGGGCAAATGCTGGTGATCAAAGATTTCGAGCGCGTGCCGATAACAGCGGACGTGACGGCCTACAACAAGGTCTATAACTGTTTCGCCGACAGGCTGCGCTACGGCGAGCACGTCCCCGACATGACCAACGCCGACTTCATCGGCACGCTGTGCAAGACCTTCGGCCTCGCCCTCTTCCTTGACTCCACGACCAGGAGAGCGGAGTTCGCCTTCGTCCGCGACATCTTGGAGAAATCCAAGTGCCTCGACCTCACGGCATACGCCGTGGACGGCGAGACCGCCATAGAGAAGACCGATGAGCGGAAGTACGTGTTCAAGCTGGAGGGCGTGACCACAGACGAGAACGACAGCACCAAGCTGCTGCCGCCAGTACCGACCGCCGACCAGCTTCCCGACGCTTCGGCCAATTTCGGCAAGGTATGTTTCGTGGAGAACGAGAACCGCTACCGCAGGGCGGAGCGGGAGGGCGACAGCATCGCCAACTGGGTGTTCCAGTGGAATCCGCTGGGCGGTGCCGACCAGACCCTTGAAGCGGGGGAGGGAGACGAGGAGAGCATCACACCTACGCTGAAAGTTCCCGTGATGGAGATCACGGACGCGAAGTCCGAACACCCCGAGTTTGTCATGCGCATCGAGCAGGCTGGCTGCAGCCCAGTCTTCGACACGGGGAACACGGACTTCCCGATGGTGCTGGAGACGTATCTTGGAAGCCGGAGGCTTGAAATCCCGCAGGCGGGCAACCCGTTCATAGAGGTGGCGCAGCCGACACGGCACTCCCGCTACGGCGCCCCCCTTGACGGCGTTTCGCTGACCGTCCAAGGGGACAACTCCGTGGGGCAGCTGTGGGTGAGTCCGTGGCTGGACTTCCTTGCCAACTACGAGAAAGTGCGCTACCGCTTCCTGCTGCCGCTGTCGGAGTTCCTCAACCTTTGGCGGCTGCTCAAGCCGCAGGACGGGCGGGCGCAGAGCCACACCCGCTGGCTGCTTGTCGCCGGAGTGAAGAGCCTGCCCGTCAAAATCACCTTCCAGTTCACCGAGGGCGGCGAATCCGTTACCGCCGAAGTGGAGGCCGCGAAACGGAGGGTGGTGCTTTAGCTCCGCACCTTGTCCGACGTGAACCCAGGTGCCTTCTCCCGAATCAGCTCCTTGAGGTGCGGGTCGGCATGATTGGAATAGATGGTGGTCATTGAGAGGGAGTAGTGGTCGGCCAGCTGCTTGACGGAGAGCGGGTCGAGTCCGTTCTTGAGCATTTCCGTGATGCCCGTATCGCGCAGCGAATACTGCTGCATCTCCATTGGCAGGTCGAATTTTTTACGTATTTTGTCCCAGAATTTTCTGAAGTATCTTGCGGAAACCTGTTTTTTGCCAGGTTTCTGATTGTTGCTGAATAGATAGTATTCCGGCGGAGCATTATGAACATTCATTCTGATAAGAAGTTGCTCAATCTCTTTGGTCATTGGGATTATGCGTCGTTTGCCGTTTTTGGAGACTTCAGGGGGAATGGTTATTGTCTTGTCTGACAACGATATATACCCGACTTTGAGCATGAGTAATTCGTGAGGCCTCAACAATGCCCCATAAATCATTTCCAAAAATGCGAGATAAGCGACATTGTTCTCCATAAGGTATTTCTGAATTGCAACACGTTTGTCATTGGGTATGAGAACACGCTTCTTTTCAGTCACTTTTTTGGACTTGATTTTTTGGAAATGATTTTCCTTGCAGTAGCATTTGTCCATCATCCATGTAAAAAAAGCACTGCCGTTTTTGATATAGTTGTTATAAGTACGTGCCGAAATATCTCCATCACGCCCTTCCCGTTCTCTTTGGATGTAATCCATGAACTGGACTATCATGCTGTGGGACACTAAGGAACAGTAGATGTTAGGGGAAACCTTTGCTATCCATTCACCGAATATTTTGGCAAAGGAAACGTAAGAATTGGCGGTGGATTTGCGGTGCTCCTTTACAACCTCCTCCTTGTATTCCTCCAAAACTTCGAGTAGGGGAGTGTAGTATCTGGATTCCTCGCCCTGGAAGTAAGGGTTCCATCCTGTGGACAACTTCATGTTCAGTGCCACGATGATGTTGTTGATGTGCTTTTTTGCTTCTCCTTTTGTGGAATAACGATTTAGGAGACGTTGTAACTTAATCCTTTTTCGAGCTAATTCTTGAGTCTGTGGGTTTTCCACGTAGTACTCGATGAGCCATCCCGATTTGTTTGTTTTGAGTGTCGCTGGCAGATAATTGACAGCTGAATACGCCGAAGATACGGCTAATCTGTTCGATGAATTTGACATTTTTTTTTTGGGTCTTGCTCAGCAAAACACAAAAATTCAGTTTGTCCCGATTCTGTCCCGATTCAAACGCAAAAAATCAGCGGAAACTGTCCGTAATCCGCTGATTTTTATTGTTTTGTGAGACTTTCGGGCGGCAGGTCGGATTCGAACCGACGACCCACGGAACCACAATCCGGTACTCTAACCAACTGAGCTACAACCGCCATGTTTGGTGTCTCAAAAAGACGCGGCAAAAATACACTTTTTTTGAATATCTCCAACAATTTTGAAAAAAATGTTTACGCCTTCACAAACATCTCCCGTGACACCGATTTCCCTTTATGATACAATACTATAATGTAATTTCCTGTAGTTAAATTATTTATGTCAATAATTTGGGTGCTTGAATTGATTTTCACGGTCTTGATTTTATGTCCGAGAGTGTCAAAAATGACGGCTTTGTCAACTTTTGACACATCTGAACATAGTGTAATCGTATTTTTTGCAGGATTGGGAAACAATTTGAACGGCGTTGTGTCAAAAGCATTTACAGAAAGCCCCTCTTCGGCCATGGCGAAGCAGTATTGCCCAGACAGCAATTCAGTTGTAATGGTGGAGTTGTATGGACTGCCAGAGCGGGTATATGCAACAGGTGTCCAAGCTGATTGGCCGTCGGGGCGATACATCAGCTTCAGATTGTCAAAGGTGTAATCGTTCTCAAAAAGGTCGGCATCCAACTGGCCAGCGGCTCGATGGAGCTTGAACTTCCAGCTCCCTATAGGATCTGATCCCGCATAATTCACTGTCCAATAGTGTGTTCTGGAATATTGGTAGTAGCCGTCTGGCAGCGGGTTTGGAGCAGTGGGCGCCACGAGATGATGCGCGACATATATCAAGGCGGTGTCTGACAATTGGTCGATTTGCGCACTGCAATAGGCATCTGAAAAGGCGACATTTCCGGTGGATGTCACCTTTTCCATCTCATCGATGGTGGCATCCGACAACTTCCCGTTAATGTCTAATATGACAAATGCGGGCCGGAATGGAGAATGGAGTAACAGGTCAGTGGAGTCTTCGATGATCAGTTGTTTCTCAAGCGTGTAGAATTGCATGTCGTTGGAAACGAATGTGACATCCACGGGTACTTGCGTTCCCAAATGATTTGTCCCGTACCCCTTTTGGCGAACAAGTACTGAATATATGCCGCAACTAAGGTCACGGATTCTCTCAACTTCAAAATCCAGGAAACCAGGCTGGTGAATCCAGTCTTCGTAGAAATTCATCAGATTCATGCCGGAAACCTGTGACAAGTAGGTAAAAAACTCCTCGGAATTGATGTTCTGATAGGCATAATGTGTCAAAAGCTGGCTTAAGCAGTTGAAAAACAGAGAGTCTCCCATGTAATAGCGCAGAGTGTGTATGACTTGGCCGCCTTTTTGGTAGGAGTGCATTCCGTAGGTGTGATTCTGCGGAACATCATCCAAGGCATATAGTCCGCCATCTTGTTGGGCTATGTTTTGCAGTGTGGAAATATGCTCGCTGCGAATATAATTTGCGTATGCATCAGTGGTTTCCGTGTTGTAGAGCCACTCTTGGACCATAGCTTCGGAATAGTCGGCGAAGCCCTCGTTAATCCACATCTCTTCGGGCTGCTCGCAGGTGATCAGGTCACCGAACCAATGATGGAAGAGTTCGTGCATGATGGTGCCTTCGTATGAAAGCGTGCCGTTTACCGCCGCATTGGGCAGGGCGATGTTGGTGGCGTGTTCCATGGCGCCGCCAGTCATCCCCACGCAAACGTAACCCACACGCGGCCAGCGATATGGGCCGAAATGTTGTTCGTAGTTGCGCAAAACGTCTTTCAGGTGAACGAAAGATGCTCCGATGTTTGGGTATATGTTAGGAGCAGCGTAGATGTTGATGGGGATGGTCGCCTCCATCCCGTGGAACGTGTCGGCATAGCAAAGATAGTCGCCCACAGCCATGGAGACCAGATAGGCCGGAATCACTTCGTTGAGCTGCCATGTCCATAACCGTGTGCTGTCGGCCATGGTAAGCGAGTCGGTCAGCAGACCGTTGCAAATCGCCTTGTGGTTGCCCAATGTGCGGATGTGGAAAGCGTAGGAGGACTTGTCAGTGAACTCGTCCAAACAGGGGTACCAACAGCGTCCGTAGGAGTGCGGGATGTCGCTCAGGGCAACCCCCACGTTGTAGGCATAGCCACCGTTAAAGTAGAAACCTCCGAAATATCCGTCGTGCGTGGGAACACCATGGTAGTAAACACGAATCAATGCCGAATCTCCGCTCTGCATTGCAGGAACGTTCACGAGGAGCGACTGTCCGATGTGCGAAAAGTTGACCGTCTGTTGGTTGACCTTGACAGAATCAGTCGTCAGTGCCATCAGGTCGAGACGAACCTGAGTGAGATTGCCGATTTTGGACACTACAGAAATGTCGGTATAGCCATCTATCACCTTAGTGGTGAAGTCCACCACCGACAGGTTGATGTCATAGTGCGCCACATGCACGGAATCGGTTCTCTGCTGCGCGAATCCTGTCGCGCACAGCAGCATTAGGCTGAAAATGATTGTTGTTTTTCGTACCCTTGTCATTGTATCAATATTATTATATGTTATCGAATTGAATTTACAAATTCTTTCGGCGGCAAAAATAGCATTTTTGTGCAAAAAAAAAGCCCGGCGTTTGTTCCGGGCTTTGTCGTTTTGATCAGGCGAAAGACCTTACTTGGTCTTCAGCAGGTCGCGGATTTCGGTGAGCAGCTTCTCTTCAGCGCTTGGTTCGGGAGCCGGAGCCGGAGCTTCCTCTTCTTGTTTCTTCACTAAGCTGGTGGCCTTGTTGATCAGCTTGATCACGCCGAAGATACACAACGCCACAATCAAGAAGTCGATGGTCACTTGGATGAAGTTACCATAGTTCAGCGTCACGGCTTCTTTCACCACTTCGCCAGCGTCGTTGAGCTGCGGAGCGCGGAGCGTTGCCGACAAGGTCGTGAAATTGACGTTGCCGATAAGTGCGCCAATCAGAGGCATGAGGATGTCGTTCACTAATGAAGTGACGATTTTACCGAATGCGCCGCCGATAATCACACCGATGGCCATGTCCATTACGTTGCCTTTCAACGCAAATTCCTTAAATTCTTTGATAAATCCCATAGCTGTAAATTTTTAGATTGAAAGTGCAAAAGTAATATTTTTTTTGTTCGGTGTGCAGTTTTTTTTGGCTGTTTGCTTTTGGCTTAGACATTGACTTAGGCTTGGGTATGTTGCAGCTCGTCAAATAGCAAAAGTTTGTATAAGTCCATGGCTTTGAGGCTGTTGGCGTTCATCATCAGTTTGGTGATAAGTGGTCGCAATAGTCTCAAGGTCTTGAAGATTAGGGAGGAAGCCGAGGATTCGGTGTACCGTTTCCAGGTCTGTAGCAGTCGGCTCTGCGCCAGGAAACGCTCGTCCACCTTGCCTTCGCGGTTGAGTTTGTCCAGATTCCGGACGCTGGCCTCTATTTTGCGTAGAAAGTCTTTGTTGTTGTCCACCCCATCATGATAAAGTTCGTTGTCGATATGCCAAACGGGGACGCCGGCTTCTTCCAGAGCCATCCCGAAGAAGGTGTCCTCGTAGCCATATTCAGTCAGCGTTTCATCAAAACGGCAAATTTCGAACACGGATTTGGAAATCAGCAAATTAAAGGGCGTGAAATTCTGATGGGGATGCCTGTTGCGCACGAATGCTGGGCGCACCTCACGACAAATACCGTACTTGTGCCGCAGCCGTTGCTCTTTGGATGGACTGACCAAGTGGTAGGACAGCCCTCCGGACACTGCAAACATTTGCCCTTCTAATTGCTTTTCGTTTATATATATCAGATAATCAGATATATATGTCTTCCGCTTCATCCGGGCATCGCAGTCTATGAAAAGAAGGTAAGGGTATTTTGCAATGTCGGCCAGATGATTGCGGCTTTTAGATCTTCCGAGATTATCTGTGTGTTCAATGTAGGTGATATGATCCATCTCGCCCAACATCGAATTGTGATGCCGTATGGACTCGTCCGAAGACAAGTCATCTTCAATGATGATTTCATATTCTATCTGGCAATCATTGAGTTGCGGCTGTAATTCAGATATAAGCGGATGTAAATTTACGTTATATGTGGGGATTAATATCGAGAGCATTCTTTTAGCTTTTAGCTTTTGGCTATTGGCTATTAAACCTTAGACTTAAACTTAGACTATTTTAACCATAAACCATTAACCTTCAATAACCATTAACCTTCAATAACCATTAACCTTCAATAACCAATAACCTATAACCAATAACCATTCTAAACAAGTGAATCGATCAACTTTCCATCTTCCACGCAGATGGCGCGCGAGGGGAATTTGTCAATCATGGCGAAATTGTGGGTGGCCATGAACACGGTGGTGCCCGCTTGGTTGATGTGGTGAAAGACCTGGAAAATTTCCTCGGCAGTGATGGGGTCGAGATTGCCAGTGGGCTCGTCGGCGAGAATCAAATCGGGGGTGTTGAGCAGGGCACGAGCGATACAGACGCGTTGCTGTTCGCCGCCGGAGAGCTGTGACGGAAGTTTGAAGTCCTTGGTCTCTAACCCGACCAACGCGAGAACCTCCTCGCAGCGGTTGAGCATGGCGTTTTTGTCTTTCCAACGGGTTGCGCGCAGCACGAACATCAGATTGTCAATGATAGTGCGGTCCTGTAGCAGTTGGTAGTCCTGAAACACCATGCCGATTTTCTTGCGCATCTCGGGTATCTGCTTCGTTTTCAGTTTCAGCAGGTCGTAGCCGATCATCATGGCCTCCTCGCCTTCAGGCTTGAGCTCGCCAATGAGGGTTTTGAGAATGGAGGACTTTCCTGAACCGGTCTTGCCGATCAGATAAACGAATTCTCCCTGCTTGATGGAGAAGCTGATGTCGGTCAACACCCGCAACTTCTTGTGGGCGATGTTCACATGCTTGAAGGAGATGACATCAGCAGGGATGGCCGTCTCGGGCGTCGGTTGTTCGTTTTCTGTCGTGATGACTTCGGGCTCGTTGTTGATGATTGCTTCGGGTTCTTCCATGATGGTTCAATCTCGTATGAAACGTTGTTCTACCAAGCTCTTGTCCCTGCCGGGACTGCTCAAGGAATTGTATTTAGTATATTGTTTTTTTACGTTTATTATTCAGCATTCAGCATTCATAATTCAGCATTGCACTACGCGTCGATGTTGGCGTAGGTGGCGTTCTGCTCGATGAACTCGCGGCGCGGCGGAACCTCATCGCCCATGAGCATGGAGAAGATGCGGTCGGCTTCGGCGGCGTTCTCGATGGTGACCTGGCGGAGCAGACGCTGAGCGGGATCCATGGTGGTGTCCCACAGCTGGTCGTCCTTCATTTCACCGAGACCTTTGTAGCGTTGCACATGCACCTTGCGGCCGCCGACAGATGCTTCGGCCGTGAGGCGGTCGCGCTGCTCGTCGGTCCAGGCATACTGCAGCTTGTCGCCCTTCTTCACGCCGTACAACGGCGGGGTGGCGAGATAGACGTGGCCCTGTTCGATGAGCTCGCGCATGTAGCGGAAGAAGAAGGTGAGGATCAAGGCGGCGATGTGGCTTCCATCGACATCGGCATCGGTCATGATGATGACCTTGTGGTAGCGCAGTTTGGACATGTTCAGCGCCTTGCTGTCGTCTTCAGTGCCGATGGTGACACCAAGGGCGGTGTAGATGTTCTTGATTTCCTCGCTTTCGAAAACGCGGTGCTGCATGGCTTTCTCCACGTTCAAGATTTTACCGCGCAAGGGCAGGATGGCCTGGAAATGGCTGTCGCGCCCCTGCTTGGCGGTGCCACCTGCGGAGTCACCCTCCACGAGGAAGAGCTCGCATTTTGTCGCGTCCTTGGAAGAGCAGTCGGCAAGTTTGCCGGGCAGTCCGGAACCGCTGAAGGCGGTCTTGCGCTGCACGAGTTCGCGCGCCTTGCGGGCGGCGTGGCGCGCCTGGGCAGCCAGTACCACCTTGTCAACGATGGACTTCGCGTCTCTTGGGTTCTCCTCCAAGTAGTTGGTCAGCATTTCGCCTACCATCTGGTTCACCACACCAGCAATCTCGCTGTTGCCGAGTTTGGTCTTGGTCTGGCCTTCGAACTGCGGCTCTGCCACCTTCACGGAGATGATGGCGGTGAGGCCTTCGCGGAAGTCGTCGCCGGAAATCTCGATCTTGGCCTTTTCCAGCTTGTCGAGCAGCTTGTTGTCATCGGCGTATTTCTTGAGGGTGCGGGTGAGCGCCTGGCGGAAGCCCGTGAGGTGCGTGCCGCCCTCTATCGTGTTGATATTGTTGACGTAAGAGTGGATGTTTTCAGTGAAGGAATCGTTGTACTGCATGGCGACTTCCACGGGCACACCCTGCTTTTCACCCTCAATGTAGATGGGCTGCGACGTGATCTTGGTGCGGCCTTCGTCGAGGTGCATGATGAAGTCGCGCAGACCGTTCTCGGAATAATAGATCTCCTTGGGATGGCTGCCGTCCTCGTTGGTCTTGCGCAGATCCTCGATGGAGATGTGGATGCCCTTGTTCAGGTAGGCCAGCTCTTTGAGACGGTGCGCGAGGCGGTCGAACTCATACACGGTGGTGTGGAAGATGGTATCGTCGGGCAGGAAGGTGATCTTGGTGCCGCGGTAGTCGCTGGAACCGAGCACTTTCACAGGGTAGAGGGGCTTGCCGTAGGCGTATTCCTGGATGAAGTGGAGCCCGTCGCGGAAGACCTCGGCGGTGAGGTGCTTGGAGAGGGCGTTCACGCAGGAGACGCCGACGCCGTGCAGACCGCCGGAGACCTTGTAGGAATCCTTGTTGAACTTGCCGCCGGCGTGCAGGACGGTCATGACGACCTCCAGTGCGGAGCGTTTCTCCTTGGGATGCATGTCGGTGGGGATGCCGCGCCCGTTGTCGAGCACGCTGATGGCGTTGCCTTCTAATATCTTGACTTCAATGTTGGTGCAGAATCCGGCGAGGGCCTCGTCGATGGAGTTATCGACGACCTCGTTAACCAGATGGTGCAGTCCGCGGTCGCTGACGTCGCCGATGTACATGGCGGGACGTTTCCGCACGGCCTCAAGTCCTTCCAAAACCTGGATATTACCTGCACCGTAGGTTTCTTCTTTCTCAATCTTATTTTCTAACTCGCTCATTATTAATGGTTTTACTTTTCTTCAAAAAACCTGCAAATATACGAAAAATTTCGGTAGGTTGGGCGAGTTTTTTGCGATTGGAATTCGTTTTTGGCTTTTCCGCTCGCGGGCATGGCATCAGGAACCTTAGAGGCCCTCCAATGCGTTGTCGATTACCTCGAACACGTAGTGGTCTTTGTCGTACACGTGCCCGAAAATCTCTTTGGCTTTCAGGAAATACTCCTTGGCGGCGGCTTTGTCGTGCTCCATCGCGAGGGTGCCCAAGTAGAAGTGCAGGTTGCCGAAAACCATGTCGTTGTTCACGTATTTCGGCAGCTGCGCCTTGTAAAAACGGACGAGTTCGGGCTCCCTGTCGGCGAATCGGTATGCCTCCACCATGGCCTGGTAAATGGTCGGGTTTTCGGGGGCGAGTTCGAACAGTTTCTTGGCCGTCGAGGGCGCCTTCTGGTTGCCGGTGACTAAGTAGAGGCGCAGCAGGGGCGACAGGTTGTAGTAGTCGTTCGGAATGAGCTTGTCCGCCGTTTCAAAATATTTCAAGGCATTGCGATAGTCGCTTTTTTCCATCAGGATTTGTCCGGTCATGCGGGCGGCGTCCCCTTTGAGGTCCTTGTCCTTGTAGAGGTCGTAAGAGGTTTTGGCTTGCGGTAAGGCATTGTCGAGCTGGTCCGTGAACAGGTAGGCGTATGCCAAGTTGTAGTGTGCGTCCGCCTTTTTGGGTTCCAGTTCGGTGGCCTTCTTGAGGTATGGGATGCTCTGAACGGTTTCCTCCTGCGTCAGCAGTGCCACTCCCATGTTGTGATAGGTGATGTAGTCCCCGCATCCGCCGTCAATGGCTTTCTTGCTGTTGTCGATGATCTTTTGCGTCAGCTCCTCCTCGTCCCCGAGCCAGCCGCCGTATTTGTTCAGCACCTCGTTGTAGTAGAAGGCGAGACCGCGGTACAGCTTGCAGTTGTCTGGTTGGGCGGCAATCAGCTTGAGCAGGACGCTATCGACTGGAAACGAGAACATGCTGAACGAGCCGTTTTTGCCGCGATAATCCATGACATCCTCGTTCTTTTTCAAATCCTTGAGTGCAAAGGCCTGGTGCATGATGCTGGAAACAAAGTAGTTGAGCACGATATCCTCTTTCATCAGCACGACCTCGGGTTTCTCGTTGTCGGGGTCGTCTTTGTCCAGCAGGACATACGCGGACTCGTACTTTTTCGTGTCGATCAGCTTCTGCGCTGCGGAGAGCACATCGGTTTGGGCTTGGCTGTACCCGGCGAAAGCCAAAAAGGTCAGCAAGAGGATGGTGATTTTTTTCATCATTTTATCGGGACTTCTCTGTCTCTTTTTTCGTGCAGTTGCCAGAAGCGGCGCGAAGTCCGGTGAACGCCGCAATGGGAAAACAGCACGGCAAAAATAATGTTTTTCCGCACTATATGACGCAAAAAGTTCAAAAGGTTGCAGTTGGGGAGGAAGTTTTTTTTTTATTTGGGCGAGCCGGCGCGGCTTAGTAGTCGACGCTTCCAAGTAGGTTGGGCGGAGATTTTACGATGAAACAGGAGGCGAAGAAGAGGGGGGCGTTGTGTTTGTACAAAAAAAAGAGGGAAACATTCATTTCCCTCTTTTTTTATTAAGTTGTTTTAACTTACAGGATTTTCGCAGTGAGTTTTATTGTGCGAACCGGATTTGCGGGATCGTTGGTGATAATGTCCAACGTGGCGTTCTGGTTGCTGGGGCGATTCGGAGCCTTAAGCGTGATAGTGATTTCAGCTGATCCGCCGGCAGGGATGGTCATCGGGTTGGCGGTTGCGCTGAACATAGGGACGCTGGTTGACAGACTTCTGATAATCAACGGGGATTTACCGGTGTTCGTCACTTGTATTGTTTGGGTTCTGGACATGTTTTTCTGGATATTGCCGATGCCAACGGAATCAGTGGGAATAACACAGACCGGAGCGTTTTTCAGTTGCTTTGCTGACAACTTGGAGAAATCCTCCTGAATGTTGTTTGCGTAGTGGACGCGCTTTATGGGTTCGATGGAGTCGTTGGTCTGGAATGCGATGGCATCTTTCAACTGACCGAAGCCGTTGCGTTTGGAAGCGTCGTATTTCAGGACGAAGAAACCTTCCTGGCCGGGCATCAACTCGGCTCCGAAATTACGATAGATCTCGGAAATGAAATCTTGCGCTTTTTCAAGTTTGAAGGAAACAGGTTTGTTCCAGAAGTTGCGGACATAGAACGTGTCAATGGAGGTCTCCGTGTTCAGCAGGTTGTGCGCGACATTGGGCTCTTTGATACGCAACATACCGGCGGATTTGGTGTAACCAGCTTTTTCAAACTCTGTCGGGGGGCGTTTGATGACTTCGCCTTTGATGAAAATCATGTGGGGCGTGGCTTTTTCGTTTTCCGTGAAACGCGGCTCGTTGGTTGTCACACGAATGTTCTTGTTGAAAGCGCCGGGTCTGTTGTACGGGTTATAAGTGGCCTCGATATAGCCCTGTTCACCGGGAGCGATGGCTCCTTTGGAATAGTTGGCCGCCGTGCAACCGCATCCGGGACGCACATTGGTCAGCTCCAACGGCTCGTTGCCGACGTTGGTGAAGATGAACTTGCCCGTGACTTTGCCACCTTCTTCTTTGATTTTGCCGAAATCGTAGGTGGTGTTTTCAAACTTGATTTCCGGTTGTGCAAGACAAACCAGACAGGTCAAAACCGCTAACAATAATAAACCTAACTTTTTCATTGTCAATTGTTTTTTGTTGTTTGTTTTTTATTATTTTTTGAATTTTTTTTCTCTTTTTTTAAGCCGGCAAAAGTACAATTTTTTCTCCGAACTCGTTCAAATTAATTCCATCAAAATTACCGGAGGACATCAAAAGCAATACGGTGTGATGCCAATCCATATTTAACAGATTGTTTTTCAGTGCGTTGGAGTCATTAAAAATATGTAAATCCTCTCGTTGGAAAGCCTTGAAAATCATGTCGGGGGAGATAGGAGGCAGTTTCTTGTGCTGTACAGCAGCAGGGGAGTAATACACAAAGGCCGTATCAGCCTCATCCATAGCATGTTGGTACTGCTGTAGAAACTGCTCCGTAAGGCTGCTGAAGGTGTGCAGTTCCATACAGGCCACCAATTTGCGGTCGGGGTATTGTTCGCGAACAGCGTTGATGGTAGCTTTGAGTTTTGAGGGAGAATGCGCGAAATCTTTGTACACAGCGCATTCAGCGTTTTTAGCGACCAGCTCAAGGCGTTTTGAGGCTCCCTTGAAGGTGGCGATTGCCTCGTAAAACTGTGCATCGCTCACTCCTAATGCGTTGCAAGCGAGACGAGCGGCATTGATGTTCATCAGGTTGTGTTTGCCGAAGATCTGCAGAGGCACTGGCTGTCCGTCGGTTTTGAGGTAGGTGATGCCCTCTTCAATAAAGTAAGGATGTATGCCGTAGGGTTTGCAGGTAGTGTTTGTTATTTTTCCGCCAAGTTTTTGAAGTTCTGCATCCTCTTGACAATATATCAGTTGCCCGTCTTGCGGGATCATTTTGGCGAAAATCTCGAATTGCTGCACATAGTTCTCGAAAGTGGGGAATACGTTGATGTGATCCCATGCGATGCCGCTGATAATGCCGATGGTCGGTTGATAGACATGGAACTTCGGGCGGCGATCGATAGGGGAGGTGAGGTACTCGTCCCCCTCGATGATCATCATTCTGGCTGTGTCGGACAAGCGGACCATCACTTCAAAACCCTCTAACTGTGCGCCTACCATATAGTCACAGTCAATTTGGTGATGCTGCAGCACATGGATAATCATGGAAGTGATAGTGGTTTTGCCATGGCTGCCGCCAACCACCACACGGATTTTGTCTTTGCTCTGTTCGTAGAGGTATTCGGGATAAGAATAAATCTTGATATTCAACTCTTTGGCTTTTAAAAGTTCAGGATTGTCTTCCCGTGCATGCATTCCCAATATGACCGCATCCAGGTCCGATGTGATTCGTTCTGGGTGCCAACCGATATTCTCAGGAAGAATCCCATATTTGGCCAGTCGTCCTTTGGCGGGGTCAAAAATCTCATCATCTGATCCGGTTACATCGAAACCTTTGATTTTCAATGCAATGGCGAGATTGTGCATCGCACTGCCCCCTATGGCGATAAAATGTACTTTCATATTTTTTTAATTGTTTAGTCAGATTCGCATATTGTTAGCTCATCTCTAACATCCTTTGTATCGGCACAAGTGCCTTCTTCCGCAGCTCCTCGTCCATAATGAGCTCCGGCTGCTCTTCGAGGAGGGCGGCGTAGATGTTCAGGAGATTGTTCTTCTTCATGTTCACGCAGTCGTGCTTGACCGCGCCGTTGTAGAGCGTGTAGAGCTTCTTGTCAGGGTTGCGCTTCTGCATCTCGTAGATGATACCGCTCTCGGTGACGACGATGAACTCTTTGGCATCGCTTTCACTGATGTAGTTGAGCATGGCGGCGGTGGAGCCGATGAAATCTACCTTCTCGAGCAGCTCGCGGCGGCACTCGGGGTGCGCCACCACGATGGCGTCGGGATGCTCTGCCTTGGCTTTCTCCAGATCCTCCACCTCGTAGTGGTCGTGAACGCAGCAGGCACCGTCCCACAGGAGCATTTCGCGGCCCGTCATCCGGTTGATGTAGTCGCCGAGGTTGCCGTCGGGCACGAAGATGATCTTCTCGTCCTTGGGCAGCTGGTTGACGAGCTTCAGGGCGTTTCCGGAGGTGACGATTAGGTCGCACTGGGCTTTCACTGCTGCCGTGCAGTTGACGTACGCCAGCACTTTGTGGTCGGGGTGTTTCGCCTTGAATTCGGCGAGTTTTTCGGCTTTGCAGCTGTTCGCCAGCGAGCAGCCCGCGCTCATGTCGGGCACGAGCACCTTGCGCGTGGGGTTGAGTATTTTGGCCGTTTCCGCCATGAAATGTACGCCGGCGAAGAGGATAATGTCGGCCTGCGTTTCGGCGGCCTTGCGGGCCAGTCCCAGACTGTCGCCCACGAAGTCGGCCACTTCCTGCACTTCGGGCAGGGTGTAGTAATGCGCCAGGATGATGGCGTTCTTCTCGCGTTTCAGGCGAGCGATTTCGGTTTTGAGTTCGTCGTTGTTCATACGGTTTTCGGTTTTCGGTTTACTGGCCCCACACTGCGCTTCGCTTGTGTGGGGTCATTAGCGCTTCGCGCGTCTTGCCCCTTCGGGGCTGCTTATTTACCCCCCTGCCCTTCGGGCATCCCCCCTAAAGGGGGGAATGGTCCTTCGACCCATTCATTATTCATTATTCAACATTCATCATTCATCATTCAGAATTATTCTACATTTTACATTCTTCATTCTACATTATTTGAAGATGAACCGTCGGAAGTCCAGCCCTAACGCATAGACCATCAGGGCGATGAGCAGCACGAAGCCGATGGTGTTGGCGACGCTGAGGAACTTGTCGGAGGGCTTCTTGCCGGTGATCATCTCCACGAGGATGAAGAGGATGTAGCCGCCGTCGAGACCCGGAATCGGGATGATGTTCATGAAGGCGAGGATGATGCCTAAAAGGGCAGTCATGCTCCAGAAGCGGTACCAGTCCCACACTTTCGGGAAGATGCTGCCGATGGTCAGGAAGCTGCCCAACTGCGTGGCACCCTCCTTCGTGAACACGATCTTGAATTGCTTGACGTAGTTGCCTAACGTGCTGAATCCCTGTGAGATGCCAGTCGGGATGGACTGCCAGAAGGTGTAGTCCACATGCACCACGTCAAAGAAGTCGGAGGGCTGACGGTAGGCCACGCCCATGTTGCCGACAGAGTCGAGGGTGAGCATCGTGTGACAGAGACTGTCGCCACGCATATAGTCGATTTGCAACTCGTTGTTCTTGTTCTCGTTGAAGACGTTTTTGAAATCGAAGAAGCAGAACATCGCGGAGTCGTTGATGCCGACGAGCGAGTCGCCCTTCATCAATCCGGCCTTTTCCGCCGGTGTGCCTGCCAACACGCTGTCGATGACGAACGGGATGCGGTAGTTGCAGAACAGCGATGAGCTGCCCGCGCCAACTACCTTTCTGGGCAGGTCTTTCGGGATGTTGATGACCACTTCCTTTCCGTCACGCTCCACCGTCACGGTTTTCACGTTGTCGAGAAGCACCGTGTTGGCGAAGTCGCCGAGGGTCTTCGGATGCGTGGTATCAACCAAGAGCACTTTGTCGCCGTTTTGGAAGCCGGCATTTTGCATCTCTTGCGAGAATTCCAGACCGTATTTGGCGTTTTCGAGCGGGATGTAGTCGTTGCCCCACGTGAAGCACATCAATATATATATAATGATAGCCGTGAGGAAATTGACCAAAACGCCGCCGATGATGATGAAAAAGCGCTGCCATGCGGGTTTCGCGCGGAACTCCCACGGATGCACCTCGCTGCTCAAGTCGCTGGCTTTGGTGGTCTCATCCACCATGCCGTTGATGGAGCAGTAGCCGCCGAGGGGCAGCCAACCGAGTCCCCATTCGGTGGATTCGGGATGGTTGGCCCATTCTTCGGGCGCCTTTCCGGAAAAGAAGCTGAAGTGCATCTTCCCGTTGAAACGTTTCATCCGGATCAACGAGAGTCCAGGGTTGAAGAAAACGTAGAATTGATCCACGCGGGTCTTGAATAGCTTCGCGAAAGTGAAATGCCCGAGTTCGTGGGTGATTACTAAGAACGTCAGGCTGGCCAGAAGGCCGAGGATTTGCATTGATATACCCATTTCTTGAAAGGTTATTGGTTAGTGGTTATTGGTTATTGAGGGTTAGAGTTTAAAGGTTTAGAGTTTAGGAGTTATAGATTACAGGATGGTGAGTTTATGGGGCGTAATACCCCCCTTTAGGGGGGCAGGGGGGTATGCTTACGATTTTACAGATAGTTTCTTATATCGTCCCTCATTCTGATGGCTTCGGCGCGGGCGCAGTCGGCGAAGTTTGCCGCACCGTTCTCCTGCTTGCGGTAGGCGAGGAGGATGCCGCGGGAGGAGTTGACCACGCCGCCGTTGCCGTTGCGGAGGTACTTGGCGATGTCTTCGGCCTTGCCGCCTTGGGCACCGTAGCCGGGGATGAGGAAGAAGGTGGTGTCGAGCATGTTGCGGATTTCCGCGGCCTCGTCAGGATGGGTGCAGCCCATCACGCCGCCAATGGCGGAGTAACCGCAATAGCCGATGAAGTCCTTGCCCAGCTGTTGCAGCTTCTCACCCACGACATGATAGACGCGCTTGCCGTTCTCCGTTGGCAGGTACTCGATATCCTTTGCGCCCTCGTTAGAGGTGCGGATAAGCACGAACACGCCCTTGCCGTTATCCTTAATATAAGGAAGATACGGAGACAAGCTGTCGAGACCCATATACGGACTCAGCGTGATGAAGTCGGCCTCAAACTCACCAGTGAAATGCGCCTTGGCGTACATCTCGGCGGTTTTGGCGATGTCGCCGCGCTTGATGTCGGCGATGATGACGGCCTTCTTCTCGCGCAGGTAGGCGAGGGTGCGGCAGTAGGCGCGCAAGCCGGCCATGCCGTATGCTTCGTAGTAGGCGATTTGTACTTTATAGCACGCACTCACGTCCAGAGTGCTGTCGATGATGGCTTTGTTGAAGGCAAAAAGCCCGTCATCAATGTTGGGGAATTGTTGTGCAAGATGGTCTGGCAGGTAAGAGACATCGGTGTCCAACCCGACACACACGTGACCTTTTTCAGCCACGCTTGCAAATAGTTTGTCGATATTTGACATGTTAATCGTTAATCTATGTTTTATACTTTAGACTGAGGACTTTGGACTGAGGACTTTAGATTTGTATTATCCTTTACATCTCAAGTCTCAAGTCTCAAGTCTCAAGTCTCAAGTCTTAAGTCTTAAGTCCTAATTCTCAAGCACTCTCATCATAAAGCCGGTGCCGTGGATATTGCAGATTTCCACGGTCGGTTGGAAACCGTCTTTGTATTTCACTTTACGTTCGCCGTCCTTCTTGGGCAGGACTTTGTCTTCGTAATCGACAAGGATATAGCCGCGGAGTTTGGTCATGAACACGTCCATGCTGCGGCTCGTGGTGTTGTCGTCTTCGCCCCACACTTCGCGGAGGATGATTTCGCGAGGGACGAGTTTGTTCTTGTGGTCAAGCAACAGCTTCAGCAGTTCGCATTCCTTGCGTGTAAGCGTGCGTGTGATTTTCGGGTGGATCAGCTGCATTTCGGTGTAATTCAGGGAGAAATTGCCGAATTTGATGACCTCATCCTCGTTCACATATTCACGCGGAGCATTGTTTTGGCAGCGGCGCAGGATGGCCTGCATACGTAAGCCCAATTCCTCGATGCTGAAAGGTTTTGTAATATAATCGTCGCATCCCAAAGTGAACCCTTTGATGCGATCCTCCTTAGAGGTATATGAGGAAAGGATGATAATAGGCACGTTCTTGTCCAACTTACGCATGTTTTGCAATAATTTGAAGCCGTCGTAGTTTTTGAGTGCCACGTCAATGATGCAAATGTCAAACAGCCCCTTGTTGAAGGATTTGTTTGCATCCAGTCCTCCGTTGTAATCTATCACGTCATATCCGGACATTTCCAAATAATCTTTGATCACATGACGTAGATTGTCACTGCTGTCCACTAACATCACTTTTTCTTTTTTTAATTTCATAACAATCGCATTTTAATAATTATAATTCATATTTAATTTTTGCAACTTTTTATTAATAAAATGGTTTCTGGAAATCGTTTACAATTAAGCAAAATAGCATTCCAAAAAAACAGCTGCAAAGATATAAAAAATAATCAATGTTTCGTCTTTTTTTTAAAAATTCAGTAAAAATAATTTGAGAGAGGAGGAAAAACAAGGTTGTTGAAATATTACACAATATTTATTTGATTGTGTAACTATCTGAGGTGTTGAAGATTATGTTTTTTCTTGACAATCACCTGAATTATTTTTCGGGCGGGTGGGAAATCGGTTCTATATGACCTTCTACGAGATTTTCGCCTTTCAGACTCTCCTTGTATTTTTTGTAAGATGCTGAACGGCCCTTGTTCGCTGGGTCTCGTATGACCCTTAATGTATATGGTATTTACGCTTTTCAGTTTGCGGAAATTCGTATGAGTTGATTTCTTCTTTTGTGAGAAATGTAGTCTTTTTTCCATTTGCAGTGCCCACTTGTGTTATTACTTTCCATTTCTTAGATGGAATCACAGAGTTGGCATTGATATGATTGGAAAACAGTAAAACAATGTTGCAGTTATCATCGCGATATAATGAGGCATGGGTAGTGTTCTTCTATCAGAGTGCTGAATTTCTTTCCGTTAGGTCTTTCGTTGTCACGATGGTTTATTTTCATCAAAAGGAAGGCATTGGCTGGAATATTCCGCTGCGCGCAGCATAGTGGCATCGGTAAGCCCTTGCTCCATTTTCAGGGTTTTCAGACCTTTGTTCATCCTGGCCTTGTTGATTGCGCGCACCATGGCTTTCGCCTCGTCTTAGTCGAACACGCCTGAGACTGTTACGGACTGTGCCGGGGCGGCGAATGTGAAGGCAAAAAGTATAAATGACAGCAGTTTTTTCATAACGTATCAAAATTATAACAGTTTCTTGCTGATTTCTTCTACTTTCTGCTCGCTGACATAACACTTTTCGCAATCTTGGAGTAGTAAAGCCATCCCTAAAGTTGACGCGTACGGATCACCCTTCAGGCCTATTTGCAACGTTTCGATGAAATCTTCAAGGTCACATTCCAAGTTATCGTAATCCACCCCTTCTGCCATACAGAGTTTCTCTAATTGCTTCTTATACCTGTCAAAAGGTTTGTTGTTCACCACGATCTCCTCGACCATCGTTTCTATGAAAAAACGGAAAAAGTCATCTTCCATTTTTGCTGTTTCCAGATATTTATTGTTACTCATGCTCATAATTCCAGTCCCTTAATCCGTGTCGGGCGCAACCGCTTGTTAGTTAGCAGTTAGTAGTTAGTAGTTAGAAGTTAACCTTCGAACCAATTAACCCTTTAACCTTTAATTTGACACTGCAAATATACAAAATAATCCGACAACTTAGTCATTCGTTTGTCGGGTGGGTGTTTGCGATGCATTTCCGTTTCACTACTTTGCTCTCCACAGCTGGGGTCAAGGCTGATCTGCACGGTGACTTCCTCCGGTCTTCCTCTGGTGTAAGTTTTGTGTAACTCTTATCAACTCTTGCGGCTCGTTGTTTTACGCATATTGCACTTGGCTTAACCATGCGAATATGACAAAGGCATCATCAGGATTCATGTTGCCGTGTTCAAACCCATTGTATAGTTTAACCATGTTATCCATTTCCATCCCAGGCAGCCCAAGGATATACCCCACATTTTTCTTCCATCCTTCAACCAATTCAGGACTTCCACCATCAGTTCTGGATTTGATGACCGTAGCAAGGAAACCTGCAGCATAAAGCTTCTTATTCATCGAAGAAACGGGATCTGCTGCAAATCGCGTTTTCAACAGTTGGGCGTTTTTCATTAAATCCGATTGCAGATTCTGATACATATTTTTCACATCATCAAGTGTGAACCCTTCAAGTTCGCTGATAATGGTCACCTCTGCTTGTGCATCGGGTCTTCCGTTGACAATGATAGATGACAACGCAATGCTGCCCAAAGCCATCATTTCTTCTTTGGTGAAATTTGGGCGTTGTGTTTTGCCGTTGTTATCGTTATGTTCTTCTTCTTTGACAATATCCTTCTTTTCCTCAGATTTCTCTGAATGACCCTTTCCAATGCTACGAATCCAAGCTAAAACTGCAACAAGGGCAATAGAAAGCACCCAAAATAACCAATTGGGGATTTCTGCATCAGAACGTTGTAGTAAGACAACAACGACACTATATATTACGATAGCCACAGTAAATAATAAAATTTTTTTCGTATTTTTATAGGGGACCTCTATTTTTAACTTTTTCGCGTCACATCTCCAGATCCTGCGAGGTCTGTTGAACAAAATCTGAAAATATGACGCTGCAAATCTACATAATATTCTTTTAGTTCGGTCTGTTTTTTTTTACATTCCGAAGGTGATGGCTTATTGACTATCAGTAAGTTAAAGTATTTAATTTATTCCAAGACGCATTACCAGCTCGTAACAAAACAGGTTGTAAACCAGCAAAGACACAAAAACTGCCAACTACTCGCCATATCCTACCCACTCCAACCATTCGTATTTCCACACCTCTTCTCCCTTGTGGTTTATCATTATATCAACATTGGAAGCGATTCCATCACTTGTTTCCTTCTTGGTGATTTCTATCAGGCCACCGCTGGAGCTGCCTTCTACGGTAAAGCCGTCGGGTATTGTCATGACTGTCTTTCCGGAGTGGTCAATGAAAGTTTTTGAGCCATTCATCTCCTCAACGTATGCCACGCCATCGCTAAAAGATTTCGCTTTCTTGAAAAGTCTTCCCATGACATTTTCGCCTGTTTGATCAATGAAAGCATAACCTTCCCCTGTGTTTATGGCGCATACGCCTTCGGAAAACGAGCCATACTCTTCATATTGCGGTTTGATAACCATGTTGCCCGCGGTGTCGATGAATCCCCATTTTGAAAGGCATTCACGACTGTTTTCTTCATTCTCGCAGGGCCAGTTGGTGCGGACACTGACAGCACAGAGTCCTTCTGAAAAAGCCTTCGCGTATTCATATTCTGGGCGATTAACAATGGTGTTTCCGGCTTGATCGATAATCGTCACCTCCCCGAATTTGTTAATCACAGCACGATGACTGTTGAAACTTTCGGAACCTATGTTCGAATGTGTTTCGCCGATGGATATAACCAGTTTGCCGCTATGGTCGATATAACCGGTCAATCCTGTGATGTTGCGCATATTGCCAAATGTCTGGGCAGTGCCCACAGCGGCAAGTCCATCACTGAAATCTTGGGCAAAACCCCATTGCGGACTAAGGATCACTTTCCCTTGTCGGTCAATGTATCCCACCAAGTCTTGGTCACGGTCACGGAACCAGCACAAACCCTCCTTGAATGTTCCCACCTCGCTTACCTCTCGTGGCATGGTGATCACTTGTTTGCCCGTAGTGTCAATAAATCCCCAAATCCCGTTAATATCTCTAATGGCCGCCAAGCCTTCCGAAAACGGTCTGGCCCGATAGTATATGCAATCGGCCACTACAGTTCCGTCGTTTTTGACATATCCATTGTACCAACGGTTATCTTTCAGTTGTTGAACAACGACAGGAGTTGAACAGTTTTGTGCCACGGACCATAAAGTCAGTCCGCAGAATGCCTGAAATATTAAGATAGCTCTTTTCATAACAACAAGACTTTATTTTAATAACGCATAAAGGTCGATTATTATTATCTCTTAGTGATATTGTTACTTTTTTAATAAATGAATCGTCTCGTTTATTTCTTTTGAAGGCATTCCAATACTTAATAATGATGTTCTGATTTCATTCGCATCCATGTTATAATAAGAAGAGAGAAAAACCTTAACTTTGTCAGCAAGATCTGGAATACCTTCTTGTTCGCCAAGTATCTCTAATTCTTTGTAATTTGGATGCTTTGGAGGACTTGACGTTGTTCAATGTTATTTCCATATTTAAAGCCCTTTATTCGTGTCGGGCGCAACCGTTTGTTAGTTAGTAGTTAGTAGTTAGCAGTTAGTAGTTAGCAGTTAGTAGTTAGCAGTTAGTAGTTAGCAGTTAGTAGTTAGCAGTTAGTAGTTAGCAGTTAACCTCCTAACCTTTTAACCGTTAACCGTTAATTTGACGTGGCAAATATACAAAAAAACCGATTGGTCGGTTATTCGTTTGTCAGGTGGGTGTTTGCGATGTGTTTCCGTTTCACCACTTTACTCTCCACGGCTGGGTTGAGGCTGATCTGCACGGTGACTTCCTCTCGGCCGTTGGGGTGGTAAGTCGTCGGATTTTGGTGAGATGTGAACAGCTGGATCCAGCAAAAGTTGTCATAATAATAGAAGACGCCTACCCCGATGGATTTATAGGATTTATGCAGGATGTTTGCCCGGTGTCCAGGGGAACGCATCCAGCTCGCCACCACATCCTCGGGCGTTTTTTGTCCGCCTGCCGCATTTTCGCCTCTCACCTCGGCATTTTTGTGCTCTTCAGACAAAATGGTTAACGCATTGCTTCCGTTTGGACGAAGATGGCCGATCATGCGACTTTCGCTATAGCCCCTCACGCTGGAGTTGTTCCATTTTTTCAACTCGATTTTCCGAGTAGAGGCCATTTCCGCCGCCCTGACCATGGCCCACTCAGTCAATGCGGGATCCATGGTTAGAGGGGCTAAACCGAAACTGTCGCGTCTAAGATTGACCAGACGTACCACTTCCGTGGCGAAATCGTAGTAGAAGGTCCCGGATATATCCACCTTTTGCAGGTACTTGTATTCCTCGGTTTGCTCTTTCGTCAGAAATGCGCTTGTCTTGCCCTTGTCGGTTCCCACTTGAACTTTTGAATTCCATAAACCGGAAGGAATTTCACTTTTCCCATTCGTGTGCTTGGCGAAGAGCATCACGCAGAAAGTCTGTCCATTGCGGTAGAACACCGCTGCGCCGACAGCACTCCATGAGCTGAGGATGAATTTGTCGTCGGACAGTCCCTCCTTGCATGAGGATATCCGGTCTTTGTTGGCCAGACAACAGATAAACAGCTCGCCGCATTCTGTTCCCTGAGGCATCGTGTATTTTTCCGCCACTAATGTGCCGAAGTCTTTCCCGTTAGGTCTGGAGATGTTCTCTTCAGTTATGGAGTCTTTGGAGAAAACCGACCATTGGGTGGATAGTTCGGCTGCACGCAGCATGGCAGTCTCGGTAAGCCCTTGCTCCATCTTCAGCGTATTGATATTCTTATTCGCCCTTGCTTTGTTTACGGCTCGGACGAAAGCCTTCGCCTCGTTGTAGTCAAACACGCCGGTGACGGTCGCAGTCTGTGCGGAGGCGGCAATGGCGAAGGTCATAAGACATAAGGACAGCAGTTTTCGCATGATGGTGGTGGATTTTGTTTGAAACGAATTATCAACGTAAAAATTGGAATTAAATTGTTGTGATTCGCTGATTTTGTTTGTCAATTTTTTGCCTTGCAACTGATCCGAGTTTCCAGATTAATTGTGATTAGTTACTTAGCACTCCTTTTCCTATGCCTTTCGTTGTTGTTTGTGGCATATGGGTGCAAAGGTAAAAGTGGTGGATCTTTTGGTCGGGATGCTGACAAAGAGTACGAGGAATTGGTGAATTCTTCGTACTCGGACATAGATGAGGCTTGCGGAGTCGCGCGTGATTATCTGGACTATTTCAGCCAGCGTTTCCGCAACGACAGTCATTACGATGATGTCAGACTGATCCTGCTGAAGTTTAAGGAAATTAGATCCATAGTCTATAATAACGAGGGCTCATTCGCGGATTTTGTGAACGAGACTTCGAATCTAGTGAGAGTTTTAGGAAAGTGCATTTCGGATGCCGAGGAAAGAACCTCTTACCGGATGTTGGATTACAGCTATCTGGAAACCACCGGTGACGTCCCCGAAAAGTGATTGAATATTTGGTCTGTCTGTTATTCAGACTTTTAACCCGATTTTTTTCGTTTTCAAACTGACTTTGAAAAAAATATTTCAACCTATGCCATATATCACATAAATTTTATACTTTTGCACCCGAATTTCCAAATTAAAAAAACACCAAATTAAATTAAAAAACAGTATGGATCTTCAAAAATTAATCAAACAAACTGAAGAAAAGAATCCGGGCCAACCTTTGTACAACCAGGCCGTTAGAGAAGTCCTCGAAACCATTTGCGATTTCGTGAACGAACACCCCAAATACGATCAATACAAGATCGTTGAGCGCTTGCTCGAACCCGAAAGAATCGTCAAATTCAAAGTCACTTGGGTTGACGACAAGGGCGAAATCCAAATCAACAGAGGCTACCGTGTTCAACACAACATGGCTATCGGACCTTACAAGGGCGGTTTGCGTTTCCACCCGACCGTTACGGAAGACACCATGAAGTTCCTTGCTTTCGAGCAGACCTTCAAAAACTCCCTGACCACTCTGCCTATGGGCGGCGGTAAGGGCGGTTCCGATTTCGATCCTAAGGGCAAATCCGAGGGTGAGGTGATGCGTTTCTGCCAGTCTTTCATGACTGAGCTGCAGAAATACATCGGACCTGACACCGACGTTCCCGCTGGTGACATCGGCGTTGGTGGCCGTGAGATCGGCTTCATGTATGGCCAATACAAGAGACTCCGTGGCGAACACGTCGGCGTGCTCACCGGCAAGGGTCTTGAGTGGGGCGGCTCTCTGATCCGTCCTGAGGCTACCGGTTACGGTGCTGTCTATTTCCTGGAAGGCATGTTGGACGCTAAGAAAGACACCCTGAAGGGCAAACGCTGCATCATCTCCGGTTTCGGTAATGTGGCTTGGGGTACCGCTCTCAAACTCGCTGAGCTGGGCGCTAACCTGGTCGCTATCTCTGGTCCTGATGGTTACATCCTCGACGAGGAAGGCATCAGCACTCCTGAGAAGATCGAATACATGAACGAGCTGAATGCTACCCGTAACAACGTGGTCGCTCCGTTCGCAGAGAAATTCGCTTCCGCGAAGTTCTTCCCGGGTAAGAAAGTTTGGGAAGTTCCTTGTGAAATCGCTATGACCTGCGCTATCCAGAACGAGCTCAACGGTGACGACGCCAAGAAGCTGATCGCCAACAACGTGAAATACGTTGTCGAGGTCTCCAACATGGGTTGCACGGCTGACGCTGTTGCTGAACTGCAAAAGGCTGGTATCTCCTTCGCTCCTGGTAAAGCTGCCAACGCCGGTGGTGTGGCTACCTCTGGTCTCGAAATGACCCAGAACGCCGCTCACCTGGGCTGGACCGCTGCTGAAGTCGATGCAAAACTGCACGGCATCATGAACAGCATTCACCAGAACTGCGTGAAGTACGGTACCGAAGCTAACGGCTACATCAACTATGTGAAGGGCGCTAACATCGCCGGCTTCATCAAAGTTGCTGACGCCATGATTGCTCAAGGCATCGCTTACTAATCTTCAGTTTGCGAAACTGATTAAAGGAAGGCTTCTCGCAAGAGGAGCCTTTCTTTTTGGCTACAACACGCCAGTAGAAGGTAAACGGGAATAGTGAACGGTCATTTTATTCGGCACGATGTAACCGAGGTATGGCAATTGACGTCCTCAAACGAGATTACCTATGCAGCTGTACCCTCGGCAGCATCACTGCCGACTCCACGGTGTCGTTCTCTCCGCGCCAGGCCGCCACAAAGGCCACTTCCGCAGCATAGACCATGAATCCTTGCCGATAGAGCTCCTGCAGCTCGTTGCGTTTTTTCGCGGACAGCACCGCCACGCAGTCGCCCGCCGCCGAGTAGAAACCGTTGTCCTTGAACCATAACGGCTGTCCGCTCCGCAACGAGAGAATCTTTTCCTTCTTGTCTTTGAAAAAGTCCAGATAGACATCCCTGTGGGTCAACTGCATGGAAATGTTGTTCGGCGCATCGTAAAGCGTGTGATCTTCCTCGTACTTTACATCTTGATACTGGATTCCGTCGAAAATGGCGGTGCAGGTGTGGATGTATAGTGATTTTCGTGCGCGGGTCATGCCCACATACAGTTTGCGGATGTTCTCCGCCGTCACATCTTCGTTTCGCGCCAGCATCATATACACCGTGTCGAATTCGCGGCCTTTGGTCTTGTGGATGGTGGAAACCAATACAGTTTTCTTGTCGGCGAAGCAGAAGTCTTCAATATTGGACTCGAATACGAAATCCCCTAAATCGCTACGGTATTTCACTTTGTTAGTGCTTTCGAAAGCGTGAAAGAAGCCCTGCAAATATTCCCGAAGGATACTTTGCGCGTAAGTGAGAAGTGTTTTCTCTTTCGCCTCTTTCCAGATGGCATCCGAAATGATTGGCGTGGAGGTCCGTTTGTCAATCTGCTTCATGAAATAGCGGATTTCCGCCAAGTCTGCTAACCGGAACGAGCCACCCGATTGAATCAGCTTGGTGTGGAACCCTTCCTTGAGCAAAAGTCCCGCCATTTGCACCGCCTCGTCGTTGGTGTTGGTCATCACGCAGACGGTTCCTTTTATTCCGTTGTGTTTCAGCTGATTGATGATGGGCGTGTATAGGTTGCTGCTATTGTGTTTGGTCAGAAAAACCAGCCCGTTCTCCTGGCTTATCGCTGTGCAACCCTGGTTTTTCATACGGCCATCTAAACGATGGATGAAACGGTCGGAAAACTGGACAATGTCCCGGCAACTGCGGTAGTTGTCGGTCATTTCATACTTAACAGCTTGGAAATCAGAGATGAATGACTGCATGTATTTGGAGTCTGAACCACGGAACTGGTAGATGTTCTGGTCGTCATCACCGACAGCAATCACGCGCATTTCCTCGTTTTGGCGCATTAGCGCACTCACGAGCGCGTACTCGTCAGCGTCCATGTCTTGCGCTTCGTCGATCACTAAGACTGTTTTCCCGATTTTGGTGGGCTCTACCTCGCCGTTCTCCACCATTTCGGCGGCCATACGAACCACCTGGTTCATGTCTTCCAGATTCCCGGTTTTCCCGATCAGGTCGAAACTGAAAGAGTGGAAAGTCTTGATGTCCACGAAATGTGCGGCGCCTCCAATCAGCTTGATTAACCGTTGTTTGAACTCGATGGCTGCGGCGCGGGAGAAGGTCAGCATCAGCAACTGCTCGTGTTTCACGTCTTCCATCAGAAGCAAGGAGGCCAATTTGTGTACGAGCACCCTTGTCTTGCCGCTTCCAGGTCCGGCCGCAACCACAATGCACTTTGACTGCTTGTCTTGAATGATTTCCCGCTGTTTTTCAGACAGTTCGCCAAAAAGCTGCCGGTATTTCTCCATCGTGATGTTCTTCTCGATTTCTTTTGCTCTGTCCCCCTTGAAATATTGGCTTACAAATTTTTTGTGGTCTAACAGGAAATAATCCTGTACAAACTGCAAAGCTGCCCCGTAGTCCTTGACCATAAGGTTGGCATATTCCCCTACGATGTGTATCTGCCTGATTTTTTGTTTGTAAAACTCGTCCAACAGCCGGTAATCCTCTTTTTTGTATTTGTATTTCATGTCGGTCAGGCGGTGGATCTGCATGGCGTTGTATATCACCATGAATCCGCCTTCCAATTTGAGCGCCCCTATTTTGCTGAGGTAGAGCAGCGCTTCCTCCACATCGCCGATGGTACATGGTTTTTCGGAAGTGTTCATCCTGATCTGTTCGGCAAACTGCTTTTGGATTTCCGTGACCGAGAATTGTACTAATCTGAACTCATTGGGATCGTTTTCGGATTCCGTGGTCGGCAAGGTGTAAAGTTTTTCGATAATGAACCTGCAAAGGTCGATGCGAAGGTCGTTTTTCTTTGAAATAGCGTTGATGTCTCGGCTCAACGAAAAACGAACCAGGCCTTTTTCGATATTCTCTTTTTTCTTGATGTAGGATTTGATGCTCAGAAAATAAAGAATGGTGCGGATGTTACGTATGGTCGAATCTTGAATGTCGGCCTTTAAGGCACTTTCGTTCAGCTCTTTATATGAGATTTCGATTTCGTTGTCCCGTGAAATGACCATTGCCAATAGGAACTGCTCAAGTTTGGCGAATGACTCGAACCGTTTGAGGGATTTCTTTTCGTTGTCGGTTTTGTGGATTAGCGCAGTCATATCGCGGGAGTCGGCCAAGATTCCCTCTTGTCGCATCAGACTCACCGCTTGGATGACCTCGGCTTTAGTCATGCCCAACATATCTGCCAAATAGTCCACGCGGGATTCGGCTTCCACTGAGCCCGCATTCGCCTTGTATTTGTTGGAAATCAAGGATTTGATGATGCGGATGGCTTGGGTCTGTTCGTCATGGGAGAACAGCGAAGAGTGTTCGATGCGCTGTCGTGCTTCCTCCATGTTTTTGACTAAGATGCCCGTGGCGAAAACGCGGGGCACGTTGTTGCCTCGGCTGACGTAACCGGCCTCCTCCAACGCTGCAACCGCAGTGCGCACACGGGTTTCGATGTCTGCCACTTCGTCGTTCCAACCCGCCTGGCGTGCAATTTCCAAAGCGGAGCAACTCACCGACTTTCGTTGCCGTGTGAGATCTTTGATGGCTTTCCAGACTTGCTGTATTTCGCTGATACTCAGTTTTGTCTGGTTTAGAAGGATGAAATGTTTGTCCAAATCGTGGTCGCTGAACAGGATGTAGCATTGGGCGTTGAGTTTCGGGTCACGCCCGGCACGTCCGGCCTCCTGCACGTAATTCTCCAACGAGTCGGAAATGTCGTAGTGGATCACCATGCCCACGTCCTTTTTATCTACTCCCATGCCGAATGCGGATGTTGCCACGATGGCTCGCACCTGGTTGTCCATGAAGGCGTTTTGGTTGGCGATTTTGTCGTTGGGATCCATTTTGCCGTTGAAGGGCAGCGCGGGAAAACCGTCTTTGGTCAGCTTTTCGGCAATCTCTCTCGTCTTTCGCGTGCGCGAGACGTAGATGATGGTCGGGGAGTCGTTAGAGGTCAGCAGCTTGCGCAGATAGTCGTATTTCTCATCTTCCGTTTCTGCATGGATGACGGAATAGCGCAGGTTGGTCCTCGCAGCTGTGGAGGCAAACAGTTCGAGCTCCAATCCCAACTTCCGTTGGAAATAGTCGCGGATGTCGGAAATGACCTTCTGCTTGGCAGTGGCGGTGAAACAGGAAACAGGAATGGTCACGCGGTTGCCCTTTGTCTCCTGCAGTTTCCGGATGAAGTCGCCGATGTAGAGGTAATCCACGCGGAAGTCGTGGCCCCATGCGGAAAAACAGTGTGCCTCGTCGATGACGAAACGCACCATATTGCGGGAAAGGAGCAGTTTTTCAAGGGTTTTGGAACGCAGCATCTCCGGTGCGATATAGAGTATGGAGGCACTGCCGTCGGCAACCCTTTCGAAAGCGTTCGTGCGCGAGATGGGGTCCAGCAGTCCGTTGATGGTGACCGCCTCGGTGATCCCTTTGTCCGCAAGATTATCGACCTGGTCCTTCATCAGCGACTGTAGCGGCGAGATGACCATAGTGAGACCGTGTTCGTTCCGTCCCGCCATGATGGCCGGAAGTTGGAAGGTCAACGACTTGCCGCCGCCGGTAGGGAAGATGGTGAGCAGCGATTTACCGTCCACCGCCGCCTGTACCGCTTTCTCCTGCATCGGCTCGCCGTCGAAGGTTCGGAACTCGTTATATCCGAAAACGGATTGCAGGTTCTTGTGGATGTCTAAACGTTCCTCACAGTAGGAACACGATTGGTGGCATGGGGTGTCGCAAAGCACTTTCAAGACATGCTCGACGACTGGGAATTGGTGAAGCACCCACGGTGGCGTGATAGAGAAGCTGTCGCCGCAGTGGATAAGGGCGAGGGCGTATGCCAACTCTGTCGGGTGTTCTGTGATATGATGCAAGATGTCCAAATGGTCGCAGATCAACCCTTTGAATTGCGTCTGAATCAATCCAACCAAGTCGGTTGAAGCCTCCTCGAAACCGGTATAGTCAAAAAATCCATTGAATTCCTCTCGTTTGTGCAGCAGCTTGTGATAGATGGACTGTAATTGTTTGGGCAGATTGTTGAAAGCGGAGATTTCATCGTAAAAAAGGTCGCGTGCTTTCAGACTGTCATTGAGCGGGTTGTTCATCTCCTCCACCTGCAACTTGTCGTCTTTCAGGAGTTTGTGGTAAGGCCGCCGTGGAAAAAGGAGAGGGGAGAGGTACAGCGTGTCGATGGCTTTTTTCCGTTTGAGGTCGGGAATGCCGGATAGGAATTTGAGGTCATGGTGGAGGATGTTGTGTCCGCAAAGGTATTCGGCGTTGCGGATGAACTTCGCGAATTCGTCCTTCGAGGTTGTGTGGAGTTTCTCTTCCGGTTCGATGAAAGCCCCATAATCACAAATTCTTCGGCCGTCGGAGGAGACTTCTGTGTCGATAAAAGCGACGACATGGTTCTTCTCCGCCGATGGCGAGAAAGAATGTCGTATTCGGTTCAGGTATTCCTGGATGCTGGGCATGGGCTTCTGCGCACAAAATCATTACACGGCGCAAAAGTACATTTTTTTCGGTTAATGGGTATTCGGGTTATGGGTTAGTGGTTAATGGGTTAATGGGTTAATAGGTCAACATTCCGCCGCTACCTTGTATTCTCCCACCGTCATCGTCTCCCGTTCGAACGCCACGCCGACCTTCACGACCTGGCGGCCTTCGGTCTCGTAGGGCAGGGCATAGTTCTTGCTGTTGATCTGGTCCAAGGCCTCCTGCGCCGTGCCGTTCGCCTTGAGTTCGAGGACGTAGGTGGTGTCGGGCATCTCCATCACAACGTCGGTGCGGCCGCCCGCGCACTTGACTTGCGTTTGTACATAGACGTTGAGCATCGAGAAGATCAGGTACAGCGACCATTCGTAGAACCCCTCATAGTTTTTCACCTCCTCCAACTTCTTTTGGAAGCCCTCCACGTAGGGCAGCTCGGCGAAGTAGGCCTTCATCTCCTTCATGGCGAGGTCGATGTCGCGCTTTCTCAGGGCGCGCCAGAACTTCAGGGCGAAGCCATCCTGCACGTAGCTTCCGTCCAGCCCGACGTAGGTGGGGATCAGCCCGTCAATGAATCCTGTGCGGACCTCGTTGTTCGGGATGGACAGGATATAGGAGTTGGACTCCCGGTCGTACTCCTTGATGGTGAGGTAGCCGGTTTGGTAGAGCAGCGGCAAGGCGGTGTTCATGGCCTCCGGGGGGCGGTCGAAGGCGGTCGCCGAGGCTTCGATGCGCTCCAGCGTGGTGATGTCGGTGCGGAAATGCTGCATCTGGCGGATGAGGAAGGTGGGCGTGCCGCTCTCGAACCAGTAGTTGGCGATGTCCCGTTGGTTGAAGCACTTAAGCAAGCTGAACGGGTTGTAGATGTCGGGGGATTTCTTGGCGAAGCGGTAGCCATCGTACTGTTTTTTCAGTTTGTTGTGCATCTCCTCGGGGGTGCATTCGTACTTTTCGGCCAGCATGGCGATGTCGGGGACCATGTCAGTGGAGAGCTCCTCCTCGGTGATGCCGCAAATGGCCGCGTACTTGGCATCCATCGAGATATTGGTGAGGTTGTTGATGGTGGAGAAGATGCTGAGCTGGCTGAATTTGGTGATGCCGGTGATGAAGCAGAAACGGATCAGAGCCTCGTTCGCCTTAAGCTGGATGAAGAATTCCTGCATCACGTTGCGGAAGGCCTCCAAAGTCTCGGGTATGTGCAGTTTGTCCAACAGCGGAGCGTCGTATTCGTCGATGATGACGGCCACCTGCTTGCCGGTCTGCTTGTAGGCGCGGTGGATGAGACCGCTGAACAGACCGCCTGGGGAGCCCTCATACGCCCCCTCACCGTACTCATCCTTGTAAGGATTCAGCAGTCTGAACAGCACATTGCGAAGTCCTTCCACCGTTGTCTCCGCTTTCGCGACGCTCAGATCCACGTGGATGACGGGGAATTGCTCCCACTCCGTCTCCAAATCCATGATTTTCAGTCCTTCGAAGAGTTCCTTCTGTCCTTTGAAGTAGGAGTCTAATGTGGTGGTCAGCAAAGACTTGCCGAACCGACGGGGACGGCTGAGGAAGACGAAGGGGCTTTCCTTGGTCATCTTCCATACCAGGTCTGTCTTGTCGATGTAGAGGTAGTTCTCTTTTCTCAGCCTCTCAAAGGTCTGGATTCCGACGGGGTATTTGCGGGCGTTGTTCATAGCGGACGGTTTTGACGCGGCAAAGATACGATTTTTACCTTTTCACAACTTCACTGTTTTATTCGCCCCATCCTGTGGAAGGGGTGGTTGTCGGAAAGTCCTGCGTGGTCAACACTCCGCGACAGATACCCGTTTCGCAGTGAGCCATCCAATCCCTTCGTCCGCACCTTTTTCCCGCGCCGCGAACTCCGCGTCCGGACCTTCTCTCGAAAAAATGGGAACATCGCCCGCATTGGGCTACAGATATACAACCGCTGACGCGGTTAGTCGCGTTCCGACTCATCATGCCCTTGTGGATGCGCTACGGCTCGAACGAGGAGAAACATCACCTCTGCAGATGCACCCTCGGCAACATCACCGCCGACTCCACGGAGTCGTTCTCGCTGCAATGCTTGAAAGAAGGGGAAAAAAGTGCCCGCAAGATGTTGGACTGCGGGCACGAGATTATAAGAAGCAAGGGTGTCTAAAGCATTCCCGCCATGTTTTTCCACCCGGTTAAATCGCCTTTCCGGTAGTGGTAAACTTGGGCGTCATTACAGTACCATTGACCGTTTTCGAAGATGACAATGCCCCCGAAGAATTTGTCCTCTCCCAATGCCGTGTTCATGTCAGCGATACGCTTGGCCAGCGCCTCCGCCTTGTCTTTCACCGCCGAGTCGGTGGCCGTGATACCTCCTTTCGTGTCGAAGATACCGATGCGTCCGTCTTTCATCTGAATCAGCCAATCGGGGTAAAAAAGCGCGTATTTGTTTTCTGTTGAGTTGAAATACCTGAAAGCCAGATATTCTTGACCATAATCCCCATTTTTAAACCACCATTTGATGTTTTGGTTCGGATCTATGAACATGATGAAATCTTCCTCGTTTTTCCGACCGTTAAAATTCTTTTGAATGTAAAACGGGGTGATCACACAAGCATCGCTTGGCAGAGTCAGTTCTTCGTAATCGTCGGTGAAACTGTACGAATCTTGAATCTTGAAAGGGTTGGAGGTACCGCTTTTTTTGGCGCGGGTAACTAATATGCTATTCAAGATAGGACGATAGTCGATTAACGACTGTGTGATGGCTTTCTGGAACACGCTGTTTGCTCCTTTTCGGATGTCGGCGATAAACACTTTGTAGCAAATGATTGTGTTTGGATTGACAGTACTGCGCATCCATACGCGCAACGCTGATTTCAATGGACTCCAGGAACGGGCTATGTTGGAAATCTTTGCGTCATTGGATGTTTGTTCGGCCAACACTTTCATGCAATACATGGTGAAAATCTTTTCCAAATCATTTTCAGAGGTTTCATTTTCCAAATCATTTCCATCGGATAAATGATCGCCGATAGCGTCAATATCGCGAATTTCCACATCCGTCATGATGGAATTGCTAATGACGGGGTTCATGTCAATGCCTTTTGCCGCTACTTTCTTTTGGCACACGTGGTACATGTCGGTATCCATGTCTATCCCAAAGAATTTGTTAAAGGTTTGGACCATAGACTTCTGGAATTCGTTAGAATCGGCCAAGTCGCCATAATCTACACGTGATTCGAAGTCGGTTTGCAAGCAATCGGGAAAAGTTATCTTACTGTATTTTAGATTGGAGATGAAAATAAACGGCTTGTTTGTAGTGGATTGGTCGGGAATGCCGATTTGGTTGCGTGAGTAGTTCGTATAAACGAATCCAGTTTTAAGTAACGGAGAGTGAATCGGATGGATGCGTTTCGGCTCGGGAATGCGCAGAATTCTACCCAAGGTCTGCGTGTAAAAGGTGTTGCTACCGATTTCGCGGAACATCACCAACACATGTGCGCGCGGACAGTCCCACCCAGTTCCAGCCGCTTGCTTGAATAACATAAAGTCTATCGCCCTGTCATTCACTGCAATGTAAGGATCCGGTTTTTTGTCATCGAACCAACTTGAAATACGATCGTCAGGAATCCCTTTGTTTCTAAGAAATTGCGTTACAATTTCTTCTTTGGTCGGAAAACCTTGTTCCAATAATTTATGATCGTCGTTGGGCAACTGTATCAGAACCAATGGATTGATGTTCAGATTGTGTTTCTTGTATTCATCTACGAGCTCATTTCGTTTTTTGATGGCCATTTCCAGCAACATTTCATCTTGGTCACGGCCTTGAAATTGTTTCACATCATCTTCCGTTTGGAAAAGGATTTTTTCCTTGATCAGACCTTCGGCAACCACATCTTCGTGTTCCACTTCCACCAATGCTGCTTTTTTTGCTTTAACGTCACAAAGAAAGTCTCCCAATTCAGCTCTATCTTTAAACGGCGTAGCAGAAACTTTGATGATAATTTTGGGATTTAGAGGTTTGATAACTTTTTGCTTCGCCAAATCACTCACGTGAGTGTGACTTTCATCAATGATGAGCACGATTTGTCGACCAGCGGCAGCCGTATTTTCCACTAAGTCCTCGAAATAATAGCCGATCTCCTTATAAAGTTGAATGTCATCCGGACGACGCAAGACTCTGTCCTTTGCATTTCTGGAAACTAACTTCTGCCAGTTCATGAACAGAATGTCGTTCTTTTGCAGGATACCGTCGCTGAAATCTGCCACGGTGAGCATTCTGCAGTAGTTGTTCGGGAAGAAGAAGTTATGGAATTTGTCGCGGCTCTGCATGGCCAAATCATCGCTGAATGTAATCCAAACGAAAGCCACATCGTGTTGCCAATCGGGTTGGTTGACGAGCTGGCTGATGAAATTCGCCATCATGAAGGTTTTGCCACTACCCGTGGGCGATTTGAACACCAGTTGTGCGGGATGGTGTGGCGATGCCCAAAGTTGTTTGAATTTGCAAAGAAGCTTTTCTATTGCGTTTGCTTGAAAGGTATATGGATTCATTTTTTGACTGTTTTAAGGTTATTTTTGGCTTTCGATTTGTTGCAAGGCACGTTTATAGGCGTCCAATATGGCGTTGGGGTAGGCTTTCACGTTGACATTGGGCAGATGACGGAAACTGCTTTCGGCATCGGGGGTACTGCCCCAGCTGAAGATGTAAACGGCCACCTGACCGTTCAGTTTCTCAACCTTCTGTTTAAAAGTTTCAAAATGGGAAAGATTCTCTTGCAAATAAATTGCAGAAAATTTACCATGATTGTCAGTGAAGATTTGGAAGAAAGCGTCCTTCTCGGTTTCGTAGAGCGTGTTTTCCGCCAACGAAACCAACACTCCGGCGTTTTGCGCCAAGGAGATACGGTCTTCATCGGACGGAAGCATGATGGGGTCACGATTAGGGTTGCCTGTACCCGTGAAGGCCGTTTTGTAGTATTTCAGAGATCCGCCTAAACCGGCGACTTGTTCTCCTTTGGCGTTGGTGTAGCCTTGCATTACACGCCGGTTGCGCTCGTAGGTCACCTCCTCGCAGATGTGCTTTTCGCCCTCATTCTGCTGCACCATGATGCACTGTCTCCTGCCACCATCCTCTTCGTTGAGCTTCAATGTGGCATGCAATGTGGTGCCAGAACCGGCGAAGAAGTCGAGGATAGTTATATTAGGATTATCCCAAAAGGGCATCTTTGCGAGAAATGACACCAAAGATGTTGGTTTGGCATAATCGAAATCACCATCTAAGTCAACTAACTCAAGTTCTTTTTTTGCATCTTCATTTGTTCCAACGCCAACCTCATCATCAATAATATTTGAAGGAACTTTTGTTGATTTTGTCGCTTTTTGAAAACGCGGGGAAAACTGTTTCGATTTAATCAAAAAATATGTTCCATTATTTATTTCTTCCAACAAATTGGTTTGCCCCCATTTAAAATGCCCACTAGCTCGAAAATCGTTCACGTTTGTCCCATTTCGAACAATCACATCGTCCAACAAATGAATTTTATGCCTTTTATTAAATGAATAAATACCGTCTTCTATTCCAAAACGTACAGAACCCTTAGGAAACATTAGGGTTCCCAAAGGATTATCAGAGTTCAACAAAGGCACATCACCACCATCAACATAACCCTGGGCAAAAGTTCTTTGTTGAACATCTCTTCTCTGATAGCAGAGGACAAACTCTAATTTCTTTCTTACTTTATATGATAAAGCTGGCGGCGTACTTGTTCTTTTCCAAAAATATGTTGCTACGAAATTCTTTTCTCCAAACACCATATCACACAGCAGTTTCAGATTCGCTTGCTCGTTATCATCAATGGAAATAAAAATCACTCCGTCCTCGCTCAGCAGATTTTTAGCTAATTCGAGGCGTTTCTGCATAAACGAAAGCCAGTAGCTGTGGCGTAATGGATGGTCTTTGGGTACGGGCGTGCCGTCGGGATATTCCGTGAGGATGCGCTTGTCCTTGTAGGTGAATCCGTCGCTGCCCGTGTTGTAGGGCGGATCGATGTAGATGACGTCGATTTTTCCCTTGTGCGTGTATTGCAGGCAGGTGAGCGCGTGGTAGTTGTCGCCCTCAATCAAGATGTGTGTGGGCTTCTCGCTGCCATCGGTGAACGATTTCTCCTTCACCTCCTCCAAGACAGGGATTTTGTTTTCGGAGGCTTTTTCAAATGCTTCGGGCACATCAATCCAGGTGAGGCCGTAGCGATGTTCCTTGAGCTGTTGGTTCAAGTAGCCGTTCTTTATTTCCAACTCCCGGATACGGCGCAGGAGTTCCTCTTCGTGTACAGTCATTTTGGCGAAATTTCTGTTGCTGATGAATGATTGGGTTGTCGATTTCAAATAAGTGGCGCGGGCCACTTGTCCGCAACAGAGGTGTCGCCAAACACCTAAACCAAAAACAAGATAAACCCACGCCGTGGCGGTGGTTATCTTTTATTGCTTTTGGTTTTTATTCTACGGATAAATTTTGGCGAAATTTCTGTTGCGAGAATAAAAGCTAACGCTCTAAGTATATGTTAATTAAATGCTTATTCTGTATTTGGCAGATTTGATTGTCAGCTCCACTTTTCCTGTCCGGCTTGCGAATGCGGGAACTGTTTA
>JAFXTE010000053.1 GCA_017525245.1 Bacteroidales bacterium | reverse complement strand
TTCGCCGCCATCTCCCTGCAGCCGAACTCCGGCGCCGCGGGTGAGTATGCCGGTATGACCGTCATCCGCAACTACCACCTCAGCCGCGGCGAGGGTCACCGCAACATCTGCCTGATCCCCTCTTCCGCACACGGCACCAACCCCGCCTCTTCCGCGAAAGCCGGCAACAAAATCGTGGTGGTGAAGGCTACGGAGCACGGCGAAGTCGATATCGACGACCTGCGCGCGAAAGCCGAACAATACAAAGACAACCTCTCCTGCTTGATGATTACCTATCCTTCCACACACGGTGTGTTTGAGGAGGGCATCCTCGAAATCATCAAGATCATCCACGAGAACGGCGGTCTGGTCTATATGGACGGTGCCAACATGAACGCCCAGGTGGGTCTCACCTCTCCGGGCACCATGGGCGCCGATGTCTGCCACCTCAACCTGCACAAGACCTTCGCCATGCCTCACGGCGGTGGTGGTCCTGGCGTTGGCCCGATCGGCGTGTGCGAGAAGCTCGTCCCGTTCCTCCCGAACCACGCTACCGTGAAGGTCGGCGGTGAGCAGGGCAGCCAGGTGGCCACGGCTCCTTACGGCAGCGCCTACCTGATCCCGATCACCTACGGTTACCTCAAGATGCTGGGCGGCAAGGGTTTGACGGAAGTCACCAAGACGGCCATCCTGAACGCCAACTACATGCGTGCACGTTTGGAGAAGGACTACAAGATCCTCTACACGGGCACCAACGGTATGTGCGCCCACGAGATGATCCTCGACTGCAACGAGTTCGACAAACACGCGGGCGTGCAAGTCGGCGACATCGCCAAGAGACTGATGGACTACGGTTTCCACGCTCCGACGGTGGCCTTCCCGGTGCACGGCACCTTGATGGTGGAACCCACCGAGAGCGAACCGCTGAGCGAACTCGACCGCTTCTGCGACGCGATGATCGCCATCCGTCAGGAGATCCGCGACATTGAAGAGGGCAAAGCCGACAAAGCCAACAACCTCATCAAGAACGCCCCGCACAGCATGAATGTGGTCTGCGCCGACACGTGGGATCGTCCCTACACCCGTCAGCAGGCTGCTTTCCCGCTGCCGCACACCGAGAAGTACTGGCCGACCGTCGGCAAGATCGACGACGCTTACGGCGACAGAAATCTCGTTTGCGTGCTGAGCGAGTAAAGAGGATGAGAGGATAAGATAATTAGATTATGAGAAGCGGGGAGGACGAAAGTTCTCCCCGCTTTATTTTTCTGCGCAAATCCGCGAGTCCTGTGTTTTTCTACATATATCTTTTTTTGTGCAAAAATTCCAAGATGATTATGTTTGGAAAAATTGTACTTTTGTTTTTTTATTTTCAGCGTTATTTTACAATAAGATAATCTAATAAAATAGTACAAAAACATAGTAATATGAAAATGTTAAAATGGTTGTGCTTTTTCGGCATCATGGCCGGATTGGTGTCTTGCGGGGTGGATGTGCCCAAGGAAACGAAAACTTCGTACGAGACGATAATTGTGGAAAAACAGGACATCTCGGTGCCCGTGAAGTTCAGCGCAAAGCTGAAGGGGCAATCTGACGTGACCATCTCGCCGCAGGTGAGCGGTCAGCTGATGAAAATCTGCGTAAGCGAAGGTCAGCAGGTGAAGAAAGGCACGACGCTGTTCGTCATCGACTCCCGCAACGCACAACTGGAATTAGAGGCCGCACAGGCGAACCTGCAGGCCGCCGAGGCATCGGCGAGAAGCGCGAAATTGGAGTACGAGTCAAACAAAAACCTGTTTGAAAAGAATATCGTAAGCCGCTACATGCTCGACAATTCGGAAAATTCCTACAATCAGGCGCAAGCGGCTGTGAGCCAAGCACGTGCGGCCGTGAGCCGTGCCAAGGTAAATCTGGGCTTCTGTACCATCACCTCACCTGTGGAAGGTATCATCGGTGAGATCCCCGTCACCGAAGGCATTCAGGTCTCACCGGGCACCCAACTCACGATTGTCAGTGGCAACACGATGATGGACGCCCTGTTTTCCGTGCCCGAATCGGTGTTGGAACAGGCCGTAGCCAATGGTTACGAGGGTAAGATTGAGGATGCTTTGAAATTATTCCCTGACGTGACCTTCGTGATGAAGAACGGCACGGAATACCCGCACAAAGGACGCGTTTCCAGCGCGACGGGTGTGGTGAACGCATCCACGGGTACTATCGCCTGCAAGGCCACCTTCCCCAACCCCGATGGCCAGCTCTATAGCGGTGTCCAGGGCACTATTGTCATGCCTGACAACCTAAAGGACGTGATGGTGGTCCCGCAAGCCGCCGTGGTGCGCCTGCAGGACAAGTCGTTGGTCTATAAGGTAAAGCCGGACAGCACCGCCACCGCTGTCGCCGTAACCTACGAGGATGTCGGTAACGGCAAGGACTTCATCATAACGAGCGGGCTGGAAGTCGGTGACCAAATCGTGACCGTCGGGGCGAATAATGTGCAGGAAGGCGAGCAAGTGATCTTCCCTGAAACGCCGAAAACTTCGAAATAAGCCATGAAAGGGAACATTTTTATCCAGAAACATGTGATGGCATGCGCGATAGCGATTGTCATCATGCTGGTGGGCTTTATCTGCATTACCTCGCTGCCCATCGAGCAATACCCGAACATCGCCCCGCCGACAGTGCGCGTTTCGACATCCTACACCGGTGCCGACGCGAACACTATCATGAAGTCGGTGGTGCAACCGTTGGAGGAGAACATCAACGGCGTACCCGGTATGACCTACATCACCAGCACCGCATCCGCCTCGGGTGATGTCTCCATCCAGGTCTATTTCGAGCAGGGCACCGACCCCGACCTCGCCGCAGTGAACGTGCAGAACCGAGTCAGCAGGGCTACGGCATTGCTGCCTGCGGAAGTCACGAAGGTGGGCATACAGGTGATGAAACAGCAAAGCAACATCCTGCACATCGGCGCGCTGAAGAGCGTTGACGGCAAGTACGACGCTGACTTCATCGCCAACTATATTGACATCAACGTGCGTCCCCGCCTGATGCGTATCACCGGCGTGGGCGACGTGATGGCGCTCGGTAACACCTACGCCCTGCGTATCTGGCTGAAACCCGATGTGATGGCACAATATGGGCTGGAACCGAACGACGTGTTCGCAGCCATCGGCGGACAGAGCTTCGTCGCCGCCACGGGTTCGTTGGGCGAGCAGAGCGAGAACGCCTACCAATACTCGTTGGAGTACAAGGGCACGCTCAAAACCGTCGAGGAATTCAACGACATCGTGTTGCGCACGAGCGACGGTGGACACCTGCTGCATCTGAGCGATGTGGCAGATGTGGAAATCGGCGCTGTGAACTATAACTTCACCTCCAACATCGACGGCAAGCCCGGCACCATCTACATGGTGTTTCAGGCCCCAGGCGCAAACGCCACGAAAGTGAACGCCCGCATCAACAAGCTTTACGAAGAGCTTCAGCCGACGATGCCCGCTGGTCTGGAGTTCGAGATTTTGGAAACTTCGGATGACTTCCTCTTCGCCGCTATCCATAATGTGGTGGAAACGCTCATCATCGCCATCCTCCTCGTCATCCTTGTGGTTTACTTCTTCCTGCAAAGCTTCAAAGCGACGATCATCCCCTCCATTTCGATTATCGTGTCGCTGTTGGGCACCTTCGCCGTCGTGAAGGTGGCAGGTTTCTCCCTGAACATATTGACGCTATTCGCCTTGGTGCTCGCCATCGGAACGGTGGTGGATGACGCCATCGTCGTGGTCGAAGCGGTGATGGCGAAGATGGAGGGCGGCATATCGGACGCCCGAGAAGCCACGCGCCAGGCCATGAGCGATGTCTCCATAGCGGTCATCTCGTGTACGCTGGTCTTCATGGCCGTGTTTATCCCCGTGGCCTTCATGCCCGGCACTTCGGGCTCGTTCTTCCTGCAGTTCGGTGTCACGCTGGCATCGGCCGTCGGTTTGTCGTGCGTTTCGGCTCTGACACTCTGTCCGGCCTTGTGCGGCCTGATGATGCGTTACTCGAAGGATGAACAAGAAAAGAAGAATCTGAACTACTACGTCAAAAAAGCCTATACGGTCAGTTATAACGCCATCCTCAACAAATACAAATCGGGTGTCGCCAAGTTCATCAAGCGTCCGTGGGTTGCGGGCGTGCTGTTGGCCTGTGCCGCCGTGCTGCTCATCCTGTCCATGCGCGGCCTGCCGTCAGGTCTCGTGCCGCAGGAAGACCAAGGCGTGTTCTTCGCTGAGGTCCGTGCACCGGAAGGCTGCACCCTGCATGAGACGGAGGAGATTGTGAAGAAAGTGGAGGAAAAGGTGAAGAAAATTCCCGAGCTGGAAAGTTACGCTGTGATCAACGGTTACGGTATGATGGCAGGCCGCTCGGGCAGTTGCTACGCCACGCTCATCATCCGCCTGAAAAACTGGGACGACCGCCCGGGCATGAACCACAATATCATGCTCGTCTATGGTCGTTTCGCCATGGACTGCAAGGACATCAAGAACGCCAAGGTCATCCCCTTCCAGATGCCGCAGGTGCCAGGATATGGCTCGAACAGCAGCGTAAACCTGGTGCTGCAGGATATGCAGGACCGCCCGATGTCGGAATTCAACGCCGATGCCACCAAGTTCCTCGCCAAGCTGAACGAGCGACCGGAGATTATGGCAGCGATGTCCACCTACTCCGAGCGTTTCCCGAAATATGATGTCAGCGTTGATGCGGCGCAATGCGACCGCGCTGGTGTAACACCCGCGGCAGTGCTCAAGACGCTCGGTGCCTACTGCGGCGGCTCGTACGTGGGCAACTTCAACCAGTTCGGCAAGGTGTATCGCATCATGGCGAACGCTGCGCCGGAATATCGCCTCGACCCGTCCGCGCTGAACAACATCTTCGTCCGCGTGCGTGGCGGCAAGATGGCTCCCATCTCGGAGTTCGTCACGCTTAAAGAAATCGTCGGTTCAGCATCCGTTGAACATTTCAACCTGTACCAGAGCATCACTTGCGGTGTGATGACCGCCAGCGGATTTTCGGAGGGCGATGCCCATGAGGCCATTGCCGAGGTGTTCAAAGATGAGATGCCCGCCGGCTACGGCTATGAATACGGCGGTATGTCGCGCGAAGTGGAGGAAGCCGCCGGCTCGAACGCCACCGTCCTCATTTACGTCATCTGCGTCATTCTCATCTACCTTATCCTAGCTTCGCTCTACAACTCCTGGTTCACGCCGTGGGCCGTGTTGCTTTCCGTACCCTTCGGTTTGTTGGGTTCGTTCGGTGTCGTGTGGCTCGTTTCAAGACTGCACCTGCCTGGCATGGAGAACAACATCTATCTGCAGACGGGTGTCATCATGCTCATCGGTCTGTTGGCGAAGACCGCCATCCTCATCACCGAGTTCGCCTCGGAGCGCCGCGCACAGGGCCTCAGTATCCGCGATGCTGCCTTCGCCGCCTGCGAAGAGCGTCTGCGTCCTATCTTGATGACTGTCGTCACGATGATTGCGGGTATGATCCCGCTTATCATTGCCGGCGGTGCGGGTGCTAACGGCAACCGCGTGCTCGCCCTCGGTGTCACCGCCGGTATGGCCGTCGGCACGCTGGCACTGGTCTTCGTCGTCCCCGCCTTCTTCATCGTCTTCCAGAATTTGCACGAAAAAGTTCACGGAGTACCGGTAGCGGAAAATGCCAGCGAAGTTGTTGTTTCAGAGAATGCTAACGAAAACAAATCAGAACAATGAAAAGAGTAACCATTTTCATCGCCGTCAGCGTATTGTGTCTTGCGTTCGCAGGCTGCGGCATATATAATAAATACACCTCGAAATCGGAAATCTCCCCGGAGGCTTTTGGGGTGACGGAAGATGTGAAGGCTGCGCAGGGTGACAAGTCCATCGCAGAGCTGTCATGGCGTGAGTTCTTCACGGACCCGCTGTTGCAACAGCTCATCGACTCTGTTCTGGCCCGCAACACCGACTTCAACTCTGCCCGTATTGCCGTGGAGCAGGCGCAGGCCTCCCTGAAGGCTACGAAGTTGGGCTACCTGCCATCCGTCACGTTTGGTCCATCCGGCTCGGTGTCAAGTTTCGACTTCAGTCCCGCCAACTGGACCTACAATTTACCGTTGCAGGTAGATTGGAATCTGGACTTTTTCGCGGTCAACACAAACCAAAAACGCAAAGCAAAGGCCGTTCTTGCGCAAGCCGAGGCGAGGAAGCAGGTGGTTCAGGCCAACCTCATCTCCGCCGTGGCGCAACAGTATTGCATGTTGCAACTTTTAGACCGACAGTTGGAAATTCTGCTCTCTACCGACAGTTTGTGGAACGCCTCTTTGGAGACGCAGCGGGCTCTTTGGGAGAATGGTAAGGCCTACTCCACCTCTGTCAATCAGATGGAATCCTCCTATCTGAATGTCAAGACGCAGATTATCGATGTAAGACGCAGCATCCGAAGCGTGGAAAACGCTATCTGTCAGTTACTTGCAATTACCCCTCAGCATATCAACCGCAATCGTTGGAACAACTACGAGTTGCCACAGCGGTTAAGCACGGGTGTGCCGGCGCAATTGCTCGAGAACCGTCCCGACATCCAGATGGCGGATCATCTGTTGGAAGAGGCGTTTTATAACACGCAGGCCGCCCGTGCCGCGTTTTATCCGAAGGTTTCACTGCAGGGCATCATCGGCTGGACCAACAATGGCGGCAGTGTGACGGTGAATCCCGGTGCCATGTTGCTCAACGCCGTGCTCTCTCTCATGCAGCCCGTCTTCGCTCAAGGCAAATTGAGAGCCAACCTCAAAATCAGCAAATTATCGCAAGAAGACATCGCCCAGCAGTATGTGCAGACCGTCATCAACGCCGGCAACCAGGTGAACGAGGCGTTGGCCGACTGCCAAGCAGCCCGCGATAAAGACGTGTACTACAAGCGTCAGATTGTGGTTTTGCAAGATGCTTACATGGGCACGCACGAGTTGATGGACAACGGCAAGGCCAGCTATCTGGAGGTTTTGTCGGCGCAAGAGGGTCTCCTTGGAGCGCAAATCAACGAAGCCACGAACCTCTACAACGGCGCCCGCGCCATCATCGCCCTCTATATCGCATTGGGCGGGGGGACGAAATAAGCAAACTCGGTATTACCTTACTGCTATCTCACCCCGAACACATCCCTCCCATTCTCCCTTAGCACCTCCTGCGCCTCGCGGTTCTGCATGATGCTACCACCGAAGACGTTGAAATCGAAAAGGTAAGGATTTGAGAACCAGGCGTTCACGTTCATCTGCAAGGTGAGCTCGGCGGTTTCTTTGTGGATGACCGCGAACTGCGACAACGGCAGCGTCACGGTGAAGGTGTTGTCGGAAAAACCGTTGTCGGTGGCGATTTTACCCGAATGCAGGTTGAAGGGCTGCCGCACACCGGAACCGTCAATCCAGCGACCGTTGATCTTCATATAGTGGTAGCCGCCCCCGAGGATATCGGGCCAGCTCATGTTGTTCTCCGGCGGATTCGAGAAATAGCCGGTGGTGTTCTGCTCCCCTTCCAACCCGAACACAAACGTAATCGACTTGTACTCGTCGGCGGGGAACTCGTCCGCGATGCTCCACGAAAGCGTCCTGGGAATACGGATGTCAGTATAGTGAATCCCTTGATTATCGGCAATTTCCACTATCTCGCCAGAGGTAGTTTCCAACCGTACATGCGAGATGAAAAACTGCACGTCATTGACTTCATACAAATTCCCTGCGGCATTCCGATACATACAAGTATCCAACCGCAGGGAATCATTATCAACGACAAAAGAAAAATTCAGTTTAATGTGCCCGGCAGGTTCACGCGTACACGCACTGCATAACAAAGCGAACAAAACGCAGAACCAAAATCTCCTGCAACCCCTACACATTATGCATTGTGCATTATGAATTATGAATTAAAGAATCACCATTCGTCCACGAACTCCTCTTTCGGCTGCATACCCTCTTCCAACGATTCGATGAGCTTCTGCATCTCCTCGTCGATTTGGGAAAGGTAGCCGTACATGCTTGGAGTCCAGCCGGAGGCGGAGGTGTTGAACCAGACCTCGATAGGCGCGGAGCCGGTGGCTTTCTCCTTAAAATCGGTGATGGTGTAGCGGTAGCGGTTGTCGCGGCATTCAAGCTTGAAATTGTAATAAACGATGTTCTTGAAGCGCATGGTGCCATCTTTATCCTTATAGAAAATCCGCACGCTAGAGCGCATATTGAGGACGCATTTCTCCGGATCGGCACTCTTGATAACCTCGGCGGTATTCTTATAGTACTGTTTTACCCATTCCATCGCCCTGTCGTACAACACTTTAGGGGTTCCTTCTTGTTTCACGACATCCTGATAGGTGATCAGGTTGGTGCGTTCATCAATAGGAAGATACGGGGCTTCCGGGATTTCTGTCGTCTTCTGGGCGAAAGTTGCCAAACATGCAAAAATGGCAACCAAAACAACGATTATTCTTTTCATTTTTGTCTTATTAAGGTTTGGAAATATAAATCGTAAGCGTTTTTTTCATCTTTCGGCACGAATTCGGATTCCACGATTTTCCATTCGTTTTCGTCAATTTCGGGGAACCAGACATCAGCCGTGAAGTCAGAGACTATGCGGGTGAGGTAAAGTTTATCGGCGTGAGGCAGGAAAAGTCGGTACATAGTGGCGCCGCCCATCACGAAGGCCTCCTCGTAGTCGGCCACGAGCTTGAGCGCGGCATCGATGGAGTGTACCGTTTCGACCCCCTCGAACTCGATGTCGTCGAGGGTGATGACGATGTTTCGGCGGTTCGGCAGGGGCTTCTTAGGCAGCGAATCCCACGTGCGGTCGCCCATCAGCACCGTGTGTCCGGAGGTGATTTCCTTGAAATGCTTCAAATCCACGGGCAGATGGCACAGCAGCTGGTTCTGGTAACCCAGCTCCAACCGTTGACCCACAGCCGCAATCATACTTATACTCATAATACGTAATTTTGCGCAAAGATACGATTGTCGCGGGGACGCCCATCCGCTTTCGGAGAATTTTATTAACGTGGCGTTGTTCGTAGAAAGGTAAAGGCGTTGTTGTAGAGACGTTTCATGAAACGTCTCTACAGGATGGGGGAAGCCCTATCACGGATATAGTGAATACATTTTCTTTACCATATCCCGCATCGTTTTCACCGCAGTGTCGGGGGCGAGAATCCTGACCCCGGGGCCGAAGGAAAGAATCTGCGCGTAAAATTCCATATTCAACACCACTTTGATTTCGAAAATCACCTTTCCTGTGTCCTCGTCCCGTTCCAAAATCATCTGCGAAGGGTGAAGCGGTTTGGTCTCCGCGTAGGGAGCTTGATCTTTGTCGGCCTCGAACCGAACCGTTGCCAAAGGGGTTTTGCGGGTCTTGGTCACACCTATCACATCCTTGAAAAAAGTGCTGCTGTCGAACCCCTTTTTCTCTGTAAACATTTCATTGTCATTCGGTTCAATACCTTTGATTCGGTCTAAAGCCATCGTCAGCAATTTTCCGTCGCGGTGTCGCATTCCAAGCAAAAACCAACGGTTCCGATACTCTTTCAGCAAGTAAGGGGAAACCGTCCATGTTTTGGATTCCAATGATATAAAAGACTGATAATGAACGTTTATAACCTGCTTTCGGGAAATATAGTTGTACAAAGGGTTGAGGTATTTCAGCCCGATGAGGTTGCTGTTCCGCTCGAAATCCACAATAGGCTTTCGGTTCGACTTGGAAACGGCCAATTGGTCCTGCATCCGATTGACCACATCGCTCATCTCCGTGAAGAAGTCAAAATCCTGAAACTGCCGCAACATACCCACGGCCTCCTGCATCATCTCGTAATCCCGCTGTGACAACGGCAAATTGGTGATGGAGTAATCAGGGTCCGCGTAACGGTAGTACTTTTGGTCATAAACCTCAATCGGGGCGTTGTATCCGTAGCGGTCGCTGCGCATCATCTGCAAATCCAGCTGCACCGTCCGTTTGGAGATATTCCCAACTCCCTCATAGTCGTACAGTGCTTCGGAACAAGCATCCACCAACATATCCAAAGTCCACCGCTTGCATCGGTTGCGCAAACAATTGTCTATCGTCTTATATCGGATCAGTGCATTTTTTGTTAAAGGCATGTCGCTAATATTCAGAATGTTATAAACTTCGTCAAAGAAAAATTTCACTTTTGCAAAAATAATTTTTTTACTACGCAAAAAGATTGCGTAGTAGGGTTTTATTTTTGCCGCCGAATTTAAAAGTGAAACGTTTCCACCTAAATTCAAAAACAAAAATGAGCTTAGTCTAAGTTTAAGCCAAAGTCAAAGCCAAAGTTTAAAGTCTAAGTCTAAGTTTATGTTTAAGTCTAAAAATTATTGTCATTATGAAAGAATTTATGATTGAAAACACGCCGGTCAAGATGTGGGCATCCGTATGTGACGTGAAGGCCTGGAGAGAGATTTCGAACTTGTGCAGTCTGCCGTTTCTGTTCCATCATCTCGCGCTGATGCCGGATGTACACGGCGGTGTGGGGATGCCCATCGGGGCAGTTTTAGCCACGAAAGGCGTAGTCATCCCTAATGCGGTCGGAGTTGACATCGGCTGCGGAATGTGCGCGGTGAAGAGTTCGCTCCGTGTGGAGGATCTTCCGCAGGAGACGCTGCGCAAGGTCATCATGCGCAATATCCGCAAGCGCATCCCAGTGGGTATGGAACATCACAAAACCACTCAGGATGAAGCACTTATGCCGCAAGATTTCGACATTGAGCAGACAACAGTGGTGAAACGTCAGTATGTGGCCGCCACCAAGCAGATCGGCACGTTAGGCGGTGGCAACCACTTTATCGAATTACAGCGCGATGAGGAGGGCTTTGTCTGGATTATGCTGCATTCCGGATCCCGAAATTTGGGAAAACAGGTGTGCGACTATTACGACAAGCTCGCACGCCAGCTGAACGAGCGATGGTTTTCCTCCGTCAACCCGGAGATGGAACTTTCGTTCCTTCCGGTGAAGAGCCCCGAGTTCCACCAATATTGGGCGGAAATGCAGTATTGCGTGGCATTCGCGTTAGCCAACCGTTCGTTGATGATGCAACGTATTATGGAAATCTTGCAAGATGCTTATCCTGACATCACGTTCGAGCCGATGATCAACATCGCGCACAATTACGCCGCGTGGGAGAACCATTTCGGGGAGAATGTGATCGTGCATCGCAAGGGAGCCACCCGCGCCCGCGTCGGCGAGGTGGGCATCATCCCCGGTTCGCAGGGGACTTGCTCTTACATCGTGGAGGGTTTGGGTGAGGAAAACAGTTTCCTGAGCTGTTCGCATGGTGCCGGACGGTTGATGAGCCGCACGGAAGCGCAGAACACCATCGACTTGCAGGCGGAGATCGCTTTCCTCGACGCGCAGAACATCGTCCACGGCATCCGAACACGAAGCGACCTCGACGAGGCTCCTTCTGCATACAAGAACATTGACGAGGTGCTGGCGCAGGAGTCCGACCTCGTGAAAATCCTGACCAAGCTGCACCCCATTGCCGTCATCAAAGGGTAGTGGCGAAGTGTTGTGCATCTGCGAAACGCAGATGTTTCCATTGTAGAGACGTTTCATGAAACGTCTCTACAGCGTCAATTTCATCTGTATGTGTATATTCGTAAATTATGTACCTTTGCCGCCGAATTAGAAGACATGGGTAAGAGAAAACAGGACACTCAGATCGCGATTAAAAACAGGAAGGCGGAATTCCTTTACTATCTGCACTCTTCCTACACGGCGGGTATTGTGCTGACCGGCACGGAGATCAAATCCATCCGGGCGGGTCGCGCCAATATCACCGATGCCTATTGTTCGTTCATTAACAACGAATTATGGGTTCACAACATGCACGTCAGCGAATATGCGCAGGGCAGCTACAACAACCACCAGCCCAAGCGCGACCGCAAGCTGCTGCTCCAACGCAAGGAGATGCGCAAACTGATGACCAAACTCAACGAGCGCGGCTTCACCATCATCCCTACCCTACTGTGGATCAACGAGAACGGGTACGCCAAACTGGACATCAGCCTGGCCAAAGGTAAGAAAATGTACGACAAACGCGAAACCATCAAGGAGCGCGACCAACGTCGTCGCACCGACGAAGAATAATAACTATGGAAGAGAATCTGCCCATCACTGACACGCTACCCGAATCCATCGCGGAACAGGAGAAAATCTGGTACGGCATCGGCGAAACCGCTGAGGCCCTGGGTGTTCCCGCCTCCACCCTGCGTTTTTGGGAAAAGGAGTTCGACATGATCAAGCCGCGCAAGAACAAAAAAGGCGACCGTTTCTACTCCAAAAACGACATCGCCATCCTGCGCACCGTCCAGTACCTCACCAAAGTGAAAGGTTACACCATCCAAGGCGCGAAAACCGCCATCAAAACCAATTTCATGAAAGAGGCCGAAACCGCCAACATCGTGAACACGCTGACGCAGATTCGGGATAAATTATTGGAAATCAAAGCATTATTGAAATAGACGTAAGACGTTTGACGTAAGATGTTGAGATTTTACGTCTGATCTTTACGGATCGTTTTACCATCCTTCGTTTTTCACCCTTCGTTTTACAACAATTTCTCACGTCCCACGTCCCACGTCCCACGTCTATAATACAAGGTATTCCCGCACTCCTTCCTGAACATCGTTTCGGTAATCCGCCGAATGTCGTTCTCGGTCACGGCAAAATAGCCGGTACGTTCATCAGCAAAATCCTCGGCGCGACTGTAAAATTCGCCCGTAGCCAGCGTGTTGGCACGGTCCTCCACCTTCAGATTCCGCTCCAAAATGATGGACTCAGCATTGTTTTTTACTTTCTGCAAGTCATACGACAATTTGTTATCAAACTGGAAATTAAGCAAATACTTTGTCAACACTTCATCTGCCTGTTCTATGGAAACCCCTTCGGCAGGACGTCCGTTGATGAAAAACAAACCTCTGTCAGCTGATCCAGCAACAGACGCGGAAATATCGGTGAAGATTCTTTCCTCTACCACAAATTTACGGTAAAGATAAGAACTTTGGCCTGTGCCAAGGATGTCGGAGAGCAGGTCGAAGGCGCAATAGTCGGGAGCGGTCCGCTCGCACATCAGCCAACTCTTGAAGAGCATATCGTCAGGGACGGGCTTACAAACTTCTTTCAGCCGGTTTTCCGTCGCGGGGGACTCCTGTGGATATTGGCAGGGGTTCTGCTTTCCAGGCAAAATGTCGCCGAACCACTTTTCAGCCATCGCAAACACCTCTTCGGCATGGACATTCCCCGCCACCACGAGAATGGCATTCGCTGGACAATAGAACGTATCATGGAATTTACGAATAATCCCCATATCAACTTGTTCAATATGAGATAGTTCCTTTCCGATAGGCAGCCATTGATAGGGATGTTTCTGATAGCTCATGCCGTAAATCTGCATCATCAAGTCACCGTAAGGTTGGTTGAGGCAGGTCTCCTTGAACTCCTCCATCACCACCTGCTTCTGCACATCAAGACCCTGCTGGCTGAAAGAGAGAGCGGCCATGCGGTCGGATTCAAGCCACAGAGCGGTCTCTATGTTATTGGCAGGCAATACAATATAATAACATGTAAGGTCTTGCGAGGTGTAGGCATTGTTGATAGCACCAACCTTTTGCAAGGCCAAGTCGAAGTCGGGCGCGTGGTCGGAACCGCTGAACATGAAGTGTTCCATCAGGTGGGCGAGACCGGTGCAGGAGGGATCTTCGTCGCGGGAACCCACGCGATAAACAATGGTGCATGCGGCCAACGGCGTGGTGTGGTCCTCATGAACCAACACATGTAGTCCGTTGGAAAGGATTTGTCGGGTGAACGATATTGCCATAGGCGCTTGTCTATTTTTCGGCGGCAAAAGTACGATTTAATTATGAATGCTGAATGTTGAATGCTGAATAAAAATAGCAGAGAATGACCTGTTTTTTTCCAAAAAAGAGACTACAAAAGGCCAAGACGATTTTTCAAAAACCCAAAAAAACACCGATTCAAAAATAAAACAAAAAATATATGACACTGATTATTAGCTATTTATAAAGAAAAAAGTGTAAAAAGGAAAATAATTTGAAAAAAATCGTTGAAATGGCGTACTATATTAAAAAAAGTGTATTTTTGCGCCATCAAAAAAGGAACGCTTCCTTAGCTCAGTTGGTTAGAGCATCTGACTGTTAATCAGAGGGTCCAAGGTTCAAGTCCTTGAGGGAGCGCAAAACAAAAGCACCGAATTTCAACGAGTTCGGTGCTTTTTTTGTTGCCGAATCCCCATACCGAGAAAAGGGCGATTTCAACGGGTTTTGTGCAGAAAATCACAAATAGTTCACAAATTTTGGAAAACCACTTGGTTGAATTACACTATTTCTGCTCATTAATCATACTTGTACAAAAGCATAAAATATTGACTTGACGAAAAAATTGTACTTTTGCACTATGAAAAAAAATATAATCACCGGACATACCCTACTCCTTCTGTCTTGTTTATTAATCACATCTGTGGGATGGTGTCAACCTCCGATGTGCGGCTGCACGGATACATCGGCTACCAACTTTGATTCCAAAGCCAACCTCAACGACGGCAGCTGCAAATACGCCCACACGACGCTCAAAGCTGAAGTTTTAGGCACGCTGGACTCTTTAGTAGAGGGTTCCTCCTCTCTGTTCTATTGGCGAAACGGTTTTTGGACTTATAACGACCACGTAAACAATTGCATCTATCTGATTGACAGTACAAATGCATCCATAACGGATGCGTTGTGTATCAAAAGAATCAAAAATCAAGATACCGAGGAAATTGCTCAGGACAGTCTCTACTTGTATTTCGGAGATTTCGGCAACAATCGCGGAAACAGGAAAAATCTCCGGATTCTACGAGTGAGCAAAGAATCTCTGGAAAACAAAGTGTTTCAGATAGATACAATACGGTTCTCGTACGAAGACCAAACCGATTTCACAGCTCATCTGCAAGCCACCGACTTTGATTGCGAGGCCTTCATTGTCTTGGACGACAGCATCTATCTCTTTACCAAACAATGGGTTTCCGCGCAGACCACCGTTTACAGTCTCCCAAAAACGCCCGGAGCCTATATGGCACATCGACGCGACACCTACAACACCAAGGGATTGATTACTGGCGCAACGTATATTCCTGAATACCAACATATTGTTCTTTGCGGTTACGATTATGACAGAAAGAACCTTTTCTCCGCGTTGCATCCTTTCCTTATATTATTATATGACTACAAGGACGACCATTTCTTCTCCGGCAACAAACGGCGGTTGGACTTTCCTTCCGGAACCAAGGCGCAAATTGAGGCCATTGCCACGTCTAACGGATTGGATTTCTATCTCACCAGTGAACATTTCCATACCACCCGAATGGGTCTCACCTTCGACTTTCCCGCACAGTTGTGGCGAGTGGATTTGCGGAAGTACCTGATGCCATATATGAAGTCAAAATCAAAGAACGATTGATTTAACTATTATTCAAACAACCATCTCTCAATTGCCGAAAAAAAGTAATTTTGCATCGACAAAAGTATAACCAAAATATACATATTATGAAAAATTTCAAGAATCATGTAATCCTTTTCTTTCTTGTTATGGTAATGGCAGGCGGTGTTTTCGCCCAGGCCCCGTACAAGCACAGCATCGGCGTTACTGCCGGCAATTTTGAAGCTTTTTCCTATAAGACCTTCTTCACAAACCATCTGGCCTTGCAGCTTGATTTCGGCTACAAATACACCATTGGTTCCAATTACTATGTCCATGCTAGGGGGATCTCTTCTTTGGAGATTAATCCCAATCTAATGTACGAAGGTCACTTTACCAAAGGTCTCTACGGATTTATCGGCGGGGGGCTCAGCTTGGGCTACTCCTGGTACTGGGCCGGTTATGACAGCTGGTTTTATAATACCCGGTATCGTGATTACGGCAAGTTCGGTGTGAACGGCATCTTTGGTCTGGAGTACAAGTTCAACATTCCGCTGACGCTGCAGTTCGACTTCCGACCCGGTTACGGAATGCTCTTCACCGATGATGTTGCCGATAATTATTTCGACTGGAGCTTAAATGTTGGCGTGCGCTATACGTTCTAAAGTCACCGATTTGTCCAGCACACTTATTTCAGAAACGTGAAGAGACTATTGCTATCTCTTTTTTTTGCCAGTTTCTGCCTCATAGTCTCCGCGCAGACCTTCACCGAGTGGCAGGACCCCGCCGTGTTCGAGGTGAACAAACTCTACCCGAGGGCGAATATCCCACAGAATAGCAGCCACATTGACAGTACTTATTTTAAAACTATCGATTGGATGGCGTTCAACTATGTGCCTAATGCTGACGAGCGCCCCACGGATTTTTTCCGCACGGATTACGATGAAAGTAAAGGTAGATGGTTAGTCGAGTTTATTCCTAACAACTGGGAACTGCACCAGTGGAGTGTCGAGTATATTCCTAACAGCCGGAAACAGTACCAAGTAGGCTACGGCGTGCCCGTCTATGTGAACACCACCAACGATTTTGATAACAGCCAGTTGCCGAAAGTTCCCGTGAAGGGCAACGCGGTGGGCAGCTACCGCAAATGGGTGGAGATTGACAAAACGTGGGAGGACAAGCAGGTGATTATCAACATCGGGGGCGCGAAGTCCTGCTTCTACCTTTGGGTGAACGGCGAGTTTGTGGGCTACAGCGAGGATGCCAAGACCAACTCCGAGTTCGACATCACCCGGTTCGTGAGATTCGGGGAGCGCAACCTCATCGCGCTGCAGGTCTTCAAGTGGAGCGACGGTTCCTACTTCGAGTGTCAGGATTTCTGGCGGCTGAGCGGCATTGAACGCGACATCACCCTTTACGCCCAGCCCAAAATGCACATTTTGGATTACAAGGTGGTGGCGGATTTGGATTCAACGTATAAGAACGGGGTTTTGGATGTGGAGGTGACGGTGGAGAATTTGGATGCGATTTCCAACGGCAAAACATACCGTTTGTCCGTAAAATTGGAAAATGACATTGTAGGGACGCGATTTATCGCGTCCGATCAACACCCCATCGCGTCCGACCAACGCCCCGTCGCATCCGACCACCCCCCCATCGTTTCCGACACGCAATCCATCGAACCAACGGACGCGATTTATCGCGTCCCAACGGTTCATTTCCATTTCAATATTCCCGATGTACAACATTGGAATGCCGAAACCCCCTATTTGTATTCCCTTTGGGTAATCCTGGAGGATGACAATGGCAATTCCCTCGATGATGTGGCGATGTACATCGGTTTCCGCAACATCCGCATCGAAGACGGACAACTGAAGGTGAACGGTGTGCCGGTGACCATCCGTGGGGTGAATCGCCACGAGCACGACCCGCGCACGGGCCACGTGGTTTCCGTTGAGCGTATGGAGCAGGATATCCGGCTGATGAAGGCCAACAACATCAACACGGTGCGCACCAGCCACTATCCCAACGCGCCGGAGTTCTACAGCCTTTGCGACTACTACGGCCTCTACGTCATCGACGAGGCCAACGCGGAGTCGCACGCGCAGGGCTACGGCGAGAAGTCGTTGGCGAAACGTGCTGACTTCAAGGAGGCTACGGTGGCTCGCGTCCGCAATATGTACGAGCGCGACAAGAACCACCCGTGTATCATCGTCTGGTCGCTGGGCAACGAGTCGGGCAACGGTGTCTGCTACGAGGCCGCCTACGATTGGCTGAAGACCAAGGACAGCACCCGCCCCGTGCAGTACGAGCGCGCCCTCTACGACCGCAACACCGACATCGTGGCCATTATGTACCCCTCGGCGGACTACCTCGCCCGTTACGCCCGCGAGCCGCAAACCCGCCCGTTCATTATGTGCGAGTACGCGCACGCGATGGGCAACAGCTGCGGCGGCCTCTCCAACTACTGGGACACCATCTACAAGTACCCGCAGCTGCAGGGCGGCTGCATCTGGGACTGGGTCGATCAGGGGCTGCTGAGGAAGGATGCGCAGGGCCGGGAGTTCTACGCTTACGGCGGCGACTTCGGGGAGAATATGCCCTCCGACGGAAACTTTTGCATCAACGGCCTGGTGGATCCCGACCGGAAACCGCACCCGCAGTTGGCCGAAGTGCGGAAGGTCTATCAGCCCGTCAAGATTGAGGCGGTGGATTTGGATTCATTGAAGTTCCGTATCATCAACCGCTTCGATTTCAGCAACTTGGAAGAATATACGCTGCTGTACCGCTTGCGCACCGATGTGGCGCACGAACCAGCGGTGTATCCTGACAGCTTTCTGCGGCCACCAATGCCAGGAGAACCACTCTCTGGCTACATCCCGATGGTGCCGATGCACCTTGCCCCGCACGACACCGGCTATTTCACTATGCCGCAAGAAATTGTAAAAACTGTGCGAGATTTGGACACGGTTGTGTTGGAACGGGAAGTGATGTTGGATTTCTATTTGGAGAAAAGGTTTCCCGCAGATTTCGCTGAATACGCAGAAAGAAATACTTCCAATCAAGCGAACCATCACGTGGTCGCTTACGAGCAGTTCAAGTTGCCCGTACCGACGCGAAAACCGCAAGCTGCCAACTTCGGCTTCTTCACCGACAGCGTGCAGTATCATTGGGAAGACGACACACTGATTGTAAACGTCGGGAAAGTGGAGATAGTGTTTGACAAGGATGTGCATATCACCACAATCAAGAAGGACGGAAACCCCGTGGTAGTCGATGGTCCGCGACTCAACTTCTGGCGCCCGCCCACCGACAACGACGAGGTCGATGGTCACGGTGCGTTACTTTGGCGCAGAATCGGGTTAGATAACCTCACTTGGAAAGTGGCAAATATGTCTATGCACGACAGATGGAGCGACGATTTTCTCATCACGGTGTACCGGAATGCGGAAAACGAAAACGGAGAATCTGTTTTCAGCGTGTATGAGGACTATCAGGTCAAGCCCAGCGGCGACATTCGCGTCAACTATGAGATTGTCAGGAGCGAATGGGTGCCCTCCTTCCCGAAAATCGGAGTGCAGATGAAGGTGTCGGACGAGTTGGTGACCACCGAATGGGTGGGATATGCGCAGGAAACCTACAAAGACCGTCAAGCGTGCGGCTTCTTAGGCCATTACGAAGCGCCAACGGACAACCTGTTCCACCATTACGTGCGTCCGCAGGCGGCGGGCAACCGAATGGGGACGAGGTATGTATCGTTTTTCAACAAAGAACACCAGCGGATGCTCTCCGCCCGACTTTCGGGTTGGCATTTGAAGGATTTTCAATTCAGCATTTATCCTTACGATGATGAGAATATAGAACAAGCCAAACATACCAACGGGCTCAAAAGGGCAGGGTCTTATACTTTAAATGTAGATTATGACCAATCGGGTTTAGGCACCGCCACTTGCGGTCCGGGTGTCGCCGAAAGAGATTTAGTAAAGATAGAAGACCGTGTTGTCTCTATGGAATTGCATTTGCAACTCGGCGAGAATGTGTTCTTTGAAGATTTCTTCGTGGATCAGTCCAAGAATATGGATCCTTTGTTTGCCCGATGCATCAATTTTCCCGTAAGAAGAGGTTCTTGGGATCCCATCACGCTTCTCACCAAGCCCACAGCGCCTTACGACAAAGATGCCGACACGATCCTTGTGGACGAGAAAATCGGCAACCCCGCCGACTATCACGAGGGTTGGTTCGGCTATTTCGGAACACCGATGAAGGTACAATACGAAATGGGGGAACGGACATCCGACTCGCTGACAGTAACCTTAAGTTTCGCGCACCATCCCTCGCAGTGGGTATTTCTGCCGCAGAAGGTGACGGTGTCGTATTCCACGAACGGCAAGAGGTACAGCCAACCCGAGGAGGTCGCGCTGCCCTTCGATCCGGCGTTGAAGGAGAACGACCAGCCGAGGGTCTGCATCTTGCGCCACAAGATCCCGAGCCGTGGGGTGAAATACATCCGTATCGAGGCCGAGCCAGTGGAGAAGCTGCCAGAGTGGCACGCGGCAGCAGGTGAAAAAGCGTGGATTATGACGGATGAGATAAAAATTTCGGCCCGTTAAATTTTGGCAATTGCGTGTTGTCTAATGCGTGTTTTTTTGAAAAAAAAACTAAAAAAGTATTTTTAAGAATTTTTAAGACATCACCGTTTGAAAAAAATATATTTTTGCGCCTTGGAATAAAAGGCGAAATAATAATTCAAAAAATAAATTTATTAACCCAAAAAAATTCAAAAAAATGAAAAAAGTATTAAGCGTACTGGCTATTGCAGCCCTGTTTGTTGTAAGTTTCTCAAGCTGTGGTGGTAATGAAAAAACCGCTACCGAACTTTTGACCCAAAAGAATGGTTGGGTGCTTTCTTCCGCAACTTCTGCTCCGGCATATCAAATGTTGGATGGTTCTTTTGCCGCTGACCTGATCAACGACGGTTATCTTTATGATTTTGAAGCCGCTTATATCATTGCTTTCAATGAGAATGGTAGCGAAATTGTGAAACCCGGTAAAGTTGTGGCCGCTGAAGATTTTGACGGCGATGCTTACAGAGCTGAGACTTCTCTTGGTAACTGGTCATTTGACAAGACCGAGAATCCTGAATACATCACTCTGCAAATCCCCTTCTTCTATGATGAAGCTGCTGAATATTGTCAAATTCTTTCTCTCACCGAGAATGAGCTGAGAATTAAATGCACCATCAATGATGATGAGAACCCTGCAAAACAAACCTGCTCATTCACTTTGACCTACGTTCCCGCCAAGTAATTAACCCGAACAATATCATTTAAAACTTAGAATAAAATGAAAAAAGTATTTTTAGCAGTATTATGCGCAGGTCTTTTCTTCGCCTGTGGTAACAAGAAACAAGCCGAACCCGAAGCTTTGGTTGACAGTGTTCCCGTTGAGGAAGTTGTCGAGGAAGTCGCTGAAGTAGTGGAAGAGCCCGTCGCTGAAGAGCCCGTCGCTCAAGCCGCTCCCGCGAAGAAGACCAATACAACCGCAAAGAAACAAACGCCTGCTCCTCAAGCGAATGTTCAAAAAGTTGACAATAACACTTCAGTGAAAGATCGTGCTGAGAAAGCTGCTACCAACGTGGCTAACACAGCTATCGACAAAGCTGAAAAGGAAACCACCAACGCTATTGTTAACAGCGGTAAAAAGAAAAGATAATCTTTTCAAAAATATCTGAAAAAAAAGGTGTTCCGCAAGAACACCTTTTTTGTTTTAAAAAAAAGTGTACTTTTGTGCAAAATTTTTTGGACAGAAAAAGTGATGAATATCAAGGAGAAAATTCGTGTGGTTCCTGACTTTCCGACACCCGGAATTCAGTTCTATGACATTACCACTTTGCTCAATGACCCGCAAGCATACCGCGAGACTATCAATACTATGGTGCAGATAGCTAAGAAGTTCGAGCCTGATGTGGTGGTCGCCCTTGAGTCACGCGGTTTTTTCTTCGGCACAAATCTTGCATTCCAATTGGGTGTCCCTTTTGTCCCAGTACGTAAAAAAGGAAAACTTCCATTCAAAACCTACCAGGAGACTTATCTACTCGAATATGGCAGCGCTACAATGGAAATCCACACCGACGCGATGGCCGAAAATCAAAATGTGCTCATCATTGACGATGTGCTGGCCACCGGCGGCTCCATGACCGCAGCCGTGAACCTTGTCAACCACTTCCACCCCAAAGACATCCATCTGCTCTTCCTGATGGAACTCGAAGCATTGAAAGGCCGCAAAAAACTGTCCAAATATTCCATTGACAGCTTATTAACAGTATAAATCAACTAATCAAATACATTTTTTATGAAAAATATCGATTGGAAAAACCTTTCATTCGGTTATATGAAAACCGACTACAATGTCCGCTGCTATTTCAGAAACGGCGAGTGGGGAAAACTGGAATTGAGCTCTGACGAGTACATTCCGATGCACATGGCGGCTTCCTGCCTGCACTACGGTCAGGAGGCTTTTGAGGGCATGAAAGCCTTCCGCGGCAAAGACGGTAAAGTGCGTTTGTTCCGTTGGGAAGAGAACTGGAAACGACTCAACAACTCCGCTGACACCATCATGTTGGCTCCCATCCCGGAGAAATTGTTCTTCGATGCATTGGAGATGGTAATCAAGGCCAACGCAGAATACATTCCGCCTTACGGCACCGAGGGTTCCCTTTACATTCGTCCGCTGCTTATCGGTACTGGCGCCACTATCGGTGTGAAACCCGCTGACGAATACCTCTTCATCGTCTTCGTGATGCCTGTCGGACCTTATTTCAAGGAAGGTTTCAAACCCACTGACATGCAGATTGCCAAAGATTATGACCGTGCAGCTCCTCTGGGCACCGGTCACGTGAAGGTCGGTGGCAACTACGCCGCTTCCCTCCGCGCTGGCGAACGCGCCCATAAGGAAGGCTTCAGCGCCTCCATCTTTGCTGATGCCAAAACGAAGACCTTCATCGATGAGGCTGGTCCCGCTAACTTCTTTGGTATCAAGGACGGCAAGTATGTGACTCCCGATTCCGGCTCCATCCTGCCTTCCATCACTAACATGAGCCTTCGCACCATCGCTGAGGATCTTGGTCTCGTTGTCGAAAGACGCCACGTCAGACTCGATGAGATCGACACCTTTGAGGAAGCCGGCGCTTGCGGTACCGCCGCTGTCATCTCCCCCATCCACAAGATTCAGGACAGAGAGACTGGCAAGGAATATGTCATCTCCAAAGACGGCAAACCCGGTCCGTGGTGCATCAAAATGCGCGAATACCTTATGGGTATCCAATACGGCGAAATCGAAGACAAATTCGGTTGGTGTACCATCGTGGACTGCTAATCGGTTGCTTCAAACTAACAAAAAAAGGACGTCGAAAGGCGTCCTTTTTTCGTTTAGACTTAAGACTTGGGACTTAAGACTTTTGGGTGTATTCCGTTTTTAAGGGAGATAGACTACGTGCATAATACGTACAGATCGTCCCGCTGGTTGATACAGAGAATCGGCAATTCCGAACTGCCGATGATTTTGCGCTCGCGGGGACCCGTCAGCACATCACCGAGGGTGTAGTAGCGGGTCATCATGATGACGGAGGCGCCTGCATTCACTTGCGGGGCAAATCCCAAAGCGTAGGCATCCAAATAACTTTGCGGCTGGGTTTCGTGTTTTTCGTATGTAACCTCCAGATTTTCGTACAACTTCTCCACAAAAGCCACGTTGTCATTGACCAACTTTGCTAATCCTTCGTCTTTATATTTCGGATAGAGAATGTGGATGCCCGAACCGTAAAACCGACTGAAATAGCCAGCCCACAACGCTTTCTCCTTGTTCTGTCGCTCAATGTCCAAAGGCAGTAAAATGTGCTTGTAGCAAGTCGTGTCTGTATGATCGGTTGTGACAGTCATCACGGGGAACCGCGACTGCCGAATCAGTTTGATGGCTTTCTTGACGTTGAAGAATCCCTCTTTCTTAGTTTTGTCCACCCCGATGACGAACATAGCTGTGTTGTGTTCTTCCGCATAACGGAAAAGCGTCTCCGGAAACACATAGTCGGAGATTACCTGACCGTTTTTGGCATTTAGGACGATGTTTTTGAGTTCATCAATGAACTTTTCTTCGGGTTTTGAGGTTTTGTCGGGCAAATGGAAGTCGAAGTTGGCCATGACCGTCAGCGAGGCCTGGAACACCTCGGCGAGTTGCACGCCGTGCCGTGCCGCCGTCCGCCCGAATGCGGAATTGTCGGCTATCACCGTGATGTTCAGGTTACGGTCTCGTTTTATCGGTTCGTGTACTTCCATGCTTGTCGTTTTTTCTATGGCTCACTTCATTTGCCTGCTGTCGTCCTATGGCTCACTTCGTTCACCATAGGTTAACAAAGGGAGGGCTTTCAGCCCTTTTTGGACTTGGGGTTTGTCTGTTGGATAGTCTGCTTTTGTATTTTCGTTCTTCGTTTGTATCTTGCCAGTTTTATATATGGTGCTTCGAATGTTTCGTCGTCCATTCATCGTCCATTCATCGTCCATTCATTTACTATTATTGGGGCTTTTCGTATTAACTATTAACTGCTAACTATTTAAGTCCTTTCACGACAGGTTTGGCCGCCACATATTCCTTCAGGTAGAACGGTTCGAAGTAGGCAACGTCCTCAAACTCTTGCTTTTGCCACTTTATGAGGGCAGCGGGAAGCATGTTTTTGGCGGAGATGGGGGCATCCATGAATTTGGCGTTGGGGAAAGCGGAAAGGATTTCCTTACATTTGGGCATCCCGTTGCCGCAAAACAGCACGTTTTCCTTCGAAAGAAGTTCTGCGAAGGTGTTTTCATCCACAATTTTTGAAGAGATCTCTTCCAAAGACTGCATGTCGAAGCTGTAGCGGGTGGTGAAGACCTCCATACGTCGGGCATCAATCATCGGGACGATTTGTGGCTGTTCCGATGAGGATTCTGCCCATAACGTTTTGGTTCCCTGTGCGATACTTTCCAACGTGCTGACGGCCATCACAGGAATGCCGGCGGTGTAGGCGATGCCTTTCGCCGTGGAGACCCCGATGCGCAATCCTGTATAGGAGCCGGGTCCGATGCTCACGGCCACACCATTGATTTCCTTCATGCCTATTCCTGCTTGCTTCATTACTTCGTCCACGAAAGGCAGCAGGTGCTTGGCGTGGTTGTTGCCACCGGCTTCCTCTCTCAGCCCGATAATCTCCGAGCCTTTCGACAGCGCCACAGAACACACGTCTGTGGCTGTTTCAATATATAATATTGTAGGGTTCATCATATTCATCTCTCATTCATCGTTCATTCATCGCCCAATCCCCTTATAGACAAGCTCATGCACCTTCAGCCTTATTCCACTCTTAGACAGATTGTTGGGTTCGGCGTTGGGACAGACTCGGTTGGAGAGGAACACGAAAATGAGTTCCTCTTTCGGGTCGCACCAGACCACTGTGCCGGTAAAACCCTGGTGACCGAAGATGTGTGTGTCCGCTTGTGCGGGAACAATGGATGATGTTCCGGATGCTTTCGGGGTATGGAAACCGAGACCGCGCACTTGACAATTATGCATCGGACGCATTTTCGTGAACTCCTCCACCGTAGCTTCCGACAAATAACGCTGGGCATTGAAAACACCGTCATTCTGTATCATCAGGAAAATGGCAGCGAGTTCTTCTGCGGTGGTGAACAGTCCGGCATTCCCGGCATTCCCGTTCATCAAAGCGGAAGTCTGGTCGTGTACATAGCCGTGTACCAGCTGTTTACGGAACAATTTATCCTCTTCCGTCGGAGCGATTTCATTGCGAGGGAATCCTTTCGACAACGGACGGAACATCGTGTGCGAAAGACCCATCGGCTGGTAGAAATTCTTATCCAAAAACTCTTCCATCGGTTGCATAGTGATGGTTTCCACCATGTCTTTCAGTAGGAAAAAGTTCAAATCGCTGTATTCGTACTTTTTTTCTTTCAATTTGCAGTGAGCCACCTTGTAGCGTATGGTGTCAGGATAGTCTTTGCGCAGATAGAGATGGTCAGCCACCTGAATGTTGAAATGCTCGGTTTTGTAAGCCCGCAAATACCGTTCATCGCCCATTATCGACTTGTAGAAAGGAATAAACGACGGCATTCCGGAAGTATGCGTCAGCAACTCTTCCAACGTAAGATTGGCTTTGTCGGTGCCAGCCAGATAGGGCAGATATTTGCCAATCTTGTCCGAAAGCTGGATCTCGTGGTTGTCATACAACTTCATGACAGCCAATGTGGTAGCGGCCACTTTTGTGACTGAAGCCACATCATACAGTGTTTGATTTGTCACTTTGTCCTGCCTGTTGTAGTCCAGATATCCGAAAACCTTCTGATAGACTGGTTGTCCGTGATGGAGGGCGATTACCGCACAACCCGGATAAATGCGGTTGCTAATGCCATCTTGGAGAATTTTGTCGATTTCCTGGGTAATTTTGTCAGGCAAAGCGGAAATATTATCGAAAGATTTTGAAGGCAGGATGCCGCTTCCCGCAGGGTAACCATTGATGCTGACCGGCAAGGTGCCTTCAAAGTCAATTTGTCCGAAACAAGCTTTCATGGCCGCCGCCACAGTGGTAGGGGAGAATTGATAAGCACCGATTACCGCACGATAGTCGCTCAACGAGTCGAAAGCGTTGAGGGCGTATGGGTTGCCGAGATGCAGCAGAATGACGGATTTCTCCTTGGCAAGACGGTTGAGCAGACGCACAGACGACATGTCGATGCCGTAGTTGGAGCCGCCTAGCTGGTTGGAGCCGCCAAACGCCACAATAATCTGGTTGTAAGGAGCTAATTTCGCCAAAATTGCCGACTGGTCTTTGGCAGCCACCTTTTTGTCGATATAGTAGAAAGGAATGTGCCGCTCTCCCACGATTTGTTCGTATTCGTTCTTGTACGCTTTTCTGTCCACGCACAAAAACGCCGTGTTGTCAGCATTTTTGGCGTTCAACGGGAGAATATTGTCATCGTTTTTCAAAAGTGTGAGAGCTTTTTCCTCCAATTGGCGGTTAATCCAGACCGCTTCGGAACGGTTCAGTTTTCCCGGGATGGCCGAGATATTGGCGGGAGTGTATTTGGTAATCCCGTGATTTTCCTTGAATTGGAGAACCCGCAGGCATCGTTCGTTGATAAGTTCTTCCGGAATAACATCTTGTTCCACAGCTCGTTTTATGGCCGCGATGACGGTATCGGTTTCACCAGGCAGCAGCAGGATATCGGCACCGGCGAGCAGGGCGCGAATTTCCACATCCCCTTCGAAACGGTTTTGGTTGCGAACTCCCTTCATCTCCATTCCATCGGTGATAATCAGCCCATTATAGCCCAATTCTTTTTTAAGAAGCTGAGAAACAATAGGATAGGATAAGGAAGAGACAGAATTGGGTTCTGGGTCGAGTGCTGGAATATTAAGGTGTCCGACCATCACCATGTCGGGGTTTTCGTTGATAAGCTGCCTATAAGGATAAAGCTCCATTTCATCGAGGTCGATACGGCTTTTGCGGATGACGGGCAGTCCGAGGTGCGAGTCGGTCTCGGTGTCCCCGTGACCGGGGAAGTGCTTGATGGAGGTGACGATGCCGCCGTCCTGCATCCCGTGCATGTAAAGGGCGGCCTTGCGGCATACTTTGTCGCGGTTTTCACCGAAGGAGCGGCTGTTAATCACAGGGTTGCGGCTGTTGTTGTTGATGTCGATACAAGGGGCGAAGTTGAGGTTGATGCCCACGGCTTTGCACTGTTCGGCAATCTCGCGCCCCATCTGGTAGATGAGCGAGTCGTTTTCTTCCGATAGTGCGCCAAGGGTCATCTGTCGCGGGAAAGCCACGCAGCTGTCGAGACGCATTGCCGGGCCCCACTCGCCGTCAATAGCCACAAACATCTGGATTTTGCTCACCGCCTGTATCCGATTGGTGAGAAGCGCCTCTCTCTTGGGCGTTCCCTTGAAAAAGCAGACACCTCCGGGCTGTATGCGCCTCACCTTCTCCACCAATTCGCGATTGTATTTTTCGTCTTCCGTGGAGCTCACGCGGATGATGATTAACTGGGCGATTTTTTCCTCAAGGGTCATTCCGTCCAAGAGTTGGAAATTCCGGTCGGGCCGCTGCACACCGGAAGAAATCATCAGGATGAGCAGGGCAAAAAGGACGGTACTATATCGAAAGAAGCTTTTCATACACAGGTTTAATGGAATCGGCAAAAATACGAATAATATTGAAGCCGTTGAATATTATTTTTCCTTAAAGATTGCAAAGATTACGGAAATCTTTTCTGCGCAAATCTGCGCGTTCTGCGGGAGAATCGCAATTACCGTCTTCTTGCGCTCACAATCCTTCCGATGTACTGGTGGTGGATGCCGGCGGGGATGTTCTCGTAGCGTTTGCGCGGAATCTCTTCGAAACCTCGCTGGTCGAATCCATCACGGTAGATGACCTCACACTCATAGACCTCGCGGGCCTCCAGATAATACGGCGCACCGTGCTCAGTATAAGCCACATGCAGGCCTAACGCCTCATCCTTGTTGCCGTCGCGGCCGCTGTGTGTGCCCATGTACTCAAGCACGTCTTTGCGATCCTCGTCGAAGACCATAACGGTGAAGTATTGGTAGCGTTCCATGAACTCGTAAGTATAGCGGGCGGGTGCGACATACACCGTGATAGTATTCACGTTGTGACCCCACACGTTGCCCATTGCGCCCCAGCCGATGGTCATGGCGTTGTGGCGGCGAACATCACCAGAGGCTAACAGCAGGCCGCTACCCTTGAACCACGTGAACGGGTTAAGGTTAGGCGATTGGGTATAGTCAAACTCCACGAAATCAGACTCTTGAATCGGACGAGCTTCGGCTACAGGCTGTTTGCCGCCATAGACGTTGTAGGAAATGTTTTCGGGATTCCATTTGTCTTTGGGTTTGTTCTCGCCAGCAGGGTAGCCGATGACGATGGTATTGAGCGGGATGAGGTTTTCGGGCAGTTTCAAGATGGCGGAGACATCCTTGCAGCGATTTTGGTCGGGGAAAGTGCCGGTCCACACAGCTCCGAGTCCCATGGCATTAGCGGCCAGGAGGATGTTTTCTGTGGCGGCGGAGCAGTCCTGCACCCAGAACATGCGGGCCTCGCCGTCAAGTGCCTTCTTCATGTCGCCGCACACCACGATGGCGAGGGGAGCATGCGCGGCCATGCCTGCGTAGGGGTTGGCCTTGGCCAGCTCTTTCAGCTGTGCCCTGTCGGTGACCACCACGAAGTGCCACGGCTGCTTGTTCACCGCGGAGGGTGCCGCCATGCCCGCACGGAGCAGCTGCTCGATCTGCGCCGCATCCACGGGTTTGTGAAGGTAGCTTCGCACGGAGGTGCGCGTCGCGATGTTCTCCAACGCAGCATTTTTGTAACTGTCTGTTTTTTGAGCATTTGCTATGTTTTCAGAAGAAAACACCATCGTTAAAATCAACATGGACATCGTTAAAATTTTTCTTGATTTCATATTTTCCTTTTTTTGAAAAGGCAAAAGTACAAAAAAACAGCATCGGAATATGGAATATTGTTGTATTTTTGCGCATTAAAAAAGAAAGTGTCTGATTTTGATGAAGTAAACGTTATGAAAAATCCTGAAAAGAACGGATTGAATATTGCGGTGGTGCTGGCAGGCGGCTCCGGACAGCGTTTCGGAGCAGCAATCCCCAAGCAGTTCCTTCCTTTGGCAGGCCGCACTGTTATCGAACACAGCGTTGAGGCTTTTGAACGATGCAAAGAAATTGACGAGATTGCCATAGTCATGCATCCCGACTATCTTGCTAAGATGCAGGCGATTATCGACAAAAACGGATGGAAAAAGGTGAAAAAGTTATTGCCTGGTGGCGCGGAACGGTATTTCTCGACACTGGCTGCCCTTAACGCCTACGAAAATGCAAACCATGTCAACCTGATTTTCCACGATGCGGCACGTCCAGCGGTGAGTCAACGGATTATCAAAGAGACGGTTGCCGCGTTAGAGACCCATTCGGCGGTGGCCGTGGCGGTCCCAGCGACGGATACTGTCTTCGAAGTGACGGAAGATGGCGATGTCATCACAGGTATCCCGATTAGAAAACGGTTGCGTTGCGCCCAGACCCCGCAGGCCTTCCGCATTGATGTGATTCACGAGGCCTATCGCAAGGCGCTGTCAGATCCGGATTTTTCCAGTACTGACGACTGCGGGGTACTCCACAAATATTGTCCCGAAATCCCTATTTTCATAGTCCCCGGTGATACATCCAATATCAAACTCACCTACCCTAGCGACATTGAGTTACTTGAACGAATATTGGTAAATACTTCTGAAAATGAAAACTGAAATTCGCAAATAACCGAAATGATACATCTGAAACTATCGAATATAAAAATTCCTGTCGGGAACGAGAAAAACATCAAAAACTTGGTTTGCAAGCAGTTCAAAATCCGCACAGAGGATTTGAACGGCTTTCGTATCGTGCGCCAATCGGTGGATGCGCGGAAGAAGAATAACGTGTTGTACAATTTCCAGGTGGAAGTTACCATTCCAGACCAGTATCGTTCCTTGTTGAAAGGCTCCGATGCTACGGAGTGCGTACCTGCCCAGGAACTTTCCTATCCCAAATGGGCGCACCACCTGCCGCCTGTGGTGGTCGGTTTCGGACCGGCGGGAATGTTCGCCGCCCTTTATCTCGCCCGTTGCGGTGCACATCCCGTGATTATCGAGCGGGGCGAACGCATCGAGGAGCGGCAACAGTCGGTGCAACGTTTTCTGCAGACCAAAATGTTGAACCCCAACTCCAACGTGCAGTTCGGCGAGGGCGGTGCCGGCACTTTTTCCGATGGCAAACTTAACACAAACGTCAATAGCGAATACAACCAATTTATACTCAACGAGTTTTATCAGCATGGCGCACCCGAGTCGGTAACGTATCAGCAGAATCCGCATGTGGGCACCGACTATCTTTCTAAGGTGGTGAAAAATATCCGCATGGAGATCGAATCTTTGGGCGGCGAATTTCATTTCAACACGCTTTTTGATGGTTTTGAGAAAGAAGGAGACAAATTAGTGGCGCATTGTCAAGATGGTGATACATTTACAACCAGTCATTTACTGATTGGATTAGGACATTCTGCCCGCGACACTATTCGCATGTTGCATGGCAAAGGGCTATTGATGGAGGCCAAAGCGTTCTCCATCGGGGTGCGTATGGAGCACCTGCAGCGCGACATCAACCGGATGCAGTACGGTCCTGCTGCAAATCTCTTGCCACCAGCTTCTTACAAGGGAGTAGTTCACATCGGAAACCGCGGGGTTTATACGTTTTGTATGTGTCCTGGCGGCACGGTGATGGCCTCTGCCAGCGAGGAAGGCACGATTGTCACCAACGGGATGAGCGAGCACAAACGCGACAAGGCCAACGCCAACAGTGCACTGTTAGTGAGCGTGTTACCGGAAGATTTCCTGCATGGTTCAGTGCTGGACGGCATCGAATACCAGGAGAAATACGAGCGGATGGCGTTCCGTATGGCGGGCGACGGTCGTGCGCCGGGCAATCTCGTGGGCGAATTCCTGAAAGGGCAAATCGCCACTCGTCACCGCAAAGTGGTCCCTTCTTACCCGCACGGCCTCTACTACGGCGATTTCAGCCGCTGCCTGCCCGACTATGCCGTACATGCGTTGCGCGAGGCGTTGCCGCAACTTGACCGGCGGCTTCCCGGCATTGCCAATGTCGATACGGTGCTGACGGGTGTGGAGACACGTTCTTCCTCGCCAGTGCGCATTATTCGTAACGAAGAGAGAATTTCTTCGGTATCAGGAATTTACCCGATTGGAGAAGGAGCCGGTTACGCTGGCGGTATCATGAGCGCCACCATCGACGGGCTGAAAACGGCAATCAGTATCGCTACTCCCCAAAATGTTCGATAACGCCAGAGAAAGGCAAGTGCATTCCCGCCACAACGAGCTGATTGTCACGAATATACTGATAAGCCTCTTTCCGTGTTTTTACGGCTGATTTCTTGTCAGTATCATATTTCGCACAATATTCGGGATGCGGTATCTGCAACGCTGCTGCATGAATCAAGTCCCCAACAATCAAAAGGTTGCCGATTTGATAGAAGGTGTGGCCGGGTGTGTGACCGTATGCGGCAATGGACCGAATTTCGCCCAAAAGCGTATCGCCCGCAGCAAATGCGTGCAAACGAGAGTCATAAATCTTAACTACCTCTTTCGTTAGTGCGTCATTCTTGAAAGCATTCAGTTCTTTGTCAGAACAATAGACCTCCGCATTCGGGAACACGGGCTCCCCTTTCGATACTAAACCGCCGATATGGTCACCGTGGCAGTGCGTGATGCAGATGGTGGAAATGTCCTCGGGACGGAGATTCAGCAAGGTTAGCTTGTCTAACATCACCCCACCTTTTTCCAATCCCAAACCCGTATCAAACAGGATGTATTTCCCATTTTTCTTGATCAGAAAGGTATTGATAGCCGCATCCGCCTCTCCATCGGGCATAAACTGTTTTATATCCGCCTTTTTGGCATCTTTGAAAAGGTCTGCGGACATCTTTCGCTGCACATCCTGAAGCGTCCAAAGTTCAAAACCATCGAAGTTAAAATGATAAACCCCGTCAAGAACCACAGTTTCTTGTGGTTCAGGAACATCAATGTTTTTTTGTTCTTGCTTTTGATGACAGGAAACCAACATAAGCAACAAAACGCACGGGAAAAGCACTGTTTTTTTCATTTTTATCTGGGTTTAAAGGTTCTTGACAAATAATCTGCCACAATTTCCACCGGACGGTAAATGCAGTTGGTGAAATTGTGGTCGTAATATTCTAATTCGTAATATTCGCTGTTTTCCCATAGTTGGTGGAACCGTTCGCCACATGTGAAGGGCACGAGGCGATCGCCGTTGCCTTGGATGACGCAGGCATTGCCGTGATACTTGGCTGAGGTTTCGAAGATGGGCAGCCGGAGGGCGGTTTTGAGATAACGGCCACCGATGGCGATGCCGTTGTGCAGCACAAGGCTGTCGGGCGGGTCGAGCGGGTTGAAGTCGATGCCGAAGAGGTTGCCTCGGGCGATGTCATCGCGCACTGAAGAGGCCGGCGACAGCAGCACCACCGCCTTGATGTCCTCATCGTGGTTGCCAGCGACCATTGCCGCCACAATCGCGCCTTGCGAGTGGCCTACCAACGCGATGTTCCGTACGAACCGCAAATCCTGTGCGTAAGCCAACACTTGTTCCAGATCCTCAATCTCGTTCGGGATGGTCATCTCGGAGAAACGGCCTTCGCTCTTGCCGTGCCCGTTGAAATCGAACGCAAGTGTGGCAAAACCTTCCGCCTGCAGCTGCTTCTCAATCCGGTGCATCAGTTCGAAATTATGGTCACAGTTCAGTCCGTGGCAAAGCACCACGAGGTCGCAACGCTGACCGGGCTGGAGTTCGGGCTTGTGCAGCACTGCCGCCAGCTTCCCTTTGCTGCCGTCAAGGGTGAGGTTCTCGTCTGTTCCGCTAATGGACAACGGTTTTGGCTCTTCAAAAAGCTCATACAGCTTTTTCTCAATCTTGTAAGACAACACCGTGCTGACCAACACTTTACCATCCGGCCCGATGAGATAGACGGAAGGAATCCAGCGCACACCGTAGGCCTTGGCCACGTCCGACTGGTTCATCCGTTTCAGCTCGGTAACCTGCGGGTAAGGAGCGCCCGATTTGGCAATGTAATCCGTCCATTTCTCCTTGTCGATGTCGAACGAAACGCCAAGGAATTCCACGCCGTTTTTGTGGAATTTGCGGTAAAGACGGATGATTTCAGGAAGGTCTTTGCGACAATCGGGGCACCAGGACGCCCAAAAGTCGATGACGACATACTTGCCCTTGGCAAATTCGCTGAATTTCACCGTTTTTCCGTCAGGATTGTTCAGTTGGAAATCGGGTGCGGGCGTGCCGGGTTTCAGCAGCTCCTGCGCATAGAGTTCGTCAAAATCTGTGACAACTTGCGCTTGCACGCATACAATCGCCATCATAAAAACCCAAAGCAGGGTCAGTTTCAGCTGTATTTTCATTGTTTCGGAATTTATTTCTATATAAAGAAAACACGAATTACGGCACTAACCATAATCACCGCGCAAAAGTACAATAATTTATTCAAGTACCAAAATTAATGTGAAACCTGAAACTTAAAACTTGAAACTCGAATATTTTTACTATTTTTGCATTCTTAAATTGAAAAGAAAATGGGCGCATTTAAAGCTTACGACTTTCGCGGAATCTTCGGTAAAGATTTCGATTTGGACACAGTTTATAAATTCGGTTTCTTTTTGCCGGCTTTGTTGAAGGCGGATAAAGTGCTGATTGGTCGCGACATGCGGCTGACCTCATCGGATATGTTAGATGCGCTTGCCCGTGGTATCACTGATGCGGGCGCGGACGTGTATGACATGGGGCTGACCACCACACCGATGGTCTATTACTTCACCGCAAAGCATCATTTTGACGCTTCTGTGATGATTACCGCTTCTCATAACCCAAAGGAATACAATGGGTTGAAAGTTTCGAGGAAGGATGCGCTCCCCGTGGGGTTCGACACGGGATTAGGCGAGTTGGAGCAGAAAATCCTGCACGATGAGGTGGTCGTCACCGCCCCGAAAGGCAAAATCGTGGATTATCCCGTAAAACAGGAATACCTTGAATTTCAGTCACAATATCACTATCCTGTTGATAATCTGAACATTGTGATGGATTGCTCGAATGGCATGGCTTCCATTCTCGTGAAGGAGATTTTCGGTGACAAGCCGCTTTATCTCTTTGACACGTTGGATGGTACGTTCCCCAACCACGAAGCGAATCCGTTGGAACCCGAAAACATTGTGGCGTTACAAGAAAAGGTGCGCGAAACGCATGCCGACATCGGGGTGGTTTTCGATGGCGATGCCGACCGTGTAATGTTTGTGGATGAGCATGGCGATTTCATTCCGCCGGATTTGATGATTGCGGTTTTAGGACACTATTTTATTGAAGAGAAAAACGTGAAAGGTTATGTGATTCAAGATATTAGAACCTCGAAATCGGTAGCGGAATATTTGGAAAAGATGGGACGCGAGATGTACATTTGGCGCGTCGGGCGTGCTTATGCCGCTATGAAACTGCGCGAAATTGACGGTGCTTTCGGCGGGGAATATGCCGGCCACTACTATTTCCGCGACTTTTTCTATTCCGACTCCGCGATGATTGCTTCGCAGGTGGCACTGCACGTCTTTTCTGAAATGAAAAAACGGGGAATCACAGTGTCACAGCTAATTGCGCAGATCAAACGCTATGCCAACTCCGGCGAAATCAACTTCACGATTGAGAACAAGAAAGAGGCGATGGAAGCGGTTAAGGCGGCCTGCATCGCACAGGAGGAACCGACAAAAATCCTTGACTTCGACGGCTATCGCGTGGAGTTTGCCGACTGGTGGTTCAACATCCGCCCGTCTAACACGGAACCCTACTTGCGACTGCTGATGGAAGCGCGAACGGAGGCGTTACTGAAAGAGAAACGGGCATTCATTGAAAATGTACTGAAACCGTTCATGGTACGTTAACGGGGATTTATTGTAGGGGCGAATGATTATTCGCCCCTACACATCCTGCCAACCGTTATTTTCTCACAATTTTTTGGTGATATTCCTTCCCTTCTGTGTCCGTCACGCGCAAAACATACACGCCGGCATAGATGTCGCGCATGTTTAATGTGGCGGTTTCCGACACGTGGAGGAGACGCGCCGTTGGCGCTGTCTGTCGGCGAATTTTGCGAATTTTGCGAATTTAGTTGGGGCGCACCTGAGTGCGCCCGCATTATCTCTCAACGACAATTTCAGCGCATGAAATTCCGCGTAGTTGGCCATTTCCGCATCGTCCGCGTCACCCGCGAAAATCTCCGCATAACACAATAAGCGAGCACCCTGCGTGTATCTCCACCCGGGCACCTTTGCTCAGTTCATAGCGGCTGCCATTCTCGAATATGACGCTACTGTTTTCCGTGAGAAATCCCGAAAAGCACCATTACCCGTTATCTAAAAGAGATGCAGGACGAGGGCTCATCGAACACACCGGCTGCAAGAAAACCGGCGGGTACCGGGTGAAATTGTAGAGACGTTTCCTGAAACGTCTTTCGAATCTTTTTTGAGACGTTTCAGGAAACGTCTCTACAGCGGCAATTTCATTTGTCCGCGTGTATTCGTAATTTGTGTACATTTGCCAAATTTTTTTGATAAGTATGTTTAGTCTGTATATCAAAGAATTAAAGGCTTTTTTAAGCTCGATTATCGGTTACATTTTCATCGGGGTCTTCCTGATTGTCTCCGGTTTGTTTATTTGGGTGTTTCCGAACGTAAACAATGTGTTGGAATCAGGATTGGCTGATTTACAGGGTCTTTTCAACCTCTCGCAGTTCCTGTTCCTTTTCTTGGTGCCTGCCATCACGATGCGTTCCTTTGCAGAAGAGAAGCGCACGGGCACCATGGATTTCCTGCTCACCCTCCCTTTGACCGACATGCAGATTGTTTGGGCAAAATTCCTCGCCTGTCTCACCCTGCTGGTCATCGCTCTGTTACCGACACTCGTGTATGTGATAACGGTTTATTGGATAGGCAATCCCGTGGGTAACCTGGACATGGGCAGCACCTGGGGCTCTTACCTCGGTCTGCTTTTCCTCGGCGCCTCTTTCATCGCCATCGGCCTGTTCTCTTCCAGCCTTACCAACAACCAAATCGTGGCATTCATCATTGCCGCGCTGCTCTGTTTTATCCTCTCCTTTGCATTTGCATTTATCTACTCGTTCGAGGCGCTCGGAAACTTCGGCTACTACTTGAAGACCTTAGGCATCGAACATCATTATGCTTCTATCAGTCAGGGCGTTATCGACACCCGCGATGTTTTCTACTTCTGTAGTGTCATTTTCATTTTTCTTTATGCCACCCGTTTGGTTTTATTGAGTCGTAAATGGTAAATCGGAACATTATGGGCAAAAACATCAATATACAGAGCAGGCAATTCAAAAGACGCACTCTCCTTGGGCTTTTAGCCGTCATCGGAATTGTCGTCATCGTGAATATTCTCTCCTCGTTTTTCTTTTATCGCATTGATTTGACGAAAGACAAACGCCATTCGCTGTCGAAGAGCACCATTGAGATGCTGAAGAACTTAGAGGATCGTGTTTATTTCCGCGTTTATCTTAAAGGGAAAGATCAACCTGCAGACTATCAGCTTTTTGCGAAGCAGGTAGAGCAGATGTTGCAAACCTTTCGCAGTTATTCCAAAAACGTCTATTATGAATTCATTGACCCGATTGAGGGCAAGACGAACGAGGAGTTAAACGGCATTCTTGGTGAGTTTGTAAAAAAGGGATTGGAGCCGATTCCTATCAGCCGTGAGGATGCGGGCGGGTATTCCACGCACGTGGTTATTCCCGGGGCCATCGTCTCGTATCGCAACCGCGAGTATCCCGCCAAAGTGGTGGTGGCCGACCCTTCCGGTGCCGACTGGCTGAAATACTCTAACGAAGAATTGGAATACAACTTAGTGGCCCCTGTGCGCCGTCTTTTGAAGACGGAAAAACCCAAAGTGGCCTATTTGGACGGCCATGGCGAGCTGGATTTCTGGAATACCTGCTGGACTGCCATGCAGTTGCAGCGGTTCTACAATGTGACTCGCATCACGTTGGACGGCAAAATCAACGCTTTGCGCAACATTTCCATTGATGACACAGTCTCTGGGAATTTGGTTCTTGGCGACAACAAATACGATGTCCTGATTGTGGCGCAACCCACCCAACCATTTAAGGAATACGACAAATACGTTATTGACCAATTCATCATGCGTGGAGGCAAGGTGTTGTGGCTCATTGACAACACCACCGCTTCTTTGGACAGCCTGCGGGCCGCACCAGAGTTCTTTGCAACTCCGAGAGCATTGTATATCAACGACTTGCTTTTTACTTACGGTGTGCGTATTAACACGGACTTGATTCAGGATTTAAGTTGTCTGCCCGTGCCGCAGCAGGTGAGCATCATCGGCGACCAACCGCAATACAAGTTCATGGTGTTCCCATATTGCCTTGATATCGTGAATTTTGGCAACCATCCGATAGTCCGCAACCTCAAAGATGTCAAGTCAGATTTTGCCGGAAGTATCGATTTAGTGGGCAACAATGCCGACCTCTCCAAGACGGTGCTGATGACCACTTCAGAACGCACCAAGGTGGTGCCGACTCCTTCCATCGTGACCTTGCGTGTGGGGTTGGTGAAGCCGAACCTTCAGGAATACTCCTATCGCAATGTTCCGATAGCTGTGTTGGTGGAGGGCAACTTCCAGTCGGCATTCAAGGGGATTTTGCCTGTTGAATTCGACACTATCAAGGAATTGGATTACCGTGACCACAGCGAATACACCCGTCAGATTTTCGTGTCCGATGGCGACATCATCCGCAATCCTTTCGACAGCAAGCGCAATCAGCCCTACCCGGCCGGTTATGATATTTACACCCGCCAGACTTTCGATAACACGGAATTTATCGTGAATTGCGTCAACTATTTGTGCGCGGATGACGACCTTCTGCTTCTTCGGGCTAAAAATTTCAAAATAGGTTCGCTGAACAACGAAAAAATACGTAACCACAAAGTATTGCTGGCTGCTCTCAACATCGGTATTCCGCTGCTGCTCATCGCACTGATGGGCACACTGCTGATTGTAATGCGGAAGGTGAAGTTTTCAAAGAAACAGTAGGTGTTAGAAAACGGCTTGGCATTTTGGTCAAAAGCCAATGGCCAAAAGCCAAAAGCTAATAGCCAAAACGGCCGTAAATCTCTTCCAAAACCTTCTCTTCGTTCTCCCAAGTGAGTTCTTGGGCGGCGGTTTTGCAGTTCTCACTACACTGGGAAAGCCGTTCCGGAATGGCTAACTTTTCAACTGCTTTCGCGATAGATTCAGGTGTCACGGTTGAGGCAATCTCCCCGACATCATACTTTTTCACGATATTTGCCCGCTCCACCAAGTTGGAAACAACCATCGGCGTTCCGGCTTTGATGTAGTCGAAAATCTTATTCGGCAGGCTGAAGCGAAGGTTTGTGCTTTGGTCAGTGTCGATGGCCATGCCAATGTCTGCCAAAGAGGTGTAGTTAAAGAGTTTTTCGGGCGTTTGCCGAGGGACAAAAGTAATCCTATCTTGTAATTGCATTTGCTTCGTCATCTCTTTCAGTTGCGGTAACACTGTCCCTTCACCAACAATAAACAGGTGATAATCAGGAAGATGTTGCATTGACTGGACAATTTCTTCCCCACCGCGCCCTTCGTTGATGCCAGCGCCCTGTAACAACAGAACTGTTTTATTTTCCGGCATTTGCAACGATTTGCGCGTGGCAGTAACTGAAAAAGAGTTTGCCGGCGGGATGTTCCGCACCAGATAAGGGCGGATTCCATATTCCTTTTCATACTGATCCACAATGGATTGGCTGACCGTGATGACCGTTTTCAGCTTCGGGAAACAACGCTTTTCGATGCCGTGCCACACTTTGTAGGATATAGGTTTACTGACCACAGAAAGCTCTCCGCAGAAATACTCGTGACTGTCATAGACCAACTCTTTCTTCCGCCATTTACTGACCAAATAGTTGGGTAGTAAGGTGTCTAAATCATTGGCTACCAATAAATCACATTTCTTGAAAAGCAGATAGAGCAGCAGACGGAATTGGTATTCTGCATAGAACAGGAAACCGCGCCGGAAAAGCAGCCGCAGCCGTTTGGTTTTATATGGTCGCGGTGCCAATTTCGGGGAATCGCCATAGCAACGACCTACGAGTGTGACGTCAAAGCCCTTTTTGTGAAGAAAAAGGGACATTTTGTCCATCCGCTGATCGGTGTAGAGATCTTCGGTAACCGAGAGGATGACCCGTTTCATTATTCGGCCGACTCGAATCTTCCGTGGCAGTTCTTGTATTTCTTGCCGCTACCGCAAGGACAGGGGTCGTTTCGGCCGACCTTCTTTTCGGCGCGGATAGGTTCGTTGGCGGGTTTGCCGGGAGCCACTTGACGGCCGCGCATCTCCTGCCGGCCGGTCTGCAGTTTCTTGGCATCCGACTCGGGCAATTTCGCTTCTTTCAGTTCGGTCTCTTCCACAATGGGTAACCTGCCGATATTCAGGAAGGTGACGATTTCCTCGCTGATGCGGACAAGCAGTTGGTCAAACAGGTTGAAGGATTCGAGTTTGTAAATCAACAGCGGATCTTTCTGTTCGTATGAAGCGTTCTGCACGCTCTCCTTGAGGTCGTCCATAGCGCGAAGATGCTCTTTCCATGCGTTATCGATCACGGCGAGGGTGATGCCCTTCTCGAAAGAAAGCCCCACCTCACGTCCTTGGGTTTCGTAGCATTTCTTCAACGGCGCCACAATATTGATGGCCTTCTTGCCGTCCGTGAAAGGAATGGCGATGTTCTGGAAACGGTCGCCATGCTCCAGATATACGCGCTCAATGACCGGATAGGCCTGTTCTGCAATCTTCTGCAATTTGGCTTTATAATGGTCATAAACGACAGGATAGAGCTTCTCCACTAACGTACTTTGACGCTCTTGCAGGAAGTATTGTTCTTCAAATGGCGATTCGCAACCGAACGTGCGGATCATGGACATCTTGAAGTATTCGAAATCTTTCGCCTCCCAAGCGTCGGCCACGAGTGTTTCGCATACGTCATGAACCATTTGGGCAATATCGATGGCCAAGCGGTCGCCGAAGAGGGCGTTACGGCGCTTGCGGTAAATCGTGGAACGCTGCTTGTTCATCACGTCGTCGTATTCCAACAAACGCTTACGGATGCCGAAGTTATTCTCCTCGACCTTCTTCTGGGCGCGCTCAATGGACTTGGAAATCAAGCTGTGCTGAATCACTTCACCGTCCTGATGGCCCATGCTGTCCATGACTTTGGCGATACGGTCGGAGCCGAACAGACGCATGAGGTCGTCCTCCAAAGAGACGAAGAATTGGGAGCTGCCGGGATCGCCCTGACGACCGGCACGACCGCGCAACTGGCGGTCAACACGACGAGAGTCATGGCGCTCCGTACCAATGATGGCCAGACCGCCTTTCTCGCGCACTTCCGGAGTCAGCTTGATATCGGTACCACGACCGGCCATGTTGGTGGCGATGGTGACGGTGCCTTCGCGACCGGCTTCTGCCACAATGTCAGCCTCCTTCTTGTGCAACTTGGCATTCAAGACATTGTGCTGTATATGTCTGCGTGTTAAGATGTTGGATAACAACTCGGAAATTTCGACTGAGGTGGTACCCACCAATACGGGTCTGCCCATTTCGTGCAAACGCAAAATCTCATCCACTACGGCGGCATATTTCTCACGTTTGGTCTTATAGACAAGGTCATCGGCATCCACACGGATAACCGGCTTGTTAGTCGGAATCACCACAACATCAAGTTTGTAGATGTTCCAGAACTCGCCCGCTTCCGTTTCAGCGGTACCGGTCATGCCGGCTAACTTCTTGTACATGCGGAAGTAGTTCTGCAGGGTGATGGTGGCATACGTCTGCGTGGCGGCTTCCACCTTCACATTCTCCTTTGCCTCGATAGCTTGGTGCAGACCGTCGGAGTAGCGGCGGCCCTCCATGATACGGCCAGTCTGCTCATCCACAATCTTCACCTTGTTGTCGATGATGACGTATTCCACATCCTTGTCGAACATGGTGTAGGCTTTCAGCAGCTGGTGGACGGTGTGGATGCGGTCGGAAGCGATGGCGTAGTTGTTATAGATTTCCTCCTTGCGGGCCAGTTTCTCGTCAGAAGTGAGATTTTCCTTCTCCAATTCGGCGATTTGGGCACCCACATCGGGCATGATGAACATCTTGGCCTCGTCGGCATCCTTGCTGATGAGGTCAATACCTTTGTCCATAATATCGACCGTGTTGAGTTTCTCTTCGATTACGAAATAGAGTTCGTCATCGATGAGATGCATATTGCGGTTCTGGTCCTGCATGAAGAAGGATTCCGTGCGTTGCAGCACCTGTTTCATGCCGGGTTCGCTCAGGAACTTGATGAGCGCCTTGTTCTTTGGCAGACCGCGGTGGGCGCGGAGCAGCAGCATGGCGCTTTCGTCCTGCGGTTTCGGATCGGGATTTTCGGCCAGCATCTTCTTGGCTTGCGTGAGAATTTGCGCCACGTAGGTGCGCTGAGCCTCATACAGCTTTTGCACGATGGGTTTGTACTGGTCGAAGGCCTGCTGGTCGCCTTTGGGCGTGGGACCGGAGATAATCAACGGAGTACGGGCATCGTCAATCAACACAGAGTCCACCTCATCGACGATGGCGTAGTTGTGCGGGCGTTGCACCAGCTCGCCGATGTTGCGAGCCATGTTGTCACGCAGGTAGTCGAAACCGAACTCGTTGTTGGTGCCGTAGGTGATGTCGGCGTTGTAGGCGCGACGGCGGTCGTCGGAGTTGGGCTCGTGCTTGTCGATGCAATCCACGGTGAGGCCGAGGAATTCGTAAAGCAACCCCATCCACTCGGAGTCACGTTTGGCCAAGTAGTCGTTGACGGTGACCACGTGGACGCCTTTGCCCGGCAGTGCGTTCAGATAGACGGGCAGAGTGGCGACGAGGGTTTTACCCTCACCGGTAGCCATCTCGGCGATTTTACCCTGGTGGAGCACGATACCGCCGATGAGCTGCACGTCATAATGGCACATGTCCCATTGAATCATGTTGCCGCCGGCCATCCAGCGGTTCTGGTAGATGGCCTTGTCGCCCTCAATGGTGATGCATTCGCGCTTGGCGGCCAAGTCGCGGTCGTGCTGCGTGGCTGTCACGGTGATAGTCTCGTTTTCCTTGAAACGGCGGGCAGTCTCCTTCATCACGGAGAAAGCCTCAGGCAGAATGTCGTTGAGGATGTCCTGCGTGGTGGCGTAGATCTTATCCTCTAATTTCTCAATTTCTTTGTATTTATCCTCCTTTTCCTGCACGGGGATGTCATAGTTCTCTTCCAGATAATGGCGCAGTTCCGCCACTTGGTTTTCCTCCTTCTGCGTGGCGGTGCGGATTTTGTCGCGGAATTCTTCGGTTTTGTGTCGTAAGTCGTCAATAGGGAGATCTTTGATCGTTTCATACGCAGCCAGTGTCTTCTTCAAGAGCGGCTGCAGTTCTTTCATGTCTCTATCTGCTTTTGTACCAAACAGTTTCGTTAAAAAATTTGCCATATATGCCTATTTAGTTTTTTTCAAAATAAAGTGGCAAAGATACAAAAATCTTGCCATAATTTTAGGAGGTTAGATATTTGGAAATAGGAAGGGTGCCAATGGTTTCAAGTTTCAGTTGCAGGTTGCAAAAAAGGTGCGGGTATTAAGTCCCGCACCTTGAATCCGTCATAATATTTTTTGAGGTTGTGTGAAAATCTGGGGTTTGTTTATTATTTCTATTCTATCTCAGATAGATATTGTTCAATTTGGGCTTTTAAAACAGGTAAATCATCTTCAATCACCTGCAAAACTTCATTTTTGTCCACCAAGTTGTACCCATGAACGATAAAGTTACGCATGCTGATGATGTCGCGCCAAGGAGTTTCACCATGTGAATCGCGAAAATCCGTTGTAAGTAAATTTGATGCCTCTCCTATCACAACCAATTGATAGACGATTGCGAAGTAGCGCACTTTGTCATCAAGGATTTGCGAAAGTTCGAAATCCCCCACAAATTCGTATATATTATTCACACATTCAAGAATGTGTTCCAGCCTTCCTTTGTCTCTAATTTGCTCTCTCATAGATTAATATTTTGTCTTTGTCGGCCGTCTCTTTTACAAAAGGATACAATGTCCCTTCGGTGATCAAGTCAACTTTTTTGTTTATCAAATCTTCCAAGCCCAGTGCTATGGAAATGTGTTTCAACAAACTTACTCCTTTACCTGTCTTTTGGTCAAATGATACCAAAATGTCCACATCGCTATCCTCTGTTTCCTCCCCACGCGCATACGAGCCGAAGATCCATGCCTTCAACACAGGTTGGGTCTTGAAATATTCGCGAATGGTCTCTATCATTTCGGTGCTCATATTCTTTTTTTTACAAAGGCAAAAATACATTTTTTCTGCACATAACACGCAGGAACGAATGATTATTCGCCCAATTCGCAAAATTTGCCGAAAAAAAGGCACCGCAACCGCGACGCCTTTTTCTCTTATCCTACAGATCAGGAATTATTGTTTATCCATCTCTCTGTACTCGTTCACGATGGCCTTCACGTTGGCGGAAGCGAGGCGGCCATAGACCTTGCCGTTGACCAAAGCCACGGGGGCAAGACCGCAGGCACCGACGCAACATGCTATACCCCTACACATTGTCATAAATACGTGCAGATCCGTGTGACACGCGGAGATCACCGTTTCACAACCTTCCGCACGGCCACCACATTCCCGTCCGCCACGACCTTGAGGAGATAGACACCAGGTGAGAAACGGGAGAGGTCGATTTGGGCTTGTGCGGATGAACCGTGCGTGTCCGTCTGTAGAGACGCGCCATGGCACGTCTCTACACCGTCCGTTGTGCGTAACAGCCGTCCGAACGCGTCATAAACCAGAATCTCCATCGTTTCCACCTGTACATTGTTCATTGTACATTGTACATTGACGATGCCGGTGGTCGGGTTGGGATAAACCTTGAAATCGAAACCGTCGTAATCATTCACGCCCACCGTAATCGTCAGATGCAGGGTGACGATGGAGTCGCAGCCGTTTTCAGCCGTTCCGATCCATGTATAATCACCACTCTGCGTATATGTGTTGCCATTCCATTCGTAACTATTAGGCGCCACAACAGTAATGTCTGAAGTTGTTGAAGATTTAAGAGAGAGATGTAAAATCTCCACGGTAGCATATCCATTCGCATCTGTCGTGGTATGGGTATAGTCGCCATTCTCTTCATAGACATTCCCATTCCATAGAATGCTGTCGCAAGCAGAGACGGTTTGTTCATTGAAAAGCACATGAGAGCGGTAAAAATTGGATTCATAGCAACCTATATCAACAGTGTCGCGACGGATTCGAATCTCTCCTGACAGATCCATACTGTCTGTGACCGCATCATTATCTCCTCTGTTGATGCAGATAGATTCCGCCTGTAAATGCCAGTTGACATTCGATGTTGTGTCTTCAATACCTGCGTTTGACGACGGATTAACAAACATCGGCTGTAATAAAGTGCCATTGATTAAGGGAATGTTGTTAACACCGGGGAAACCATTCTCAACAGCTGAATAGCTGCAGGTAATGTCTGCTTCAGAGTGTATATTATCTGTAACAAAACTCGTGCCATCTTCAGAGTCTTTGACATTTCCCCAAATAAGACAATTGGAGAGAACGGTTAAACCGTACGTATCATATATTCCTCCGCCTCCGTAGTATGAGTAGTTCTTGACAATTGTAGTGTTAACTATGGTGTCATAATAAGAAGAATGTATTCCACCGCCCCTAAAAGCCTCGTTATTGGAAACCAGGCAATTTTCTAAACGGTTCCATCTGTTTAGAGAAATGCCACCGCCATTTCCACCTTTGTTATAACTCACCTTACAATGACGAAGCACTCCATTAAATTGAAAAAACACTCCTCCTGCTGTAAAATAATCAACGTTATTAACACCTCCACTTTGTCTCCCATGGGTGATAGTGAAACCATCCCATTCTGCATGCTTGAGATTGAAACCATATAGAACATGTCTGCGGTTTTGTCCGTCCAAAATCGTTGAATTATCTTCTATATTTCTTTGATTAAGATCGAAATCAGATGGTTCGTTGCCAAGGAATCCTCCATACACATTCACTCCTTCAACGGCTAAGAATGCGTGAAACGTGGTTGTATCCCCATAATATGTTCCAGCAGCCACCCATACGTCAGCATTATTCATTCGGGCAATAGCTGTGGCAAGAGATATGGAGGAGGTTGCGTTAGACCAGTTTTCACCGGTCTGCGAACCTGATCCTGTTGGTGTTACGTAAACGATACCGTGGTAAGAAACTGTCGGTAATGCTGAACCCAAATAAGGTGACTCGTAGCACCCAATGTCCACCGTATCCTGCATTATTCTGGGATTGCCTTGAATATCTGTGGAGTCAAGCACGGCATCATTGCTTCCACGGTTTATGCAGATTGAACCGTTTAAGAGATGCCAGTCAGTGTTAGATGTAGTGTCTGAAGTTCCCGTTTTCCGGGAGGGATTGGCAAATAAAGGCTGATACAAACCGTTTTCCGACAACAGGATGATGTTGTCACCATCACATCCACCTTCAACTGCGGAATACGATCCAATGACGTTTCTTTCAGCATTTACCGATCCTTTATTGCCCCAAACGATGCAATTCAGTAATACGAGATTGCTGTCAAGACCACCCCAGACTCCTGAACCCCCAACGCCTGCTGAGTTTCGTACGATAGTGGAATTGTAAATTGTACCCGCCCCATTCACACCTCCGCCAAAATGAAAAGAGTAATTGTTAGCTATCAGACAATTGGAAAGGACGGATCCATAGGTCATGAACACCCCGCCACCACCACAATACACATAATAAGTTCCTTCTGTACCACAATACATATTATGAGTAAGGTGGCAATTCCGAAGACATCCATTATTTCTAATGTAAGCCCCAGCTCCTGGCGAAGTCAGCATATCCACGCGGCCATGACAAATAGAGAACCCGTCCCAAACGGTTAAAACGTTAAATTCAGAGGGCTGATATAACACCCGTCGGGAATGTTGTCCGTCAAGGATAGTCTTGTGATTTTCAAAATCGCGTAGAGAAAGGTTGTATTCCGCAGGCTCGTTTCCAGCGAAACCGCCATACACATTGACATTTTCTTTCATGGTGAAGGCACCTGAAGGAGTTGTAGTCGAAGCCGTTGTGTTCCCATAATAGGTTCCCGCTGCCACCCACACCACAGCGTTGTGTGCTTGTGCCAAAGTTTGGGCAGTGTCGATGGAGGAGGTTGCGTTGGCCCAGCTGTCACCGGAGTGTGTGCCAGCACCTGATGGGGTGACATAGATGATGCCTTGATAATTTGGTGACTGGGCGAATGCCATTGTCGTACCAAGTAGGACTGTGATTGTGATTAGGATTGTCTTTTTCATATCTGTGATTTTTGGGGTTGTTAATCTTTCACACAGCGGACGGAACGACCATCACCTAACGAAGAGCTCAAAGCTTTATGGAAATATGGATTGTCCGCGCTAAGACCATACGGGGCCGATTTCACTGTGTTCCAAAAAAAGGCAGAATAACCAACATTTGTAGGACCACTCAATCCATAAACATAACATCCTGCAGGGCGGATTCCAAAATTGGTGGTGTTGTTATATTCTGGATTATTGCCAGGAGTGCATGTTATGGCGTTGATATTCCATCCTGTAGGGTGTGCCAACGCTTTGGCGATGGATGCTTGGTCGTTTTCACACGCATATTCATTTTGCCAAAGTATGTATCTCCGTAACGATTCCCATTCGGAGTTGCTCGGAACGTGCCAACCTGTGGGGCATATTCCTTGGACACCAGAAGGAATTCCAGACGATTCAGACGCTCCGTTCATAACAGCCATCCAATTGTAAAGATACCCATAGGTTAATGTTAAGGCAGAGTCGTTGTTGGGGTAGTAACGATATGCCGTCTGAGCGTTATAGGTGTCACCTAATGCTATTGGAGTACCTTCGCTATAGTGGGTTGTCCGTAAGTTTTCACTCATCCAACATTGGGATCCAATTTGAACAGTATTGTAAACGTTGCCATCATAATCCATAACGGTGGGAGTGCCGGAACACGGGTAGGTGTCAAACGCGTTAGGAATTGAAAACTTAATGCTTTTTCCGTATACTTGACCAGCACTGCTGTAGGCCAAAGGTTGTATGCTGTAGGGAATTCCTGAGCGGATTCCGTCAATATTTACATAATAATAGCCACTCCCATTGTCGCCTTGTGCCGAATAATAATCGTTTAGGCCTAATCCTGCATTAACATGAACAGTGACTGATGTAACGGGAAAACCGTGAGAGGATAGAATTTTGACTCTAACCGCTACAGAACTATCAGAGACTATGGTAATAGAGTCTATGACAATCTCAGCTCGTAAATCATCGCGCACACAACGGACAGAGTTGCCATAATAACGAGGATTAGAGTAAGAGGAGCGCCTTGTAGAGTTGTAGGATAAACCTATGGAATAGGATTCTCCTTCAAAATCCTCCCCTGTACTCCATAAATAAGATAACCTACCGGGGTTGTTGTCATTATAATATATACCCGAATGCATGCCCGCAGGGCGGAGACTGAAACCAGATGCATTGTTAGAACTTGGATCGTTTCCTGGAGAACCTGAAACGGAAGAAACAGCCCAAAATAAAGAGTCCGCTAATGCTTTGGCATCCAACGGAAGCTTGCTCATTTCAGAAGTTGATGGCACATGCCATCCTGTGGGACAAATACCTTGAACGCCACTTGGGTCGCCGTCACTACCTGCCGAATTGTGCATCACAGCGAGCCAATTATATAAATATCCGTAAAGGGGTATATTGTTTTCATCATCGTATGGAGCATTTCGGTATGGATTCGTGCTAATGGTACCCCAAGTGTTAAGAGGTATGGTTGTTCCGTCCTTGAAGTGTGTCACTTTCATGTTCTCTTTCATCCAACATTGATTGCCAATTTGGACAACCTGATATTGGTTGCCGTCGTAATCTTGCACATGTGATAATTTGTCGTCGAAACCTGTTTCGTTGGATTTGAAGGAACTCACTTGACAGAAAGACATGTTCAGGGTGTCTGTTATCATAGGAAATGTCGCAATGACATTGCCATCAGTGTTCTGAATCTGTGTCACTGTCTGGTGGGCCACCAATGTGTCATTGAGGTAGGCGTAAAGGGTAAATCTCATCTCATCCCCCAACTCAAACGCATGCGATGAGTTGCTCTTCAACTGCACCACCGGCATTTTGTCAACTGTTGCGCCCTCGTATGCGATGCGATTAGTACCAGCGTGACCGACATTCTCCATTTTCAAACTCCGTATTCCCGAAGAGGTCTGAACCGAAAGCACATACGTCTGCGGGGTGGCAAGTGTAATGTTAAAGAGGTTGCCGTCCTCTTGCAGCACGCCGTTGTATTCCGCGCACACGCGCCCGCTTATGTCGGTGAGTTTTATCTTCACACTTTCCGTTTTCGAGGATTGGATGTTTACCCGTGTGCTACCGTCAAACGGGTTGGGCATCACATGCATTCCGTTGTCTTTATGGTGGTTCGGAACAGTTGTTCCCACGTTCAGGATGTAAACCGTGTCAGGGTAGTATAGGGTCTCCGACCAGTTGCGGGTGAGGTTTTCAATAAAGATGCTTTCGGGTTGTAAATAGCCGCCATCGGAGGTTTGGCAGGTAAAGGTCAGCGTGACGGTTTGGCCGAACGTTGCTGCCATCCCCATCAGAGCAACAGCGATAATGCATAAAATCTTTTTCATAATCTTTTCTTTTTATATTTGTACTAATTTGAAATTCAGTTTGTTATAAACCGTTTCCGCCCTTCCGTCACAAACACAAAAAGAATCGTGAACTTCGTTTATTCGCACTTGAGGTTCTCGACTACCTGTATCACAAATAAGAAAGCCCACGATTACTCGCGAGCATTCTCGTCTTTCTTTTTTTGTGATACATCTGAAATTGTCGAGATTTCAAGTGCCAAAAGAAAAGCGAAAACGCTTTATGTCAATATGTTAAAAAGTCTGTTCTGTTTCTATACGCGATGGGGTTTGGTGAAAAATCGGGATTAATATTCTGGGTGCGAAGATAAGAAAATTATTCGGTCAGGACGCACGGGTTGTTTTGCCGCAGCATAAAGATTTCCTTTTGTCGTTCTATTTCGCGGCGGAGTTCTTCCTTGGAGGGCATGTACGTAAGGTACTTCGCGGCATACATTTGCTTGTTGGTCGCTAACGTGGAGAACCGCGCCACATCTGCGTTGGTCTCAGCACAAAGAATGATTCCAATAGTTGGACTGTCTCCCTCCCTGCGTTTGTAAGTGTCGTACATCTTCAGGTACATGTCCATCTGCCCCACATCCTGATAACTGACCTTCGTGGTCTTTAAGTCTATCAGAATGAAGCATTTGAGAATATAGTTGTAAAACACAAGATCGATGTAATAGTCATCGTCATCTGTATGGATGTGCTGTTGTCTGGTTACAAAGGCGTACCCTTTGCCCAATTCCATCAAAAAGTCACGAAGATGGTCCAAAAGGGAAGTCTCCAATTCAGTCTCTGTAAGTGATGTGTCCTGAGTCAGGCCGAGGAACTCCACCAACATTGGATTCTTCACGAATGCGGATTCCTCTTTTTGATAATCGGCTGTTGCTGCAAGCATTTCGTCCACCACCACTTGTTTCTTCGCATCCGGAGTTTGCAGGAGGCGGTAGTAGTACTGGGTGTCGATGTTTCGTCTCAAAGTTTGGTAATTCCACTGTTGCGAAACGGTTTCTTCCAGATACCACTCTCTTGCTTTGAGGTCAGAGACACGCATCAATCTTTCGTAATGCATCCACGAGAGCTGTGGATACAAGGTAGTGATTGCATCAAATTCAGCCATCGCTGTTGGCTGAATGTTGGAATTGGCCGTTTCAGATTCAGCAAATGGCATTTGCTGAATTGTCGGCAGCTGACTCTTAGATTCAGCAAATAGTGTTTGCTGAATTTTTTCTAAATGGTGCAGGAAGTCGGCAGGAAGAGCCTGTTGGATTTGTAAATGTTTGAATTCCAAGTAGAATCTTCTGAAATTTCGTATGGCGGATTCAGAATACCCTCGGCCAAATTCTTCGGTTAGCGCTTTTGAAGCAATTTCTATGACGTGTTTGCCATACTCGGCGCGTTTGCTGCCATGCTGCTCTTGTTCTACGATGCGCCAGCCAACCAGCCAGTTGCTGATAACTTGCATCAAATTGGCCGCGCGGTAGCTGTACTCACGGGCGGAACTTACGATGATTTTCAAGTCGCCGACAAAAGAGGTGTCAGTTTGGTCAATGATAAGATTTGTGTTTTCTTCTTTCATTTTCTTTTGGTTTGATTTTTTGAATGTTTTTGTTGGTTTTGATAAAGCGAAAATGCTTTATGTCAATATGTTATATATTATATTGAACCTTTATCAAGAGCGAAACTACAATCCGCGTTTCATCAACGTCCTTTATCTTTCTGGTTATGCAAAAATACATTTTTTTTAATTTCAAATTACAATATGATAATTTTTTTAAGGCCATAAAAAAAGGCACCCGTTTCCGAGTGCCTTTTCTCATATCATACGATCCACGGATTATTTTTCCATGTCTCTATACTCGTTCACGATGTTTTTCACATTCGCGGGGGCGAGACGGCCATAGACTCTGCCGTTAACCAAAGCCACGGGGGCCAGACCGCAGGCGCCGACGCAGCGAAGCGAGGTGAGGGAGAAGAGGCCGTTCTTGTCCGTTTCACCAGGCATGATGCCCAGTTCTTTTTCGAAGGATTCCAGAATCTTTTCGCCGCCACGCACGTAGCAAGCCGTACCCATACACACAGAAACCGGATATTTACCCTTCGGTTGCATGGTGAAGAAAGAGTAGAAAGAGACAACGCCATAGACCTTTGCGGTCGGGATGTGCAGTCTCTCCGCAATCAACTCTTGAGCCTCAGCGGGAAGGTAACCCAGATAATCCTGTGTCTGGTGCAGAACGTTAATCAATTCGCCAGGAGCATTATTGAATCTGTCGCAGATCTCAATAATCTTGTCGCTGACTTCCTTTTTCATTTTGATAATTATCTTATCCATAATGGTGTTTTTTTAATTATTGATGAATACTGAAACAGAATTATTTGTTCAAATCCACTTCAACGGTCGTTTGTCTGTCGAAATAGTGGGTATGCAGCAGTTCATGCGATTTGTGACCGCACGGTTCGCCCAGGAATTCCTTGTATAGCGTTTGGATGGACGGGTTCTCGTGAGACTTACGGAGAGGCATGTTCTTATCTGCTTGGTAGATAGCTTCCCAACGGGCTTTGATGATGTCGCCGTTGCCGTGGTGCAGGGGTTGACCACCGCCGTCGATACAACCGCCGGGGCAAGCCATGATCTCGATAGCATGGAAGTTGCACTTGCCGGCTTTGATGTCCTCCAACAGCTTACGGGCGTTCTTCAAACCGTGGGCGATACCGATGTTGATCGGCAGGCCGTCGAAATCGATAGTAGCGGAACGGATGCCTTCCAGACCTCGCAGTTCCTCGAAGTCAATCTTCGGGAGAGGTTTCTTGGTATAGACCTCGTAAGCAGTACGCACGGCAGCCTCGATGACACCGCCGGTGGTACCGAAGATGACAGCAGCACCGGTGGATTCGCCGAGCGGGCTGTCGAACTCTTCCTCAGGAAGTTTCGTGAAGTCGAGGTTGGCTTGTTTGATAAGGGCAGCCAACTCGCGGGTGGTGATGGAGAAATCGACATCAGGATTGCCGTTCACCTTGAATTCGTCACGACCGCACTCATACTTCTTGGCCAAGCACGGCATCACGGAAACACAAACCATGTCTTCGCGTTTCACGCCGATCTTGTCGGCAAAGTAGGTCTTTGCCATGGCGCCGAACATCTGTTGCGGGGATTTAGCGGTGGAGGGGAGTTCCTTCAGTTCCGGGAACTGGTGTTCGAAGAAGTTCACCCATGCCGGACAGCAGGAGGTCAGGATAGGCAGCTTGACATCCTTGTCGCCAGCGAGGAATTTGCCGAGACGGCCGAGGAGTTCGGTACCTTCTTCCATGATGGTCAAGTCGGCGCTCCAGTCGGTGTCGAACACATAGTCGAAACCGAGGGCCTTGAGGGCGGCGGTGAGCTTGCCGGTCACGATGGAGCCGGGTTTCATGCCGAATTCCTCACCGAGAGCCACACGCACGGCGGGAGCCACTTGGACAACCGTCTTCTTGGTAGGATCCACGATGGCGCGGATGACCTTTGCGGTGTTATCGACTTCGGTAAGAGCGCCCACAGGACAAACGGCCACGCACTGTCCGCAGAACGTACACGGAGAGTGGTCGAGGTGTTGGTTGAAGGCGGTGGAGACGACTGCCGGAAAGCCACGCTCGATAGCGGAGAGGGCGCCCACGGTCTGCATCTCGTTACACATCATTTCGCAACGACGGCACATGACGCACTTGTTCATGTCGCGGATGATAGAGGGAGAAACCTCGATCTGGTAGCTGGACTGAACGTGGTCGGGGCCTACGAACGGGTTGCTGCGGATGCCGAAGCGGATGGCGAGAGCCTGGAGCTCGCACTTGCCGCTTTTGGCGCATTGCAGACAGTCGTTCGGGTGGTCGGAGAGCATGAGCTCGAGCACCGTGCGGCGGGCGTTGATCACGCGCATCGAGTTGGTGCGGACCACCATGTCGGGCATACATTCGGTGACGCAGGCGGGCGCCAGATTACGGCGGCCGGCGACCTCCACGACACAGAGACGGCATCCACCAGGTCTGTTGTGGACATCCATGCCCTTGAATTCAAAGTGGCAAAGGGTGGGGATGGAGATACCCATCTGCTTTGCGGCGTTAAGAATCGTAGTACCTTTCGGCACTTCAACTTCTCTATTGTCTATTGTTAATTTAATTGTATCCATATTGTTCACCTTTCACTAAATAATACTGATTGCACCGAATTTACATTTCTCAATACATGTACCGCACTTGATACAGAGTTCCTGGTTGATTTCGTGAGGCATCTTGACCGTGCCCTTGATGGCGCCGACGGGGCAGTTGCGGGCGCAGGCCGTACAACCTTTACACTTGTCAGCGTCGATGACATACTGTTTGAGGGCCTTGCACTGTCCGGCAGGGCATTTCTTCTCGGTCACGTGAGCCACGTACTCATCCCAGAAGTTGTCGATGGTGGACAAGACGGGGTTCGGGGAGGTCTGACCCAAGCCGCAGAGCGCCGTGTCTTTGATGACGTGGCTGAGGTTCTTCAGCAGGGCGAGGTCTTCCATGGTGCCGTTACCCTTGGTGATGCGGTCGAGGATTTCGCTCAGACGCTTGTTACCGATACGGCACGGGGTGCACTTACCGCAGGATTCCTCCACGGTGAAGTCGAGGTAGAACTTGGCGACGGAGACCATGCAGGAGGTCTCGTCCATGACAATCATACCGCCGGAGCCCATCATGGAGCCGGCAGCCACGAGGTTGTCGTAGTCGATCGGGGTGTCGAGGAACTTCTCGGTCAAGCAGCCGCCGGAAGGACCGCCGGTTTGCACGGCTTTGAACTTCTTGCCGCCCTTGATGCCACCGCCGATTTCGTAGATGACCTCACGAAGGGTGATACCCATAGGCACCTCGATCAAACCGACGTTGTTGATCTGGCCGGCCAATGCGAACACCTTCGTACCTTTGGACTTTTCAGTGCCGATGGAGGAGAACCATTCCCAACCCTTGTTGATGATAACCGGGATGTTGGCGTAGGTCTCGACGTTGTTCACGTTAGAGGGTTTCTTCATGTAACCCGAAACGGCCGGGAACGGGGGTTTGAAGGTGGGCTCACCACGCTGGCCTTCCATGGAGTGAATCAGAGCGGTTTCCTCACCGCAAACGAATGCGCCGGCACCGTAGCGGAGGATGATGTCGAAATCGAAGTCCGTGCCGAAGATGTTCTTGCCGAGGAGGCCGTATTCACGAGCCTGGTCGATAGCGACTTGCAGGCGGTGGATAGCCAGCGGGTATTCAGCGCGGATATAGACCAGACCGATGGTGGCGCCGATACAGAAGCCGCCGATGGCCATAGCCTCGATGATGGAGTGCGGGTCGCCTTCCAAGATGGAACGATCCATGAATGCGCCGGGATCGCCCTCGTCAGCATTACAGATGATGTATTTCTGGTCGGCAGCGTTCTTGGCGCAGAGTTCCCACTTCAAACCGGTGGGGAAGCCGGCGCCGCCACGGCCGCGAAGACCGGACTTCTTGATGACGTCGATGGTGGCAGCGGGATCGTGTTGCTCCAGAACGCTGGCCAATGCCTTGTAACCATCACGTGCGATGTATTCTTCGATGTTTTCGGGATCGATGAAACCGCAGTTACGAAGGGCGATACGCATCTGTTTCTTGTAGAAACCCATGTGCTTGGAGTCGGAGATGTGAGCCTTGTTCTCGGGGTTCTCATAGAGCAGACGCTGCACTTTTCTACCTTTGATGATGTGCTCGTTGACGATCTCGAGGGCGTCTTCGGGTTTCACCTGGGTGTAGAAGGTGTTATCGGGAAGAATCTTCACGATGGGGCCTTTCTCGCAGAAGCCGAAGCAACCGGTGGTCACGACCTGCACATCGTCGGCAAGGTTCTTTTCCTTCAAGATTTGAATGAAATTCTCTCTGATTTTGGGGCTTTCTGAGGCCGTACATCCCGTACCGCCGCAGAGCAGAATGTGGTATTTATAATTTGCCATAACTGACCTCCTTACTGATTATTTGTCGATTTTTTCGTAATTTACCGGGATGACGCCTTCCAGAATCTCACCTTGCATGATGTATTTGGTGACGAGTTCCTGGCCCTTCTTGGTGTCCACGTGACCGAAGACGATGGGGTCTTGACCGGGTTTCTTAACTTCGACGGTAGGTTCAGCATAGCAGTAGCCCATGCAGCCAGTCTGAGTCACAACAGCCTTGACATTTTGCTTGTTGCATTCCTCAATGATGGCTTCCATGGTCTGTTTTGCGCCGGAAGCGATACCGCAGGTTGCCATAGCCACCTTGACTTGCACGAGGTTCTCGACGTTCTCGCCGCCTTCGCGCAATTCAATCTTGGATTGCAACTCTTCTCTCTTTTTCTTGAGATCTGCCAATGATTTTATTTTTTCCATACGATAAAATTTGGTAAGTTGTAGATTTTATTTACTTGTTTATACGTTTCTTACGATAAATTCAAGCTCTATTTTTTGCGCGGCAAAGGTATAAAAAAAAACGATACACGCCCATATAAAAAACAAGGTATTTCTTTGGGAGGGTATCGTTAGTCTTGGGGAGGATATGATGATGAGACGATGAAGCGATGATATGTCAGCATATTGCTTACGCCCGACTATAGAATTGCGGCACCTCACCCATTTCCCTGCGAAAATTCAATCCTAAATTTAACAATTCAATCCTAAATAGTTAAATTTTATTTCATAATTTTCTGATTATTAGAATCATAAAAATTTCACAAAACCCTTGACAAACGTGAAGTTTTGATGTATTTTTGCTACCGAAAAAATTATGTTCTTTTAATCATCAAAATTAAGTATTATGACAAATATTATAGATATTGAAAACAAGATTTCCAAAGGGCCCGAAAGTAAAAAAACCGAATAGATTAATAGATTATTTTCTATTTTTGCAAACTCGTATTCTCGAACATACTAATAGATGAAAACTGATGAAAATTAGAGAGTTAGAGCGAAAATTGAGAATGGCTGGATGTTGGTTTGTAGTGCATGGAAAACGGCATGACCAATGGTATAGTCCCATAACGGACCTTATGTTTTCCATTCCGCGACATGGGACAAAAGAGGTTCCGAACGGGACATTGAGAGAGATTCTGAAGCAATCGGGTGTAAAATTTTAGAATAAACAATTTGATTATGAGTAAGATAACTGCATTTATTGAGATTGGCAAAGATGGGTTGTTTGCTGTTTGTACACGAAGCAACAAGTACCATATTATGATATTAGGTTGCGGGGATACGGTTGAGGAGGCCATGGAGGATTTTTATGAGTGCCGTGATGAGGTGAAAGAGTTTGAGGAGGCCGCAGGACGAACTTTCCCGAATCTTGAGTTTGATTTTGTGTATGATACAGAAAGTTTTCTCAGATATTATGGTAATATACTGACCCTTACCGGTTTGCAGAAAATCACAGGTATCCATCATAAGCAATTGAGCCACTATGCCACCGGGCAGAGCCGTCCTACGTCGAAAACAGTTCGCCGCATACAAGAAGGAATCAACAGATTTGCCGACACGCTGAAACAGGTACGGCTGGTGTGATGTTTTCTTGCTACACCACACAATATTTCCCGCTTTTCCACGTTATCTCTGCTGGAAATTTCAAACCTTAAAAATCATCGAATATGAAAAACAGATGGATTCCTATCGCGATTATCGCCAGCATCGGGTTGTTTTTGGCCGCTATAGCCGTTGGCGTGGCCTATTATCAAACAAAAAAACCGGAGAAAACGGTCTCCATTGTCGGTTTGGCGGAAAAGGACTTCACTTCCGACCTCATCGTGTGGGAGTTCGATTATTCGGCCAAGGATCCGGATATGAAACAGGCTTACACCAAACTGAAGGAGCAGAATGAAATCGTGAAAGCTTATCTCAAAAAGGCAAATATTTCGGAGAAAGAGATTGATTTCAAGAAGATTACAACCTCCCCTACCTATAACAGCTATTATGATGAGAACGGTCGTTGGCGGGAAACCTTCACGGGATATGCGGCCAAACAGGTGGTGCGCATCGAGTCCCGCGACATTGAGAAAATAGAGGCACTCACCCGCGACATTGCTGAACTGTACGACCAGAACATCATGATTAACAACAACAATCCGGAGTACTATTACACGAAGTTGTCGGATTTGAAAATCCAGATGCTGGCAGAGGCCTCGCAAGATGCGAAAAACCGTGCCGAAACCATTACCAAGAATGCCGGCGCTAAATTAGGCGACCTCAAGAGTGCGAACATGGGCGTGTTCCAGATCACCAAACCCAACTCTTCCGAGGAAGATTACACCTGGGGCGGCGCCTTCAACACCTCCTCCAAGGAGAAACGCGCCAGCATCAACATGCGCCTGACCTATTACGTCAAGTAGGGACGTATCGCATACGTCCGCATCGCATACGTTGATATTCGTACGTCTGCAAAATAAAAATCCCCGTTCGGCATCGCTGAACGGGGATTTTTGTATGGTAAACGGAAAAGGTTATTCTTTTTCCTCAAAAGAAATCTCACCATCGGGTCTTTTGTTCTGAAATTTCTCCTTGGTTTTCTGCAATTGCTTCTTGAGTGCATCAACAGCGAGGTCAGTGGCCTCTTCGAAGGATTTGGCCGTTTTGCCGGCGCGGGCGTCGTAGCCGCGGATGTTCATGCGAATGTCAACGGTCTTGTTCTCCGGCGCTTCGGTGTTCTCCAGCTTCAACGCAACCTCGGCACCCAGGATGCCGTCGTGCAGCTTGTTGAGTTTCTCCACCTTCTCGGTGATAAAAGTTTCCAGTTTCTGATCCGCTTTGAAGTGTACGGAATTGATGTTAATTTTCATAAAAACCTCCTTTTTGTTTATGAATTACGCTCTTGGATGAGCTTGATTGTATATCGATTTGAGCTGCTCAATGGAATTGTGCGTATAAACTTGGGTGGCCGCCAAACTGCTGTGACCCAAGATGGTCTTAATCGCATTCAGATCCGCCCCCTTGTTGAGCAGATGGGTGGCGAAGGTGTGCCGGATCACGTGCGGACTGCGTTTGTCGATAGTGGTCACCATATCCAAGTATTTACGTACTATTCTATAGACAGCTTTCGCATAAAGCTGCTTTCCATTCTCGGTGACAAAGATATAATTATTTTCGGTAACTCCGCAAAATTTTTTTTCCAAGTTTTCCAAGTACATTGTCAATAACTCTTCCATCTTATTTCCGAACGGAATGATCCTTTCCTTATTGCGTTTCCCTAAAACTTTTATTGTATTTTCTTGTAAATGAATGTCTTGGATTTTAACGTTCAGCAATTCAGAGAGACGCATCCCCGTAGCGTAGAAAAGTTCGAGGATAGTGCGGTCGCGCAAACCCTCGAAAGAATCCTCGAAGGGTATGTCGGAGAAAAGATGCTCCATGTCTTTCTGATCCACATACTGCGGCAACTTTTTGGGAATCTTCGGGGCATGAATGGTAAGTGTTGGATTGACCGTTAATTCCTTGATTTTTAGTTTGTAACGATAAAATGCACGCACCGCGCTGATCTTCCTGTTCACCGATTTTGCATCCAAAGATTCATCCTCCATCAGCGATATTATCCACGAGCGGATATCCTCGCTATGAACATCCGGCAGTTGATTAATTTCCAGTTTCTCCTCCAAATAGCTGAAAAACTGGGACAAATCATGCTCGTATGCCGTCACCGTGTGCGGCGACACCCGCTTCTCGTATTTCAAATAGTCAATGAAATCCGTATAATTCATATATAGTTAGCAGTTAGTAGTTAGCAGTTAGCAGTTGTGGGAGGGATATCGTTAAAGTCCCAAATATTTTAAAACATCTTCCTTAAGCAGTCCCGACAGGGACAAGAGCTCGGTAGGGTTAATAGACAAAAAAAACAGGGTTGCGTCCCTGTTTTTCGTGATTGTCAAAACCGTCCGTTATTCGTTTTCAGCGGCACGAAGCTTCTGAACGTAGATGGCTTTGCGCAATTGCTCCCGTCTGATGACGCTCTTTTTGGTGAATTCCTGTCTGGTACGAATCTCTTTCTTCACACCAATCTTGTCGAATTTCTTTTTCAGTTTCTTGAGCGCTTTGTCGATGGACTCGCCTTCTTTAATGGGAACAATAATCATAAAAAATACCTCTTTCTTTAAATTGTTAATAAATAAATTTAGCGCGGCAAAGATACAATTTTTTTGATATAATACCGCTTCTTTTTAAGAACTTACAAAATTACTCGTATCGCAACGCCGAAATCGGATCCATGTTTGCGGCCTTCTTCGCGGGATACCAGCCAAAGAAGATGCCCGTGAGGGCGCAGACGAGGAACGACCCCAAGATGGCCATCTCGCTCACCACGTAAGGCATGTGCATCAGCTTCGACGCCACGAAGGAGATGATCAGCCCGAACAGGATGCCGATAATACCGCCAATCAAACTCAGAATCACACTTTCGCACAAAAATTGCAGCATGATGTCGCGATTGTGCGCCCCGATGGCCATGCGCAGCCCGATTTCCTTGGTGCGCTCTGTCACCGTGACGTACATGATGTTCATGATGCCGATTCCGCCTACTATCAACGAAATGGAGGCGATGGCGGCAAGCAGCGTGGTCATCAAGCCCGTGACGGAACTGATGGTCGAAACTAACTCCTCCTGCGTGCGGATTTCAAAGTCGTCAGCCGCGCCACTTTTGATGCCGTGGTTGCTGCGCAGGATGTAGGTGATTTCCGTGGCGGCCAACTCCGACTCCTCCTCGGAACGCGCCGAAGCAAACATCATGTTGAAGTAAGTTATGCCCAAAAAACGCTTTTGAATGGTAGTGTAAGGGGCTAACACAATGTCATCCTGATCGTTGCCCATGCCGTTCTGCCCTTTCTCAGCCAAGGTCCCGATAACCGTCATCGGGATGGTACCGAAACGGATGGTTTTGCCGATGGGATTCTCCCCGTTGGTGAACAGCTTTTTCACTACGGTCTGCCCAATAACACACACTTTGTTGTAACGCCTTACATCCTCGTCAGTGAACATCACTCCCTCCTTGATTTCGTATTTCCGAATGTCTAAATAAGAGGCAGACACGCCGTTGATGGAGCAGCTGTGGTTATTGTTTCCGTAAATCAGCTGTTTGCTGCTGCTAACCATCGGTGAAACAGCGGCCACATAGCGGGAGTTCTTGGTCAGAGATTCCAAGTCTTTGTTGTCCAATGATTTGGAGGAAGACATTCCCATATCGACACCGCCCCGCTGCTGACGGGCGGGCATGATCATAATCATATTGGAGCCCATGGTGGAGAGTTCCGATTTGACGCTTTGGGTGGAAGCCTGACCGATGCTGACCATGGCGATGACCGATGCAATGCCGATGATGATGCCGAGCATCGTCAGGGCGGTGCGCATCTTGTTTCGGAACAGCGAACTGAAGGCCACTTTGATGAGATTTCCGATATTCATAGCTTAGTCTTCTTTTTGGAGATTGATGGCGACCAACGCTTCCGCTGCCGACTGGGTGTTGATAGGCGCGTCTTCGATGATTTGCCCGTCGCGGAGCTTGATCTTGCGGGTGGTGAAAGTCGCGATGTCGGGCTCGTGTGTCACGAACGCGATGGTCTTGCCCTGTTCGTGCAAGTCCTGGAACAGACTCATGATTTCGTAGGAGGTGCGGGTGTCGAGGTTTCCGGTGGCTTCGTCGGCGAGCAGGATGACGGGGTCGTTGACCAAGGCGCGGGCGATGGCCACACGCTGCTGCTGCCCGCCGGAGAGCTGGTTCGGCTTGTGCTCCAAACGGTTTTCTAACCCCACTAACTTTAACGCCGCAATCGCACGGTCGCGCCGCTCTTTGGCTGGCACGTCGCTGTTGTAGAATAACGGCAGCTCCACATTCTCGATGGCGGTGGTTCTCGCCAACAGGTTGTAGTTCTGGAACACAAACCCGATTTTGCGATTGCGTAGTGTGGATAATTCGTTCTTACTCAGACTTTTGATAGACACACCATCAATGATGTAATCACCGGCAGAGGGCGTGTCCAAACAGCCGAGAATATTCAGCAACGTTGATTTGCCGGAGCCGCTGGTGCCCATGATGCTCACAAACTCGCCTTCGGTGATGGTGAACGAAACGCCGCGCAAAGCGTGTACATCCTCGCTGCCCACACGGAACACACGTTCCAGTTTCTCTACTCGTAATATGTCTTTGGCCATAATGTTTCTGTTTCTATTTATTTGGACGTTTACGATACGTCCTGACGGGCGAATGCGATACGCCCCTACCGTGTTTTCCGTTGTGGCGGCCCTGGCATGAACGGGTTGGAATTGCCGCCGTCTTTGCCCTGTGTTGCTCCCGAGGCCTCGCTCACACCGGTGACCACCTCCTCCCCTTCTCGCAACCCTTCGGGGATCAAGGCGTTGACACCATTGTTCAACCCCACCGTCACGCTTTTCTGCTCGTAGGCATTCTCACCCGTCTTCACCCAAATGGTCTTTTTGGTGATGTCTTTCAACCCTTGGGTGAGTTCCTCTTGGTTTTTGTATAACGACTTGAAAGAGAACCCTTTCTTCTCCAAATGCTTCATCATTTCCGGCTCAATGGAGGCGAACAAAGCAGTCATGGGGATGCAAATGCCACTCTCCTTCTTGGTGATGATGGTCACGCTTGCAGTCATGCCGGGAAAAAGCTTAGTTTCAGGGTTGGGCGCGTTGATGATGACCGTGTAAGTCACCACGTTGGAGGTCACCGTCGGATTGATGCGCACCTCCTTGACTGTGCCGGTGAACACGTCATCGGGGAAAGCATCGACGGTGAACGTGACGGGCTGCCCGGCCTTCACCTCACCGATGTCGGCCTCGTCCACCTTCGCCTCTACTTGCATCTGGGTCAGGTCGTTGGCGATGGTGAACAGCGTGGGAGTGTTGAACGAGGAAGCCACGGTCTGACCTTCTTCCACCGCCTTGTCCATGATCACACCGTCGATGGGCGATGTGATGGTGGCGTAGGAAAGGTTCGTTTGGGCACGCGAGAGATCCGATTGGGCGGTCCTAAGCTGGTTTTTCGCGAGGTTCAGAGAATTGGTCGCCGATTCGTAAGCTTCCAAAGTGGCCGCCTTGTTGTCGTACAGGGTTTTGACGCGGTCGTACTGCTGCTGCGCCAACGTCAGGTTGCTTTGGGCGTTCGACACGTTTGTCTTTGCCTGCGTGAGTTGCTCGTTGAGGTTGGAACGGTCGAGTTCAGCCAAGAGCTGCCCCTTCTTCACCACGGAGTTAAAGTCCACGTAGATACGTTCGACGATGCCGGACACTTGCGTGCCCACATCCACCTTATAAACGGGCTGCAGCTCGCCGGTGGCGGTCACGGTAACTTCGATGCTGTCGATGGTGCTGCGCTCGGTCATCACCCGCAACTCACCTTTCTTGCCTTTCTTCAGGGTGGAAATCAGGATCAAAACGAGGATGATCACCGCCGCAATTCCTAATATCCACCATAGTTTTTTCGATTTTGTCATATCGTTATTCATTATAAATATTCATAATTCAGCATTCATAATTCATAATTGTCACAGCGTTACAGGGATTCCCATATACACATCCAAGATCTTGCGTTTCAACACGTAGGAATATTTTGCCTGAATAAATTGATGAAGCTGGTTGAGGAAGTTGGTCTGCTGTTGGATAAGATCGACGGCCGTGACAGAACCGTATTGGAAGCGCAGTTTGTAAGTTTTGTAGTTGGCGAGGTAAGCGTCTTTCTTGGCCTCCGCCGCAATGAATTCGTTCTGGGCAGTGGCCACGTCCAAATAGCTCTGTTGCAAATCCCTGTGAACTTTGTAAAGGGTCTCCTTGTTCTCCAGCTCAATCTGCTCGGCACGGTATTGCGCCTGTTTTACATTGTTGCGGACGGTACTGCGCTGGTAAATCGGTATGTTGAGGCTGAGGCCTATATTTTCTCCGAGACCGTGCCACAGCTGCGTGCCCCAACCAGTGTTGGGCGAAGTAAGGTTAGAGCCGTTATAACCCGTACTAATGCCCGCATTGGCCGATAAGGTGGGGTAAAAACCGGCCTTCTGGATTTTCACGTCGTATTCTGCGCTCGCAATCTCATTTTCACTCATCTTCAGCTCCGGCAGATAGTTTGTGGAACGTTCAATAAGTTCTTGCAGCGCAGGCAGTTCCAGATTTTTGAAAAGGGTTGTGCTGTCAGGGCGGGAAATGACTATTTCCTTCGCCGGATCTATCGAAAGTAAATTCTTTAATGTCAGATAATTGGACTGGATGTTGTGCTTGGTGTTTTCAATATTATATAGGTCTGATGTATATTGCGCCTGAAGCATCTTATAGTCGCTTTCGAGAATCTGCCCCACATCAAGCTGCTGTTTACCCTGATCCATCTGTTCTTTGCTGGCGGTGAGTACTTGTTGCTGGTAGTCAAGCATATCCTCGTTCATCATAATGGCCAAAAACGCCTGGATTATGGAAACGCGGATGTTGTTCTTGCTGCTCTCCAGCTGCAGCTGCGACTGCTCGACATTAAGTTTGCTCTGTTTGATTTTATTGGCGTTGCTCAACCCGTTGAAAAGGGTCATGCCGGCGTTGATCCCGTAATTGCCACCCCACCCCACGGACTTTTCATAGTTCCCGAAATTAAAACTCTGTGACGCTGAAGCAGATACCGTTGGAGCAATATTCTCTCTGGCCTGCTTCAAATTCAACTCGGAAGAAGAAATATTGATGTTAGCAGATTGTAAAGAGAAATTGTTGGATTCCGCATATTGCAGACATTCTTCAAGGGTGAAATATTTTTTATCTGAACTTTCTTGAGCTGTTATGTTACTGAATATCAAAAGTATAAAACCAGCCGTGATGACAAATTTCTTCATATTCCTTTCAAAAACAATGTTATTGCGACTATTTTTCTTATAGGATGTTTAATCTGAAAAAAATAAAAAATCAACAATAAATTACTATTTTTTCGTTTTATTCCAAAGTCTTAAGTCTCACGTCTTACGTCTCAATCAAGAAATCAGAACAAATAAAGCAGTTTATAATCTTCATATTTTTCATTATAATAATTTTGTACTTTTGCCGCTGTGAAAAAATTCATCCTTATATTAGGGTTATTAGTTTGTGTTATAGCAGTTTATGCTCAACAGAAACGGTATTCTGCGCGTGTGTTCGACGGCATCACCTATCAGCCGCTCGCCGGTGCCAGCGTCTATAACGTGAACACACAGAAATTCGCCTTCACGGACAAAAACGGACGTTTCGAGATTGACCTTTCCCTGAACGACACGCTGATCATCTCCAAATCCATTTACCGACAACTTGTTACCACTATTGACAAAGACCTGTTTTACGGTTTCGAGGACTTTTTTCTTTATTATAAGGTCACGATGCTGAAAGAGGTGACCATCATCGGCATCAACCCGTCGTATGAGGGTTTCAAAAAGGATATTGTCACACTGGAACTGCCCGAATACTACAAACGTGTGGAAGAGGCACAGCTCTCTGAATGGCAGAAGGCCAACGCCACGTATAAAGAGAATGGAAACATCCTGTCACTTGGCGGCGGCGTCACCATGTCGCCCATTTCCTACCTGTATGACAAATACAGCAAAAAGGCGAAGATGAACCGTTTGTACAACGAAATGCTCTCCTACGAGGATGAGGTGGAACGCATCCAACATAAATATAACCGCGATATTGTTTCGGAACTGACTGGTTTGCAAGGCGATGAGCTGTTGGATTTCATGATGTACTGCCGGTTCAACTATTATGATCTCGTGCGTTGGAGCGATGAACAGATCCGGGAGAAAATCCGAACCAATTACTTTAATTATCAGTATGATAAAATAGCCAATGAAGGAGAATAACGACTTTTGGAAGAAGAACCTCACATGGTGGCATGTCGCCGGAATAGCGGCGGGGTTGCTGCTGTCACTGCTCTACTGGTACAAATCCGGACAGTTTTCCGACAACATTCTGAAAAAAAGCCCCATTCTGATGGCCATCTGGGGCATATTGACCGGCTATATCCTTATCGACCTCGTGAAATCGTCAAAAAACAGGGACGATTCTAGCTGTTAGCTGTTTGCAATTGGCTATTGGCCTAATATTACCTCTTAAAAAGAGAGAAGACCCAATGAAAGAAAGCAAAAAGCTAATAGCCAAAAGCAAAAAAAATTGTACTTTTGCCGTTTCAAATATTGGAAATTATAGAATTTCAAACTAAATAATAAACATTATGACAGAAAAACTACAAACTTTGAGAGACAGCGCGGCCATGAGATGGACAGCGTTGTTGCTGCTGGCTTTGGCCATGTTCTGTTCCTACATTTTCATGGACATCCTTTCGCCTATCAAGGACCTCATGCAATCGACAAGAGGTTGGGATTCCACCGCTTTCGGTACGATGCAGGGCGCGGAGACGTTCCTGAATGTGTTCGTCTTCTTCCTCATCTTCGCCGGTATCATCCTCGACAAGATGGGTGTTCGTTTCACCGCAGTGCTCTCCGGCACGGTGATGCTCATCGGTGGCTTGATCAAGTACTATGCCGTTACAGAAGCCTTCATGGGCAGCGGTGTGGAAGCTTGGTTCACCAACCACCTCAACTACATTCCCGGTTTCCAGGAACTTGGCGTGGCTCCATTCTATGAGGGAATGCCTGCTTCCGCCAAGGTTGCAGCCGTCGGTTTCATGATCTTCGGTTGCGGTGTGGAAATGGCCGGTATTACCGTTTCCCGCGGTATTGTGAAATGGTTCAAGGGTCGTGAGACGGCTTTGGCCATGGGTTCCGAGATGGCTCTCGCCCGTCTGGGTGTCGCCACCTGTATGATTTTCTCACCCTTCTTCGCCAAGTTGGGCGGCACGATTGACGTTTCCCGTTCTGTGGCTTTCGGCGTGGTGCTCCTCTGTATCGCTTTGATGATGTTCATCGTCTATTTCTTCATGGATAAGAAGTTAGACGCTCAAACCGGCGAGGCCGAAGAGAAGGACGATCCGTTCAAGGTGTCCGACATTGGCAAGATCCTCTCTTCCGGTGGTTTCTGGTTGGTGGCTCTCCTCTGCGTGCTTTACTACAGCGCCATCTTCCCGTTCCAGAAATATGCTGTGAACATGCTGCAGTGCAACCTCACGCTTACCGAGGCCGACATCAACACGTTCTGGGGCGGCAGCTCTGTGACCATCATCCAATACATCATCATGTTGGCCGTGGCGGTGTGCTCTTTCACCAGCAACTTCTCCAAGAATAAAACCGCTAAAATTGGTCTGATGGCTTTGGCTGTCGTGGCATTGATTGTCTATTGTTGGATGGGTTACATGCGCGGTACGGCCGAGACCATCTTCGCCGTGTTCCCGTTGCTCGCCGTGGCCATCACCCCGATTCTCGGTAACTATGTTGACCACAAGGGTAAAGCCGCTTCCATGTTGATGATTGGCTCTTTGTTACTGATTATCTGTCACTTGACCTTCGCGTTCATTTTGCCGCAGTTCAAGGGCAACGCCGCCGGCGGTGTCATCGTGGCTTACCTGACCATTCTCGTGTTAGGCGCCTCCTTCTCATTGGTGCCCGCCGCATTGTGGCCGAGCGTCCCGAAATTGGTTGACGAGAAGATCATCGGTTCCGCCTACGCCCTCATTTTCTGGATTCAGAACATCGGTTTGTGGCTTTTCCCGCTGCTTATCGGTAAGGTTTTGGACAAGACGAACCAAGATGTCATCGCACAGATGAACGAAGGTTTGATTGATGCTGAAACGGCCGCCGTTTCCTACAACTACACCTGGCCGTTGGTGATGCTGGCTTGCCTCGGTGTCGCCGCCCTCATTCTCGGCATCATCTTGAAGGCCGTTGATAAGAAACAGCACCTCGGTCTCGAGGAGCCGAACATCAAATAGCTATTGGCTGTTAGCTGTTAGCTGTTGAATTTAATGTACAAGAAAAAGGCGTCGCGGTTGCGGCGCCTTTTTTGGGAGAGATGTTGTGATTTTTCATCCATTGGAAATCCGCGTGATCTGCAGGGATTTCCCCCGCGCAATTTCCGCCTCACATCGGATTCTTCACCCTGAATTTCGACCACGTCTGCAACATCACCGAAACAACAGATTTTCTATCTTTGCATCTTAAACAAGCGATTTCAAGTAATTACAAATTTAAACATAATCCATTATGAAACAACCGATTAAAACAACCGAAGCCATTTTCCCGATGCCCGTTTTGCTCGTCGCCACCTACAACGAGGACGGCACCGTTGACGTGATGAACGCCGCCTGGGGCACGATGCTCGACCGCGACCGCGTGGCCCTCAACCTCACCGAAACCCACAAGACAGTGGAGAACATCAAGCAGCGCAAGGGCTTTGTGGTCCACATCGCCGATGCCGCCCACGTGGTGGAGGCCGACTATTTCGGCGTGGTGTCGGGCCACAAGGAGAAAGACAAGTTCGCCAAGAGCGGTCTCACCGCCACCAAATCCTCCTTGGTGGATGCTCCCGTCATCAACGAGTTGCCCATCGCGATGGAGTGCGAATTTATTGAATACCAAGGTGATGACACAGGATTGGGGGTTATCGGCAAGGTGCTGCAAACCTCCGTGGAGGCCGACAAGATGAAGGAGGGCAAAGTGGATATAGACGCCCTGAAGGCCATCGCCTTCGACCCCTACACGCACGGCTACTACCTTGTCTCGCAGCGCGTTGGCGAAGCCTTCAAGAATGGGATGAAGCTGAAATAGCCTGTTGCGAAAAGATATTTCCTTGGATTATATCATAATCCGACAGTTTATTTCTTTGGATTTTATCGAATTTTGGCGATTTATTTCCTTGGATAATATTAATTTTGTGTTTTTGTAGTCAATAACATAAGGTTGCGATTTTATGTATTATCCAAGATTCATAGACTGAAGAATTCACACTGGACTGCTTAAGGCAATTAGAAAAATGGAAACATTTGATCTCCCTTGTGGACGAAGCTGCTCGAATGTCTTAACCAACCCTTGAGATTCGTTCATCATAATGAACAAAAATCAAGTTTATTTCATTTTGTTCATTATAGTGAACAAAAAAAATAGTATTTTTGCGCGAGAAAAATATTGAGACATGGAACTGGTTTATAGACCCTTTTACTACTCAAAAGTAGAGAAATTACTCGGCACAGGCGTACTTCTTGTTTTGACCGGTCAACGCCGTGTCGGCAAAAGTTACGTCATGAGGGAGGTTGTCCAACGGAAACGACAGGATTCAGACTCGTGCGTCATCTATATTGACAAGGAAAAGACCGATTTCGACTTCATCCAGAATTACAAAGATCTGGTGGCATATATTGACGAACGAAGAGAGCCTGGTAAGCATACATTTATCCTTATTGACGAGGTTCAGGAAATCGAGGGATTTGAACGCGGACTAAGGAATTACTATGACAATCCGGATATTGACATCATTGTGACAGGCAGCAATTCCGACACGCTTTCAAGCGACTTGGCGACACTGCTTTCTGGCAGATATGTGGAAATCTTCGTGCAGGGCCTCAGCTATGAAGAGTTCCTGATCTTCCATAATTTGGAAGATAGTGATGATACGCTCCGTAGATATATCAATTTTGGAGGACTGCCCGGCCTTCGTCCTATCGGACTGGATGACCCAGAAGTCGTTCGGCAATATCTTCAGGGCGTTTACAACACAATCCTGGTGAAAGACATCGTCCGTCGCAAAAAAGTGCGCAATGTGTCCTTTTTGGAAAACCTGATCAAATATGTTGGTGACAACATCGGCAAGCCACTGTCGGCCACCAATATTCAGAACTATATGACATCCAACAAGAATGAAGTATCCAAGAACCTCATTCTGAATTATTTGAAAGCAATGTCCGAGGCTTTTCTTGTGCATAATGTAACACGTTTCAACTTACACGGGAAGAAACTGCTGGAAAACAACGACAAATATTATTTTGGTGATGTCGGACTCCGTAATTTCATAGTGGGCGGCAGGCGTGCCAATGACATTGAGAAAATTGTGGAAAACCTTGTATATCAGCATCTCATCCGTTTAGGATATAAGGTAACCGTCGGACAAATGTATGCCACGGAAATCGATTTCGTAGGGACAAAGGGTGATGACACCATTTACGTTCAGGCAGCTTATCTCATCAGTGAAGAGTCAACTTTCGAACGCGAATTCGGGAACCTTCAGAAGATTAACGACAACTACCCGAAATATGTAATATCTATGACCCCTTTTATGGATTCCAGCAAATATGAGGGCATCATTCACATCCCACTTGCTGATTTCTTGAAAAATGGTTTCTGACACTTAAAAAATCAATCCCCCAAAAATATGACAACCCACAATATCAATACCGACCGCGTTTTCAGCATCTTCCGTGAGCTGAACCGGATTCCGCGCCCTTCGCACCACGAGGAGCGCATCGCCGACTACCTTTGCCAGTTCGCCGAGCGACTGCATTTGGAGTACGAGCGCGACAAAGAGAACTGCGTGGTGATCCGCAAACCCGCCACGCCCGGACACGAGGCGGCCGAGCCCATCGTGCTGCTCAACCACATGGACATGGTCTGCGTGGGGATGGACGACCCGCTCAACGACCCCGTCGAGGCCTACGAGGAGAACGGCTGGATGAAGGCCCGCGGCACCTCGTTGGGCGCCGACAACGGCATCGGGCTGTCGATGGCCCTCGCCGTGCTCGAAGACGACCGCATCGTGCATCCCGCCTTGGAGGTCATCACCACGACCAACGAGGAGGACGGCATGTCGGGTGCCTCGCAGCTCAGCAAGGACTTCCTCAAAGGTCGCAAGGTCATCAACCTTGACTCAGAGGACTACGACACCATCACCACCGGAGCCGCCGGTGCCTGCCTGCAGTTCCACCGCCTCCCCGTGAAACGGCTGCCAGCACCCAACGACGGTCATTGGCACCGTATCCGCATCGCCGGCGGATTAGGCGGCCACTCCGGCGTCGATATCAACAAGGGACGCTGCAGCGCGATGGAGCAGACCAAAATCATCCTGAAGGTAATCAGCAAGGAAGAGGATATCGAAGTTGCTGACATCCAGATCGGTGAAGCCAACGCCTCGATTGCATCGTCGGGCGAGATGGTGATTTGGACCGAAAACAACGGGGCTTCCGAGTTCGTGAAGGAGCTGTTGGACAAGATCAACCAGACGTTCCAGAGACAATATGCGGGCACCGACCCGCGCATCACCTGCAGTATGGAGGCGTGCGAGAAGCGGGAGACAGTCATCCCCAAAGAGACTGTCGCGGCGTTGGTCCGCGCTTTGGAGAAGGTGCCGCAGGGCGTGGTGCAGATGAGCGCGGCGATGCCCGGCACGGTGGAGACCTCCAACAATGTGGGGCGCATCGTGGCGGAAGAAGACCACCTTTTCGTCTCGACCCACACTCGCAGCTTCGTTGACGACGATATGGCGGCGTTGAGCAAGACCATTGCTGCAACCTTCGCCGAAGCCGGCGCCGTTTCCGAGGTCGTGATGTCGGCCCCGGCGTGGCAGGAGGACCAGCAGTCGCCGTTCCTGCAGCGGGTCAGCGACACGTTCCAGGACGTGCTGGGCTGGCGTCCCCGCATGGTGGCGATGCACTTCGTGTTGGAGGCGGGCTTCTTCGTGCAGCACTATCCCGGCATCCAGATCGCCAGCATCGGTCCGCGCATCGTGGAGCCGCACTCCACCAGCGAGCGCGTCGAGCTCTCGACCATCCACGACATCTGGCGGGTGCTGATCGAGTTGCTGGGGCGGTTGGCGTGAGGAGGGTGCGCCTGTGTCACCACACTGCGCTGCGCTTGTGTGGTGTTAATTGCACTGCGTGCGTTCAGTCTCTCCGAGGCTGGGAGAAAAGTATGACAAAATGATAGTATATGAGCAATAGTTTCAATATCCGTCCGGCGAAGCCCGAAGAGGCGGGTCTCGTCCTGGAATTCATCAAAAAGTTGGCCGTCTATGAGAAATGCGCCGACGAGGTGGTGGCCGATGAAGCCACCGTCTATCATTCCTTGTTCGTGGAGCGTTCCGCCGAGGTGGTCTTCGCGGAGGAGGACGGCGCGGTGGTCGGCTTCGCCCTCTTCTTCCACAACTTCTCCACCTTCGTGGGGCGCAAGGGTCTCTATCTCGAAGACCTCTTCATCCTTCCCGAGAAGCGGGGCCGCGGCTACGGCAAAGCCCTGCTAAAGCACCTGGCCAAGATTGCCGTGGAGCGCCATTGCGGCCGTATGGAGTGGATCTGCCTCGACTGGAACGAGCCCGCCCTGAAAGTCTATCGTAGCATCGGGGCCGTCCCGATGGACGAATGGACCGTGCAACGGTTGGACGAAGGGGCGTTGAAGCGGTTCGCGGGAGCATAATCTGCTCTGGCGAAGGGAGCGCGTTCAGTCCTCCTCCCTACTCACCAACGCCTCTATCGGCACGGTGCTGTCCATCAGCCCGATGCGGGTGTCGGAGGCGTGGCGGTTGACGCTAAATGCTTTGGAGAGAAAACTAATAGTAAAGAAAACTGTGGACAGCGTCATGAACGACGATTACCGTTTCACCATGAGAATCAACCGTAATCTCATAAGCAAAATGGAAATCCTCGCAGATAAATTCCTGCCATCCCTTATTAATCCATTCTTTTTTTAGTCTGGCCTTGGGGAATATAGTCGCATAGTTGGCAAGCGATTCCAATCCGTCATAGAGACGATTTTTCTTGTTTTCAATGGTATCGAAACTTAAAGTATGCCAATGTTTTAATATGGCAGCATCATAGAATGATTCTATGGCTTGATGTACACGTTCTTCAATAAGAATTCTCATGCTTCAGGATGATAGAACTTGTAAATCTTCTCTGTCAACCGACGACGGGACTCTTCGAGCGGAATACATTGTGCCATTTCTTCATCGGAGATTGTCCGATATGTTGTTTTTGCAGCAACGTCATATTCTGTGGATGATTCATTAACCATTGGAGTTTCAGGTTCTTCTATAGGATAATCTTTTGCCATATCAAAGTTTTTTTTACAAGGCAAAGATACATGTTTTTTTAACACCTCGATAGTTTTTCTTCTAAAATTTCAAAGATCGTTTTTTATCAATTATTCCATCGGACGTGCTTTCGATAAAGGCGATTTCGGTAAGGCAGTGCTGGGTTTATTCCCGCATTCAGCCCGATCCCGTTCCCGCATCCCTCCCAAGCCCGTCAGGGATTCCATATCTGTAGCGCGAGGACGTTCCCGGCCATGCACCACAACCCCGTATGGAGTAGCACATCGGACACAACAATGTTTTTGCAACCCATTGAATATGAATCCCCTAACAAGAATAGGAATGATTAGGCGATGGGTAAAACGTGACATGGACAAGTGTCGAATACGCAATCGTATTATTTGTCAAGATGATGTGTTTCAGCATAGTATGTTTCGACCTTCTCCAACCAGTTGTCCACAGGCTTCTCCACTTCGGGTTTGAAACGGATGGATGCGATGATTTTTTCCATGATGGTGCAATCCGTCTCTTCCCTGCTCTTACTGTAGTTGGCTGTGAAATAAAAGACCGTATAGCTACAGGGTATCAGGACAGTGTATTGCTGGTGAATGACTGTATCTGCATTGTCCTTGCCGACCATCACTGTAAGGTATGCAGGATAGCCACCAACAAGCAAACCATCTTTCTCCAAGACAACGGAATCCCATTTTATCGACATTGCCGCCGCTTCTTTGGCCGTTTGGTATTCAAAGTGTATAACAGATTTCACACAATGGAGCCACGGTTCCGTAGCATTACCATATATCGGTCTGTTACGTATTGGACTGGGGAAGAGGTCCATCTCGTTCGTCACCGCATCTTTGCCACCCCATCTCGCATCGTCACATACCCAGTCTTTTGGATAGTAAATGGTGAAAAATTCGTTTTCGGAATGATTGGCGAAAGACATTTCAACTTCATTTTTCTCGTTATCCTTGTAATGGCCTCCCGAGCAACCCGTTAGCAGCACCAAAAAGAGTATAACGGCAGAGTATTGATTGAACATCTTCATCATAACACAACTCCTTTCCAGAATAGATTAATCACTTCAGCGGCACTTTGGTTCCCATACGGATAGTTGCCCTCTTTCAAAATATCGTTTTCACCACACAAGAACAAATATTGAATCTTCGCCGCATCATCTCCATGGAAGGCCTCGATGTGTCGCAGGTAGATATAAGCAATTAATCGCCTGTAGTAATTGTATCGTTGGTTGTAGCAGTAGCAATCCTTGGACAGGCAGGAATAAAGATCGTTATATAGACATCGGTAGGCGCGCCAAAGCAATGGGAGCATCGGGGAATAGGAAGCAGATTCAAAGATCTTTTCCGCTTCTTTGACAAAGGTCTCCAAGGTATCATGTCCGAAAGGATGCAACAAGCCCACCCCCATCATGGTGAAGAGGCTTGCCGCCTTTTGGTCGAGATTCTTCGCCGAATTATAGCATTTGAACAACGTTGTTAATTCCCGGGTAGTTGCCGGGGTATCAATGTTGAAAAATGTCGTATAGACATCGGGGAAATTATCTGGAAGGTAGTTCTGAGGGGAAAGATCATTCTTCAATTCATCCCATACAGAATCCTTCGAATCTTCCACCACATCATTCAACGGATTCCATTGTGTAATCAAAGCGAAAATATTACTTGCACCCAATCGGTCCTCTCTATCTCTCCCATTGTCAGCCTTGCCGCCATTGAGCACTTCAATTCGGGCTTCAACGGCCCCCGACAGCCATTGTTGAACGGTGCTGTCGTAACAGACTTTTCTGTTGCGAAGCCACTCTAAATTGGCCTTCCATGCATTCAGCAGTTGAAGGCTGTCGGCCCCCAAGGCATACCTTGCCCTGTAGTATGTGTCGTATCCGGTGAATGAACTGTTGTCTATCTGGTAGAAATTGTAGAAATCGCACATATGCTTCAAGTTCTCGTCTTTGAAATCTATATCAGGAGGCAGAAGATTGTAGAATTCGTAAAAATGCACAAATCCGTTGTCGCCATCGGCAGAGAGGAGACGTTCCTCCACGATGCCAGTGGTATCCGCCAACAGGCGCAGAAAAGTATTATCCCGATAAGATTCCACGGATGAGTTTTGGTTGTGAGAGGCGCAAGCCATCAGGGTCACAAGCGCCAAGATCGAAAAGGGTAATGGTTTGTTTTTCATATAATTACAATTTGATTTTTGCGGCAAAAATAGCACAGACATACCTACGGCATCCGTATCGGTGCCAAGAATTGTATAAAATGGTGAAATGATTGTATGAAATGGTTTTGGAAATTAATATTTCCTCCCTTTATACTGTTTTTGTAGTCCCTCTTTTTTCCCTCCTCACAAACCCCACACTGCCTTCGTTTCCATTCATAGGATACCGTTCCTTGATTTGCGGGAGAACTTTCAAGGCCGTACCGAATGCTCTTCCTATCACATCGTATGCGTTCTTTGCTTCGTTAAGAAAGTCGGAAGGATTCCGAACAAAGGTGGTATATGCGCATGAGCAACCGTACTCGTTCGCAAGGAATGTTGTATAGTAACATTCTGCGTTTACATAGTTAGCTAACACAGCCTTCCCTTCGGCACTGATTCTGTCCCAATGCTCGTCAATGTTGGCGCGATCAACAATCATGGTCCGGAAAAAGTTCTTATCCATCCGCCACAAGTAGGAGCTATAGACTCTATCGTTCATGGTGTATTCCAGAACACCTTCATTCTTTTTGCACTGGTATCCTTCCTCGTTCATCTTGATCATCACCCGTTTCTCGATATCGGCGACTGTGGGGATGCTGAAAACGAAGACATCAAGGAGATAAATGGCTCCGAAACAGAGCGCAAGCAGTATAATCACCAGTGCAAAGGGCAGGTCTCCCATCGCCTCGGTCATGGTGGCCATCAGAGCCACAAAGACAATGCCGGCAATCATATATAGGATTTCTTTTCTCATAGTTTTTGGAATTTCATCTTTATGGACAAACACTTATTTGTTTTGATAGGAAAAAGAAAATCTAATCCAAATTCCAATACATCACCTCCATCTCTTCATCATCATAATCGCAATAGGGATCGTAGCAGAGCCCTTCGATAGCATCGCAATAGTCGGAGTAAACCTCCGATTCATCCCAACCAGAGTGTTTTTCATGTTCTTGAGCGTGTTCAAAACAGGTGGTATTACCGCCAAAGGCACGATCATTCAAGTCAAACTGATGGAAAATTCCATCTTTTACCACGCGAGTGTCGGAACGCCCTTTGCCAAGAAAATTCCAAATTTCGTCGAACTCAGGAGGAAGGACCTCTTCTCCTTGCATGTCGATGATACCCCACTTAAACCTATGATGCTCTTTGTCGAACACTTTCACGCGAGCTAATCCGTGATCGAAGCCGTCAATCCAGCTATATCTGCCGAAAGGGACAATTTCAGCGCCCTCGTTGTCCAAAACGGCCCACTTGCCTTTGCCGCTATGCACGACACGGGTATTACCATATTGATAGTAGTTCTTTTTCATAAAAAATTTTTGCAGCTAAAAAAAATGTTACATAAGCCAAATATGCTCTTAACAATCTTATTTGCAAGTTTCTATAATGCGAATCGATTTTTTCAAGAACCATTCATTCAGTTCCCAATGACGATTATAGGTGGACATGAATTCATCGTAATGAGTTGGTATTATCTGATTTTTGTAAATGTAAAGACGGGCATATTCTATCCAGTCATAATATCGGTCTACTAGCTGCTGATGTAGTTGTTTATATTGACGCATTCGACCGCTGAATTCATCTTCAGATTCGCTTTCTTTACGTTTCGGTAAAGCCTCTTCATTGTTTATTAGTTCTACGATTTCTTTACCCTCTTTTAATAATTCACTTTTTGTACTTAACATATCATTGAAATTTTTGATGGATAACACTTCTTTTGTTTCGTTTTTGTCTGTTTGGTCATTTTCTTTGTTCGTGGAGTTGGTCTCAGATAAAGATAAAGATGCAACTGATTCCGCAGAGTATTCCTGTAAGATACTTTGTGTTTCTTCTTTACGGGTTAACATTTCTTGACCCTTGTCCTGAACACCATCTTGGTTATTACTTTTTTTTCTAAAAACCGATAAAATTTTCATTGTTTTGGTTGTTTATATTTGTTTTTTCTTTACTTCACAACACACTTTCATAACATAGCTCACCTAACTCAAAGATTTCTCTATCTTACTTTTACACTCCCTGAAACTTTTTAAGTAGTTTTTCCGTAAGCGTAGATAGGACGATTTTTCCGTCAGTCGTTGTTTGAACTCTATTATTTGTTTCTTTTGTGCTTTATAATCCTTATATATCTCGGCAAATTGCGGTTTGTCTCTTAAAAAATTGCGACGATCGCTCCCTGTCAGATTAAGCAAATCATCGAACTCCTGTGCATACTCTTCCTTTAAGGTTATTATTTTGGATTTAATGTCTCGAATAGACTTTTTAATCTCTTCTAATTCAATTATATTTAATCGAATCTCTTTGCGCAGTCTTGTCATGAATGGATCAATATAGGTTGTCAATTTGTCAATGAATTGGCAAATAGACGAGTCAAATTCACTTAATTGATAAAACAAGTCTAAATAGTATAGTAATCCTGCTGTTTTGTCATATTTCAAAAACATTGAAGCCAATTCTGGTTCTGCTTTACTTAATGTGAGATCCAATTTTTCACTAACGTATGCAGACCGTTTTTTCTCAACAGAAATATGCTCATATTGTTCCAGCATCCGTTCATCGGGAGTTTGCATCAATTTTTCTAAACCAACCGCGGTTTCTTCAATCTCATCCTTAATATAGTTGGCGACAAAACGTTCCGGTAATTCTTTCCACTTATTTGCAATATCAACCAAAAAATGGAACATACTTTGCCAGCAACTTTCTCGATCTTCATTTTCGAAAGAACGTGTTGCACTCTGAAATGTCTGCCATTGAACGCTTGGATATACAATCGAATCAGAAAAAGGTAATAACAAAATATTGTTGATATAGATTCTGACATCAATATACCAGTCACACGGAAAAGAAAAATTAGTTGAAATAGTCGCCGTCAGTCCATTTCCGAGATCCGCTGAAACAGTTCTCCAGCCAGCCTCTTCTGCCGAATACATCAGCACAGATGACTTGATTGAGGCCAAGGTTCCATGATAATTACGTGCATATATGTATCTGATAATATTTTTGGAAAAATCCTTGCGTAATAAATTACAACATTCTGACGGTTCAACATTCAATTCCTTGCAAATCCATGCAACAGCCTCCTGATAAGCACTTTTAGATTCAAATCCCAATGGACTTTCATTATTATACAAACAAGATGGAAAACATCCCCCTTGTTTGATAAGACATTGTTTATAATTATCAAAAGAATTAAATGTTGGTGAATCCGCAATTGTTTTACTATAACATCTATATGGATGTGGGTAGATGTAATGGTAAAATGGTTCTCTGATTGTTTGTTTGGGATAATACTTCAAAAACAATTTCTGTACATCCATAATGGTACAACTATCATCTTTGCTCATGGCCTCTATCGCCATCACAAGTTCACGTGGATAATGGATTTCAATCTCGTCATATTTAAACCGGCCACCTTCGTCCTTTATTATACCGATAAAATCTCTGTTTATTATTCGCTTATCATTCATAGATATATAACTTTTTGATGCCGCAAAAATACAACTATTACACGAATCCTATGTTCGCATTCACTCTGCTTGTTCAAAAATAATGTTTTGGCATGCAGCGTGTATATCGTACATGTTCCCCATTCTGCTGATGAGCAAGAAAAAAAACACAATCACAAAACACGAACATAGAGTTCGCTCAACAATGCTATTTTTGCAACGTCAAAATGACAGTTAATAAAGTAATGTATATCATCAAAAAAAAGAAGAACATGGAAGATTTAAGGAAACTATCTTTTGATTATGCGGAGAAGAATGCCAGCGAAATCCTTGTAAACGCAGTCGCTAAGGCATACGAAGACGGCTACCGCGATGGATATAGGGCACGCGAGAGCGAATTGCCTGTCAACATTCTTGATGGCACAACGGAATATGTAGACCTCGGATTGCCCAGCGGAACGTTGTGGTCCAAAAATTACGAAAGGGAAGGCGACGATCTCAAATGTCTTCCGTACGATACTGCTATTACCTATAATATTCCGACAAGAGACCAATGGAACGAATTGTATGAGAATTGTGATTGGGATTTTTTATATATCCCTTTCGGTAATATTAGTAAGTTGAAAGAAGTAATTTGCATAGGTCCTAACGGCAAAAGTATTCATTTTCCCGTTTTCGGCATAAAAAAGCCAAGCATGCGAGAAAAAGAGAGACATTGTATGTTTTGGATAAATGAATTAAATTGTGTGAATAATAATCATGGAAGAAAATGTGTTGATATGCGTAAAACTGATTTCATAGACGACAAAAAAGGGATATTCAAAGCAGAAGTGAATGAGGTTTTTTCCGGACACATGCTTCCTCTACGACTTGTTCGCCATAGGTAAAAGGCAGAACACGGCATCGTGAAAGCAAAAGGGCCTTCATAACAAAGAGTTATGAAAGTCCTTTTTTATAAATCTCGGATTAGATTCGTTAAAAAAAACAATTAGTCCGAGTTCCACAATGAGAGAAATTATTTCCCCAACAGTTCGTATGCATCAACCATTTTCTTGGCACGAGTCATCACCTTGTTTCTAATGCTTTCTGGAGTAATTACTACCAACTCAGCTCCGAAAGAAGATAGTTCACGAACAAGTTCATAATTTTCAATGCAATTGATGGAATAAAACGCTCCATTATGAAGTGTTGGATGAAGATTTCTTAAACGAAGTGCACTATTACCTCTCAATGGAGTTTGCGATTCGTGAATAGGTTTGGTATGTACATAAGGATGTGCATCGTCACTTACCCAAAACACAATACGTTCCACAGGCCGGTTCTCATAAAGAGTGACACCAACTATATCTTCAAACATTGCTGATATGTTCGTACTGCACGGTCTGTATGAGATTGTTGTACACTGCTTAAGCTTTTTTATCCTATCTAAAGCTAACGATTTTATTTTTCCGTCATCATTATCCAGACCGAGCAAAAACCAACGCTCATTGTACTGTTTCAGTAAGTATGGATGGAACAAGACTATCATGTCAGAGTCTTCATTAAAAGAACGATATTGGATGCGAATAACCACCTTGTTGACAACGTAATTAAACAATTCACCGAGCAACGCGGAATTTTGTAAATAGGGATTGTGTGCAAAAATGATGGCTTTGGGATGTTCGGTCAGTTTCAATTTTGCACGCATCGCTCCAAGCCATTCGAAATTATCCAATCCGTCAAATTGACCGAGTGTGTTCAAAACTTCAGACAGCAGGTGGCGTTCCTCTTTGGTCAACGATTTTTGAAAAATGGAAAATGAAGGGTCGGCATATCTCAAACACCGTTTGCCATCTTGACGATAACGCTCGATTTCGGCCGAGAACGGGCCATATTCGATATAATAGATATCTTTCTCTATGCAACGTTGTGAGACTGCAGTCCAACCGTCCTCCGTCAATTTCTCATTGCAAAGACGAGTTAGATCATGAATGTCGTATGCATGATACTTGTCTGAAAGCAATTCATCAAGATACTTATAGCGGGTAGTTGCATTCTTATTGGCAGGCATATCTGTATGGTTATATGAGTGTAAAATCAACAACTTCTTTATAATGCATGTGCAGGAGTACCTTACTACTGCTGGTAATTCCTACTTTCTTTAGTTTCTGATAAGAATTCCCTGTAATATCAATGCCATGTCCATCAAAGGAGACCATGCACGCACCTGGTAACAACGACTTAACCGCTGCCTCACAATAATAATAACCGTCTTGTTCTTTAACAGCATTGACTATTCTTTTTAAGCCTTCACGAATTGAATCGAAGTTTTGATATTGAAAAAAACTCGAGAAATCGCTTTCATCAAATGCTTCATTGAAAGAAGCCCTATGCAGTTTCAGATTTCGCAGTTTTCTAAGACTCGTAACCGTAAAGTGAAATTTGTCATTTGGAAGCAATAAATGATAAAAAGAATTAACCTTAAATACAAATGGTATATACATTTCTCCTTTGGAATCAGACCGTCGAAAGGCAAATTCACCATCTTCTGCGGTGGCTTTTTCAAGGGCGTCTAACAATACAGATCTTTGAGGATATGTTTTGATGAAGTAATAATTGATGATATTTTCTATCTGATAAAAAGCATTTATGCAAAAATCCACAAAACGATCTGTAGATTTCATTCTTGTATCCATTAGAACGTTTTCCATCCGCAAATTGTCAATAATCAGCTGATCGCGCAATCGACGATTCTGAATGAAATCATACGATATACTTACGTCAGACCTGATTTCTAGTGTTTCGCGAATCGTTTTTATGTCTTTTTTTATAGCACTATCAGCGACAGATGTATTGTCAGGAAACATTTCATCCAGGTATTTCCGCAATTCTTTTGCAAAAGAATCGTCTGCTTTTGCCAATTTTACGATTTTTTCAACCGTTGTCTTTATTTTATCCTCCATAAGATCGCATCAATAATTCATCAAGATCGTTATTCAACTTATCAATATCTGAAATGTCAGGTTCCATCAATGCTACAAGTTGTTCTATACTAACCCCTTCGGACATTTCTATTTCTTGAGCATGATCAGGTGTTGTTAAAGAATTAAATTTATCAAACAATCGTCTATAAACAGGGTCATTTTCTCCTTTCACCATTTTCAGATACAGCAACTTCCCCTCTATGACGTTAGAAAGATTCGGTTTCTCTTTCTTGACGTGCCCCTTCTCCTTTTGATATTTCGGTAAAAAACAATTGTAGGCAACATCATATCCATATCTGTCCCAAATGTAGAGAAGATTCCTAATGTTGCGTACATATTGATTGGGGACATTTACCCTTTGATTCACGACCAGTCCAGTTACCTCTTGACGTTCACCGGCCTTTTGCAAGCGGGTCTTTTCGTTGTTAATCGTAAATCTCTGCTCTTTGATGATATGTTCAAGTTCCTTTCTGAATTCTCCTCCTTCTTGATAAATGTTGTGAAGGGAACTGAAAGTGATATCATCCGCATACCGGGTATATCGAAGACCGTAACGTTTAGCTAATCCGGCAAGTTGTCTGTCGAGACGTTCACAAATCATATTTGTGAGAATTGGGGATGTGGGGGCTCCTTGTGGCAGAACATAGCGGATGGTATCCTCGCCATCTTCTTTGGAAATCATCTGCATTGAACACAACCCAGCAATAAGGTTTGCGATTTTTTCTGGAAAAATATAGGGCTTGACTTGTAATCGTTTCCACACACGCGCTTGGTCAATGCTCGGGAAGAAATCCTTCAAATCTGTATTGAAAACGTAATATTGGTTCTGATGAGGAACAGCATTATCCACGATAGATCGGCCTTCTACAAATCCTGTTGCAAATTGCGTAGGGACATATACAGCTTTAAGTATCTCGTTGACCGCAGATAACATCAATTGAAATGTCTTAGTGCGTGGAGCCGTTATCCGTCGCATTCCACCTGACTTCTTTTTGATATAGAATTCTTTATAACGTCCTGTTGTATGCTTCGGGTTGATGTAGAAATTGAGTTGCCTCATGGTAAAAGGATATGTCTTTTGATCTTGATTATCCGCGAAATCGATGTTTTCGCGTTTGATACGATTCAAAAGTTCCAAGAAATCGTTTTTAGTTTCTATTAATCGTATAGTATTTGCAATTTCTTCTCTATCCATAATTCAAATCAATTTCTAAAAGAGGAGAAAACCGAAACTGCTTTTCTTTATTTACAACAATATAGTCACACGATCACGATATACGAATATACGAATCATACGATAACATTCTAACATTAGTATCCCTATTCATAGAATGGGACATCCCGCGAATCTGCTACTGCAGGGCAAAGCCACGCCGGACGGTTTCAAAATACATTTTCGGTTCTCTCCTGTTTCAAAGAACAATCACTCCATTAGTTTTATGATGCAAAAATACACCACGATCACGAACGGAATGTTCGTATTGATTTTTCGGTGCAAAAATAGTATTTTTCGGATTACGCTCTACAGAAAAATTTCTTATTTGCGAGATTTGAACAAGCCGCAGATAAGACGTTGACTCGATACCTTTTATTATGTTTCGTCGCCCACCCGCGAACCCGCTGTCAGGCCACGGACGTTTGACACGGCAAAAATAAAAAAAATAGTCGGATTAACAGTACGTGTTTTTGTAGAGACACAAAAATTTGCGCCTCTACACCCAAGTAGTACCCAAGTACTTTACATATATATTCTTCGTTTTTAGTTTAAAATTCCGATTGATTTGGGCGGCAAAGATAATGAATTTTTTGAACGGCGACACCACCCCTCTTCCTTCTCCCTCATAAACTCATCCGCCACATACAAATCCCCATAAAGGTACAGCCCCGTGGATTTGTCGTGGAGGTCGACGCAGGTTTTGCAAACGAACACGATTATTTCATCAAACGCAATTCCCGATAGGCTTGTCTGATGTCATTTTGGAACTGCCTGTACGAAGGGAGTCTCAACAACTTGTCAATAGACACTTTTTGGCCTATAGGAAGGTAGAGATCCCCTATTTTCAATTCCTTTCTTTTGCGTTTCGTCTTTTCCTGTCGCGCTATCCTGATCGCTTCTTCAATGGTTGCCTTGGGGTCAGCTATCGTTTCGGGAGCTCGGTTAATCTTGAGTTCATTGTCTGTTTTGGTGGTCCCAATCTCTTTCTTTAACAAATCTGTATCAGCTAACATCCAAGCTTCCATCATCTGAACAGGAATCACAGGAACAAGTGTTTTGCATGTGGAGCTGTCACGCTGGGCGTTAATCAAATCCCGTGCCGGAGCAATTTTATTGTCAAGTACGTTTTGATTTGTGGCGTCATCGGCATCTGAATGTATGCAAAGAATCATCATCCCTATCTCCTCAACCCCTTGTTGCGCTGCTTTCAATGCGTATTCACAAAACGAAAGGTCTGTCTTTTTAACATCCAATGGCCAGACTACGGGCTCCACGTCTCCCTGACACTCGTACGCGATTTCTTCAAAAGACCTTTCTATGATCTTCCTCAGGAAACGAACATCAGTACTTCCCTCTGTTGTGAATCCAACAAAAACCTGTCTCGCCGCCATGATTATTCTCCGTTTAATGAGGTTAGATATTCGTTTACGGTAAGTATGGAGACTTTTTTGTCCTGTTCAGAGATAGGCAGCGACAGTTGACCATCTTTTGCCACCGGAAGAATGGTCGTGAACTTTGTCTTCTGTTTTTTTCCGTTTATCTCCTGTATTCTGGTCCGCATTTCGGCAAAGTGAAGCGAAACATTGAGGTCTTTCACCCAGTGCTTATGAATGATATTGACAAGTAATGGGGAATGCGTGTTGACAATGACTTGTCTTAAAGGCATTTCCGAATCTGCAAAATCTGTTGACAAATCTTTCAACAGGTCAACCATTGTTTTAATTCGAAACGGATGAATGCCGTTTTCTGGCTCTTCAAAACACAAAAGACCTGTGTGTTTGTCATCTTGCTCCAAGATACACAATGCGAGCATCCGAAGTGTCCCTTCCGAAAGAACTCTTGAAGAGTATTCTTTTCCGTCTTCCCCTTTTAGATAGATCACATATTGCTTGTTCTCAACATCATCTTTCACTTCAACTTCGGTGTAATTCGGGATAAAACTGCTCAGTTTTCTTGAAATTTCCACCAAAGAGTATGGATCTTTTTGTTTGATTCGATAAAGTGCTGCGGCTAAATTTTTCCCAGAGAAAGAAATGGTGTCCTCTCCGTCTTTCTTGCTTGTGGGTTGCCTTAAGTCTTCAGGATTCAGTTGAAGGAATTGCCAACTCCTCATTTCCTCTTTTGCGGCGAGAATGTGTCGGAAATCTACGGAATCAAAACTGCTCAGTATCGTTTTTTTTGCATGTTGTAGATTAATGACACGTTTTTTTCCGGGAGTCCCGTCTTGCGGAATGTAAACAACAGGAATGCCGTTTTCGACTTTTGTTTCAATATAGGGAACACCTCGCTTGCCCGTTACAACTTTAGGCCGCCATAGCTCCATTTGTTTGTTCGGAATGAGTTTTATCCAATGATCATCGTTATGTTTTATGGTACTTAGATATTCATGCACTACTTCCAAGTCTTCCAACCCGTTTTCGTTAATGAAGTGCTTGATTTTTAACTCATAACGCAGTCTTGTGTATTTTAAAGTTGCGGTCGCGCCCCAGGCATCTGTAATCTTCTTGTTAACCAGCAACTCAACAACAAACTCCATAATAGATGCACATTCGCCATTGTCATATTGGGTGAAAAGCTCATGCATGTCACCTCTTTGCTCCTCGCGAAAAGCGGTATGGATTTTATCGACTTCAGCAAGTCTGGACAAAAGACGCAACGCATCAAACAAATTACTTTTCCCTGCTGCATTGGTCCCGGCGATAATCGTCAAGGGAGTGAACGTCATTTCAAAATCTTGAAACGACTTAAAACCGTTTACTTTAATATATGTCAGCATATATTTTTATTCAAATTAGTTTGCAAAAATACAAAAAATCCTTATTCGTCAAATCTTGAGGAAGAGAGGAACACCTCTTCTTACATTAACCTCCCAATAAACCACACTTCCCCCCCCCACGCTCGCCTTCTCTATCACCGCCAGCGACTCCGCCAATTTCTTTTGTGTTATTGCCGTTTTTGTAGTACTTTTATTCCTGTTAGTTTATTTCGTCTTAGCATTATTAGTTTTTATTGTCTTAGCATCGTTAGTTTTTGACGCTGCAAAAATACACAAATATAATTCCAAAATCACATTGTTTTCTTTGGCTGTGACAGTGCCTGATATCGAAAGTTGCCTCTCGGAGCATCTTTCCACATCTCACCCCGTTTCGATAATCCTCAACCCCAAACCATTATTTTGTGTACCTTTGCGGCGTTGTTTTTCACCAAATATCGCAAATTGCAAATGAAAAAGACACTGCTTTTCCTGACGGCCGTCTTCTGCTTCTCCACCCTCATGGGGCAGCAGATGAACAATATCCTCTATTACAGCCATCTCTACCTGGAATCAAAGGTCAACGGGAAAACGGCACGGCTGGTCTTCGACACCGGTTCCCCCTACACCTGCATCGACAGCATTTTCGTTGCCGACAGTAATCTCCAATACAGTAGGATAGTCGAGGGCAGGATGGGCGGCGCCGGAAACAGTCAGGAAACGGTACGGGTCATCGTCAACGAGCTGACTTACACCGTTTCGGGTCAAGAGTATGTGAGCGACATCTCTCCCATCATCCAGCTTAAGCCCATCGTGGGCGATTACGCCGACGGCATACTGGGAATCGACAATATGGGCGGCAAAGTCATCACGATAGACTATTTGAATGAGCTGATGGCTTTTGAAGACCAATTGGGTAGCACCGAAGGTTTTACCTCAATTCCCATACGCTATGATAATAAACGCATCTATGTGCCGCTGACGGTTACAATTAGTGAGGGAAAAATCATCGAAGGTGAGGGTTTGATGGACCTTGGCAGCGGCGGCTCGGTGGAGTTGACGAGCTTGGTGGCTCAGAAATATGCTTTGACGAACATCACACCGCAGATACGATACTCCACAGCTGTCGGCGGTATTGGCGGAGCATCTTCGGGCAGCGATTTCAGGGCGAAAAGCGCTTCGGTGGGCGGTTTCACCATGAACGACATTGTCATGGGATTCAGCAACAACACGGGCGGGGCGCTCGCCAGCAAGGAATACATCGGCATTGTCGGCAATGACTTCTGGGAACGTTTCGATATGATCATCGACCTTCCGGAAAAGCATCTTTTTCTTAGGCCGAACAATAAGTTCAATGACCCATTTGAAAGTCCCGTGCGGGGATTTTCCTACACCGACCGAAGCCGTACCCTCGGATATTGGATAGTCAACAGTCTGGCTGAGGAATCCAATGCCGAGAAAGCCGGTTTGCGAAACGGCGACCGCATCGCGGCTGTCAACGGACGGGATGTGAAGGGGATTTCTCTTGAGGAACGTAAGACCTTTTTCGACGGCATGACGGAGATCACCCTCACGATCCAGCGCGACCATGAGACGGTGGAGATATCCTTCCCCTTCGACGAGCCGAAATTGTAAGGGACTCAAGCTTCGCAAGTATGCCTTAGACTGTTTGAGGAAATTTGTCTTTGAACGGAGGAGATTCCGCCAGTTCCTATCGTCACTGGCGGAATGGTGCGCCACATTCAAGGAAAAGGGGGAAGAAGATGGGCGGCGGTCGTGAAACTTCAGGCAACGGCAGCTATTTCCCCGCCGCCCATCT
>JAFXTE010000007.1 GCA_017525245.1 Bacteroidales bacterium | reverse complement strand
GTCTCCGCAGTTCGGGACCTTCTGCTTCTTCCAGCCCCACACTGCGCTTCGCTTGTGTGGGGTTATTAGCGCTTCGCGCGTCTTGCCCCTCCGGGGCTGCTCAAGGAAGCAGTTTTGATACCCCCCTGCCCTGCGGGCATCCCCCCTAAAGGGGGGAATTGGGGCTCTTTCGTTACAACTACAAACTGCTAATTACTAACTATATATCTGGTTCCTCCCGCAACGTCTGCAGGGTCTGCCAGACGGTGATGGCGAGGGCGAGAAGGGTGATGGTGAGAAAGACGACGATGAAGACCCAGGCGGGGGTATTGCTCTTGAAGGCGAAGTGCTGCTGCCACTTGTGGAAGACGACAGCAAGGGGCGCGGCGGCGGCGAAACAGACGGTGCAGATAATGAGCTGGTTGCGGAGCATCTTCCAGAGCTGGTCGCCGGTGGAGGCACCATACACGCGGCGCAAAGTCAGCTCGCGGCGACGGTACGTGCAATCCAACATCACCATGCCGATCAGTCCGGTAAGCGTGACGAACAACGTGGCCGCCCCGAAGAGCGCCATCAGCTTGGCGAAGTCGTCCTCTTTCTCGTACTCCTTGTCGATTTCCTGCTTCAATGACTGGAAATGCCCTAACTTGAAATCATCGACGCCAGCGGATTTCAATTTCTTCAAAATTTCCTCTTCCACTCGCTGAATGTCCTGTCCCTCGCCCAGCTTCACATAGAAATAAACCGTCCGTAATCCCCTTGCCAGTCCATGGGCGTAGGGACTGTAAATACACGGAAGAATCTCATTGGTCAAGGAAAGGTTGTGGTAGTCACGCACCACACCGACCACACGAGGGGATTTTCGAAGAGAATCGGAATAAAGAGCTTCGTTCTCTTGAAGCGCCGCCTCGTTGACCATCGATTCCGTATGAATTGAGCCGATTGGGCGCGCCATCATTCTTCCACGAACCACCTCTATACCGAAAAAGTCGAAGAAATCGAGCGACACAGTTCTGGCATTGAGATGTATTTGTTCATCTCCTATGAGAATCCCCTGATAGGAAACCACTTCCCCATGACCCATAACAGGGTCCATAGCAAAAGCGACCGCATGAACGCCAGAAACAGAGTCAAACATATTCTGCAACATATATGGGTCTATGTTGACAACCCCTTCTGAATTGGAAAAATTCGTCCTGAAGCATCGTCCGACGGATACATACACATTGTCCGTTTTGAAGCCCACATCGGCGGTCTTCATGCTATGATTCTGCACAAAAACCAACGTCATGAAGAGGATGATGGCAAACGAGGCGAAGAACTGCACCACGGAAGCTGGAGTGGTCTGCATACGAAGCAACACTTTGCGCCACTTGCCGTACTTCTGCGGGGTGGATAGCTGGCTCTTCAACGCCGATTCGATGTTAGTGGCGGCGGTGGCGTAGAAGACTGGATAGAGCGAGGCAACCACGGCAACCAGAAGGGTGACGGCGGCGGAAATCCACACCACAGGCAGGTTGTCCGCCAAATTCAGACTGATTTCCACGAACGGGATCACTTTCGTGCGGGCGCACACCTCCACGATGACCAGCGCGATGAGGAACGCGATAACAGCGGAGAGCAGGAAACGCCCGAACATCTCCCAGCGAAGCTGCGCGTTGGAGCAACCCTCGATCTTGCGGATGTTCGTCTTGCGCAGGAACATCGGCACAGTAGCCACCGCATAGTTGGTAAAATTCAGGAAAGCGAGCAGCAATAGCACGATGCCGAACACGCTTAACACCTTGGAGACGTTGGTGGAATGTTCCTCATCCACATTCCAGAAATTGTTCGTGGAGAAATGCTGCTCGCTTAACAATTCCAGTGACATCGAATCGCATTCCTTAGGCGCGTTTTCGTATTTCTCCGCACGTTCCGTATAGCACAGTTGCGAATCGCCTGTGGTGTCTTGGGTTGCCATATATGCTTGATAATCACTCTGATATATTTCAAACATCCGCTTCTCAAAAGGATATTTTTCACAACCCTCTTTGAGCTTATAATAGATATGGCCCTTGATTTGCTTCGGATTAAAACAACGAATGATTCCATAATATGCCATCGAAGTGTTCTGCGGTAAATCCTTGCAGACGGCGATGACCGTAACCGTGTCACCGTTTTCTATCGAGTTCAATTCTGCATAGTCGCCCAACTCGTCATCGGGGTCCGTGGCAATGACCAATTTTTGCCCCACTGCGTCTCCTTTCGGGAAAAGATGCTTTGCCAAACCATTGGTGATCACAATGTTGTTGTCATCGCCAAAGGTCTCCAAACTTCCCGCCTTGAGTTTGATCCCGAAAAATCGGAACACCGACGGCGTGGCCACCTGCATCGGCACGAGCGTGTCCACCTCTGGAAGGCTGGGTGCGTAAAGATGGTAGAGGCCGTAACCATAACCGCGAGCCAAGCAGACGTCCTCCAACTCCTCGAAAGGGAGATCGGAAGGGAGTTTGGCCACGTTTTCCGGCGTCACATCCGCTAATCGGCGAATCCCTGCCTTGTTCTGTATGGTTGGAAATTTGTCTCCAGTGTAGTCGTTTCTCCAGGACTTCACTTCGTAGATGCGGTCGGCGCCGGGATAGGACTTGTCGTACCGGAGGTCATAGTATCTTACCATCGCCACCACCATGAAGGCGGCGATGGCCACGGCGAGGCCGAGGATGTTGAGGATTTTTGGGGTTTTCATATCTGATTTGGTTTTTTCGTTCTTGTCAGGCCCATACACTGAGGCTGCGCTTCGTCGTCATCGCTGTCTCCGCAGTTCGGGACCTTCTGCTTCTTCCAGCCCCACACTGCGCTTCGCTTGTGTGGGGTTATTAGCGCTTCGCGCGTCTTGCCCCTCCGGGGCTGCTCAAGGAAGCAGTTTTGATACCCCCCTGCCCTGCGGGCATCACCCCTAAAGGGGGGAATTGGGGCTCTTTCGTACCATCATTCTTCATTCTACATTCTACATTCAGCATTCAGCATTCATCATTCAGCATTCAGCATTCAACATTCAACATTCATCATTCAGCATTCATAATTGATGGTGCCGTCGAGCAGGTGAACGATCCTGTGCGCGAAGCCGGCGTCGTGGGCGCTGTGGGTGACCATGACGATGGTGGTGCCGGCAGCGTTGAGGTCGCAGAGCAGGTGCATGACGTCGAGACCGTTGTGGCTGTCGAGGTTGCCGGTGGGTTCGTCGCAGAGGATGAGCTGCGGGTTGGAGACGACCGCGCGGGCCACGGCGACGCGTTGCTGCTGTCCGCCGGAGAGTTGCTGCGGATAGTGGCTCGCCCGGTGGATGATGCTCATGCGTTCCAGCACCTCGTTGACCTTCGCCCGCCGCTTCGACTTGCTTAGACCGAGGTAGCGCAACGGCAGCTCCACGTTCTCGAAGACGTTCATGTCATCGATGAGGTTGAAGCTCTGGAACACGAAGCCGATGACCCCGCGCCGCAGCTTCAGCCGGTCGCGCTCTTTCAGTCCGCTCACGTCGCGGCCGTCAAGGAAATAGCGGCCCGAGTCGGGGGTGTTGAGAAGCCCGAGGATGTTGAGCAAAGTGGTCTTGCCGCAACCGGAAGGGCCCATCACGGCTATGAACTCGCCCTTCCGGACCTCCAGGTTTACTCGCTGTAGCGCTTTCGTCTCCACTGTCTCGGAACGGAAGCTTTTGCTGATGTTCTCTAATCGTATCATTGTTTTGTTGTTTCGTTCTAATATCATCGCATCATCGTTTCATCGTATCATCGCATCATCGCATCATCTCCCCCATCCGTACCCCTACCGAGCTCTTGCCCCTCCGGGGCTGCTCAAAGTAGGAGTTTAATTCCCAAAACCGTGCCAAAACCGACACACACTTAAAAATCAGCCATTTACGCGAAAAGCAACGTCGGACGGGTGTCCATTATTGCGACAGGGGTGTATAAAAATTGGACGGGAACGGGGCGGCGGGCGACAAAATTTCAATAATTATCAACATATCGGCCTCCAAAACACAAAAAATATATTTTTGCAAGTTAAATCAAAATCAAGGTTAAATGGACTTCGGAGCCGTAACGAAAAAGATACTTGCCTTATTGTTCAACGCGATTGTGCTTCTCGGCTTTGCCGCACCAGCAGATACCATCCCGCCGTTGCTTCCGTCACGTCCTCCCTTGAACTACCAGCTCGCCCCCCACATCCATTTGAACCGGAGCGAACAGATGACGCTCACCAACCTGGTCATCTTCATCCGTTTCGCCGACGATCCGGAATTCACCGAGACCTTGGGGCCTATCGACCAGATGTTCAACGACACCATGCCGAACAACATCTCGGTCCACAACTATTTCAAGGCCACAACCTACGGAAAAATCAACTATCACACAGTCTATACCAACAACATCCAGGACACGGCCATCGTCTCCTATCAAGACCCCTACCCTCGCTCCTATTTCCAACCCCAAAGCGAAACCAATCCGGACGGTTATACCGACAACCAGGTCTCCCGAGAATTTGAGATGCTGGCACGGGCACTCCGGTACGTCGATTCCCTGAACTTTGTTGACAGCAACATCAATCTGGACGGCAACAACGACGGTCTCATCGACAACATCAGCTTTATCCTCAAAGGCGGGGTCGGCGGCTGGAACGAACTTCTGTGGCCCCACATGAACTTTTTCAGCGCCTACTACGCAGGACTGCCCGACGAAATTTATATCAACGGGAAACTCCCTTGCTGCTACAATTTTGAATTCGCCAATTCCGGACCCTATTTCACCGCCAATGTGTTCTGCCATGAGATGGGACACTCTTTGGGAATACCTGACTATTACCATTATTACAATTACAACGAAATCGTTCCTGTCGGAATTTGGGACCAAATGGCGCAAAACAATCTGCAGCAGATCTCCACTATCCTGAAATACAAATTCTTAGGTATTGTTGACGAACCCATCGAAATCACAAGCGATGGCCACTATATTTTAAATAGCAACACCTCCTCTGATCACAACAACTGCTACTTCATCCGATCATCCATCGATCCGGACCAATGGTTCACTATTGAGTATCGGAACAGCAACGATTTTATGGAAAATGTTCCCCGCAGCGGTGTGATTATCGGCAGGTGGTACGACAATGTTAACCTCAACGATCTATACGATGCCGGGAACGGTGTATTTGACTTTTATGAAAAGCCGCATACTTACTGGGTTTTCCGTCCCGGCAGCACCATTGACACCATTAACGGGAACATAAACTTTGCGACATTTGGTAACGGTAACCGCAGAGCTTTCGGTCCCACCACCAATCCGCGACCCTTCCTCACCGACGGAACCCCGGAAACCAGTTTTGAAATCACCAACATCCAGTACAGCGGCGACCAGGCGAGCTTTGACGTGACTTTCCTGCACGACGCTGTGCCCACACACGAGAAGACGGAGAGGCATATATACCCTAATCCAGCCCAAAATCTGCTGAATATCACCTTTGATGACATTCAAAACATTGAAATTTACGATTTGTTGGGCAACATCATGTTCTCTGAAAGTAATCCTGACTCTAGAATTAATATTTCTTCGCTTCCGCAAGGCGTCTATGTCGTGAAAATCATCACGGACAACGAATGTCATACCGAAAAATTCATCAAAAAATAATACAAATCAAACATTATGAAACGTAACTTTATCGCAACTCTGCTGCTGGCGGCCTGCTGTCTCCTGACCTTCAGCTCTTTCGCGCAGAATTACCACAAGGAGACCTATCAGAATGACCCGATGAACGTCATCCACTACACGTTGGACAACGGTCTGCAGGTATTTATGTCCGTGAACAAGGACGTTCCGCGCATCCAGACCTACATCGCGGTGCGCGTGGGCAGCAAGAACGACCCGTCGGAATCCACGGGCCTCTCCCACTACTTGGAACACTTGATGTTCAAGGGCACCAACCACTTCGGCACCCTCGACTGGGCCAAGGAGCAGGAGCAGCTCAAGAAGATCGAAGCGTTGTACGAGGTCTATAACCACACCACCGACCCCGCCCAGCGCAAGGCCATCTACCATCAGATCGACTCCGTGTCGTACGAGGCTTCCAAGTACGCCATCCCCAACGAGTACGACAAGATGATGTCCATGATCGGTGCGCAGGGCACTAACGCTTTCACTTCCAACGATATGACCGTCTATCAGGAGGACATCCCGAGCAACGAAGTTGAACGTTGGCTGAAGATTGAGGGCGAGCGTTTCGCCAATCCCGTCTTCCGCTTGTTCCACACCGAGCTGGAGGCCGTCTATGAGGAGAAGAACATGAACATGGCCAACGACAGCCGCACGGCTTACGAAAAGCTGAACGAAGCCCTGTTCCCGAACCATCCTTACGGCACACAGACCACCATCGGTACCATTGAGCACCTGAAGAATCCGTCCCTGACCAACATCAACAAGCACTTCTACACCTACTATGTTCCGAACAATTACTGTATTGCCATGGCGGGCGACTTTGATCCCGATCAGGTCATCAAATTGATTGACAAATATTTCGGAAAGATTCAGCCGAAATACATCCCCGATTTCACTTACGTTCATGAGAAACCTATCCGTGAGGTGAAAACCGTGGAAGTCTATGGTCTGGAGCCCGAGAACGTGCAGATCGGCTACCGCATTGAGTCCGGCACAGGCTCTCGCGACGTGCTCCTCGCTGAGATGGCTGACGCCGTGCTGATGAACGGTTCTTGCGGTATCATCGATGAGAACATCAACCAAAAACAGCTGGCCATGACCGCCTATTCCGGCGTGAGCGACCTCAACGACTATGCATACTTCCGTCTCTACGGCAGACCCAAAGAAGGACAGACCCTTGAGCAGCTGAAAGACCTGTTGCTGCAACAAATCGAGGTTCTGAAATCCGGCAACTGGGACGAAAAACTTCTTACCGCCGCCATCAACAACCGCAAGCTGAGTGACATGACGAGTCTTGAGAGCAATACCAACCGCGCCATGGCTATGGCCATGGCTTACCTCGCCCACCGGAGCTGGCAGGATGTGGTCAATGAAACCGAGAACATGAGCTATGTCACGAAGGAAGATGTCATCGACTTCGCGAACCGTATCTTCAAGAAAAACAACTATGTAATCATCTATAAACGTCAAGGCGAGCAACGCAACGTGCAGAAAGTCGACAAGCCCGAAATCACCCCTGTGGTCATGAACCGCGACGTGGAAAGCAACTTCTTGAAAGAGGTCAAAAGCATGAAGGTGAACCCCATCGAACCCGTTTTCGTGGATTTCAACAAAGACATGCAGAAGGGCAAGGCCAACGGCAACGAGATCCTCTACGTGAAGAATACCGACAACGGCCGTTTCACGCTTGTCTATCGTTACAACTATGGTAGATTCTATGACAAGAAAGCCGGCATCACCAACAACTTCCTCGACCAGTTAGAGAGCGAGAACCGCACACTGAGCCAGATCAACCGCGAGATGTACGACCTCGCCTGCTCCTATTCCATCGGTTTCGGCGACAAATACGCCAACATTTATATCAACGGCCTCAGCGAGAACATGGAGAAGGCCATGGCCATTGTGGAGGACATCCTCAACCACCCGAAAATCTCCGAGGAATCCGTTAAAAATTCCATCAGCGATGTCTTGAAATCCCGCGTGGATGCGAAATCGCGCCAGCAAACCATCTTCCAAAATATGCTGCGTTACGCTTCCTTCGGCAAGGACAACATCCGCAAGTATTTCGTAAGCAACGAAGAGGTCCAGAAGATCAAGGCCCAGGATGTCATCAACCAGATCAAGACGATGACCTCTCAGCCGCAGCGCATCCTCTATTACGGTGACCTGAGTCTTAATGACTTGCAGAAGGTCCTCACTGACAAGCACAGCGTGCATCCGGCCAAGAAACCCGTCAAGATGGGTGCTGACTACGACCGTCTCGCCACGAAAGACAACAAGGTCTATTTCGCCCACTACGATGCTAAACAGTCCTTGTGCCGCCAGCTGAGCACCTCCGTACCTGCCAACTGGTCTATGAGTCCGCAAATCGAGATGTACAACGAGTACTTCGGCGGGAGCATGAACTCCATCGTGTTCCAGGAAATCCGCGAGAAACGCTCTTTGGCCTACTCTGCCGCCGCCTACTATGTGGAACCGAGCGAGAAAGGCAAATACAACTACAATATGACCCACATTGGCACGCAGAACGACAAGCTGATCGACGCCATGGAGGCCTTCACCGATCTGCTGGACAACATGCCTGTGTCTGAGCTGAACTTCGACCTCGCCAAGACTTCCCTGATCTCCCAATACCGTACCAACCGCACCCGCAAGATGAGCATCATCAACTACTTCCTCACCTGCGAGGAAATGGGGCTGAAGGCTCCGATGGACAGAACCAATTTCAACACCATCCAGAAAATGACCTTGAATGATGTCACGAACTTCAACAAGACCTACATCAAGGGACAAAAGAGAGTGGTGGTTGTACTCGGTAACGAAAACGAGGTGGATTTGAAGGGTCTGGAGAAATACGGAAAGGTGACGAAACTGAGTTTGGAAGAGATTTTCGGATACTAATCGGCTATTGGCTATTGGTTTTTAGCTTTTAGCTATTGGCAAAAAGAGCAGAGTTTTGAATGGAAACTCTGCTCTTTTCTTTATACCTTTAAAAACTGACTGACAAAAAAAGAGATGCCTTCACGACATCTCTTTTCTGTACTCACAACAACACTTCGTGTGTTACTCGGCTGCGGGAGCTTCCACTTCAGCGGCCGGAGCTTCTGTTGCCACGTTCTCAGCGGGAGCGGCAGCTTTCTTGCTGCTGCGGCGCGTGCGTGTGGATTTCTTCTTGGTTTTCTCAACAGTGTAGGTTTCGTTGAAATCTACAAACTCGATGATGCACATCTCAGCGTTGTCACCTTTACGGAAACCGGTCTTCAGGATGCGGGTGTAACCGCCCGGGCGATCGGCAATCTTCGGGGAAATTTCTCTGAAGAGTTCCGTCACGGCAAACTTGTTCTGCAGTTCGGAGAACACCATACGGCGAGAGTGGGTCGTGTCGTCTTTGGAACGGGTCACGATGGGCTCCACATACATGCGTAACGCTTTTGCCTTAGCCAAGGTGGTGTTAATTCTCTTATGCATGATCAGAGAGGTTGCCATATTGGACAACATAGCCTTTCTGTGGGCATCAGTTCTACCTAAATGGTTAATTTTTTTAGCGTGTCTCATTGTTCTATTCGTTATCTATATTATACTTTTCTACATTCATACCAAATTCCAAACCCTTGTTGTGAACCAGCTCTTCCAACTCTGCCAACGACTTCTTGCCGAAGTTACGGAACTTAAGCAGGTCGGCCTTATGGAAAGCAACCAAATCGCCCAAGGTTTCCAACTCTGCAGATTTCAAGCAGTTGAGTGCTCTCACGGAAAGATCCATATCAATCAGCTTAGCTTGGAGAATCTGTCGGATATTCTTTTCGCTGTCTTCAGTTACCTCTTGGCTTTCAACCTGATCCTGAGATTCAAGGGCGATGTTCTCGTCCGAGAGCAAGACAAAATGCTGAATCAGTATTTTGGCGGCCTCTTGGATAGCATCCTTCGGATGGATGGAACCGTCCGTCTCCACTTCGATAATCAGCTTCTCAAAGTCGGTTTTTTGCTCGACACGATAAGGCTCGATTGTGTATTTGACGTTACGGATAGGCGTATGGGTTGAGTCAACGGCAATAACATCAATACCATCATGAAGTTGGCGGTTGTCTTCAACGGGAACATAGCCGCGACCTTTGTCAATGGTGATTTCCATGTTCAGGCGGACGGAGGGCTCCATACGGCATATCAGCAAATCCGGGTTCAGCACCTGGAAATAGTTGAGATAGCGGTTCATATCGCCGGCCGTAAAGGTATCTTGGCCACTGATGACGATAGACACTTTCTCAGAGGTATAGCCGTCAACTTTGTTTTTCAGGCGAACCTGTTTGAGGTTAAGGACAATGTCAAGGACATCTTCCATAACGCCCGGTATTGATGAAAATTCTTGCGCGACGCCTTCAATTTTCACAGAGGTAATGGCATAGCCTTCCAATGAAGAGAGCAACACACGGCGAAGGGCATTGCCCACGGTGACACCGAAACCTTGTTGCAGCGGACGAAATTCAAATATGCCGTGAAAATCGTCGGCCTCATTCATGATGACCTTATCGGGTTTTTGAAATGTTAATATTGCCATTTTTCGTTTATTTTTTGTGATTTGCGACTTGTGACTTATGACTTGTGACCTATGATTTATGATTGTTTGTCATGAGATAACCAACCTCTATTCACTGTTCACTATTCACTAATCACTATTTAGAGTACAACTCGACGATTGCCTGCTCGTTGATGGTTTCCGGAATTTCCTCGCGCTGAGGATATTGCATGAATTTGCCAACCTTGAGGTTGCCGTCCCATTCGAGCCATCCGAAGTTCATCGCCTTGCCACTGAGAGAGTTCTCAATCACCTCGAGGGTCTTGGAACGCTCGCGAACCTCCACCGTGTCACCCGGTTTCAACAGCATTGAAGGAATGTTGCTGATTTGGCCGTTAACGGTGATATGACGGTGAGTGACCAGCTGGCGGGCAGCGTTACGGGTGGGGGCAATGCCCAAGCGGAACACCACATTGTCGAGACGGGACTCGATGAGTTGCATCAAGTTCTGACCCGTGACACCTTTCTTGCGGGATGCCATGTGGAAGAGTTTACGGAACTGGCGCTCCAGAATGCCGTAGGTGTATTTCGCTTTCTGTTTCTCCTGCAACTGCATACCGTACTCAGAGAGTTTCGTGCGTCTGCGAGACTGACCATGCTGACCCGGAGCATAGTTCTTTCTTTCGAAATATTTGTCGGGACCGTAGATGGGTTCCTTGAATTTTCTTGCGATTTTCGTTTTGGGTCCTGTATATCTTGCCATAACTTATATTTTTTCGATATTAATGAAAATAAATTATACTCTTCTGTGCTTGGGAGGACGGCAGCCATTGTGCGGCAGCGGAGTGACATCCGTGATCTCTTCCACGATGATTCCCGTGGTGTTGATGGAACGGATAGCTGACTCACGGCCTTGTCCGGGACCTTTCACGTAAACCTTCACTCTGCGCAGACCCAAGTCGTAAGCGACCTTGGCGCAATCCTGAGCCACCATCTGGGCGGCGTAGGGAGTGTTCTTCTTGGAACCTCTATATCCCATTTTACCGGCGGAAGACCAGGAAATCACCTGACCGTCGTTGTTGGTAAGGGAAACGATGACGTTGTTGAATGAAGCGTAGATAAATGCCTTACCCGAGGCCTCGATTCTAACGACTCTCTTCTTCGCTGATTTTGTATTTTTTGCCATACTGTTATTATTCTACTGTCAGTGATTAATTACTACTTGGTCGCTTTCTTCTTGTTAGCAACAGTTTTCTTACGTCCCTTACGAGTACGAGCGTTGTTCTTGGTGCTTTGACCACGCACCGGTAAACCCAAACGGTGACGAATGCCTCTGTAGCAACCGATATCCATCAGACGTTTGATGTTCATCTGCTCTTCGGATCTCAGGGGGCCTTCAACTTTCAACTCATTCACTAATCCACGAATCAATGCCAATTCATCGTCGTTCCATTCATTTACCTTTTTATCCCAGTTGATGCCGGCTTTGGTCAGAATCTTTTGGGCAGTGCTTCTGCCGATTCCGTAAATGTAGGTCAAGCCGATTTCACCGTGTTTGTTTTTAGGTAAATCAATACCTGCAATTCTTGCCATATTACTTTAATGTTTTTTTATGATGATTAATTATTTAATTCCAACGATTAACCCTGACGTTGTTTGAATTTCGGGTTCTTTTTGTTAATCACATACACCACACCATGGCGTCTCACCACGATGCAATCTTCGGATCTTTTCTTGACTGATGCTCTTACTTTCATTGCTTTATTTTTTTATTATTATTTATCTCTATTCTTACGTCTCACGTCTTAATTCTTATGCCTGTAGGTTATACGTCCCTTTGTCAGATCGTAGGGGGACATCGCCACCTGGACGCGGTCACCCGGAATGATCTTGATGTAGTGCATTCGCATCTTCCCTGAAAGATGGGCCAAAATCACATGGCCGCTCTCAAGGCGCACCCGGTACAAACCGTTGCCCAATGCCTCAATCACTTCACCGTCGATATCTACTGCAGATTGTTTTGCCATAACACTATAATTTAATATAATTCTTCTGTTCCAATCACTTCGCCTAACAATTTGTAGGATGAAATAACCTCGGTGCCTTTTTCGGTGACTACCAGCTGGTGCTCGAAATGAGCGGCCGGCTGTCCGTCCGGGGTGCGGGCGGTCCACTCGTCATCGTCAAACTTGCTTTTGAAGCGGGTCTTGTTTTGTCCCTGTCCGATCTTCACCATGGGTTCCACGCAGAATGACATTCCCGGCGCGATGCGCAGTCTGGAGATGCTGTCAAACTTCCTCACCGCGTAGTTAGGGATGCACGGTTCTTCGTGCATGTGCCTGCCCACGCCGTGGCCGGTAAATTCCTGGGGAACGGAATAGTGGAACTGGGAAACATACTCTTCGATGGTCTTCCCTATTTCCGAAAACGTCGTTCCTATCTTAGCCACCTCAATGGCCTTGTAGAGGGACTCCTTGGTGCGTTTCAACAGCAACCGGGTCTCCTCGGCCACTTCGCCCACCTCGAAAGTGTAGCAGAAGTCGCCGTGATAACCGTTCAGCAGCGCCACGACATCCACCGAGATGACATCACCGTCACGAAGGTAGAGATTCGGATAAGGAATCCCATGGACAACCACATCGTTTACAGAGAGACAAAGAGCGGCGGGATAGCCCATGTAGCCTTTGCAAGCGGGTATGGCATGATGGTCGCGAATGCACTGCTCGCCAATCTGGTCGAGGTACGTGAGCGGCACACCGGGCTTGATCACCTTGGCGACCTCCGCCAACGTAATCGCCACCACGTTCGCACTCTCACGCAGTTTCGCGAAATCCTCCTCGTTATATATGACTACTTTGGACATCTCGTTGCTATTATTTTATCAGTGACCTCCATAGATTCCACCACCGGTACGACCCTTAATACGACCTGATTTGGTAAGACCGTCATAGTGACGCATCAACAGGTGGCTCTCAATCTGTTGCAAGGTATCCAACACCACACCCACCATAATCAGGAGGGAGGTGCCGCCGAAGAACTGTGCAAACTGTTGGTTCACGCCGAACAAACGCACGATGGCGGGCAGGACAGCCACGATGCCGAGGAAAATAGAGCCGGGCAGCGTGATGCGGGACATGATCTTGTCGATGTATTCCGCAGTCTGCTTGCCGGGTTTCACACCGGGGATAAAGCCGTTGTTCTTCTTCAAATCCTCCGCAATCTGCTGCGGGTTGATGGTGATTGCCGTATAGAAATAGGTGAAGGCAATAATCATCAGGAAGAAGACGACATTGTAGCCCAAACGGTTATAATCGATGAAACTGCTCCAGAATCCGGTGGTCGTCTCCTGGGAGATGTTCACGAAGGTCAAGGGGATAAACATCAACGCCTGGGCGAAGATGATAGGCATAACGCCTGCTGCATTCACTTTGAGGGGCAGGTAGTTACGGACACCGCCGTACTGCTTGTTACCGATAACACGTTTCGCATATTGAACGGGAACGCGACGGGTGCCTTGGACGAGCAGGATGCAGAGACCGATAATCAGCATCATCAGGATGATTTCCAGAATGAAGATGATGGGACCGCCGTTCATCTCGGTGATACGTGCCGTGAATTCCGCTTTCAGGGCGAAAGGCAGACGGGCGATGATACCGATCATAATGATCATGGAGATACCATTACCGATACCGTTGTCGGTGATGCGCTCGCCGAGCCACATGATGAACAGGGTGGCAGAGATCAGCAGGATGAAGGCGCAGATGGCGAATGCGGAGAATCCGAGGATGCGGGTCTCGAGCATGGAGGGAGCCACGGCACCGGGGAATTGCACGGTGAGTTGGGTGATGTAGGCAGGAGCCTGCACGGCCAACACGGCCACTGTCAGATAACGGGTGATCTGGTTGATTTTCGTACGTCCGCTTTCACCTTCCTTGGCGAGGCGTTGGAAATAAGGCACCGCCAGGGTGAAAAGTTGCACCACGATGGATGCCGTGATGTAGGGCATGATACCCAACGCGAAGATGGAGGCGTTGGAGAATGCACCGCCGGAGAAGAGGTCCAACATGCCGAGCAGACCTTTCTGGGCTGCGCTGCTGAAGGCGGAAAGGGCGCCGGGGTTGATGCCCGGGAGCACTACGTGAGCGCCGAAGCGGTATATCAGGATGATGAAGAGGGTGTAGAGAATGCGTTTTCTCAGATCCTCGATCCTGAATATATTCTTAATGGTTTCAATAAATTTTTTCATTGTAAAGACTTTTTAATGACGATTACTCTGCTGCGGGAGCGTTAACGAGTTCTGCCGTGCCGCCGCACTGCTCGATCACAGCCTTGGCTTTCGCGGAGAATTTGTCGGCCACGACATGCACCTTGGCGGTGAGCTCGCCCTTCGCCAGGATGGCGATGAGGTCGTTCTTCTTGGCCAAACCGTTGTTCACGAGCACTTCGCGGTCGATTCTGTCGAGGTTCTTCTTCTCGGCCAGCTGCTGCAGCGTGCTGACATTGATGGCGTTGTATTCAACGCGGTTGATGTTCTTGAAGCCTCTCTTGGGCAATATTCTGTAAATGGGCATTTGGCCGCCTTCGAAACCGATCTTGCGGCTGTAACCGGAGCGGGATTGCGCACCCTTGTGTCCACGTGTGGAAGTGCCGCCTTTTCCGGAACCCTGTCCTCTGCCTATTCTGCGTTCTCTGTGTGTTGATCCTTTTGCCGGTTTTAAATTGTGTAAATCCATCTCTTTATGCTCTATTGGTTATTAATTACATTTCTTCTACGTTCACTAAGTGCTTGACGGCGTCCACGATCCCAAGGATTTGGGGGGTTGCCTCATGTTCGACAGTCTGGTGCATTTTGTGAATGCCCAAAGCAACTAAAGATCTTTTCTGGCGTGCGGGTCTGTCAACCGCGCTTCTTACTTGTGTGATTTTAATCTTTTTCATCCCTTCTAAAAATTTATTTTTATTACTAATATCCAAAAAAAAATAGCCCATTTTTTGAAAGAAAAATGCAACTATTCACCAAAATCGTAACCATAAAACGCCTTCGCCTCTGCCCTACCCTATTTCATTACAGTCCGTGAAATCAATGAGTTACGCGGTTCATCCCGACAATTCCACCCGCCTTTGCATTCCACTTCAAAAAGCTTGCAAAAATACACTTTTTTCTTTATTCCCCGTTCCGTTTATTATTTTTTTTTCAAAAACGCAACTTTTCGATGTAACCATTTGATTAATTGATAATTGATAATTGATAATGGATAATTAATGGGGAGTACGTGATTTTGAAGTCTTTACGATTGCTTTTAAGAGCTTGACAAGTTCTTCAGCATCGTTTTTCATTGATTCAAATTCGATGTCAGTCAGATAATGAGTTTTATGCAACAAATTCAGCCAATACACCGTTTCATCAGCTTCTTTTAGCGATGTTCATTTTATGAATAAAATCGGCTCTGCTTTGCGCGTTTTGGCTTTCGCTAATATTAGCCCCTATGCTGGTGCCTGATCTCTTAATCTGTTCTGCCATTACATACTCATGCTTTTCACAAGTGAGATATTTGTAAAGATTGACTATTCGAATTGAGAATGCAGCACTTTTTTCCAAAACAACATTTCGTTTCATGTTTCTAATATTAGCAATTGTTTATTTTGTTTTTTGTCTCGGCAAAAATAATAAAAAAACAAATCCCCACCTCCATTATCAATTATCAATTATCAATTTAAAACGAAATAGGGGAACCACACCGGCTCCCCTATTAAAATATAATATGGTATAACCTTACCTGATCGAAATGCGGTCAATGACAATCTTTCTGTCCTTGGCGGCTTGCAGACCATAGACGGTCTCGCGGACAGCGTTGGTAGAGAAGCTGTGGTTGACCTGTCCTTCAGGAACACGATGGATGATAAGACCGGGCTTGCTGCCGTTGATGTAAGGAGCAAGGACACCACCGTTAGCTCTTGCCATGTAGTTGAGGACGCTCTGGATACGACGGGAAGAGAGTTTCTTGTTATAGTCACTGTTGCTGAGCGGGCTGGCGAAGCCACTGATGGTGAACTCCACCTGATGACCGTCCTGAAGGGCGTCAACGAGGAAGTTGGTGAGTTTCACAAGGCGGTCATAACCCGTCTGAATGGAATCGTTGAAGAAGTTCTCCACAGCATTTTCAGCGTTGGTCTTCTGTGAACCCGTCAAGCCTTTACCTGCGCTGGTGACGTAAGTATTCTTGGCAGCCATGTAGTCGTTGTAGAGCCCCACATATTCGGTGTTAGTGGTTTCGGTGCGGGTGCGCGGATCCGGGCGGTCATTCTCGAAATAGAGGGTGATGGGTTTAACGATATCCTTTTTCAGTCTTTCCATTTCCTCTTTCTTCTTTTCGGCGGCCACCTCATCCTCGTAGATGAAAGTCACGGGGATTTGGATAATCATGTCCTGAGGTTCGCAGCTTTGGGTGGAGGGGATCATTTTGGGGAAGGACTTCACCACACGGAGAGCTTCGTCGTCAAATTCCTGATAACCGGAACTGCTAACCACTTCTATATCCGTAAGGGTGCTGTCTTTCAACACTTTTGCTTGAACGGTCGTGGTACCGGAAATTTTCTGGTTCTTAAGGGTAATTGGGTACTTTTTGGTTTTGTTGATGTAGCGGCACATGGCTTTGTTACCACCCTTGAAAGTGGGAAGGGTCATGGCGGCTGTCGGCACAACATGTTGACCGTTGGAATCCGCTTTCACGATAGCGATGCCGGTCTTTTGCCCTTTCATTCCATACACATTGCCTTTGTCGCACTGGGCATAACCCATTGTGAAACAAACCGTTAAAAACAAAACGGCCACTAATTTCAAAGAGGAAAAATTACTTTTCATACTTATATTATTTTACATTATTTTCCAAGGCGCAAAGATACAATTTTTATTCAAAACCACAAATATATTTTTGCATTAATTTTTACACGAGATAAAGATGTCTATTTGCGTAATTAGACGTTTTTGGCTTTTTTGTGATGCTTTCACGCTTCATTTCGGACTTTCAGCCCGCGAAAAATATTGAAATCCAACAGTCCAGTGACGAAACCGAGCAACAAGGAGAAACCGCCGAGCAGCAGCAGCGACCAGACCACGCCGAAGTGCAAAAAACGCGGCGCCAGAGCGGTGACAGGAACAAGCACCGCCACGAACAACAGACAACGGAGCCACGGGAGCGAAAAAAGCGGGAATCTCACAATCTTCAGCGCGACAACAAACTGCAAGACCGCCACCACTAACTGCGTACAGAAACTGGCCACAGCGGACCCGCACGCCTGCATCCGTGGAATCAGCAGCAGGTTGACCGTCACGTTGATAACAATACCCACAACGGCTGTGATGTTCAGTTCCTTCATGCTGCCGTTGGCGGTAAGTAGCGTGCCAAACAAGTAAATCATGGAAATGGGGATCAACCCGAAAATTATCAATCGGAAGACCGCGACACTGTTTTCCGCAATATCCGGATAAAACAGCTGGATTACAGGTTCACGATAGACATATAATATCACGACAGCGGTGACCGAGAAGAGAAACAGCAACGAGAAACTGGTGCGCACCACTGGCGTCACATTTTCCTTTTGTTTCAGCATCTTGGAGAAAAGCGGCAGGAGGATGACCGAAAAGAGGTAGGCTATCATCGCCAACGTGTCCATAAGACGGAACGCGGAGGCATAGATACCCGACTGTGCTGCTCCGGCACCCGCAGGCAGCAGCCGCTCCAGCATCACCGAGTCTATACGGTAATAACATGCCATCAGAAAGGTCACGAGCGCATAGGGGAAGCTTTTTTTAATAATAACCAGAAAAAAAGCCAGATTCCAATTCAGCTTCCGTAACTTTGCCTTTTTCAAGACAATGCAAAGCACCAAAACAATCGTGACAAGGTAGGCGACCGTCTGACACCATACAAACCACTCAATACGGAATGGGCAGTCGGTGATTCCGCCCCACAGCAGCAACCCGCAAAACAGAATCATCAGCAACTTGTCCGTCACAGAAAGCACACTATCGGTCTTGAACATCAACAATGCAGAGATGTTGGAGCGCAGGTAAAGCAGGAATGCATTCAGGAACTGGTTCAGCCCTACCCAAAACAACAGCTTCAATTGGATTCCACGGTAACCGATGAGCAACGCTACCGCAAAAATCACCACGAAATAGACCACCCCAAGTAGCAAGCGCAAGATGATATAGCTTGACAAATGCTTGTCCAACAACTGGTTATTTTGCGCAATATTTCGGTTGTTGAAATTTGTGGTCCCCATATCCAACACCATGTTGAAAAGCAAGGTGAAGTTTAGGATGGAGAAATAGAAACCGTAATTTTCCGCGCCCACGCTGTTCTGCACCCCCACATCCACACCGAGCATCCAGAACGGCTTGACAAGAAGGTTCAGAAAAATCAGCAGACAGAGGTTGAAAACGAAATCCTTCTGTTTCACTTTGGCTATTGGCTATTGGCCATTGGCTATTGGCTAAAAGCTAAAAGCTAAAAGCCAAAAGCCAAAAGCTAAAACACAACATTCACAATCTTCTTCGGGACGATGATAATTTTCTTGGGCGTAGCACCCGCCAACCATTTCTGCACATCCGGATTCTCAAGAATCAGCGGCTCGATGTCCTTAGGCGTATAGCTGGCCGGGAACGACATCTTCAGACGCATCTTGCCGTTGAACGAGACGGGATAGAGATATTCGTCTTCCACCATATAATGCTCGTCATAAACCGGATAGGCAGCTTTCAAGATGGATTCCTGATGACCGAGCAGTGACCACAACTCTTCGGTGATGTGCGGTGCGTAGGCCGACATCAGGATGCAGAGCGGCTCGAGGACAGCACGTTTGTTGCACTTGGCATCGTTCAGCTCGTTGGTGCAAATCATGAACGCGCTCACCGCTGTGTTGAAGGAGAATCGTTCGTTGTCCTCCTCAATCTTCTTGATGGTCTTGTGCAGCGTCTTCCACTCGGCCTTCGTCGGTTCTTCGTCAACGACATTAAAGTTGCCCTCGCCATCGAAATAGAGCTTCCAGAACTTGCGAATGAATCGGGAGACACCCTCGATGCCGTTGGTGTCCCACGGCTTGGCCATTTCCACCGGCCCGAGGAACATCTCGTACATGCGCAGCGTGTCCGCACCATATTTCTCCACCAAATCATCGGGATTCTGCACGTTATATTTCGACTTGGACATCTTCTCGACTTCCCAACCGCAAATGTATTGACCGTTTTCAAGAATAAATTCGGCATCCTTGAAGTCAGGCATCCAGTTTTTGAACGCTTCTATGTCAAGGACATCATTATGTACAATGTTGACATCCACATGGATAGGTGTGGTTTCGTAATCTTTTCTGAGATTGATGGAGACAAACTTGTTGGTGCCGACCACGCGATAGACGAAATTGGAGCGTCCCTGGATCATGCCCTGGTTGATAAGTTTCTGGAAGGGTTCATCTTTGCAGCTGACGCCAAGGTCGAAGAGGAATTTGTTCCAGAAACGGGCATAGATGAGGTGGCCGGTGCCGTGTTCCGCACCACCGACGTATAGATCCACGTTCTGCCAGTACTCATCGGCCTCTTTGGAAACCAGCTCTTTGTCGTTCTTCGGATCCATATAGCGCAGATAGTACGCGCTGGAGCCAGCGAATCCAGGCATGGTGCTGTATTCGCGCGGATAGCCATTGTAAGTCCAGTCCTTGGCGCGTGCCAACGGCGGCTCGCCTGTTTCGGTGGGCAGGAACTGATCAACTTCGGGAAGGAGAACGGGCAGTTCGGACTCGGGAACGGGATAAGGCATCCCATCCTTATAATAGATCGGGAACGGCTCGCCCCAATAGCGTTGACGACTGAAAATGGCGTCGCGCAGACGATAGTTCACCGTTCCATAACCGATGCCCATGGTCTTGATTTTCTCGATGACCGCTTTGCCAGCCTCCTTGACCGTCATGCCGGTGATGAAACCGGAATTGACACTCACACCGGTCTTGCTGTCCATGGACTCCTCCCACGTGTCGGGGTCGCTGATCTCATCCACAGAGGGTGCAACCACTTGACGGATAGGAAGGTTGAAATGACGGGCAAAGGCGAAGTCGCGGCTGTCGTGTGCGGGCACGGCCATGATGGCGCCGGTACCGTAGTCAGACAGCACGTAGTCGCTTACCCAAATCGGGATGCGCTCTTCGGTGATCGGGTTGATGGCGAAAGCACCGGTGAAGACACCGCTCACTTTCTTGACCTCCGCCTGACGCTCGCGCTCGGAACGGTTCTTCGCCCATGTGACGTATGCCTCCACTTCGGCTTTCTGCTCGGGAGTGGTGATTTGGTCTATCATCTCATGCTCAGGGCACAGCACCATGAACGTCACACCGAAAATGGTGTCGGGGCGGGTGGTGAAAATCTCGAAAGCGGCTTCACTCTCAAGACCCTCAATATTACCTCCCATATATATTTTCTTCCAATCCAGCTGACCTTCTTTGGCGAGCGGGAACCAAACGGCGGCGCCTTCGCTGCGGCCGATCCAATTGCGCTGGATCTCCTTCAGGGAATCCGTCCAATCAACTTTTTCAAGACCCTGTAGCAGGCGTTCGGCATACGCGGACACGCGCAAAATCCACTGCTTCATCAACTTACGTTCCACAGGAAATCCGCCGCGCACAGAAAGTCCGTTCACTACTTCATCGTTGGCGAGTACCGTGCCGAGTTTCGGGCACCAGTTCACCCAAGTGTCGGCCAAGTATGCCAGACGGTAGTTCATCAGAATTTCTTGCTTCTCCTTTTCGGAAGCAGCATTCCATTCCTCAGCAGTAAACTCCATCGGCTTGGTCTGCGCAATCTCCAATCCTAGCGTACCATTGGCAGCGAAAGCCTCTTCCAATTCAGATATTGGTCGAGCCTGGTTGGCTTGGTAGCAGTAGTAGGAGTTAAACAGCTGAATGAACGTCCATTGCGTCCATTTGTAATAGTCGGGGTCGCAGGTTTTGAACGAGCGGTCCCAATCGAACGAGAAACCGATTTTGTCGAGCTGCTCGCGGTAACGGTTGACATTCTTCTCGGTAGTCACCGCAGGATGTTGTCCCGTCTGGATGGCATATTGCTCCGCCGGCAGCCCGAAAGCGTCGTAGCCCATCGGGTGCAGCACGTTGAAACCCTTCTGCCGTTTGTAACGCGCATAGATGTCAGAGGCGATATAGCCGAGCGGATGCCCCACATGCAGCCCCGCACCTGACGGATACGGAAACATATCCAACACATAGAATTTCGGCCTGTCAGGATCGATTTCCGTTTTATACAATCCTGACTCTTTCCATTTTTCCTGCCACTTTTTCTCGATTTCTCTGAAGTTGTATTCCATATTTGTAATGGTTATTGGTTATGGGTTATTGGTTATTGAAGCTGGGTGATTGGTGGTTGTTTAGTGATTAGTGATTAGTGATTAGTGAATGGTGATCAGCGATCAGGAATCCATTACGAGCTCCCCACTTCATTATCAATTATCAATTATTTATTATTCACGACTATTTTCCGGCTTTCCACTCTCCTACCCTTTTCGTTCAGGAACTGGAGGGTGTAGTGACCATTGGCGAAACGGGTGCAGTCGATTTCGAGGTGCGTGTCATTGCAGTTGGTCTGATAGACCAAGCGACCTGCTTCGTTGTAGAGGCGCACTTTGCTGATTTCGGGGGCTTTCTCCAAATTGACAAACAGCGACTGATGGACGGGGTTCGGATAGAGCGTGACCACTGCATTGGCGGGATAATCCTCTATGCCGACGTTGCAATAGAGATTGAGGGTTATCTCTGTGTAGCCGCAGTTGTTGATGCCCCGGGCGGTCAGAATGCCGGTGCCATTAGTAGTCACATTCAAGGTCGCATGGTTGTAATTCTCCTCCGTGATAGTCCAGTGAGTATTGGAAATCATCCATTCGTAAGAGTCTGCATATTGAGGGTTGTCAATCGTGTAGTACAAATTGCCATATTGGGTGATGTTCTGCGGTCCGCTAATGGTGTCTAACACAGGTAACGGGCTGACAGTCAACAACAAATTCACAACACTGTCACAACCGGCAGCCGTCTGCAGATTTCGGACAAACGTATATGTGCCAGCAGTATCCATCACAGGAATATCGAACCCGTAGTTATGGAATCCCTGATGTTCACAGATGGATCCCGTGAGTGCAATATTGTAAACTGGCAGAGAAACGACTTGATGTTGAGCCACCGAAGAACATCCGTTGGTATTAGTCGCGGTGACACTGTAGGTGGTGTTATCCGGAATCACCATTATGGACTGAGTGGTATCACCATTGCTCCACTGGAACTGTGTAGCATCCGAGGAGGCAACCAGCGTTGCCGTTTCGCCTTGGCACAGACTGGAAACACCAACGATGGAGAGTTCCGGCGCCGGCAACATAATCACATTCATGCTGGAAGACTGAGTGCAGTTATAGCTGTTGGTGGCCGTCACAGTATAAACACCTCCTGTCGAGATGGTAATCTGCGAGGTAGTCTCACCTGTGCTCCACACATATTCATTATTCCCTGTGACAGACAACACTTCCGTGGTGTTTTCACAGAGGAAGCTGTTTCCCGACAGGTCGAAGTCAGGCATCGGTCTGTCCTCAACCGTCACGGAAGCCATCGCCTGGCAACCGTTCTCGGATGAGACGGTGACCGTATAAGCTCCCTGATTGGAAACCGTAATGCTATTTGCCGTAGAACCCGTGCTCCACACATACGAATACGCATCAGACGAAGTGAGCGTGGTGGAGTCACCATGACAAATGGCAAGCACACCCGAGATATACACCTGCGGTAATGCTTCCACATTAACCACTTTGCCAACTGTGGTGCTGCAACCGTTCGCATCATAACCGGTGACATTATAGGTGGTGGTCTGTTCCGGCATCACCAAAACGGAAGCCCCCGTCTCTCCTGTGCTCCAAAGATACGTTTCCGCACCCGATGCGGTTAAAGTCGCAGTTGCTCCTTGACAGAGCAGACTTGAGCCGACAACATTAACGGTTGGATTATCCCAGACAACTACAGTCACGGAATCACTGCGCATGCAATTCAGCGAGTTGGTCACATTCACCTTGTAAACGCCCGGTTCTGTGACAGTAATGCTATTTGTTGTGACACCTGTGTTCCATATATAAGTATTTCCGCCCGTGGCCACTATCGTCGTGCTTTGTCCTTGACAGATAGAGGTGTTTCCGCTGAAAATAATCGATGGTAAAACATTCACTGTGACAGCGGCAGAACTGACAGCGGAGCATCCGGAAGCACTATACGCCGTCACCGTATAGGTTGTGCTGAGATTCGGGGAGACCATAATGCTTTGAGAATTGCTGCCGGTACCCCATTGATAGGAGGAGCCTCCCGTTGCGGTCAACACTGTTGACTGTCCCTGGCATAGAGTACGATTTCCCAAAACCTGCACAGACGGAAGTTCTTCCACCATCACCACTTTCTGAATCGAGTTGGAACAGCCGTTGACATCAGTACCCGTAACTGAATAAGTTGTATTGTTTACGGGTGAAACCAATATTTCAGACGAGACTTCTCCGTTATTCCAACTATAAGCAGTCGCACCTGTTGCCGTCAGTGTGGCACTCTGGCCTTGGCAAATGTTTGTCTCGCCGGCAATGCTGATCACCGGCAACTCATGCACCACGACAACAGACTGATAAACCCTTGAGCACTGGTTGGTGTTGGTCACCGTCACCCGGTACAGGCCGGGTTCTGTCACGGAAGTCGTGCCCTGATGGCTGCCGGTGGACCATGTGTAGGTGCATCCGGACGGAGCGTCCGCGACAAGCTGTGCCTGCTGCCCACGACAGACCTCCACATTCTCGGTCACCGAGGCAACAGGGAGAGGATTCACCGTAACATTCACATGTGATACCGCCACACATCCGTCAGCACTTGTGGCCGTCACGGTATATGTGCCCGGTGCCGTGACATTGATGCCGGCATCATACTGTCCGTTACTCCACGAATATGACACCCCACCTGTGGCATCCAAATGCGCTGTGTCTCCTTGACAGATGGAGGTCTGACCCGAAACATATAATTGGGGAAGCGGATTCACGGTAATCATTTTCGAAGCGGTATTGGTGCAACCGTTCTCATCCGTCACAAGCACTGTATAGGTGGAACTCACCGCAGGCGACACTGTGATAGCCGCCGTGTTCTGGCCGGAATTCCAATTATACGTTCCTGCAGAGGAAACCGCGATCAGCGTCACATTATCGTTCTTACAAACCGCACTCATGGAAAGAATGTCAACCGCCGGGATGGGATTTACCAACACCGTGGCCGAGGCGGTGGCCGTACAACCGTATGAGTTCGTGGAAGTCACTGAATAAGTGCCGGTGACGTTCACGGTAATCATCGCCTGTGTGCTGCCATTGTCCCACAAATAGCTGCTGCCGCCAGATGCGCGCAGCGTAGTGGTCTGATTCTCACAAATAGTCAGATTCCCACTGATTTCAGGTGCTGTCGTATTATATTCGCTCACCATAGCTGTCAACGTGTTCTGACATCCATCAGCATTTGTAACCGTGACCGAATATTGTCCTGCGGTATTGATATTGATGGAACTTGTCGAACTCCCGTCGAACCAATGGTAGGTGTTTGCTGCATCTCCCGTAACTGTCAACATCGTGTTTTGGCCGTGGCAGAAGAAAAGATTTCCTGAAATGCTTGCGTTGACCGTTGACTGGCTCACAATAGTGCTTTTGGTGGCAGAGCATCCGTATTGGTCTGTTCCGGTCACCGTATAAGAACCAGCGTATGACACCACAATAGATTGCGACACCTCACCGGAGCTCCACTCGTAAGTATTTGCTCCTGTTGCGGTTATCGTTGTATTGCCACCATGGCAGTATGTATTTCGACCGTTGATTTTAACCACAGGAAGAGGATGGACCATCAACACGACCGAAGCTGTGCTCTGACATCCATTCATATCTGTTGCCGTCACCGAATACGTGCCCGCATTTCCCACTGTGATACTTTCAGCAACACTGCCATTGCTCCAGAGGTAATTTGAAGCACCTGACACATAAAATGTGGTGTTCGCACCCTCGCAAATGCTGTTGTTGCCCAGAAGTTCAATTGCCGGTAACGGATTGACCGTTACAGCGATGTCTTTCACCGTTGAACAGCCGTAAACATTACTGACAGTGACCGTATAGGTAGTGTTTTCCGTCGGAGACACTGTGATACTGCTCGTCATGGTGCCATCGCTCCACAAGAAATCAGTGCCACCCTCTACCTCCAACAGCAAGCTGCTACCATCACACACTTGATTGTCACCCACGATTTCCGCTTCCGGCAAATCCACTTGGACAACCTGCACGGCAGCCACTGTGGAACATTCAAAAGCATTGGACACCGTGACACCATACTGTCCGGGCAAACTCACCGTGATGGAAGGCTGCAATTCCCCGTTGCTCCATCTGTAGATGCTGCCCGTGGACTGCGCCGTCAGCGTCACCGTGCTGCCCGTACACATATACGATGTATCAGCAATAATCAGCGTCGGAGACTCCTTCACATTCAACCTGACATAAAACACCGAATCGATAAAAGATTCCCCGGTATGGGTTAAGAAACGGTAAACACCGGCTTCCGTGAGCAGGCTGTCAAACAACTGCAGCGGCAAATCATTGGAACACACCTCTCTAAAGATGGTGTCATTGTTGATAATGGCGGGCATCACGGTCAAATTCAACGAGACCACGCTGTCGCATCCCGACACGGTTGACAACACCCGTTCGTAATAGCCGGCAGCATAATAGGACGTGTCCGCAAAATGATAGGGCAAGTCATACTCACCGACGACCACATTAACGGTTTCATCCACATACGTTGGCAAATGTTGCACATTCAACGTGATAATGCTGTCGAAATCCGCGAAATGGTAGATAAACTCTTTAATGCCAGCCGAAGTGATTTCCTCTCCTAAGTAGTTCAAGACAGTGTTTGCACAGACAGCAGTGTCTATCAACTGATTATATATCGGCTGAACAAAAAGATTCAGATACAGGAACGTGTCGCACTCCGTTTCTGTGGCAGACGGAATCTGCAACATGTAGTTGCCCGAAGTCGTGAATACAGTGTCATAATAGGCGAAAGGAATCTCATTCCTGGTAATGGAGACAAACCTGTTCACCACCGGATTCGTCAGCGTGTTCACCTGAATGTGAACGGCTGCACTGTCACAACCCTGCTGGTTCTGAAACACCACATCATATTCACCAGAATTCCAGTATTCAATGCCATGGAAAACATACGGCATTTCAGAAGCGCAAATCTCAACCGAAAGCGTATCATATACCATTTGATTGTTCAAATTGACCCGAATCGTGTGATAATCCACACATCCATACACATTTGTATCAGAATAAGTATATACTGTCGATTCGGTGAACAACGTATCTCCATACATATATGAACTATCAGAGGTACAAATTGTTACAGTATCAAAAATGGATTGATAAGCATTGAGCAACAGATAGGTGAACTGACTGCAAGCGGAATCTTCATCATCATTAATATAGTAACCGCCGGGTTCCGAAAAAATGTGGAGAGAATCGTAAACATAAGGGAAATCCGCTGCGCAGACTGTTTGGGTCACTGTTTCAATCTGCGGAAGAATCACTTGCAGGTTCAAGGTCACGAAAACGCTGTCGCAACCGCATCGGTTAGGAATGACCACCTGATACGTCCCAGAAGCATTAAACGTCTCATTTCCATACACATAAGGAAGTTCTGTTCCACAAACAGTCACGTCTATCGTATCCAAGAATTCATAAACAGGACAAACTCTGAAACGGACAAACTTGACCGCATCGCAACCACCTTCCGAGTTGTAATGTATTTTGTAATTACCCGGAACGGATAAATCATATCCCATATAAGAATACGGAATTTCATTCTGACAAATCCTGACATCTACCGTATCAATCGCCACTGAATATTGCGTTATCACATAGGTCTGCACGACAGGACACCCATCGGTATCCACCCCTTGCGGGAAGTTGAATGTGCCGGGGTTGGGAAACGTGATGCCATTGACCACAACAGGATCCGCATTACACATTGAAACAAAAGTGGTATCTCTTTGTCCTTCCAACACTTCCAGATTCACCAAAGTCCGAAGACTGTCACAGCCTTGTAGCGTAGGAGTGTTCACCCAATAACTACCCGGTTGCGTGTAGAAATTCCCATGATATGCGTAAGGGAGACTGTTTTTACAAACACGTGCCGTTACCGTGTCCTTGTAATCATAGCTGTGTCCGATGGTGATTTGATACACATCCAGCACATCCATATACACAAGTCCTTGATCTGCAATATAATGCGGAATCCTCACAACAGTATCGGAATGATAGACCGTGCTATTGGCCTGTAAAAGATAACTGTCGCAACCGAATTCCTGATGATAGACGGTGTCGGTTTGGAACGGCTGATTCTGCGCAAACACAAACCCACCACAAGCGGTGGACACCAGCACCACAGCCATTATTAAAAACCTGTTAATCAGATTGTTATTCATTATATTAGAGATTAAATTATATTAACACAAAAATGTGCAAAAATACGAAATTTATAAATACGGCTAATAGCTAAAATCCAAGGTAAAAAAAGGTTAAATGTTATAGTTATAATGGTTATAGTTATTCAAGTTTCTCAATCTCGTGTCGATGTGGTTATTTAAGAAATATTGAAACAGAAATCCACGACTTACATCAAAATACTGCGAAAACCTTTCCAAATTAGTTAACTATTAAATATTGAATTGTAAAATCAAAATCACAACAATTTGATATATAACGAAAAAAAATATTTCGCAAAACCCTTGACAAAAGGGATTTTCCATTGTATCTTTGCAGGCGGAAAAAGGTTTTCCGTATGGGGGTGTGCCCATCGTTTTAGAAACGTGTATGTCCTGCCCATACGGATGGCCGACTAACCACAACAAACAAAGTTATTCACCAAAATCAAAAAACAATGTCAAAGCGATCAAGAAAACAAAAAAGAAAACAGCGAACAATACAGCAACAGCCAACCAAAAGCAAGAAAGGCGAAAAGAGGGCCCTCCCGACCCTGCAGGAAACGGAAGACTACATCAGGGAACACAACCTAGAGGTCATCAACCCACTCTCCGACTTCGGGTTCAAGCGGCTGTTGGCTTCCGAACGCAACAAGGACATCCTCATTCACCTCCTCAACGCATTCATCTCGGAGGATACCGGTGTCATCACTGAGGTCACCTTCTTGCCTACTGAACTACTCGGCATCAAAAAAGAGGACAAATACGTCCGTTTCGACCTCTACTGCAAGAATCAGGACGGTGACCGATTCATCGTGGAGATGCAGAACGGCAAGCAGCAGCACTACGCCGACAGGCTGAGGGTATATACCAGTTTCGCCACCGTTCAGAACCTGAAACCCGGAGATGACAAGTATGAGCATGTGCCTCGCGTATATTCCTTCAACATGATGAGCTACTGCCTACCGGAGTTCAAGGGTCGGGGGAATTTCTACTGGAGAGTTTGCCTGAAAGATGACGACAATGAAATTTTCACGAAAAATACTGCTTACTATTTCGTTGAATTGAGTAAATTTGCCGCGCAATTGGGAACGATTGACATGGGCGACGAGCGCAACCGCCTGCTCTACATGTTCACCAACGTGGTGTATCTGCCGAAAAAAGAGATCAACAACTTGACGCCCATGCAATTGCGGTTCTACAAAGAATGTCAAATCACAAATTTCACGGATATGGAAAAGCAAGACTATGTTAAGAGTTTGATGGAACACGACGACGTGCGGGAGATGGTCGAGTGCGAGCGCAACGAGGCTAAAGAGGAAGGAATACAAATAGGCATTGGTTTGGGAATCGAACAAGGGATTGAGCGAGGGATTGAACAAGGGATTGAACGAGGCCGTGCGGAAAGGAACCGGCAGATTATCCTCAGCCTGCTGGAAAACGGCTTTGATATTGCGACCATCGAGAAGGTGACCGGGATGTCGGAAGCGGAGATTTTAGCCTTAAAAGAGTGAGGGATAGCTGCCATAGCTGGCTCTTTCTCAACAAGAATATTCAGTTAGGAGGTTCTGGTTATAGTTAATAAGCTACAGTCCGGCAAACAGGCGGAATTTTCCGAGATGCCATTTCTGGAGGCGGAACTGCATCGACGTGCGTAAAACGCCCCATCCGTAGCGGCAACTGCGCCGGAAATTAATGGAGGAGGCTTCGGGAAAATATTTCGTCGGGCAGGTGATTTCACCGATGTCGAAATCCGCGTAAATGATTTGTGCAAGCATCTGGTTGTCAAACACAAAATCATCGGAATTCTGCATAAAGGGGATTCTCTCAAGCACCTCACGCGAAAAAGCGCGGTAGCCCGTGTGGTATTCAGACAGCTTTTGGCCGGTCATGACATTTTGGAACCAGGTCAGGCAGCGGTTGAAGAAGTATTTGTAACGCGGCATCCCACCTTTCAGCGCACCGTTGCCGAGGATGCGCGACCCAAGCACCACAGGATACAACCCGTTGACTATCATATAAGATATGGACTCTATCAGCTTCGGGGTGTATTGATAATCGGGATGCAACATGATGACCACGTCCGCACCAAGCTCCAACGCCTTCTGGTAACAGGTTTTCTGATTTCCACCGTATCCTTTATTCTTTTCATGGCGTATAACATGATGGATGCCAATAGCTTCTGCTTCCGCAACGGTCTCATCTGAAGATTTGTCGTCCACCAGTATCACCTCATCCACAATATTGAAGGGGATTTCGCGGTAAGTCTTCTCCAACGTAAGCGCCGCATTGTACGCTGGCATCACGACCACTATCTTTTTATCTTTCAGCATGATAATCGTTTGAGATCAATTTAGGCGCAAAAATACATTTTTTTTGGACTTGAAACTCTACCAAGCTCTTGCCCCTAACGGAGCTGCTCAAGGAAAGCTTTTGATTATTATGTTGAGACTTGAGACTTATGACTTGAGACTTTGAAACTTGAACCTTAAGATATATGATGGTATTCGTAATTTGTGTACCTTTGCCGCCTTAAAATTTTGAAAAAAATGTTTCCAGAATTACCCGGCTATCCCGCACCGAAAAATGACAATTTCTTCCTCATAGCAGGTCCTTGCGTGGTGGAAGGCGAAGAAATCACCCTTCGCATCGCACGGGAAATCAAGGATATTTGTAACGAGCTTGACATTCCCTTCTTTTTCAAAGCATCCTACAAGAAGGCCAACCGTTCGTCACTGCACTCATTCACCGGCATCGGCGACGAAGAGGCCTTGGCTGTGCTGAAGACCGTGAAGGAAGAGCTCTGCGTGCCCATCGTAACGGACATCCACACCAACGAAGAAGCCGTCTGGGCAGCGCAAGTGGCTGACATATTGCAAATCCCGGCGTTCCTATGCCGTCAGACGGACTTGTTAGTGGCAGCTGCCAAGACCGGGAAAACCGTCAACATCAAGAAAGGGCAGTTCATGTCGCCAGAGTCCATGCGAAACGCCGTGGAGAAGGTGCGCGAGGCGGGCAACCCGCACGTGATGCTCACCGAGCGCGGCACCACCTTCGGGTACCAGGACCTCGTGGTTGATTTCCGGGGGGTCAAGGCTATGCAGGAGAACCGCTGTCCCGTGGTCCTCGACTGCACCCATTCGCTGCAGCAGCCCAACCAGCCTTCCGGTGTCACCGGCGGCCGTCCCGACCTCATCGAGACCATCGCCAGAGCGGGTGTCGCAGTCGGCTTCGACGGCCTCTTCATGGAAACGCACCCCGAGCCTTCCAAAGCCCTCTCCGACGGCGCCAATATGCTGCCGCTTTCCGAACTCAAACCCCTGCTCTTGAAATTATTACGGATACGAAAAGCAATTCTGTAATGAGACTTAAGACTTGAGACTTATAGAAATGCACAGTCCTCAGTCCTCAATCCTCAGTCCAAAAATAAAACAATGAAAAAACAAAACCTACATCGCATCATCATCTCCATCCTCGCCCTGCTCTGCTACGCCAACACCCCCGCTCTGCACTTCGCGCTTGACGACCGCATGGTCATTTTGGAGAGCAAATACACGATTCAAGGAGGCTGGGACTCCGTGAAGAAAATCTTCACCGAAGACACTTTCACCGGCTATTTCGGCGGTGACCACAGCATTGTGGCCGGCGGACGCTACCGTCCCATGTCGCAGTTCACCTACATGATTGAATGCCAGCTGTTCGGGAAGCACATCAAGGAAAAAATCGGTGATTTGGACGACTACTATAACCTGCACAAAATCCAAAACGAAGCCTACTTCTACGAAACGCCCACGCCCTTTGTCAGCCACCTGATGAACGTGCTGTATTACATCCTGTTATGCCTGCTACTCTATGAGGTGCTGGCCAAAATCTTCCCGCAGCACGAAGGGAAAAAGTGGTTCCAATCGCTGCCGTTCCTCGCCGTGGTGCTGTTCGCCGTACACCCGATCCACACCGAGGTGGTGGCCAACGTGAAAGGCCGTGACGAGATCTTCGCCATGCTTGGAGCTTTCGCCGCACTATGGTGTTCCCTGAAATATGTCGACACTCGAAAATGGTATTGGCTGATTATCAGCTTCCTGACCTTCACTTTCGGCATCTTCTCAAAGGAAAATACAATCACTTTCCTCGCCGTATTGCCGTTGTCATTATTTTACTACCAAAATAACAACAAACGTACTTCCGACTACTTCATCACGCTGATTCCCATTGTGTTAAGCAGCATTTTCTTTATCGTTGTACGTTACAAAGTGTTGGGCAGCATGATGCCACCCGACACGACGGGCAACATCCTCAACAATCCATACATCAACTCCACACGGGCGCAACAAATTGCCACCGTGCTGATCACTTGGGGCATCTATCTCAAGCTGCTGTTCATCCCCCACCCTCTCACTCACGACTATTACCCGCATCAGATCGCCATCACTGACTTCAGCAACCCTTTGGTTTGGGTAATTTTGCTTGGTTGCATTGCCTTGGTGGTTTACGGAATCTGGAACCTGAAAAAGAAAAGCGTGCCCGCCTTCGGCATCCTCTATTTCATCATCACCTTCTCGATTGTCTCCAACCTCCTGTTCAATGTGGGTACCTTCATGAATGAGCGATTTGTGTTCATGTCGTCTATCGGTTTCACGCTGATTGTGGGCTGGTGGCTTTATCTGCTGAGCACCGCCGCCATACCTGCATTACAGAAAACCGCCATAGGCATTGCCGGTGTGGTCTGCTTGTTGTTCGGCATCAAGACTTTCACCCGCAACTTCACATGGAAAGACGACTTCACGCTCTTCCTTACGGACGTGAAAACCTCCGACAACAGCATCAAGTGTAACATTTCGGCGGGCGGCAGCTGTCTGCAAATCTGGAAAAAGAGTCACAAAGAACGCGACAAGCGAGATGCCTACAAATATCTGGACAAAGCACTGAAATTGGACAACAATGCGTTGAACGCCTACCTGCTGCTCAGCGAACTTGCCTATCTGGATGAGAATCCGGATCTGGCACTCCAAGCAGCGAGCAACGCCAAGCTCATCGATCCGGACAACGTCCAAGCCCAAAACTTGCTGGCTGCGGCCACACAGTCACAAAAAGCCCACGAACTTGACCCCGTCAACAAGCTGCTTGACGAAGGGAAAGTAGATGACGCCTGGCGCGAAGTCAACAAAATCTTGGAAAAAGACCCAAACAACATCGTTGCCAAAAACGTGAAAGGCAATGTGTTAGGTCGCGGCTATGGTCGCTTAGACGAGGCTATCAAGATTTTTGAGGAAATTGTCGCGGAGAAGCCGGACTTTACCAGCTCCTGGGAGAACATGGGCATCTGCTACGCCATCAAACATGACTTCGCCAACGCTGAACGCTGCCTGCTGCACGCCCATGAACTCGCCCCCGAAGATGAGAACATCCGTTTCAACCTATACAATATGTATAAAAGCAAAGGGGATGAGAAAGAAGCGGAAAAGTATAAGTAATGGTTATGGGTTATTGGTTATGGGTTATTGAAGCTTTGGTTTATAGTTTATAGTTTATTGTGAAAGGGATAAGAAACATCAATCATAAAAGACAAAAAACGGAGAATAGGAGTTTTCCTTTTGAGAATTAAGAAATATCCAGTAAAAATTGAAATCTTATAAAAGATGTATACCGTTACAAACTTTAATCATTGACATTGCCAAAATGCTCTCCGGCCTAAGCAATGCTTTTAAAACCCATCAACTAACAACCAACAACCAACAAAAAGCTTCAATAACCAATAACCCATAACCAATAACCATTAAAAAGTGTATATTCGCGCTTTCAAAACCAAAACCACCTATGGCTTTAGAGAATCTTCTCGAAAGAATTGAAAATAAGAAAGTTATAATCCTCGGTTTCGGTAAGGAGGGCATTTCCACCTACCGGTTCATCCGCAAGCATTTCCCGAAAATGAAACTCGTTGTCGCGGATGGCAACGAAAATCTGAAAACGGACGATTTCGCGGATGACAAGCACCTCAAAATCATCAAAGGGAAGGATTATGACCGAAATCTGAACAACTACGACCTCATTTTCAAGAGTCCTGGCATCAGCTTCAACCGACTTGACTACTATATTGAGAATGAGCGAATCACATCACAAACAAACCTTTTCTTGGAATATTTCCATGAGCAGGTCATCGGTATCACCGGCACAAAGGGCAAGAGCACAACGGCCTCGCTGATTTACCACATTCTGAGCCATTCTCGCGAAAACGTCTTTCTGGCGGGCAACATCGGCACACCGTTCTTCGACATCGTGGAGCAGCTCACACCAGAATCACTTGTGGTGGCAGAACTTTCAGCGCACCAGTTAGAGTTCACGCACCATTCACCTGACTACGCCGTGCTGCTGAACATCTATCAAGAGCATCTCGACCACTTCAACTCCTTCAACAACTACCAGAATGCCAAAACGAACATCTTCAATTTCCAACATGCCGGCAATTTTCTGGTTTACAATGGTGACGACGAACACATTCCCGGCTGGGTGAAAGGCAACCAACCCGAAAGCGACACTTGCGTCTTCGGCACGCAGATCCATCCGGGGCTGCACGCTCGCTGCCGCAACCACCTCGTCCGCTTCTTCAACAATGGCGAAATCATCGACGAGTACGACCTCATCGACTACAAGAACCTGCCCGGCACGCACAACTATTTCAACATCATGGCGGCCATTGCCATTTGCCGGAGGTTAGGCATTAAACACCAAGACATCATGGATGCGCTACTGACTTTCAAGGGGTTGCCGCACCGCATCGAGTTCGTAGGCGAGTTCAAGGGCATAGAGTTCTACAACGACAGCATCTCCACCATTCCTGAATCGGCCATCGCAGCGGTTAAGGCGTTGCGCGGGGTCGATACCCTCATCCTCGGCGGCCATGACCGTGGCATTGACTATCAAGTACTCATCGATTTCCTGAAGGAGAATCCGATTCCTAATATCGTCTTCACGGGTCCAGCAGGCCACCGTATGCTGGAGATGTGCCGTGAGCAGGGCGCAATGCCCAAAAACCACATCGAAACCGATGACTGGCAGGCCATCGTCCGCTTCTCCTACGACAATACACCCGAAAAAGGGGTTGTCCTCCTCTCCCCCGCAGCCGCCAGCTATAACCAGTTCAAGAACTTCGAACAGCGAGGTGAGATTTTCAAACAATTGGTGGCTGGCTATTAGCTATTGGCTTTTGGCTATTAGCTTATTAACTTAAACTTAGACTTAAACTTAGACTTAAACTTAGACTTAAACTTAGACTTAAACTTAGACTTAAACTTAGACTTAGACTTAAACTTAGACTTAAACTTAGACTTAGACTTAAACTTAAACTTAGACTTAAACTATAACTATGACTCTAACATTAATTCTATTCACTATTCACGACCTTCAATAACCAATAACCTATAAACCCATAACCATTAATAGAAATGAAAAAACAATTCCTAATCACCCTATTCGCGATGTTGATCCTCGCAGGATGCGGACAGAAAAAGACGTCAGAACAACAACAGGCTGAAACAAAAGCCAAAACTGAGGGCAGCTACGACTATCTTAACCCTTCCGACGAAGGACAGACGGCTACGGCAGAAAACCTCTCCGGCAAAGTCATCGCCCTCACCGCTGACGAATTCCGGGAGCGCGTCACCGACATCAACCCCGAACTCGGACTTCGCTACAAAGGCTCCATTCCATGCATCGTGGATTTTTACGCTGATTGGTGCCATCCTTGCATGCAGCTAAAACCCATCACCGAAAAACTGGCTGCCAAGTACAAAGGTCAACTGATCATCTACAAAGTGAATGTTGACAGGGCGGAGGACATCTGCCGAAGCCTCGACATTCAAAGCATCCCCACCCTCTTCTTCTTCAAGCCCAACACACAGCCCGGAAAGATGGTCGGGGCACCCACAGAGGCGGAACTGGAGAAAGCTATCCAGGATTTCATCAACAAGTAACATATATATGTAGGGGCGAATAATCATTCGCCCCTACCACCCTTAAACCATTCCATGCGGAAAATAGAGTTCTTCTTTGTGATGCTACTCACGTGGGTGGGAACAACCGCGCAGGTGCCGGCGGATTCTTTGCCGGCGATGTTCCAACGTTGGGACACGCGCCTGAACGAGCTCAACTACGAGGATCCGGAAATTGTTTCGTTGCACTACCTCTTTCTCCAGGACATACTCAAAAGTATGGACAAGGTCGGCAATCAGCTGAACACCACATTGGCGCGAAATCCCCGTTTAGACTTCTACGCCACCAAGCAAGCCTACGTGCATGTCCGCAGCAAAGCCGAACAGATGAACGAGATTTTCTCTATACGCAAGTCATTGGTGGACCACGAGTTCTTCTTACGCGCTGTGGAAGAGCTTTCTTTCCGCGACACCGCACGGACCATGTATCATCTGGAACGCGCCCTGCAGTACAATCCCCACAACCCTGACGCCATGTTGCTGAAATGCAAAATCCTGCTGGCGCAGAACCAATTCCAGCCCTGCGTTGACCTCATCCACAAAGTCTATACGCAGACTTCCTTGACAGAAGAGCAGGAAAATGCCGTTTCCGACTTCACGCTCGAACTCTACGACCGCCTTTACACGCACGGAGACGAATTGGTGAAAAGCGGCCGCGCGGCAGAGGCCTTGGAAGTTTTTCTCGCTTTGGAACACTTCTGCAACAACATGCCCAGCGGCTACTGCAACGACGACTACTACCAGGGGATCCTACGCTCTCGCGAAGGTGTCTATGAATCGTACCTGAGCATCGCCCGCGAAGCTGAAAAACGAGGCAACCACGAAATGGCGAAGAAGTTTTACCAGTATGCGGAAGAGTACCTGCGACGGAACGAAGAAAACTGACTTTGGCTTTTAGCTATTAGCTATTGGCTTTAACACTTTGAACTTGAACCTTGAACTTTGAACCTTGAACCCTATTACATCATAAACATGAAAAGAACCATCATTTTCAGTATCATATCTTTGTTATTCGCAACAGCTGTTATCGCGCAGACTCCCGCGAAATACTGGGTAGCGTTCACCGACAAGAAAGGCACGCCGTATTCCATTGACAAACCCGAAGCGTTTCTGTCGCCGCGCGCCATCGAACTGCGCAAGGCCCACAGCATCGCTATTGACGAACGCGACATTCCTGTGAACCCCGATTATGTACGACAGGTGCTTGCCCTCGACACGGCCGCCCGCTGTTTCACCACCTCCAAGTGGCTGAACGGCATGACAGTCTATGCCCTGCGCGAGGACATGAAGGAGGCCATCGAGAAGCTGCCTTTCGTGGATTCCGTGGAACGCACCGATGTCCCGAAGGATACCCTGCTGCCGCCATGGGAACCTGCATACGTCTTCCCGGGAAGCGGTGGCCAACCATCATTTACCTATCAGACTGATGTCTTGAAGAACCACGACTTCAACTACGGCAAAGCGGCCCAGCAGGTGCGTGTAAACAACGTGCAGTGGCTGCACCGAATGGGCTTCCGTGGCGAGGGGATGCAGATGATGATCCTCGACGGCGGATTCCAAAACATCGACACTATCTCCTGCTTCAAGGCCATGCGCGAAGACCACCGGCTGCTCGGCGCCCGCAATTTCGTGGAGCCCGAGAAAGACCCGATGCGCAGGCACTCGCATGGCACAATGGTGCTCTCCTGCATCGCCTCTTACCTGCCTGGAAAACTTGTCGGCACCGCCCCGATGGTACAGGTCTATGTCGCACAGACCGAGGAGTCCGGCAGCGAGGACCGTGTGGAGGAGGACAACTGGGTAGCGGGATTGGAATACGCCGACAGTCTTGGTTGTCAAGTACTTAATTCCTCGTTGGGTTACACCACCTTCGATGACACCGTGAATCAACGCACCTACGCCGACCTGACGGGTGAGATAAGCCGTGCTTCGAGAGGCGCCACCATCGCCGCGAGCAAAGGACTGCTGATTTGCAACAGTGCGGGCAACGAGGGCGGTAAAAAGTGGAAATACATCGGGGCACCAGCGGACGCGAAGGACATTCTCACCGTAGGAGCCGTCAATGTCAAGAGGAAACGCGCCTATTTCAGCTCGTTCGGTCCCACCGCCGATGGTCGCATCAAGCCCGATGCGTGTGCCGTGGGCCGCAACACCTACGTCAGCACTCCCGTCGGCATCATCACTATGGCTGATGGCACCTCCTTCTCCTCCCCGATGCTTTCGGGCATGGTCGCCTGTCTGTGGCAGGCCTTCCCCGAGAAAAGCAACTACGAGATCATGGAGGCCGTGCGCCAAGCCGGCGACCGCAACATGGTGATGAACGGCAATGTCTATGCGGCTCCCGACACCAATGATGGCTACGGTTACGGCATCGCTGATTTTCTGAGAGCGTACAATATCCTGACCTTTGGCGGTGAAGACGACGTGCTTTTTGCTGCCTACTCACATGAGATGAACACCAAGACGAGCAACCAGTTTGCCGTTATCGTAAAAAGTGCTGAAAAACAAATGTACAGTACCTTGGCGATTACGGCTACACCACTCACCTACCACAATGGTAAAGCCACAGAGGGAAAGCCCGTAAAAGTGAAAGTGTTTCAGCATCATATCGATGCAGATGATGAGTTGTCTGGGCTTGTCCACACCATCACCCTCCCGAAACTGCCGAAAAGCAAGCCCTATCAGCTCTACCGCGTCGATTTCGTCATTGACGGCAAAACGGTGAGCCGGATTGTGGGGTTGGAGCAGCCGGTACTTCCTTGAAGGGACAAATTCCGCCGTGAAGGAACATATTTGGTATTGTGAGGGATTATTTATATCTAAATAGATTGTATTTTGCCACCGAAAAATCGTTTCTATCAAAAAAGAACCAGAATAGTATGAGAACGTATCTTCATCTTTGCAATTCGTTGTTAACCAAATCCTTGATAATTCTTCTTTGTATTTTCACCTCGTCACAGATGAACGCCCAAGTGACGCTGACCTTCACGGGCAAGGACAACCTCGACAATTATGTACAGCTGCATCATGTTGTGGTAGAGAATGTTACACAAGACTGGACAGATACACTCTATTATCCAGACACCATCCTCATTATGTCGGGAGTCGGGCTGCCGGATTATGAATCCGCATCGGCATTTTCGGTCTCGCAGAATGTGCCGAACCCGTTCGACGGGGTGACGGACTTCACGATGACACTGCCTTACGAAGACAAAGTCGCGATCGAGGTGTTCGACATGGCAGGAAAGCGGGTGACAGGAGCTACGCAACGGCTGACCTCGGGCAGTCACTCTTTCCGAGTTTGGCTGAACAAGCCGCAGTCCTATTTGCTGAGTGTGAAAACCAGCCGTGATGCCGCATCTATCAAGATGGTAAATAACGGACACGACGGGCAAAACCGCATCCAATATCTCAATGCTTCTCCATTAACCTACGAATTGCTGTCAACGATGAGCGGCGACCATCCATACACCCCCGGTGACCTGATGCGCTACACAGGTTTCGCTTTCTTGGACAGCAGTTTCGTCCAAAGTGCCACTATTGAACAACCCGTCCATGAGGACGAATTGTTCGAGCTGGTGTTCCATTTATGGGAATATGTGGAGCAGGAAGGACATTTCATAGACACTAACACTTTGTTCATCCCCGATGGGCAACCCTGCAACGGGAGTTGCTTTGGCGTCATGAACTTCAATGTGAGCGGGTATCCGATAAACGAAACCATACAAACTGCTGGCGATATTCGCTACTTACGTCTTAAGGCTGAGCACTCTTACCTCGGCGACCTGTGGATATCGCTGACCTGCCCTAACGGACAACGAGTCTCCATTTTGAAAAAGTATTCTACAGGAAGCAGTGGATGCTCTGCCCAAATCCCAGCAGCTGATTGGGGATGGCAGACATCTGACTCTCCTGTCATTCGTCTCGGGCTGTATAACAAATCGGACGGCGCCGACAAATGCGACCCCACCCAAAACCCGATGGGCATTTGTTGGAACTACTGTTGGTCAAATAATGTATCCGAAGATTATCAATACGCCTGTTCCAATGCATTGGTGTATGAATCTTGTAACCATATTTACGCCAGCAATCCATTTCCAAACACCCAAATCAACAATTCTTACGTCGATTCCACTGATGTTGTCAACATGACAAATGTATATCATCCCGACCAGTCCTTCGCCACCCTGATCGGCTGCCCACTGAACGGTCTATGGCAAGTTCAATTTATTGACGGTTTTAGTCAGGACAACGGATACGTGGAAGAGGCGGAGCTCGCCTTGCTACCCGTTTCCGATTATCTTATGACGAGCAAACCGACTGTTGTCACTGGAAGTTCCAGTTCCGTAAGTTATTATTCTGCAACATGCGGTGGAGATGTCGTTAACAACGGTTTCTTGCCCATCACGGCTCGCGGCATCTGCTGGGACACGATTCCGGAGCCCAATATTGCGGGACAGCACACCACCGAAGGATCCGGCACAGGAATCTTCACGTCCACATTGGCAAACTTAGAGGCGGGTATCACTTACTACTTCCGCGCATTCGCCAGCAATGAGTTAGGAACCACTTATGGGGAAACGAAATCCTTCACCACCCTCGCCAACACACCTCCGTCCGTCACCACGGTCAATGTCACGAACGTCACGGGCGTATCGGCCACGGCTGGAGGCATCATCACAGATGACGGAGGCCTGCCCGTTATCGAGAAGGGCATCTGCTGGAGTACTTACGAGAACCCTGATATTTCAGGCGACCATGTCACCAGCACCGCCAACACGGGTACGTTTGCATGTCAACTCTCCGCACTCACGCAAGGTACCACCTACCATGTGCGAGCATACGCCACCAATACGTCAGGCATCACATACGGTGAACAGCAGGTATTCACCACGCTGGATTTGCCCAGCGGTCTCACCATCACCTATAGCAACGTGTCGGACACAAGCGTCACGTTCACCGGCACTATTTTCAGCGACGGAGGCACCCCACTTTCTTCGAAAGGGTTCTGCTGGAGCACCTCCCCACAACCCTCACTGAGTGACAACATCGTCACCGTCAGTGGCAGTGGCACAGGATCCTTCTCCAGAACGCTGAATGGGCTGGAACCTGGTACCTATTACTATGCACGCACATTTGCCACAAATGTCCTCGGCACAGCCTTCAGCGATGACACACTCCTCTACACCATCCCTTACGCGAAAGTCGTCACCTCCTGTGTGCATTACATCAACGCATCATCGGCTGTGGTGGAGGGCCAGGTGATTCATGACGGCAACCTGCCCGTTATAGAGAAGGGTGTCTGTTACAGTTCCTCTGCCACTCCCACCATCGACAGCGCGACCGTCCCCGCCGGGGCGGGCATCGGGAACTTCACGTGTACACTGAATGGACTCTCCTCTAACACCAAATATTACGTACGGGCATACGCTACCAACAGCGTCTGCACCGCTTACGGGAACACATTTGTTTTTTACACTGGAGACAGCACCTTCACTTGCGGTGAGTCCATTATCACCGACTACGACGGGAACCTTTACCACACCGTTGCCATCGGCTCGCAATGTTGGTTTAAGGAGAACGTCAAGACCACACACTATGCCGACGGCACTGCCATTCCACTGGCCTCCGGATCAGACATTACCGGCGCGGCCCGATATTATCCAAACGGAGACGCGGACAACGTATCTGTTTACGGCTATCTCTACAACCATTTCGCGGCAATGCGTGGCAATCCACCAGCCGACAGTCACGGCATCTGTCCAGAGGGATGGCACGTCCCAAGCAATATCGACTGGCAAACTCTCGCCAACTATCTCTTAAGCCGCCCGCCCTACATTTGCAACTTTTCCCCCACGGTTCCCACATACTGTAAATCACTGGCGGCCGACCATTCTTGGACTACGCACAACGGCATCTGCACCATCGGCAACAACTTGGCCGACAACAACGCCACCGACCTTTCCTTGTTACCCGCTGGATTGTATTATGCTGATATTGGATCCTCTTTTTTCTATCAATCCTTTGGTGGTTATCACTACAATCCCTTGCAGGGAGACAACAATCACATGATTGATTTTGCATCCTATAATGCCGATGTTATCCATACGACTGGATCCCTAACAGCCATCATGGCTTCCGTGCGCTGTCTGCGCGACACCCCTTTGAACGACCCATTCCTGGTCGTTATCACCGACCCTGCCGAAAGCATTACCGAATCTACCGCAGTCATTCCTTATTCGGTCAACCTTTATAGTTCCGACACACTAATAACCAGCGGACTCTGTTGGGGTACCGAACCAAATCCAACCCTGAATGACAATACCATATCCAATGGTATCACCAACGAGGGTACTTTCTCCGCCGCGCTGAATGGCCTAACAGGAAACACGGTGTACTATGTTCGCGCATACGCCTCTAACAGCTTTGGAACTGTATATGGCCGCCAGCGTACATTCACCACGGCACCTTAGTGCCAGTCTTAAAAAAAATTGTATCTTTGCCGTTTGGTACAAAAAGAATAATTAAACAGCAAAGATATGACTTTACAAGAGTTTCAAGCAGATTTGAGAGCGGGCATTCCGGCTGAAATCCCCGCCGCACAACCTTACGATCCTACAGTAAACCATGCGCCGAAGCGCAAGGACATCCTCACCAAGAAGGAGAAACAACTGGCCCTGCGCAACGCCCTGCGCTATTTCCCGGCCTCGCAGCACGCCGCTTTGGCCCCCGAGTTCGCCAAAGAGCTGCACGACTACGGCCGCATCTACATGTACCGCTACCGTCCGACCTACGAGATGTACGCCCGTCCCATCGACGCGTACCCTGCCAAGTGCAAGCAGGCGGCGGCCATCATGCTGATGATCCAAAACAACCTCGACCCCGCTGTGGCGCAGCACCCGCACGAGCTGATCACCTACGGCGGCAACGGCGCTGTTTTCCAGAACTGGGCACAATACCGACTGGTTATGAAATATTTGTCGGAAATGACCGACGAACAGACCCTCGTGATGTACTCCGGTCATCCGCTGGGACTTTTCCCGTCACACAAAGACGCCCCCCGCGTGGTCGTGACCAACGGCATGGTGATCCCCAACTACTCCAAACCCGACGACTGGGAGCGCATGAATGCGTTGGGCGTCAGCCAGTACGGACAGATGACCGCCGGTTCCTACATGTACATCGGACCGCAAGGCATCGTACACGGCACCACCATCACGGTACTGAACGCCAGCCGTAAGATCGGCGGCGAAATCGGTGGCAAACTCTTCGTGACCGCCGGTTTGGGCGGCATGTCGGGCGCACAACCGAAGGCCGGCAACATCGCCGGTGTGGTCTCCATCACTGCTGAAATCAACCCCGCCGCCACGCAGAAACGTTACGAGCAGGGCTGGGTCGATGAGGTACACGAAAACCTTGATGAGTTGTTCGTGTAGGTCAACGAGGCCCGCGCCCAGAAGATTGCGAAATCATTTGCCTATCAAGGCAATATCGTTGATTTGTGGGAATACTGCGCCGAGCATGACATCCAGGTCGATCTCGGCAGCGACCAAACTTCGTTGCACAACCCGTGGGCAGGCGGCTACTATCCTGTAGGCATCTCCTTCGAGGAGTCCAAGCAGATGATGGCCGACTATCCCGAGAAGTTCAAAGCTGCTGTGGAGGCCAGCTTACGCCGCCATGTGGCCGCCATCAACAAGCTAACGGCCAAAGGCATGTACTTCTTCGACTACGGCAACGCCTTCCTGTTGCAATCCTCTCGCGCCGGTGCCGACATCCTCAAAGAGGACGGCAGCTTCCGCTATCCCTCTTACGTTCAAGATATTATGGGACCGATGTGTTTCGACTACGGCTTCGGTCCGTTCCGCTGGGTCTGCACTTCCGGCAAGCCCGAGGACCTCGATGTCACCGACCACATCGCCATGGACGTGCTGAAGGAAATCAGCGACCACGCGCCCGCCGAGATTTCCCAGCAGATGCGCGACAACATCACCTGGATCAAGGGAGCCAAGGAGAACCACCTCGTCGTGGGTTCCCAAGCCCGTATCTTATACGCTGACTGTGAAGGTCGTACGAAAATCGCCGCCGAGTTCAACAAGGCAGTGCGCGACGGCAGACTCTCCGCACCTGTAGTCTTGGGCCGCGACCACCACGACGTTTCCGGCACGGATTCCCCGTTCCGTGAGACCTCCAACATCTACGACGGCAGCAGCTTCTGCGCCGACATGGCCGTGCAGAACGTCATCGGCGACAGTTTCCGCGGCGCCACGTGGGTCTCGATCCACAACGGCGGCGGCGTCGGCTGGGGCGAGGTCATCAACGGCGGCTTCGGCATGGTGCTGGACGGCAGCGACGACAGCGACCGCCGTCTGCGCTCAATGCTCTTCTGGGACGTGAACAACGGCATCTCGCGCCGCGCATGGGCCCGCAACGAGGGCGCCCTCTTCGCCATCAAACGCGCCATGGAGGCATGTCCGGAATTGCACGTGACGCTGCCGAATTTCGCGGAGGATGCGTTAATCGAGAAAATGTTCGAATAGTTAGTAGTTAGCAGTTAGTAGTTGGATTCTCGCAGCGAACTGCTAACTACTAACTACTAACTGCTAACAAACCTATGGTATGATAAAGCGATATATTCTCTTTGTTTTCACTGTCGTGGCGATAGTACTTAGCGGGTGTAAGAAGAAGCCCGCCCCCATCGTCATCACCCCAGACATCGAGAAGAACCACCTGCAAAGGAACCATATATTCGGGAATGTCAAGCATTTGGAAACGACGACCTACAATGTGCAGCAGGACTCTTTGGCGGTGAAGGACACGGCGGATCTGAAAAAGTTGCTCACAGCATGCGATTCGTTGTGTGATGTAGCTGACATTTCCATGTCAAGTCAACGCTATACCTCCGACGGCTATCTGATGGAGTTCGTCAAGCTCTCCGAATCCGACACGATCCTTCGCCGCAACTACACGTACGACAAGGAAGCGCACATCACAGGATGGGAAGAGTATGACGCTGACGGGGCGCAGGTCACGCACGGGAACTACACCTACGACCGCAACGGGTTCCTTGTGGGCGAACAGATTTTCCAGGGCGACAGTATGGTGATGTCGTTCAGTCACACCACCGACGGTATCGGCAACGCCATTCGAACCGTACAGTCGTTCGGCAGGTATAAGACCACGCTGGAGAACAAGTACAACGAGCAAGGGCTGGTGACGGAAATCATAGAATACGAGCCCAACGGCAAGGTCTTCAAAACCGCAAAAATAGAGTACGACAACTACGGCGACGAAGTCAACCGCTGCGTCTATAAGGCCGGCAACCAGATGATTGAATACACCTACACGGAATACGCCCAAGACGGCCGCGTGCGCAAGGTCATTTACGAGGATAAACTGCACCACGTCAAAGAATTCCACTACTTCTTCGACTACGATGCGAACAAAAACTGGCAAACCGAGGTCTGCGCCGTGGACGACCAAATCGTGTATGTAAAACAACGGAAATTCGAATATTATTAATAATCGATATGTGTATCCCCTACGGGGATTTTAAAACCGCGATGGGCATTTTCTACAGATATACATCCCCTGACGGGGATTGCCCAACACGAAGTAATCAACAGCCGAAGGCTAATCAACAGCCGAAGGCTAACTAACACGAAGTAAAAAACACGAAGTAATTAACCTATAAACTTAAAAAAGATGGATTTAAGCAAGATTTTATCGATCACAGGCAAAGGAGGCCTGTTCAAATTCCTTTCAAAAACCCCTAACAGCTTCATCGTGGAAGGACTCGATGACGGCAAACGTTTCCCTGCATTCTCAAACGATGGTGTAGCCGCATTGGACAATATCGCCATTTTCACTGAGACGGACGAAGTACCGTTACAGACCGTTTTCCAGAACATTTATCGCAAAGAAGACGGTAAGAAATTGGAGATTCCTAAAGATAGCAACGCCATCAAGGCGTATTTCGCTGAGATTCTTCCCGAATACGACCGCGACCGTGTCTATGTTTCCAACATGAAGAAGGTCTTCTCTTGGTACAATATCCTCGTGGAGCACAATCTGGTGGATTTAGAGGAACCGGCAACCGAGGAAAAGACCGAGGAACCCGCAGAGAAATCTGACAACGAATAATTTCCGACCGTAGAGACGCAAAATTTTGCGTCTCTACATTCCCCCTTCCTAACCTCCTAAACCACTAACCAGCTTCAATAACCAATAACCTATAACCCATAACCATTATGAAAGAAAACCGTCCATGGCTAATTTGGCTCACCATCATCGCAGTCATCCTTGCCGGTGTGGGTATCTTTTTCTATTACACGCTCTTCCGGCAGTCAAAATCGGAGTTGATTGAGGCCATTCCGACCGACGCAGCGTATATTTTCACGCTGAATGACAACGATGGGTTCGTGTCCGGCACAAAGGAATTGACCCCGTACTTGAACGAGCTTTTCGCAATGGATGCCTTACCCGCATACGAGACCATGCGGAACAAACTACCTGCCGGCGAGTACGACCTCACAGTTTCAGGTCACATCCAGAACAACACCGTCAGCCTGCTTTTCAACACGCACGCCGACAAGGCGGCCTTCCGACGGCTTTTGCGCGCCCTCAGCATCGATCCCAACAACTATACCGCCTTTGAGAACAACCGCATCTACACCTACGGCACCAATTACAAAAGTGTCAAGTTCGTTTATACCAACCACATCATCTCCTTCTCCACCGACTTGGAACTGCTGAAACGCGCCATCGTTCAGCATTCTCATCCCAAAAACCTTTTATCGGAAAAGCAATTCAAGGAGATGTATCAGCTTTCCGAAAAAAACCAAAAACAAAACTGGTTGTTAATCAACACCAAAGACTACATTCCTTACCTTTCCACCTTTCTGAACGGAGAAGCAGCTAAAGCGTTGGCCGAATGCCTGAATCCGATTGGATGGACTGCGTTGCAACTGCGCTTTTCCGGCAACGGGATGTACCTTTCCGGCTATACACATGTAAGCCAACCCGATGACAGCCGCTATGGACTCTTCGTCCAAAGGAGTGGCAACGGAAGCGAAATCACCAGTTTTATCCCGGCGAAATCCGACTGGTACACCCAATTGGAGACACCACGAATACGTGAGAGCAACAAAATGAAAACGCTGCAACATCCGGAACATTTCACAGAACTTAACCCTTCGGAAGCGGGTTACTTTTCTCTGTGCACCGACTCATGCAACCATCGATTCGCCATCCTGTTACCCGACAGCAGCAAAAACGCTTTGGAAGTCTTTTACGGAAATGCTGTTGCGGCGGACTCCGTCCGAAAAGTCCACCCCGATGGGTTCTTCCCTATTCCGTTCCCGCTTTCTCCGCTGCTGACAACCTTTGTCCCTGACTCCGCCACTTGGTTTATAGAAAAAGACAATGCCCTCGTTTTCTCTGATTCAAAAGAGGCCTTGAAATCTTATCAAAACAGCCTGAAGACTATCGGCGACTTAACCCAAAACAGACTTTATCCATTTGTAAACGAAGCCATTGCATCTTCCTCTTTACTGGATTTTGTAATTCTTAACGAAGCAGATAACACCTTCTGGTACAATCGTCTGTCCGAAAAGGGCAAAGCCAGCCATTTCGGGAAAGAGCTACGCATCTTCTCCCTCAGCTGCGAAACGATGGAAAAAGGAAAGAATTTATTACCCGTGAACCTATTCTTGCACTTTTAAACGCGATCTAAAGTCAAAAATTCCACATCACACGTCAAAAATCTGAATTCACCTCTAAGGCTTCCACCTTGGAATTCTTCCCGTCAATATAAGAAATGACCACCGGAGAAGTGCTTTGATAGCTGCATTTAGACAGAATAATCGTGTTATATGCTTGGGTTAGCGTGTCTGTATTCATTTGCCATTGGGAATAGTCCGTAGTATATTTCACAAAGACTGGTTCTCCTTTTATATTATTGAATTCCTGCGCAATCTCACCATACTTTCCAATCAATCGTTCCTGCAAATCCGGATACGTAAATTGGGTGCTCATGTTGAAATAGACATCCACCTTGTAGATGAGGTGTGTTTTGGCAGCTGAGCGGATTTCCAGTTTCACACGCTCGCCAGCGAAAGTTCCTTTCATCACAGTATAGTTGGGTCTCGCATGGCTCACATCTTCCACAAAACCTTTGCCTTTCAGCTTGGAAACAAACGTGGACATCGTGCTGTTCATACCGATACCCAAAAACTTCATCGGCTGCGTTTGGCTGTAACCGACCGCAAACGCTATAGTAAAGAACAACGTGATTAATATTTTCTTCATAATATACAATCAAAAAAATTCGCGTGCAAAAGTACATTTTTAATCGGAAAAAGGAAGACCATTCCCAAACCTTTTGGTTTATTTCGTACATTTGCAACGTCAAAGAAAACCTTTTACATTGTTTTGAAACACTTGATTATCAAAATATTAGCACTAACATGCTGTTTATTCCCCGCCGTTCTTCTTCAAGCACAGCGCGAACGCAACATTATCTACATGATTGATGTCAGCTCTTCCTTGGGCAAATCCGAAAACCTTTGGAATAACACGCGGATATGGCTTGAAAAAGACATCCAGACATTGCAAGAAGGCCAAGTGACAATAATCCCGTTTCAGGAAGAAACCTGCACGCCAATCACCTTTAACGCAGCTGAACACACTGACAATCAGGCCGATATAGTTTCCACAAAAATAGACAATGAAGTGAAACGGCTGATGCGGGAAAAAACGAAAGCCAATCTCTACAACGCATTGAAAGACGCCGTGAAACACATTGACAACAAGAAGGACAATTTCATCTACCTGATCAGCAACAGTTCCAGTGACGAAAAGGACCGGGAGGCTGTCAACCGTTTCATCCGAAACTGGTGCAAGATAAAACCCGCCAACGTTTATGTCTTTTATATTATGCTCACCCGCAACGCCTACGACAAAACGTTAGTGGAAACGCTCAAACTATGTCCAGATTTCTTTCTCATTGACGCTAAAGGGCATAAAATGAAACCAATATGTGCGTTTATGCCGAGAGAATTGGTGGTAAATCTGCAAGACATGCAAGATGAAAGACTTGAACTGTGGCCGTTCGGCGTAATGTCAGAACAACAAATCCACTGCTGTTATGACGGTTCATTCACTCTTTCAGCCAAGACGAAAGACCCCCATTTCCTAATCCAAAACAGGATCCAAGTCGCCAATTCTTACGGGAACATCAATATCATGCCCAAATCTCCCAAAACCATAGAAGACACTCTGTCTGGGCAAAATGAGTATTTCTTTGACATTCAATTGAAATCGGAAGACCACGAGGTCTGGATAGTCACGAAAAACCTACACGTCCGTGTGGTAAACAAACCCGAGCGAATCCTATATCTCCCACTGGCTTGGAATTCCGAACTTCAAGCACAGCATTACCCAAAATTCCTATTCTGGAAGGCCAACCGCCCTGACACGCTCCACATCTATTTGGAGGATTTCATGAATAAAGAAGCACGGCTTAATAATGCCACCGCACTTTTCCTTCTATCCTTTGCAGATATACAAGACGCTGATTTCCAACTCTTTTTCAACGGAAATGAACGTATAGACAAAACATTCACGCTTGATTCCAGCACTTTGAAAAGCCGTTTGGACATCGTTTTCTCCGAAAATGTCCGTACCGGCTCCCATCAGCTTGAGATGCGATGCCTGTCAAGCGAACGACTTGACCGCATCAACGCACTGGAACCGGAAAAACTGTACCAGTCACAACTCATTGATCATCAGCACAAACACAATCCGTTAGCATATCTGCTAATCATTTCCTGCCTGTTGGCGATCACCATTCCACCTTCCTTTTGTCTTATTTCACAAAAATCTTCAAAATGAAAATAAATGCCTTATACATTATATTGTCAAGCCTGATACTATTGACGAGTTCCTGTCAACAGAAGTCCGTCATCCACTTTGAAGGTCAGGCATTTGGCACGATGTACTCCATCAACTGCATCGGCAACAGTTCTTCGGATGAAAGCAGCATGTTGCGCCCGCAAATCGACTCTATTTTGTCTGATTTGTCGCACACATTCTCCATTTTCGACACCACCGCGCTGATTTACCGGTGGAACAAGGGTGAAGATGTTCCTTTAAACGAGGATTTCCTCGCCGTTCTGCGGCTTTCCAAGACGGTGAGTGCAGCCACTGACGGCGCGTTCGACTGCACCGTGCAGCCGTTAGTGCAGCTGTGGGGGTTCGGCAAGGACGGCGTGCGCCACACGGTTGGTGACGACACGCTCGCAGCGGTTCGCGAGTTCGTCAGTTTCCAACTTGTTGACCTGCAAGGCGACAGCATCCTTCGCAAAGATCCGCGCGTGCAGCTGAACTTCAACGCTGTGGCGAAGGGCTATGCGGTCGATCGGGTAGCCGACTGGTTAGTGGACAACGGCTATGCAGACTGTCTCGTCGAGATTGGCGGGGAGGTGGCGGCCCGCGGCAACAAGAACGGCAAACCCTGGAAAGTGGGCATCCAAATTCCGACCCAAACGGCCGACGGTGCGCGGGAGAGCTTCGAAAGCCTTCCCCTACCCGACCATCGCGCCGTGGCCACGAGCGGCAACTACCGCAACTACTTTGAGGAGGACGGCGTACGCTACACCCACATTCTCGACCCGCGCACCGGCCAGCCCGAGCGCACCAACCTGCTGAGCGTCACAGTTGTCGCCCCCGACTGCGCCACCGCCGACGCCTACGCCACCGCTTTCATGGTGCTCGGCCACGAGACGTCCGCACAAATCGTGAAACAGCATCCGGAACTGGAGGCATGGTTTATTATTGCGGACGGGGACGGAGGGTGGAAGACAATTAAGAATTAAGAATTATGAATGTAGAATGATTATCAGGGGGGATAAAATTCTGACGCTGTTATTAAATCAGAATTTTTTGTATCTTTGCCGAAAATTTTACGCATAATATATGCTGCGTAAAACAACGAAATATCTTTTTACACATAGTATTATATGCGTAACGAATATGTATTTGACCCGTACCCTTTGTCGCAAACCATGCAACAGTTGGCAGTGAATCTCCGTGCCCGTCGTTTGGAGAAAAAGCTATCCACCAAGAGTTTGGCGACAATGAGCGGTGTTCCGGCCTCCACTATCCAACGGTTTGAACTGAAACATGCCATTTCGTTGGAATCATACGTTCGTCTGGCAAAGGCCCTTGGCTACTCCGAAGAGATGATGCAACTTCTTGCCGAGCCTAAATACGACACTATGGAGGAATTGCTGGAAATAAACAAGAACAAAACCAGAAAACGCGGCGTATGATAAAGGATGTGAAATATGTGCGCGTGATGTGCCATGAACGTAACGTGGGAACACTTTCAATGGATACCCATTCGTGTTGCCAGTTTGAATACGATCGGGAATGGCTTCGCGACGGCTTTTCTATATCACCGTTACATTTGCCCTTGAAAACGGGACTTTTCACCGCAGACTACCGACCCTTTAACGGTAACTTCGGCATCTTCGAAGACAGTCTTCCAGGAGGTTATGGCGACTATCTCTTGCACAAGGTTTTGCGTCGTAATGGGATTGACTATCAAAGTCTTACACCAATCCAACAACTGAGTATTGTAGGAAGTTCCGGAATGGGGGCGCTATGCTACGTCCCTGAAAACAGGCTGATGGAAATGGCTTCGTCTGTCACGCTTGATGAGATGCAAACTATGGCGTTGGAGGTGCTTTCGGAGAAAAAAGACGAGAACGCAGGTCTGCTGTTGATGAACAGCGGCAATTCCGGGGGTGTCCGCCCAAAATGTGTTTACCATGACGCGGATGGGCACTGGCTCGTCAAATTCCGGCATATCTATGACCCGCAGGACATCGGGCAAATGGAATACCGCTATAATGAGGTCGCAAAACGGGCAGGCATTGACGTTCCAGAGTTCCGATTGATGGAAGGGAAGTATTTTGCCACGAAACGGTACGATATCGATGAAAACGGTAAACGGTTGCATGTGGCCACAGCCAGTGGACTGCTCAACGAACCCATCTCCCCACCTAAAATGGATTACTACACGCTCTTGCAGCTCACAGGCTACCTCACACAATCGCCTGCGGCTGTGGAACAACAATTCCGAAGGATGGTTTTCAACCATTACGCCCACAACTACGATGACCACGCCCGCAATTTCAGCTTCATATACCGCGACGGACATTGG